>NZ_JBITTJ010000001.1:1240878-1285092 GCF_044541845.1 Streptomyces sp. NPDC085481
GTCTCGGTACCACCGTTCTCGGTACCACCGTTCTCGGTACCGCCGTTCTCGTTGCCGCCCGTCTGGCACAGCGTCGGGTCGATCTCGCAGGTGGGCGGCTCGTCGCCACCGACCTCGGCGCCGAGCGTGATGTTGACACCCACGGCCGAGGCGGCACCCGCGGCAGTGAGCGACGCGCCGGCCGCGATCACGGCACCGGCAGCTATCCGCGCGATGCGGACCCGCGTCTTCTTCGTCATCTGGCTGCTACCCCCAGTAGCTCAAAATCGTCTGTAGAGCTGCGCTCGGGGCTCGGACAGTGGGCGCGGTCAAGCTCGCTGAACCTGCCCCCGTTCACACGCGCCCCATGACAACGCATGCCGCGAGCCACCCTTGCGAGTTTCCGATGACCCGTCAAGGTCGTTGCGCGTGCGATGCCCGAAAGATCACCAGTTGACCGTCATGCGGGGATGCAACTGTGACGTAAACGCGGAACTTCCGCTCCCGCCAGGGCAGTTCCCATGTCGACAAAGCGTCAGACAACCACAACTTCCGCTTGCGCTCGCGAATTCCGAACCGGGCCGTTTCGGCCCGGAAGCAGCCGGAAAGGACCCGCAAAGCGCCGGGCCCCGCTCACCACAAGTGAGCGGGGCCCGGCGCGAGTACGCCACAGGAGAGGCGGGTTACTGCGTCTGCTCCTGCTGCTTGCGCCAGCGGATTCCGGCCTCCAGGAAGCCGTCGATCTCGCCGTCCAGGACGGACTGCGGGTTGCCGACCTCGAACTCCGTACGGAGGTCCTTGACCATCTGGTACGGGTGCAGGACGTAGGAGCGCATCTGGTTGCCCCAGGAGCTGCCGCCGTCCTTCAGGGCGTCCATCCTGGCCTGCTCCTCCTGGCGGCGGCGCTCGAGGAGCTTCGCCTGGAGGACGTTCATGGCGCTGGCCTTGTTCTGGATCTGCGAGCGCTCGTTCTGGCAGGAGACCACGATGCCGGTCGGGAGGTGCGTGATGCGCACGGCCGAGTCGGTGGTGTTGACGCCCTGGCCGCCGGGGCCGGACGCGCGGTACACGTCGATGCGCAGCTCGGACTCGTCGATGTCGACGTGGTCGCTCGTCTCGACGACCGGGAGCACCTCGACGCCCGCGAAGGAGGTCTGGCGGCGGCCCTGGTTGTCGAAGGGCGAGATGCGCACGAGGCGGTGGGTGCCCTGCTCGACGGAGAGCGTGCCGTACGCGTACGGGGCCTTCACGACGAAGGTGGTCGACTTGATGCCGGCCTCCTCCGCGTACGAGGTCTCGTACACCTCGGTCGGGTAGCCGTGCCGCTCGGCCCAGCGCAGGTACATGCGCTGGAGGCGCTCGGCGAAGTCGGAGGCGTCGACGCCGCCGGCCTCGGCGCGGATGTTGACCAGCGCCTCGCGCTCGGCGTACTCGCCGGAGAGCAGGGTGCGGACCTCCATCTCGTCCAGCGCCTTGCGGACAGCGACCAGCTCGGACTCCGCCTCGGCCCGGGTGTCCGGGTCGTCCATCTCCTCGGCGAGCTCGAAGAGGACTCCGAGGTCGTCGATGCGGCCGCGCAGGGCCTCGGTCTTGCGGACCTCGGCCTGGAGGTGCGAAAGCTTGCTCGTGATCTTCTGCGCCGCCTCCGGGTCGTCCCACAGGGACGGGACCGCGGCCTGCTCTTCGAGCACGGCGATGTCTGCCCTCATCTTCTCGAGGTCCAGAACGGCCTCGATCGACCCCATGGTCGAGGAGAGGGACTTCAGCTCTTCGGATACATCGACGACTGCCACGCGTCCAGCGTAACGGCTCGCGGCAAGGACCCGGACCTACGGCCGCCCGGGACCTGCGGCGGCCCGGCGCCGGGCGGGCTGGAGGACGGCCGGGACGGCCGCCGCCGCCCGCAAGTGCCCCGGGGGATACCCCCGCCCGGCCCGGTACGCCCTTACGGCTGCGAGGACTGCTTCGAATCCTGCGGCGGGGTGTCCGTGTCGCCCGACGCCACCAGATAGCCGCCCGCGCCCAGCGCGCCCGCGATCACGACCGCCGCGACGGTGAGCGTGATCCGGCGCTTGCGGACCGCGTCCGCCTTGTGCCGGGCCGAGCCGGGCCGCCGGGCGCCCGCCGGGCGCGGGGCCCGGGCGGTGCCGAGCGGGCCGCCGGAGAGCTCGTCGGGGCCGGGGACCCGCATGGAGGTGTGGGTGTCCCGGTTGGAGTCGGTCGAGGCGCCGGGGACGAGGGGGACGGCAGCCCGGCGCGGGGCGGGCTCGCCCGTGCCGGTCGGGAAGGGGTCCTCCTCGTACGCGGGCTCCGCCGCCGGGTCCGCGTCCGGCTCGTCCACGTCGAGCGGCGGGATGCCCTTGAGCAGCGGCAGCACGTCCCTCAGCCGGGTCGCGAGCTCCGAGGCGCGCAGCCGGGAGGCCGGGGCCTTGGCCAGGCACTGCACGATCAGCTGCCACAGCTCCTCGGGGATGCCGGGCAGCGGGACGACCGTCTCGGTGACATGGCGGCGCAGTACGGCGCCGGGGTGGCCGCCGCCGAAGGGAGTGAAGCCGGCGAGCAGCTCGTACAGGACGGTCGCGAGGGCGTAGATGTCGACGGCGGCGCGCGGCGGGAGGCCCTCGACGATCTCGGGGGCGAGGTAGTCGGGGGTGCCGATGATCCTGGTGGCCTTGGTGCGGCCGGGGGTGTCGATCAGCTTGGCGACGCCGAAGTCGGTGAGGAGGGCGGGGTGGGCGCCGCCGGGGCCGAGCGGGCCCTCCATGTCGAGCAGGATGTTCTCGGGCTTGACGTCCCGGTGCACGACGCCGGCCTTGTGGGCGACGGCGAGGCCGTCGGCCACGTCGGCGATGATCGCGACGGCCGCCTCGGGGGCGAGCCGGCGCTCGCGGTCGAGGCGGGTGCGCAGGTCGGTGCCGCGGACGAGGTCCATGACGAGCGCGAGGTCGTTGCCGTCGACGACGAGGTCGCGGACGGACACGATGTGCGGGTGGTCGAGCCCGAGCAGGGCGGTGCGCTCCTGGACGAAGCGGCCGACGAGCTCCTGGTCGGAGGCGAGGTCCTCGCGCAGCAGCTTGATGGCGACGGGGCCCTCGGGGCCCTCGCCGAGCCACACCGTGCCGGCGCTGCCCCGCCCGAGGATCTGGTGGGCCGTGTAGCGGCTGCCGATATTCCGTGCCAAGACTGCTCCCTCAGCGGCTGCGGTTCGCGTCAAAGTTACGCGTCCGAGGGCGCCCACCGGCACTTCCGAGGGGAAATCACCCCTCGGAAGTCGACAAAGCGACAGTGTGACCCCTCTCGGGGGCCCCGGGAGCCCTTACGGTCCCGTGCCCGTGCCTCCGGTACCGCTCCCGCTGTCGGCGAGCGAGGAGACCCAGTCGGTGAAGGACGAGATGCCGTCGCCGATCGCCTGCCAGTAGCCCTTGCCCTGGGCGACCCAGTCCTGGAGCGGGGTGAGCTCCCAGATCAGCCAGCCCGCGACCACGAACAGCACGATCGTGAACAGGCAGCCCTTGAGGCAGCCGAGGCCCGGGATCCGCATCGGGTTGGAGCTGCGCCGGCGCGGCTCGCGCGGCTCGCGCTGGGCGGGGGCCGGGGCCGGGCCCTGGGGCGGCGGCTGCGGGGGCGCGTACTGCTGCTGCTGCGGCTGGGGCGCGTACTGCTGCCGCTGTGGGGCGTACGGCTGGGGCTGCTGCTGGTATGGCTGGGGCTGCGGCGGCCGCTGGGGCTGCTGGTACTGCTGCGGCTGCGGGGGCCGCTGCGGCTGCTGGTACTGCTGCGGCTGCTGCTGGTGGGGCTGTTGCGGCTGGCGCTGCGGGCGGCGGCGCAGCGGGTCCTGGCTCGGGTCCAGGTACTGCACCTGTGTCTGCTCGTTGCGGTCGCGGGCCGCGCGCAGCTGGCTCTGCCACGGGTGCGGCTCGTCGCTCTGCTGCCCGGACTGCGGCGGCTGCGGCGGTACGGGCGGCATGACCGCCGTCGGGTCGGCGGCGCCCGTCGCGGGCAGCACCGCCGTCGGGTCGGCCGCACCGGCGGGACCGCCGGCCGGGCCGCTGGTCTGCATCACGCTGGTCGGCGCGGCGGGGTCGTACTGACCGGCGCCGCTGGGCAGGACCTGCGTGGGGTCCGCCGCCCCCGGGGCCCCCGGGACCGGCGCCGGGGCCGGGTCGGGGGCGAGGAGCGCGCCCACGCCGTCCGCTGCCTCGATCTGGGCGGGGGTGGCGTGCACGCCGATGCCGGCGGCGACCGTACGCAGGCCACGGGCCAGGTTCTCGGCGCTGGGCCGGTGGTCCGGGTTCTTGCTGAGGCAGCGCTCTATCACCGTCCACAGCGGCCCGGGCACGGTCGAGGGGCGGCGCGGTTCCTCGCTCAGGTGCCGGTGCAGCACCTCGAGGGCGGTGCCGCCGGCGAACGGGGGCCGGCCGGTGACCAGCTCGTACAGCAGGATGCCGGCGCCGTAGATGTCGACGGCGGAGGTCTGCGGCCGGCCCTCGGCGGACTCGGGGGCGACGTACGCGGGGGTGCCGACGAACTCGTGGGTGCGGGTCAGGCCCGGCGAGTCGGCGAGCCGCGCGATGCCGAAGTCGGTGAGCATCGGGAACATGGCGCCGTCCCGCTCGGCGAGCAGCACGTTGGCCGGCTTGAGGTCGCGGTGGACGACGCCGTCGGCGTGGCTCGCGGCGAGGGCGTCGGCGATCTGCGCGGTGAGCAGGGCGGCGGCGACCGGGGTGAGCGGGCCGCTCTCGCGGATGTAGCGGTGCAGGTCGGGGCCCTCGACGAGGTCCATGACCAGGGCGAGGACATCGCCCTCCACGACCAGGTCGCGGGTGCGCACGATGTTGGGGTGGGTGAGCCGCAGCAGCACGGACCGCTCGCGCAGGAAGCGCATCACGATGTCCGCGTCGTTGGCCAGCTCCTCCTTGAGGACCTTGATCGCGACGGTCTCGCCGGGCCGGCCCTGCACGGCCGCGTCGGCGCCGGCCGTCTCCCGCTGGCGGGCTCGCCAGACGGTGCCCGTGGCGCCGCGGCCGAGCGGCTCCTCGAGCAGGTACTTGCTGCCGATAGGCCGCACGTCACGCGCTCCCTGCTGATCGTGGTCCTGGGGTGGTCGGTGGAGGGTCCCCGGGGTTCCTGTGTGTTCTGTGACCCGTCCGGGTGTCCGACCCACTTTAGTGCCGCCGATCGGGTCACCGACCGTCCCCGGGATGGCGGATTCCGGCAGGGCTCCGGCGGAATACGGTCACCGGACGTGTCCGGAAAGGAGACGCCCGGAGCGGGGCGGAGGTTGCCGGAAGCGACGCGAGACGTACGTAACCAGGCGTTTTCACGTCGACAGGCGACCGAACAAGATCACTTGAGGGCGACCCGGGGGCGGGCTGTCGGTGGCAGGTGCGAGGATGCGTACAGCACGTCGTGTCGGGGGTCGGGAGCCCCCGCGCCGTGCCGACCTGTACCGGACGACGCGTCCGTGTCGGGTGGGGGGAGACAGCGGGTGGTTCCCCTGCCGGGCGCGCCGCGCAGAAGGGACCGCTGACGGCGATGCAGATCCGGCTGACCGTCCTCGCGCCGCACGCCGGCCACGGCGTCGGGCGCGCCTGCGACGTGCTCGTCACCGCCCCCGCGGGGACGGAGCTGGCCGCCGTGGCCTCCTCCCTCGCCGCTGCCGTCTCCGGCCCCGACACCTCCTCCTCCGGCACCACCGTCCTCTACGCGGGCGGCGAGCGCCTCGACACCCGGCGCTGCCTGCTCGGCGAGCCGCCGCTGGTCGACGGGGCCGTGCTCTCCCTCCAGGTGCCCGGCGCGGACGACGCGATCGACGAGGGAGCCGCGGCCCGGCTGCACGTGGTGGCGGGTCCGGACGCCGGCGGCGTCCATCTCCTGCACGGCGGAGCGATCAGAATCGGCCGTTCCGTGGACGCCGACGTGCCGCTGGACGACCCGGACGTCTCGCGGTCCCACTGCACGGTGACGGTCGGCCCGGACGGCCGCGTCACGGTCACCGACCCGGGCTCCACGAACGGCACGACCCTCGACGGCGTCGCCGTCGGCCCCCAGCCCGTCCGCTTCCCGCCCGGCGCGGTGCTGCGCGTCGGCGAGTCCGCCCTGCGCCTCACCGGCGGCCGGGACGGCGTGGCAGGGCACCTCCCCACGACCCCGGACGGCGAGGGCCACCTGCGCGTGGACCACGGCGGTACGGGTCAGGGGGCGGCGCCCTATGAGGCAGCGCCGTACGGCGGCGGCCGGCGGGGTGCCGGGGAGGTGACGTACGGCGGGGCGCGGGGTGCCGGGGACGGCGCCCAGGGCGGCGGCCGGGGGACGGGGGCCCCGGGGCACGAGGGCGCGGACGCCGACGGCGGCCGGGCGGGCGGACGCGACGGCGCGTACGCCGACCCAGGCCGGCCGGGCGGACGCGGCGACACGCACGCCTCGCGCGGCGGGACCCTCGGACGCGACGACGGCGACGCCGCCCACGGCGGAACCGGTGGCCGCAGCGACGCGGACGGCTCCGGCGGCGGAGCTCGCGGGCTCCGGGACACACACGCCACCGACGGCGGGCCGGGTAGGCGCGGCACCGCGGACACCCCTGGCAGCGGATCCGGTGGCCGCGGCGCGGCTGACGCCACCCACGGCGGGGCTCGGGGCCGTGACAGCGCCGACGCCACCCGCGGCGGAGCTCCTGGCCGCGGCGACGGGGAGGGTCACGCCCGCGCGGCGGAGCTCCCCGACGAGCGCGAGGCCGAGCTCCATGCCCACAGCAGGACCCGACAGGCACGCCGGCGCGGGCTCGGGGCCTGGGCGCGGCGGCTGGCGGGCGGCAAGGACGGGGCGCAGGACGCCGAGTACGGCGTGGCGCCCGTCCCCGCCTTCGCCGGGGCCCGCCCCGGAGGCGGCGCCGGGGACGCCACCGGCCCCTCGCCCGACAGCTGGCCCGACCCCGCCGCCGTACTCCTCACGGCCCTCGGCCCCGGGCCGCGCCTCTGGGAGCGGGGCCTCGACCACCCCGAGGCCCTGGTCGTCCGGCTCGGCACGACGGACCGGGCCGAGCTGTCCGGGGTGCCGGTCACGGTCGGCCTGCGCGAGGCCGGCGCCCTCGGGCTCGCCGGACCGGGCCCGCGGCTCACGGGCCTGGCCCGTTCGGTCGTCGCCCAGCTCGCGGCCCTGCACTCCCCCGCCGATCTGGAGATCGTGCTGATCAGCGCCGACCGGAACCGCCCCCTGGAGGAGCGGCGCCGGACCTGGGGCTGGCTCGGCTGGCTCCCGCACGTCCGGCCCGGCCACGGCCAGGACTGCCGGCTGCTCCTCGCGTACGACCGCGACCAGGCCCACGCGCGGATGACGGAGCTGACCCGGCGCCTGGACGACGGGCCGCTCGGGCCCGGCTGGCCCAGCGCCGACCGGGCGGCGGTCGCCGAGGCCGCCGCGCGCCACGAGGGACCGGCGACGGTCGTCATCGTGGACGGCGACCCGGGCTCCGCCGCCCTGCGCGAGACCGCGGCGCGGCTCGCCGGGGCGGGCGCCGCTGCGGGCATCCATCTGCTGTGCCTGGCCGAGGCGCCGGCCGCCTCGCCGTCCTCGCCGGTCGCCGCGACCTACGAGACGGCGTGTGCGGCCTCCCTCGCCTTCCGCGAGTGCGGGGCGGCCGCGCTGCTCAGCGGTGACGTGGCGACGGCCCTGCGGCTGCTGCGGACGGCCGGCGGCCGGGCCGCGGGGCACGGCACGGTCGGCGTGGTGGACGCGGTGTCGGCCGCCTGGGCCGAGCGGTTCGGCAGGGCGCTGGCCCCGCTGCGCACGGAGACGGCCGCGGGCGCCGGGTACGGCCGGGCGGCCGCACTGCCGCCCTCGTCACGCCTCCTTGACGAGCTGGGCCTGGCCCGGGCCACCCCCGCGTCCCTGATGGCCCGCTGGGCCTCGGCCGCGGACGGCACGGCGGTCCTGGGCGCGGGGCCGCGCGGGCCGGTCGCCGTGGACCTGACGGCGGAGGGCCCGCACCTGCTGATCGAGGGCCCGGTGGGCAGCGGCCGCACCGAGCTGCTGCGCTCCATCGCCGCCTCCCTCGCCGCGGGCGGCCGTCCCGACCGCCTCGGCCTCCTGCTGGTCGACGGCGCGGGCGGCGAGCGCGGCGAGGGCCTCGCGGCCTGTACGGAGCTGCCGCACGTCACCGAACACCTGGTCGCCTCGGACCCGGTCCGCATGCGCGAGTTCGCGCAGGCCCTGGGCGCCGAACTGAAGCGCCGCGCCGAGCTGTTGGGCGACACCCACTTCGCCGACCGCCGCTCCGGCCGCCTCATCGCCCAGCGCGCGGCGAGCCCCGCCGAGTCGATGCCCCCGGGCCCCCGCGCCACCACCCGCGTCCCGGACGCCCGCGGGGAGGCGGGCGCGGACCTCGCGGACCGCCCCAGTGGCCGCGTGCCCCGCCCGGGCGCCGGTGACCGCCCGGGCGCCGGCGACCCGACCGACCGCACCAGCGGCCGCACCCTGCACACGGCCGCCGACCGGTCCCCGGCGCACGGCTCCCACCCCGGCGCCGCCGAACCGGACGGCCGCGCCGGCGGCCGCACCCTGCGCACGGCCGCCGGCGGTGGCGTCGGTGACACGCCCAGCGGCCGCCTGCCGCGCCCCGCGGCCACCGACTTCGGCGACCGCCCCGGCAGCCGCACCCTGCGCACCGGCGCCCACGACTTGCGCGAGCACGCCGACGGGCGGGCGTACCCCGCAGGAGCCGGGGACCTGGGCAGCACGCCCAGCGGGCGGCTGCCCCGCTCCGGGTCCGCCGACCGCACCCCGCCCCCCGACACCGACCTGCTCGGCGACACCCCCGGCGACCGCCTCCCCCACCCCGGTACCGGCGACCGCAACCCGCCCCACGGCGCCACGCCCGGCGGGCGCGCCCCCGGCCCCGAGAGCGCCGGCTCGCTCCCCCGCCTCGTCGTGCTCGTGGACGACTTCGACGCGCTGGTCGCACCCGCGCTCGGCGCGCCCGGGCGGCCCGCGGCCGGGTCCGTCGTACGGGCGCTGGAGGCGGTCGCGCGGAACGGGGCGCGGCTCGGGGTCCATCTGGTCGCCACCTCGGCGCGGCCGGACCGGACCGCGGACACGGAGCTGGCGCACGGAGCACGGCTGCGGATCGTGCTGGACGCGCCGCCCGCCGCGCCCGGCCCTGACGCGCCGCAGCCTGGCCGCGGGCGGCTCGGTCACCCGGACGGCCGGGTGACCCCGTTCCAGGCCGGCCGGGTCACCGGGCGCATCCCGCGCACGGCGACCCTGCGCCCCACGGTCGTCCCGCTGGAGTGGGAGCGGATGGGCGACCCGCCCACCCGTCGCCCGGTCCGTGAGCTGGGCAACGGCCCGACGGACCTGGCCCTGTTGGCCAGTGCGCTCGACCGCGCCGCCCGTTCCGTCGACGCCGCTCCGGTACCCCCGCTGACCTCGCCCACGCACGCCTGACAGCACGTCACGAGCCGATCACGATCCTCCACTTGACACGGAAGGCGGTATTGCGGGCCCCGCGGCCCCGGCGTAGACCTGAGCCCACGGGACCAGGAAACGCGGGAGAGGCGGGGCTCGAATGCGTACCACCAGAACTCTTCAACTCGTCGCCGTGACGGCCGTCGCCGTCCTCACGGCCGCCGGCTGCGGCAGCGGGGACGGCGGCAAGGGAAGCGGCCCCACGGCGAGTGCCGGCACGGGCGGGACGGGGCTCACGCTCCCCTCCCTGAAGGGCGAGAAGATCGAGGTCGCCGCCGTCTGGACCGGCCCCGAGCAGGAGAACTTCACCAAGGTCCTGAAGGAGTTCGAGAAGCGCACGGGCGCGACCGTCACCTTCGTGCCCGCCCAGGACCCGATCGTGAACTTCCTCGGTACGAAGATCGCCGGCGGCTCCCCGCCCGACGTGGCGATGCTCCCCCAGGTCGGCGCGATCCAGCAGGCCGCCGCCCAGAAGTGGATCAAGCCGCTCGGCCCGGAGGCCAAGGCCCAGCTGACCAAGAACTTCTCGAAGGGCTGGCAGGACCTCGGCGCCGTCGACGGCACCCCGTACGGCGTCTACTTCAAGGCCGCCAACAAGTCCCTCGTCTGGTACAACACCGCCGCCTTCGACAACGCGGGCGCGAGCGAGCCGAAGACCTGGAAGGACTTCCTCGCCACCGCCGAGACGATCTCGGCCTCCGGCGTCACCCCGGTCTCCGTCGGCGGCGCGGACGGCTGGACCCTCACGGACTGGTTCGAGAACGTCTACCTCTCCCAGGCCGGGCCGGAGAAGTACGACCAGCTGGCCAAGCACACCATCAAGTGGACGGACCCGTCCGTCACCCAGGCCCTGAACACGCTGGCCGAGCTGTTCGGCAAGCCGGCCCTCCTCGCGGGCGGGACGAACGGCGCGCTGCAGACCGAGTTCCCCGTCTCCGTCACACAGACCTTCACGGGCGGCGACCGGGCGAAGGCGGCGATGGTCTTCGAGGGCGACTTCTCGGCGGTCAACATCGCGGAGACCGGCGCCAAGGTCGGCACGGACGCAAAGGTGTTCCCCTTCCCGGCCGTCGGCTCCGGCGCCGCCCCGGTGGTGACCGGCGGCGACGCGGCCGTGGCCCTGAAGGACACCAAGGGCGCGCAGGCCCTGCTGACCTTCCTCGCCTCGCCCGACGCGGCCGGGATCTGGGCGGCCGAGGGCGGCTTCCTCTCCCCGAACAAGTCCCTGGACACCGCCGTGTACCCGAACGACGTCCAGCGCAAGATCGCCACTGCGCTGATCGGGGCGGGCGACGGCTTCCGCTTCGACATGTCGGACCAGATGCCGCAGTCGTTCGGCGGGACGCCGGGCAAGGGCGAGTGGAAGGCGCTCCAGGACTTCCTGAAGAACCCGAAGGACGTGGCGGGGACCCAGGCGAGGCTGGAGGCCGAGGCCGCCAAGGCGTACAAGGGCTGACCGGTGACCGCCACGCGCAGCACCACCCGCACCCGCACGCGGAGCAAGGGCCGTGGGACCGTCACCGCCGCGGCCTTCCTCCTCCCCGCCCTCCTCCTGCTCGGCGCGCTGGTCGTCTACCCCATCGGCTACTCCGTCCAGCGCTCGTTCTTCGACAAGGCCGGCGACTCCTTCGCGGGCCTGGACAACTACGTCACCCTCTTCACGGACGAGTCGATCCGCACCGCCGTCCGCAACAACGTGGTCTGGGTGGTCGTCGCCCCCGCCGTGGCGACGGCCCTCGGCCTGGTCTTCGCGGTGCTGACCGAACGGGTGCGCTGGGGAACGGCGTTCAAGCTGGTCGTCTTCATGCCGATGGCGATCTCCATGCTCGCCGCGGGCATCATCTTCCGGCTCGTGTACGAACAGGACCCGGACCGCGGGGTCGCCAACGCGGTCTGGGTCGGCGTCCACGACACCTTCGCCGAGGCGTCCGGCTTCCCGCGCGCCCGGCCGCTGCCCGTGCACCCGCTGAAGGAGGCGGGCGGCGGGGCGTACGAGACCAGGTCCCCGGTCCGTACGGGGGAGATCGCCCGGCTGCCGCTGATCGGCGTCGCCCCGGCGCAGATGCCGAAGGACGCCCGCCCCGCCAGCCCGGCTCCGCCGACCACGAACGACGCCGTCACCGGCGTCGCCTGGCTGGACTTCACCCGGGGCGGCGGCGGGCGGCCGAACACGGTCGACCCGAAGGAACTCGGCCTGAAGGGGCTGCGGATCGAGGCGGTGAAGGACGGCACGGTGGTCGCGCGCGCCACGGCGGCCGCCGACGGCACCTTCACCCTGCCGGCCGCCGCCGACGGAGCCGTACTGCGCCTGCCCGCGAGCAACTTCCGCGAGCAGTACAACGGCGTGCAGTGGCTCGGCCCCTCGCTCGTCACCCCGGCCATCATCGGCAGCTACGTGTGGATGTGGGCCGGCTTCGCGATGGTGCTCATCGCGGCGGGGCTCGCGGGACTGCCGCGCGAACTCCTCGAAGCCGCGCGGGTCGACGGGGCGAACGAGTGGCAGGTGTTCCGGCGGATCACCGTCCCGCTCCTCGCCCCCGTCCTCGGCGTCGTCCTCGTCACCCTGATGATCAACGTCCTGAAGGTCTTCGACCTGGTGTTCATCATCGCGCCGGGCTCGGCGCAGGACGACGCGAACGTGCTCGCCCTCCAGCTGTACCGCTCGTCGTTCGGCACGGACGCCGATCTCGGGATCGGCTCGGCCATCGCCGTGCTGCTCCTGCTGTTCGTCCTGCCGGTGATGGCGGTCAACATCCGCCGCATGCGAAGGGAGACCCGCAGGTGACGTCCCTCGCCTCCAGGACCCCGTCCTCCCGGAGCTCGTCCCGCACCCCGTCCTCCCGGAGCCCTTCCAGGCCCGCGTCCACGGCGTCCCGGATCGCCGCCCGCACCGCCGGCGGCGCCCTACGCGTCTTCCTCGTCCTCATCGCGCTGTTCTGGCTGATGCCGACGGTGGGACTGCTCTTCTCCTCGCTGCGCTCCCCGTCCGACATCGCCTCGGGCGGCTGGTGGCAGGTCTTCACCACCCCGGCCCAGCTGACCACCGAGAACTACCGGAACCTGCTCGCCGACGACGCCATCACCGACTCGCTCGTCTCCACCGTCCTGATCACCGTCCCCGCGACCCTGCTCGTCATCGTGATCGGCGCGCTCGCCGGCTACGCCTTCGCGTGGCTGGACTTCCCCGGCCGGGACTGGTGGTTCCTGGTGGTCGTGGGGCTGCTCGTGGTCCCGGTGCAGGTGGCGCTCGTGCCGGTGTCGAAGCTGTTCGGCACGGTCGGGATCTTCGAGACGACGCTCGGCGTGGTGCTGTTCCACACGGCCTTCGGGCTGCCGTTCGCGATCTTCCTGCTGCGGAACTTCTTCGCGGAGATCCCGCGCGAGCTGCTCGAGGCGGCCCGCCTCGACGGGGCGGGCGAGATCCGGCTGTTCACCCGGGTGGTCCTGCCGCTGGGCGGCCCCGCGGTCGCCTCGCTCGGCATCTTCCAGTTCCTGTGGGTGTGGAACGACATGCTGGTGGCGCTGATCTTCGCGGACGCCCAGTCGCCGCCGATCACGGTCGCGCTTCAGCAGCAGGTGCGGCAGTTCGGCAACAACGTGGACGTGCTGGCGCCCGGCGCCTTCGTGTCGATGGTGATCCCGCTGCTGGTCTTCTTCGCCTTCCAGCGGCAGTTCGTGTCCGGGGTGATGGCGGGCGCGGTGAAGTAGTCCGTGCGGCCGGGGCGTCACGCGGTGAGCGCGGCCACCGCCGACCGCGCGAGGTCGTCCAGGTAGCCCTTGGGCGGCTCGGTGCGCACGACCACGAGCCGCCAGTAGAGCGGCCCGATCACGAGGTCGAGGGCGCGGTCGGCGTCGGCGCCCGCGGGCAGCTCGCCGCGCTCGGCGGCGGAGCGGACGACCTGGGCCACGACGCCCTGCTGCGGGTCGAGCAGGGCGGCCTTCAGGGTGTCCGCGATCTCGGGGTTCCGTACCGACTCGACCAGCAGATCCGGGATGACCTGCGAGGCCACCGGGTGCCGCAGGGCGTGTGCGGCGACCTCAAGGAGAGCGCGTACGTCGCCGTGGAGCGAGCCGGTGGCCGGCGCGGGCAGCCCCTGGACGGCGAAGGCCCCGACCAGGTCGAGGACGAGGGAGAGCTTGGACTTCCAGCGCCGGTAGACGGCGGTCTTGCCGACCCCGGCGCGGCGGGCGATGCCCTCGATGGACATCCGGGCGAACCCGACCGCGGCCAGTTCCTCGAGGACGGCGGTGCGGATGGCCTCCGTGACGTCCTCCCGGAGCACGGCGGCGCCCGCGGGGGTGCGGCGAGGGGTTCCCGAAGGTGTCGTCATGCACAGGATCTTAACCACCGGTTACGTGACGACGACACGGTTGCGTTTCGACGTGCGGGCGTCCTACTCTCCCCGTAGCGACGATACGGACCCGTTCCATCGAAAGCGATGCCCGTGACCACGCAGACCCTCGCCACCCCCCACACCCCCACCCCGCACACACTCACCCCGCCCGCCCCGCCCTCCTCCGAGGAGCTGCGGGCCCTCGCCCGGCGCCACGGCCTGACCGTGAGCGGCGCCCGCCCCCCGCTCCCCGCGTACGTACGGCAGCTGTGGTCCCGGCGGGACTTCATCACCGCCTTCGCGACGGCCAAGCTGACCGCGCAGTACAGCCAGGCCCGGCTCGGCCAGGTCTGGCAGGTGATGACCCCGCTGCTCAACGCGGCGGTCTACTACGCGATCTTCGGCGTGCTCATGGACGTCAAGCACGGCATCCCCGACTACGTCCCGTTCCTGATCACGGGCGTGTTCGTGTGGACCTTCACCTCGCAGACGGTCATGACCGGCACCCGGGCCATCAGCGGCAACCTGGGCCTGGTCCGCGCCCTGCACTTCCCGCGCGCCAGCCTGCCCATCGCGCTCGCCCTCCAGCAGCTCCAGCAGCTCGCCTTCTCGCTGGGCGCGCTGGTGGTGATCCTGCTCTGCTTCGGCGAGTTCCCGCGCCCGAGCTGGCTCCTGGCCGTCCCCGCACTGCTGCTCCAGGCCCTGTTCAGCACCGGCCTCGCGATGGCGCTGGCCCGGCTCGCGTCCCGTACGCCGGACATCGCGCAGCTGATGCCCTTCGTGCTGCGCACCTGGATGTACGCGTCCGGGGTCATGTGGTCGATCCAGCACCTCGCGGGCGGCGGGCGCTTCCCGGACGCGGTGGTGCTCGCCCTGCAGTGCAATCCGGCGGCGGTCTACATCGACCTCATGCGCTTCGCGCTGGTCGAGAGCTTCACCGGCGCCCAGCTCCCGCCGCACGTCTGGGCGGTGGCGGCCGGCTGGGCGGCGCTGACCTTCGCGGGCGGCTTCGTCTACTTCTGGAAGGCCGAGGAGACGTACGGCCGTGGCTGAGCACCAGGAGCGTGAACCCACCGTCGTCGCCGACGGCGTCCACGTCACGTACACCGAGCGCGGCGGCGCCCGCAGCGTCCACGCGGTCCGGGGCGTCAGCTTCGCCGCGTACCGGGGCGAGGCGATCGGCCTGATCGGCTCGAACGGATCGGGGAAGTCGACCCTCCTCAAGGCCGTCGCCGGCCTGCTCCCCACCAGCGAGGGCCGGGTCTACACCCGCGGCAGGCCCGCCCTGCTCGGCGTCAACGCGGCCCTGATGGGCGATCTGACAGGAGAACGGAACGTCATCCTCGGCGGCCTCGCGATGGGCATGAGCCGCAAGGAGATCGGCGCGCGCTACGGCGACATCGTCGCGTTCTCCGGGATCAACGACAAGGACGAGGACGCGATCTCCCGCCCGATGCGGACCTACTCCTCCGGCATGGGCGCCCGGCTGCGCTTCTCCATCGCCGCGGCCCGCAGCCACGACGTCCTGCTGATCGACGAGGCGCTCGCGACCGGCGACGCGCCCTTCCGCCGCCGCAGCCGGCAGCGGATCGACGAGCTGCGCGCCGAGGCGGGCACGGTCTTCCTGGTCAGCCACTCGAACTCCACCATCACCGAGACCTGCGACCGCGCGCTGTGGCTCGAGGCGGGCACGCTGCGGATGGACGGGCCGGCCCAGGAGGTCGTGGCGGCGTACGAAGAGTTCACCGGGTCGGCCGCCAAGACACGGAAGAAAGGGGGCATAGCGGACTAGAGTGCGGAGGGATGACCACCGACCCGCCCCCGCACGAACCCACCCCGGCGGCCGCCCCCGCGCCGCACGACCCCACCCGTGCGACCACCCCCGCGCCACCGTCCCTCACCCGCTCCCCCTTCGAGTCGGAGACCTTCACCTCCGCCACCTTCGTGACCGTCGGCGGCGGCCCCCGGCTCGCCCTGGCCGTGCTCTGGCTGCTCACCCGCGCCGGGATGCTGCTCCTGCTGTGGCGCGACAACCTCGGCATCCGGGGCGTCGCCAGCGAGGTCTACGTCCTCTACCGGCAGTGGTACGGCCAGTTCGCCCAGGGCACCTTCCCGCCCGGCGACGTCGCTTGGCAGTACCCGCCGGGCGCGGGCCTGGTCATCATGTCGCCCGGCCTCGTCCCCTGGCTCACCTACTTTCAGGGCTTCGTCCTGCTCACCCTGATCGCCGACGCCGCCGTCACCGCGGCCCTCGCCCACGCCGACAGCGACCGCCTCACCCACGGCGCCTGGTACTGGGCCGCCGGACTCCCCCTGCTCCTGCACACCCCGCTCGCCCGCTACGACGTGCAGACCACCGCCCTCGCCGTACTCGCCCTGCTCGCCCTGAAGTCCCGCTCCAGCGCCGCCCACCGGCTCGGCGGAGCGCTCGCCGGACTCGGCGCCATGGTCAAGGTCTGGCCCGCTCTCACCCTGATCGGCACCCCCCGGGGCCGTACCACCCGCGAGGCCTGGACCGCCGCCGCCGTCACCGCCGCGGTCCTGCTCGCCACCCTGGCGCTGTTCTTCTCCGGGTCCCTCGGCTTCCTGCGCCAGCAGGGCCACCGGGGCGTCCAGATCGAGTCCCTCGGCGGCACCGCCCTCGCCCTGGCGAAGGCGACCGGCGCCTGGCCGGGCACCGTCCAGTTCCGCTACGGCGCCTTCGAGTACGTCGGCCCGTACGTCTCCACCATCGGCCACCTCGCCCTGCTGCTCACCGTCGCCGCCTTCATCTGGCTGCTCCTGTGGCGGCTCCAGGCCCGCCGCTGGACCGAGGCAACGCCGCTCGACGCCGCGTTCGCCGCCGTGCTGCTGTTCACCGTCACCAGCCGGGTGATCAGCCCCCAGTACCTGATCTGGCTGCTCGGCCTGGGAGCCGTCTGTCTGACCTCACGCCGCACGGTCATGCGCCCGGTCGCCCTGCTGCTCCTCCCGGCCGCCGCCCTGAGCGCGCTGGCCTACCCGGTCCTCTACGACGACGTCCTCGCCGGCACCCCGGCGGGCCTCACCGTCATGACCCTGCGCAACGGCGTGCTGCTCGCGGCGGCGGCCCTGGCGGCGAGGCGCCTGTGGACGGCCTCGGTCACGGCGGAAGGCCCGACCACCTGAGACAAAAAGGGGGCGCCCCCACCGGTTCTCGGTGAACCGGCGAGGGCGCCCCTCGACCCGTGACGACTCCGCCGCCGCCGACAGTGACTAGCTGTGCGTACGAAGCAGCGTCCGCATCGTCCGCATCGCCACCGACAGGTTCGCCAGGTCGAAGGCGTCCGAGCCCTGGATCTCCTCCAGGGTCGAGCGCGCCCGGCCCAGGATCGCCGCGTTGTTCTCCTCCCATGCCTTGAACCGCTCCTCCGGCGTGGAGGTGCCGTTCCCGGCCGCCAGGACGTCCGCCGTGAGCGCGGCGTGCGCGGCGAACAGGTCCTCGCGGATGGAGGCCCGGGCCATCGACTGCCAGCGGTCGCTGCGCGGCAGCTCGATGATCCGGTCCATCAGGTCGGTGATGCGCAGCCGGTCGGCCAGGTCGTAGTACACCTCGGCGACGGCCAGCGCGTCCTTGGCCGTGCGGTCCGCGGTCGCGACGATGTCGAGCGTCGGGAACGCGGAGGAGAACCCGGCCACGCGCAGCGCCAGCTCCTCCGGAACGCCGACCGCGGTCAGCTCGTCCAGGATGGACTGGTACCACTCCAGGTCCGCGCCGCGCAGCAGCTGCGGCAGCTTCTCCCAGACCTGCGCGACCCGGTCCGAGAAGAACTCGATGGTCTCGCCGATCTGGAGCGGCTGCGGCCGGTTGTTGAGCAGCCAGCGGGTGGCGCGCTCGACCAGGCGGCGCGAGTGCAGGCGCATCCGGGTCTGGAATTCGGCCGGAACCTTGTTGTCGAGCGCCTCGACGGCGTCCCAGACCTCGCCCAGCCGGAAGATCGCACGGGCCGCGGTCTGCGCGCGGACGATCTCCTCGATCGAGGCGCCGGACTCCTCGCGCAGCCGGTGCAGGAAGGTCGAGCCGCCGGTGTTGACGGTGTCGTTGACGAGGACCGTGGTGATGATCTCCCGGCGCAGCGGGTGGTGGTCCACCGCGTCGGTGAAGGACTCGCGCAGCAGCGTCGGGAAGTACGCGTGCAGCAGCCCGCGCAGGTACGGGTCGTCCGGCAGCTCCGTACCGATCAGCTCGTCGGCCACCGTGATCTTGGTGTACGCGAGGAGGACGGCCAGCTCCGGCTGGCTCAGGCCACGGCCGCCGCTCAGCAGTTCGCGGACCTGCCGGTCGTTGGGCAGGAACTCGAGCGACCGGTCGAGCGCCCCGTCGCGGCCCAGCCGGCGCATGAAGCGCTGGTGGGCGTGGAGCAGGGACGGCGACTGGGCGACGGCGTTGGCGAGGGCCGTGTTCTGCGCGTAGTTGTTGCGCAGCACCAGCGCGCCGACCTCGTCCGTCATCTCGGCGAGGATCTTGTTGCGCTGCTTGACGGTCATGTCGCCGTCGGCGACCAGACCGTTGAGCAGGATCTTGATGTTGACCTCGTGGTCCGAGGTGTCGACGCCGGCGCTGTTGTCGATGGCGTCGGTGTTGACCTTGCCGCCCAGACCCGCGGGTCCACCGGTGCGGGCGAACTCGATGCGGCCGAGCTGCGTCGCGCCGAGGTTGCCGCCCTCGCCGATGACCTTGGCGCGGACGTCCTGGCCGTCGACGCGGATGGCGTCGTTGGCCTTGTCGCCGACATCGGCGTTGGACTCGACCGAGGACTTCACGTACGTGCCGATGCCGCCGTTCCACAGCAGGTCGACGGGCGCATGCAGGACGGCCTTCATCAGCTCGGCCGGGGTCATCTTGGTGACCCCGTCCTCGATGCCGAGGGCGGCCCGGATGTGCGCGTTGACCGGGATCGACTTGGCGGTACGCGGGTGGATGCCGCCGCCCGCGGAGAGCAGCGAGGTGTCGTAGTCGGCCCAGGACGAACGGGGCAGCTCGAAGAGCCGGCGGCGCTCGGCGTACGAGGTGGCCGCGTCCGGGTTGGGGTCGATGAAGATGTGCCGGTGGTCGAACGCGGCGACGAGCCGGATGTGCTCGCTCAGCAGCATGCCGTTGCCGAAGACGTCGCCGGACATGTCGCCGACGCCGACGACGGTGAAGTCCTGGGCCTGCGTGTCGTGGCCCAGCTCGCGGAAGTGCCGCTTGACCGACTCCCAGGCGCCGCGGGCGGTGATGCCCATGCCCTTGTGGTCGTAGCCGGCCGAGCCGCCGGAGGCGAAGGCGTCGCCGAGCCAGAAGCCGTACGACTCCGCGACACCGTTGGCGATGTCGGAGAAGGTCGCGGTGCCCTTGTCGGCGGCGACGACCAGGTAGGTGTCGTCCTCGTCGTGGCGGACCACGTCGACCGGGGGCACGACCTCGCCGCCGACGAGGTTGTCGGTGATGTCGAGCAGCGCCGAGATGAAGGTCCGGTACGAGGCGATGCCCTCGGCCAGCCAGGCGTCGCGGTCCACGGACGGGTCCGGGAGCTGCTTGGCGACGAAGCCGCCCTTGGCGCCGACCGGCACGATGACGGTGTTCTTCACCATCTGCGCCTTGACCAGGCCGAGGATCTCGGTACGGAAGTCCTCGCGCCGGTCGGACCAGCGCAGACCGCCTCGGGCGACCTTGCCGAAGCGCAGGTGGACGCCCTCGACGCGCGGCGAGTACACCCAGATCTCGAAGGCCGGGCGGGGCGCGGGCAGGTCGGGGATGGCCTGCGGGTCGAACTTCATCGACACGTAGGAGTGCGCGTTGCCGTCGGCCGACTTCTGGAAGAAATTGGTCCGCAGGGTCGCCTTGATGACGGTGAGGAACGACCGCAGGATCCGGTCCTCGTCGAGGGAGGCGACCTGGTCAAGGGCGCCGTCCAGCTCCTCCAGGAGACCGTCGATCAGCTCGGTGCCGGCGCGCTGGCGCTCCGGCGCCATCCGGGCCTCGAAGAGGGAGACGAGCAGCCGGGTGGTGTGGACGTTGTTGCGGAGGGTGTCCTCCATGTAGTCCTGGCTGAAGGTAGAACCGGCCTGGCGCAGGTACTTCGCGTACGCCCGGAGCACCATCGCCTCGCGCCAGGTGAGCCCGGCGGACAGGACGAGCGAGTTGAAGTTGTCGTTCTCGGCCTCGCCCGTCCAGGTAGCGGCGAAGGCCTCCTGGAAGCGCTCGCGGGCGTCGTCGGCGAGGTAGTCGCCGCCGTTGCCGGTGGCCGCGGGCATCCGCAGGCCGAAGTCGTAGATCCAGGCGTGGGTGCGGTCGGAGCAGCGCAGCTCGTACGGGCGCTCGTCGGTGACCTCGACGCCGAGCCGGTTGAGGACCGGCAGGACGGCGGAGAGCGAGATCTGGTCGCCCGTCTTGTAGATCTTGAAACGGCGCTCGCCGGGGGCGGTGGCGACCGGCTCGTACAGGGAGAGCGAGAAGTCCTTGTCGCTGCCGGCCAGGGCCTCCAGGTGGACCAGGTCGGCGACGGCGGCGCGCGGCGAGTGGTCGGCCTTGTAGCCCTCCGGGAAGGCGTTGCCGTAGCGGCGCAGCAGCTCGGCGGCGCGCTCCTCGCCCAGCTCGGCGTTGAGCGCCTCGCCGAAGCCGTCGGCCCAGGAGCGGGCGGCGTCGGCCAGCCGGGTCTCGATGCGGTCGATGTCGGCCTCGGTGAGCTTGGCCAGCTCGGTGCCGGGCTCGACGCGGATGACGAAGTGCAGGCGGGAGAGGATCGACTCGGTGTTCCAGGCCGTGAAGTCGACGCTGGTGCCCTGCAGCTCCTCCTTCAGGATGTCGATGATCCGCAGCCGGACGCGGGTGGTGTAGCGGTCCCGCGGCAGGTAGACGAGGGCCGAGTAGTAGCGGCCGTACTCGTCCTGGCGCAGGTAGAGCCGCAGCCGCCGCCGCTCCTGCAGGTACAGGACGCTGGTGACGATGGACTGGAGCTCGTCGACCGGGGTCTGGAAGAGCTCGTCGCGCGGGTAGGTCTCCAGGATCTGGAGCAGGTCGCGGCCGTCGTGGCTGCTCGGCGAGAAGCCGGCGCCCTCCAGGACCTCCTGGACCTTGCGCTTGATGACGGGCACACGGCGCACGGACTCGGTGTACGCGGCCGAGGAGAACAGCCCGAGGAACCGCCGCTCACCGACGACGTTCCCGTCGGCGTCGAACTTCTTCACCCCGACGTAGTCGAGGTAGGACGGCCGGTGCACGGTGGACCGGCTGTTGGCCTTCGTCAGAATGAGCAGCTTGTGCTCACGCGCCTTCGCGCGGGCATCGGCGGGCAGCCGGCTGAAGGACGGCGAGACGGGGTGGGCGTGCTGGTCGTCACCGCTGTGGTGCGGGTCGGAGCGCAGGATGCCGAGGCCGGTGCCGGGGATCGCGGACAGCGCGGCGTCACCGTTGACCAGCTCGTACTCGCGGTAGCCGAGGAAGGTGAAGGCGTCGTCGGCGAGCCAGCGCAGCAGCTCGCGGGCCTCCTCGACCTCGGTGGGCCGCAGGTCGGCGGGGGTGGGTTCGCCGGGCAGTCCGTCGGCGATGCGCAGCGCGGCCTCGCGCATCTTCTCCCAGTCCTCGACGGTCTCGCGGACGTCGGACAGGACGCGCAGCAGGTCGGCGGTGATCTGCTTGAGGTCGGCCTTGTCGGTCTCGCGGTCGATCTCGACGTGGATCCAGGACTCGACGAGGGCGTCGTGCGGCAGGTCGCCCTTGGGCTCGTGGGTGACGACCTCGATGAGCCTGCCGGTCAGGTCCCGGCGGACGAGGACCTGCGGGTGGATGACGACGTGGATGCCGCGGCCCTGGCGGGACAGCTCGTTGGTGACGGAGTCCACGAGGAAGGGCATGTCGTCGGTGACGACCTCGACGACGGAGTGGCTGCAGGTCCAGCCGTTCTCCTCCACCGTGGGCGTGTGGACGCGGACGTTCGCGGTGCCCTGCGGGCGGTTCTCCGCGAGGCGGTAGTGCGAGAGCGCGGCACCGAAGACGTCGACGGGATCGCGGCCCGTCAGGTCCTCGGGCGCCGTGTGCAGGTAGTAGCGCTGGAGGTAGTCGAGCAGGGTGTCCCGGTCCGGACGCTCCCCGTTCTCCGGCCCCGTCGGAAGTCGCCCCCCGACCGGGCTGTTCTCAGCTACCCGGGCGGCCCGTTCGAGCAGCTCGGCCTTGGCTTCGTCCAGCTTGGTCTGCATGTCCTCTGACTCCTGTCGCGCGCCATTGCGTGACGTCGGTGGAAGAAAGGACACAACGCCACGACGCGGTGGTACCGGTCGAAAGAGACGTTATGCCGCGATGAGAGATGTCCGGGCCGTTCTCGGCCACGACGGGTGTCGCGCCTGTCGCGCCCGGACGGAGAGAATCGGCGAACGCACCGTCGGCCCGGCGCCTGTGGCGCGCCGGGCGGAGGCCGGGGGCTGCACTGCCCCCTCGGCGTATCGCGCTGATCACGGCAAAAGCCTATCGCTGTTGCCCCCCTGGCCGTCATGAGCCTTATGTGTACAAAAGCAGGACGGGAAGTTTGACGATCTGGACAGCGACGAATGGTTACCCGGGGCCCATCGACATCAGGGATCTGGGAGTCGCCATGGCGAAGATCTTGATCGTGACCGGGGACGCGGCGGAGTCGCTGGAGGTCATGTACCCGTACCAGCGCCTCCTCGAAGAGGGTTACGAGGTCGACATCGCGGCCCCGGCCCGCAAACAGCTGCGGTTCGTCGTCCACGACTTCGAGCCCGGCTACGACACGTACACGGAGAAGCCCGGCTACACCTGGCCGGCCGACCTGGCCTTCTCGGAGGTCGACCCGGGCGAGTACGTGGCGGTGGTGATCCCGGGCGGCCGGGCACCGGAGTACCTGCGCAACGACCCGGAACTCCGCAAGATCCTGAAGTCGTTCTTCGACGCGGACAAGCCGGTGGCCCAGATCTGCCACGGCCCGCTCCTGACCGCCGCCATCGGCAGCCTGGAGGGCCGCCGCGTCACGGCCTACCCGGCCCTGGAACTGGACATGCAGGCCGCGGGCGCGAGCTTCCAGGACACTGCGGCGGTGGTCGACGGCATGCTGGTGTCGTCCCGCGCATGGCCGGACCACCCGACGTGGATGCGGGAGTTCCTGAGGGTCCTGCGGGAAACGAAGGCGTAAGGACGCGCGGGCGGGAGCAAGGCGAACCCCCCGCAGCCGACCCGCGCCTGACCCGTGCCTTTCGGATCATCCCGGGGCCGCGGGGTGCGGCACATCTGCACCCCGAAGGCACCCAAGCCATGCATCGGGCTGATCCGGAAGACAGGCCTAGACCAGCTCCTCCGCCACGGCGACCGCCTCTTCCAGCGAGTCGACGACGGGCACACCGACCCGCTCAAGCGACGCCCGGCTGTGCGACCCCCCGGTGTAGAGCACCGCCCTGGCGCCCACGTGCGCCGCCGCGACAGCGTCATCCGCCGCGTCACCGATGACCACGACCCGCTCCGCCGGCACCCCCTCCAGCGCCGCGAGGTGCCGCACCATGTGCCCCGACTTGCCGTCCGTGGACCGGTCGACCCGCCCGTCGACACGCAGGAACCGCTCGGCGATCCCGTGCCGCCGCACCAGCGGTATCAGCTCCCCGTGGGGCGCGAGCGACAGCAGCGACTGGGTGAGCCCGGACGCCTGCCGCGCCGCGAGCAGCTCCGCGGCGCCCGCGGTGAGCCCGCAGCCCTCGGCCCGCTGCCAGTAGTGCCGGTGAAAGGCACCGTCCATGAGGACCCATTCCTCATCCGTGGGCAGCCGCCCCATCAGGCGCTCGTAGAACTTCGGCACGGGCACCATGTACAGCTCCCGGTACCGCTCCAGAGTGATCGATTCGAGCCCCAGCTCGGCGAAGGCGGCGTTCGTCGCCCCGATGACCGCACTGATGTCGTCGAGCAGAGTGCCGTTCCAGTCCCAGACCAGGTGCTTAGCGTGCTTCCCCATAGCAGGCCACGGTACCGCGCCGGGTCAGCCGAGCAGCCCCGGAATCTCCTGCACCCCGAACCAGAGCAGCTCGTGGTCCTCGGCACCGTCCACCACGAACTGCGCGTCGTCGTCACCCTGGTCGGCGGCCCCCAGCGCGTCCGCGGCGGCCGAGACGTCACCCTCGGCGTCATCGGCATCCGCATGCACGGCCGCGGCCTTGACCAGCGGGACAGCGGCGGCGATACGCACCTCCCCGAGCGCACTGGCGTCGAGCCCACGATCGGGGTCGACGACCGCGTCCCGGTCCGGGACGTCGACGGCGACGACGATCCGGCGCCTGGCCGCGCCCGGGTCACCGGCGAGCAGCCGGAGGGAGGCGGCGGCGGCACGGTTGAGGGCGGCGTACTCCAGCTCCTCGATGTCGTCGGAGACGTACCACTCTCGCAAAGCCGGGGTGACGGCGTAGGCGGTGAGGGGCCCGGGCCCGAGCTCGCCCGCCTTGTGCGCCTGTGCGAGACCGGGAAGGGTCAGGGGGACGTACACGCGCATGGCTGGCCGCTTTCGTAGTCGGAGACGCCCTCAGGATACGTGCGGAGTCCCCCTTCGGGGGCAGGACCCAGCCCCCGCGCGACCCCTCGCCGACGGCGCACGCACCCCCCGAATACGGCTACGACACCGCCCCATCACCCTGATAGGTGAATCCGCCAACCGCGAACACCCCACCCCACCCGCCCTTGCCACCCGCGGCCCCATCCCCGTACAAGATCACCAACAAAGTTACCGACTGGTAAACGACGGTGACTCAACGCGACGAACGGGGATCCCATGCCGACGACACCCACCCACCCCAGGCCGGCCCGCCCCGCCGGGCCGGCCGGAACGGGCCCGCGCGGGCGGGCTGGCACGAGGCCACCACGCCACGTACTGCCGCACGTGATGTTCGCCGAACGCCTCCTGGCCGTACTGAGCGGGGAACGCCCGGTCCACTGGATGCTGGGCCACACCGTCGGCGAGGCGTACGACCAGCTGGTCGCCCTGGCCCCTGAGACACCACTCCGCTCCGGCGGCCGCCCGGTCCTGCGCCGCTGCTCCGCCCACCCACCAGGCCCCGACGCGGTCGAGGTCTGCGCCAACTTCACCACCGGCGACCGCGTCCGAGCCCTCGCCTTCCGCCTGGAACGGGGCCAGGACCGCCGCTGGCGCTGCGCGGCAGTGGAACTGGACGGCCTACCCGCGTAGGGACCACGAGGCGCCCCTGAGCCCCCCACCGGCGCGCCGACCCGCCGACAACGGGAGTGGGGGCCGCTGCGGGGGCTGGGTTCGGGACGTAAAGCGTGATTTGTGGCGCGGAACAAGGCCCCGCGCTTCTCAGGCAGCCGACCGCGCCGTAAATCATGCAGTCCCGAACACAGCCCCCGCAGCGGCCCCCACGCACCGACCACCACAACGACGACCGACCCTCACCCACCACACGAAAGGCCGGCCACCACAACGGCGACCGGCCCTTTCCGCTCAAACGGCGCGCTACTTCTTACGCCGACGCCCACCCGCACTCTTCTGCGCCTTACGGCGCTCGGCACGCGTCATCCCGTCACCAGAACCGGCCCCGCCCTCGTCCGAGGCGAAGTCACCCTCGATGACCGACCCGTCCCCGTCGACCTTCGGCGCGGAGAAGTGCAGCCGGTCCGGCCGCTGCGGCGCGTCCAGCCCCTTGGCGCGGATCTCCGGTCGCCCGGCGCCCGCCGGCACGGCGTCCTGCTTCTCCAGCGAGGTGCCCTCGACGGCGCCCTGCACCGGGACCTCCTCGACCTGCTGCTCGACCTGGACCTCCAGGTTGAACAGGTAGCCGACGGACTCCTCCTTGATGCCCTCCATCATCGCGGAGAACATGTCGAAGCCCTCGCGCTGGTACTCGACCAGCGGGTCCTTCTGGGCCATCGCCCGGAGGCCGATGCCCTCCTGCAGGTAGTCCATCTCGTAGAGGTGCTCACGCCACTTGCGGTCGAGCACCGACAGGACGACCCGCCGCTCCAGCTCACGCATGATGTCCGAGCCGAGCGTCTTCTCACGCGCGTCGTACTGCTCGTGGATGTCGTCCTTGACCGACTCGGCGATGAACTCGGCGGTGATGCCGGCCCGGTCCCCGGCCGCGTCCTCCAGCTCGTCGACCGTGACCTTGACCGGGTAGAGCTGCTTGAACGCGGTCCACAGCCGGTCCAGGTCCCACTCCTCGGCGAAGCCGTCGGCGGTCTCCTGGCGGATGTAGTCGTCGATCGTGTCGTCCATGAAGTGGCGCACCTGCTCGTGCAGGTCCTCGCCCTCGAGGACGCGGCGGCGCTCGCCGTAGATGACCTCGCGCTGCCGGTTGAGGACCTCGTCGTACTTCAGGACGTTCTTACGCGTCTCGAAGTTCTGGCTCTCGACCTGCCCCTGCGCGGAGGCGATGGCCCGGGTGACCATCTTGTTCTCGATCGGCACGTCGTCCGGCACGTTGGCCATCGCCATGACCCGCTCGACCATCTGCGCCTTGAACAGCCGCATCAGGTCGTCGCCCAGCGAAAGGTAGAACCGCGACTCGCCCGGGTCGCCCTGACGACCGGAACGACCGCGCAGCTGGTTGTCGATACGCCGCGACTCGTGCCGCTCGGTGCCGAGGACGTAGAGCCCGCCGAGCTCCTTGACCTCCTCGAACTCCGCCTTCACGGCCTTCTCGGCCCGCTCGAGGGCGCCCGGAAGGGCCGCGGCCCACTCCTCGACGTGCTCGACCGGGTCCAGGCCCGCCTGGCGCAGCTCGGCCTCGGCGAGGTCGTCGGGGTTGCCGCCGAGCTTGATGTCCGTACCGCGGCCGGCCATGTTCGTGGCGACGGTGACGGCGCCCTTGCGGCCCGCCTGGGCGACGATCGCGGCCTCGCGCTCGTGGTGCTTGGCGTTCAGCACCTCGTGCTGGATGCCGCGCTTGCTGAGCTGCTGCGAGAGGTACTCGGACTTCTCGACCGAGGTGGTGCCGACGAGGACCGGCTGGCCCTTCTCGTGCTTCTCGGCGATGTCGTCGACGACGGCGGCGAACTTGGCGACCTCGGTCCGGTAGATCAGGTCCGGCTGGTCCAGTCGCTGCATGGGCTTGTTCGTCGGGATCGGCACGACGCCCAGCTTGTAGATCTGGTGGAACTCGGCCGCCTCGGTCATGGCCGTACCGGTCATGCCGGAGAGCTTGTCGTAGAGGCGGAAGAAGTTCTGGAGGGTGATCGTGGCGAGGGTCTGGTTCTCGTCCTTGATCGCCACCCCTTCCTTCGCCTCGATCGCCTGGTGCATGCCCTCGTTGTAGCGGCGGCCGGCGAGGATACGGCCGGTGTGCTCGTCGACGATCATGACTTCGCCGTCCATGACGACGTAGTCCTTGTCCTTCTTGAACAGTTCCTTGGCCTTGATGGCGTTGTTCAGGTAGCCGACGAGCGGGGTGTTCACGGACTCGTAGAGGTTGTCGATGCCCAGCCAGTCCTCGACCTTGGCGACGCCGGACTCGTGGATGCCGACGGTCCGCTTCTTCTCGTCGACCTCGTAGTCGCCGGTCTCCTCGATGCCCTTCAGCGGGTTGCCGGGCTCGCCCTTGGTGAGGCGGGTGACCAGCTTGGCGAAGTCGCCGTACCACTTGGTGGCCTGGTCCGCCGGGCCGGAGATGATCAGCGGCGTACGGGCCTCGTCGACGAGGATCGAGTCGACCTCGTCGACGCACGCGTAGTTGTGACCGCGCTGGACGAGCTCCTCCTGGGACCACGCCATGTTGTCGCGCAGGTAGTCGAAGCCGAACTCGTTGTTCGTGCCGTACGTGATGTCGCAGGCGTACTGCTCGCGGCGCTGGGCGGGCGTCATGTTGGCGAGGATGCAGCCGACGTTCAGGCCCAGGAAGCGGTGCACCCGGCCCATCATCTCGGAGTCGCGCTCGGCCAGGTAGTCGTTCACCGTGATCAGGTGCACGCCCTTGCCGGACAGCGCGTTCAGATACGCCGGGAGGGTACCGACGAGGGTCTTGCCCTCACCGGTCTTCATCTCGGCGACATAGCCGAGGTGGAGGGCCGCGCCGCCCATGATCTGGACGTCGTAGTGACGCTGGCCCAGGACGCGCTTGGCGGCCTCGCGGACGGTGGCGAACGCCTCGGGGAGCAGGTCGTCGAGGCTCTCACCGTCGGCGTACCGCTGCTTGTACTCCTCGGTGAGCGCCCGCAACTCGGCGTCGGAGAGGTTGGCGAAGTCCTCTTCGATGGAGTTGACCTGGTCCGCGATGCGGTGCAGTTTGCGCAGGATCTTGCCTTCGCCTGCACGCATGAGCTTGTTGAAGACGGACACTGAGGCTGGTCTCCTTGCCGGTCGGGCCTGGCACTGGGTCTTGTCATGACTCGGGCGCGGGCACGGCAGGTGGTCCCCACCGCAACGGCCATCGTAAGCGAGACCGCACGCGCGGAGGGAGGCCCGCATGCCAGGAGGCCCCTCTCCCGCCCGTAAGAGAGAACGCACGAGGTGGCCCGAAGGTGCCGCCCGGCCGAAAAGTGTTCGCATCGACCCGGGCGGGTCACCACAATTCCGTCATGGACCCGATCACACTCACCACCGACAGACTGCGGCTGCGCCCCTTCGTGCCGGAGGACGCCGAGGCGGTCCACGCTGCCTGTCAGGACCCCGACATCCAGCGCTGGACGACGGTCCCCTCGCCGTACGTCCGGGCGGACGCCGAGCTGTTCGTGACCCGCATCGTGCCGGACGGCTGGCGCCAGGACGGGGAGTACTCCTTCGCGGTCGAGCCGCTGGAGGGCGGGCCGCTGCTCGCCGCGGCGGGTCTGCACGCGCGGGGCCAGGGCATCCGGGAGGTCGGCTTCTGGCTGGGCAAGGAGCACCGGGGCCGCGGCTACATGACGGAGGCCGTCGGCGCCCTCGCCCACTGGGCCTTCACCGCGCTCGGCGTGCACCGCCTGCTGTGGCGCGCCGAGGTCGGCAACACGGCCTCGCGGGCGGTCGCCGAGCGGGCCGGCTTCACGCTGGAGGGCGTCGAGCGGGCGGGTCTGGTCAACAACGGCACGGTCCGCGACGCGTGGATCGGCTCGCTGCTCCCCTCCGACCTGGGCCTGCCGTCCCCGGTCCCGTACCTGCCGGCGCAGGTCCGCACCCACGACTGACCAGGCGCACGCAGGGGGCCCGACACGACGCACACACCGGGCCCGGCGCGAGCACACACCGGGCCCGGCCCGCACTCCGCACCCACCGGGCCCGGCCCCCGCCATTGCCGCACCCACCGGGCCCGGGCCCCCGCCATTGCCGTACGCACCGGTGCCCGGCCCGCTGTCAGTGCCGCCCTCTAGGGTGCGGACCATGACGACTGCGCCGCGCCCCGCCGCCGAACTCTCCGCCGACGAAGCCCGCCGGATCGCCCTGCGGGCCCAGGGGTTCCTCGGGGCCCCCGACCGCCGGGCCGGGGTGCGGGGCGTGCTGCGCCATCTCGGCCAGGTCCAGCTGGACACCATCTCGGTCCTGGCCCGCTCGCACGAGCTGATCCCGTACGCGCGCCTGGGCGCCGTCGGCCGCCGCACGGTCGAGGACGCCTACTGGACCGAGGGCCACGCCTTCGAGTACTGGTCGCACGCGGCCTGCATCCTGCCCGTCGAGGAGTGGCCGCTCTTCGCCTTCCGCCGCCGCGCCTACCGCGACCGCCCGCACTGGGCCCACCAGCTCTCGGACGGCGCCTACGAGGCGGTGATCGCGCAGCTCAGGGCCGAGGGGCCGCGGACCGCGACCGAGCTGGGCGGCGCCAAGAACAAGGGCGAGTGGTGGGACTGGTCCGACTCGAAGATCGCCGTCGAGCGGGCGCTGATGTACGGCGAGGTGGTGGTCACCGAGCGGCGCGGCTGGAAGCGGGTCTACGACCTGGCCGAGCGGGCGATCCCGGACGCGCTGCTGCACGACGACCTCGACGACACGGAGTGCCTGCGCCGTCTCGTACGGCAGGCCGGGGAGGCCCTGGGCGTCGGCACCCGCACGGACATCGCCGACTACCACCGGATCAAGGCCGAGTCCTTCGACTCCGTGGTGGAGGCCTCGGGTCTGGTCCCGGTCACGGTGGCCGGCTGGGGGAAGCCGGCCTGGGCCGATCCGGCGGCGCTCGCGACCGAGCCGCGCGGCCGGCACCGCACGACGCTGCTCTCGCCCTTCGACTCGCTGATCTGGGAGCGGCCCCGCACCGAGCGCATCTTCGGCTTCACGCACCGACTGGAGGCGTACGTGCCGAAGCAGAAGCGGGTGTACGGGTATTTCGCGATGCCGGTCCTGGCCGGTGGCCGGCTGGTCGGCCGGGTGGACCCGGCGCGGGACGGCCGGACCCTGGTCGCCCGGCAGGTGACCCTGGAGGGCCCCAAGGCGGTGCCCGCGGTGGCGACCGCGCTGCGCGAGGCGGCCGAGTGGGTGGGCTGCGACGCCGTGGCGGTGGAGCGCGTGGACGCCCCGGACCTTGCACCCGAACTGGTGAAGGCCCTCGGCTGAAAGCACTAGAGGAAGCGCGCGCGACCGAAGAAGCGCGACGCGAGGTAGGGCGACGCGAGGTAGGGCGACGCGAGGTAGGGCGACTCAGCGGATCTCGAGGATCTTCTCCCGCATCGCGTACACCACGGCCTCCATCCGGGAGTGCAGCTGCAGCTTCTCCAGGATGTTGCGGACGTGGTTCTTCACGGTGTTCTCGGAGATGAACAGTTCCTTGGCGATGTCCCGGTTGTTCATCCCGGTCGCGACGAGCTTGAGGACCTCCAGCTCGCGGTCGGTCAGCCGGGGCGCGGGCACGAGCCGGCGCTCGTCGGTGCGCTGGATCATCGACTTGAACTCGGTGAGGAGCTTCGAGGCCATCGACGGGCTGATCTGCGACTGGCCGTCGGCGACCGCGCGGATCGCGGTGGCTACCTCGTCGGTGGAGATCTCCTTCAGGAGATAGCCGGTGGCCCCCGCCTTGATCGCGTCGTAGAGGTCGGCCTCCTCGTCGCTGATCGTCAGCATGATGATCTTCGCGCTGGGTGCGACCTCCTTGATGGAGGTGCAGGCCTCGATGCCGCCGCGCTTGGGCATCCGTACGTCCATCAGAACGATGTCGGGAAGCAGATCGGCGGCCTTGTCGACGGCCTCCGCGCCGTCCCCGGCCTCACCGACGACCTGAATGTCCTCCTCCTGCGCGAGGACGATCTCGAGACCGCGGCGGAAAAGGGCGTGATCGTCCACGACGAGAACCCGGATCGGCTCGTCGCGGGACGCGCCGGTGTCCGAATCCGATCCCTCCGGGTTCACCGTGCCAAGGGACTCTCGCCCGCTGTGCACCGGCCCGAAGCTGTCCGCCATCGTTCCTCCCCCATGAAGGCCGTGGCCTGAAGTCGTGCCTGCATCACTTTTGGCGTCCAACCGCTCCTCGGAGAGCACCGGTTGGGCGTGCACGCCATGATTTCATGCCTGGGCGACCGTGCGGTGAACCCATGGGTCGCACGGGGTCGCACAGGGGTGCCCCTGGGGGCGCGCGGGGCGCTCCAGGGGCACCATGAGTGTCAGTTGTGTGTCAGGTCCGCGACTTCGGGTCAGCCACCGAGTGCGCCGCCGGCGCCGCCGCCTTCAGCGAGCGGGTCGCTCTCCAGGTGGATGACGCCGTAGTCGTACGCGTGTCGCCGGTAGACGACGCTGGGCTGCTTGGTGTCGGAGTCGACGAAGAGATAGAAGTCGTGCCCGACCAGCTCCATTTCGTAGAGCGCCTGGTCGAGCGTCATCGGTGCGGCACTGTGGGTCTTCTCGCGGACCACCAGCGGCCCTTCGCCCTGCACCTCGATCGAGCCCATCATCGTGGTGGGCACCGTGCCGGACTCGTCGGCGACCAGTTCGCCGCTTCCGTTGAGCTGGGCGACGCCGGGCACCACGTCGGCGACCTCGGCCGCCGAAAGCCTGCCGTTGCCACGGCGGGTGAACCGCTTGTCGTGCTGCTTGCGCAGTCGCGCCTCGAGCTTGTCGCTGGCGAGGTCGAGCGCTGCGTACGGGTCGGCAGCCGCAGCTTCCGCCCGGATCACCGGGCCTCGGGAGTGGAGGGTGATCTCCACGCGGTCGGACCGGTCGGCCTGCCGCGGGTTGTGCTCCTTGGACACCTCGACGTCGAGGCTGATCACCTTGCCGTCGAGCTTCTGGATCTTCTCCAGCTTCAGCTTCTCGGCCACGTGCTTCCGGAACCGCTCGGGCACCTCGGTCTTGCGGCCCTTGACGACGATGTCCACGCAGAACTCCGTTCCCGGATTCGCTCGGTACGGCTCCTTGGCCGTCGAGCCTCTCCCTTTGCACCAGACTCCGGCGATTACCGGGGTCTCGGACTTGGCGACTTAAGCCTCTCCTCCCCCGCCGACCAGCTCCCCACCCCACCAACGCGAGGTTAATTCGCCTTGAACTCCTGTCCTGTAGGCGCACCCGTGTTTTCGATGAGGCGTAGCCTTCGCCATTCCTCACAACCGAACATAGCTCGTTCGGCCGGGTGTCGGCACCCGCTGACGGCAGTTACCTCCATTCGGGTGCTCTCACCTCTCACCACCTGCAACGATGCAACTTCCCCGCGAGTTCCGGTTTATTTCGAACGACGACGGAGAGGATGCGACTACCGCCGCCACCGGCTGTTCGAATACGCCTTCCGCCACGTGCTCCTTCGAGCTGTCCCGTAATCCGGGAATGAACTGCCGGTGTACGCCCGAGCGTGCGGCATCCAGTGCCCGCGCCGCCTCCGCGAGCGACGCCCCGGTCGTCATCAGGTCGTCCACGAGCACCACCCGCCCGGCCGTCCGCGCGGCCTCGTCCAGGAGCCGTACGCCACCCGCGGCGACCTCCAGTGCCCCCGCGAGGTTGGCGAGCCGACCGCGCGCGTCGAGCTGCGACTGGTCGGCCACCGGCCGGCACTGCCGCAGCACCGGCAGGACCCGCGCCGCCCGGCCGGCCCGCCGCAGCCGCCCGGCCGCGGCCAGCGCGATCCGCCGGGTCGGATCGTGGCCACGCGCGCGTACGGAGCTCCGCGAGGACGGCACCGGTACGAGGAGAAGGGGGCCTGCCCCGATCGCGTCACAGGGCCCGGCGGCGGCCTCCACGGCCCGAGCGAGCGCGCCGCCCAGGGGTCCGGCCAGCGGCAGCGCCCCGCGCTCCTTGTGCGCGAGGAGCAACGCGCGCACCGCACCCTCGTAGGGCGCGGCGGCGTGGACGACGGGCAGCCGGGCCGGTTCGGGCCGCGGCCGCACCCGGCGCGGACCGCGCCCGGTCAGCTCGGTCCCGCACCGCGGGCACAGTGCCGTACGGGGTCTCCCGCAGCCTCCGCAGGCGACCGGCAGCACCAGCCCGGCGATCTCGCGCCACCACCCCCGCATGGATCCACTGTCCCCCCGCCGCGCGAGTCCGGCCACCCCTGTGGAAAACCAGGGGCGGACAGGACAGCGGCGACGGGCCACCCGGTCGCCGGCAGAGGCGTCGGCAGAGCGTCGGCCCGGGCCCGGCAGAGGCGGGAGAGACTCACCCGGGCGTCGACCGGCAAGAGACTCACCCGGGCATCGACCGGAGCACCGGGCCACGGGTCACCCCGGGTAGACCGGCGAGGTCCCGTCCTTGACCATGGGCTGCCAGTTCGCCCCGGGCACGAGGCGCACGATGCCGTCGTTGCCGGAGTCCGCGACCACCGGCACCTGGTCGCCGTGCGGCGCGGCGACCGCGGTGACCCCGTTCAGGCCCGGCAGGACCGACGTGGCCGACGTCGAGCCGTCCGTCTGCACGTACCGCACCTGCTGCACCCCACCGGCCTCCGTACCGACCACGACGAGCCGGCTCGGACCCGCCCAGGACACGGCCGTGACCGACTCCAGGCGCGGCGCCACCCGCTTCGGGTCGACGACGGAGACGGTCTCCTGACCGCCTGCGGCGGACCGCTCGACCCGACCGATCTGCAGGGTGGTGCGGTCGTTCTTCTTCACCAGGAGCGCGATCCGCACACCGTCCGCGGAGACCCGCAGCGACTCGATCCGCGCACCGTCCTTCAGCCACGGCGTGCTGACCTCGACCCGCTCCCCCGTCCCGCCGGGCACCATCCACAGCCGCGGCCTGACCGGGTTGCGGTCGGCGACCCACAGGTCGCCGTGGCCGTCCCAGCTCGGCGCGGAAAGGCGGTCCTGGGGCCTCAGCGCGCTGCTGGTCACGACCGGCGCCGGCAGCTCCTCGGTGGTCCCGGCGGCGCCGGACGTCCCGTAGCTGTCGGAGAAGTCCGAGGCGTCCGCGGTGATCGACGCGACGCGCAGTTCGCGCCCTTCCTGCACGACCCCCGCGGCGCGGTTCTCCTCGCGGTCCACGGCGACGGACCGCAGCGGCTGCGTGCTCTGGCCGAACGGGCCGGGCACCGCCAGCGGCTTGTCCGGCTGCTTGCCGCCGGCCGACAGCACCATCAGCCTGCCGTGCGCGTCGACGTAGTACGTGTTCTCGGCCCGGCCGGGGTCCTCGACCGGCGAGAACTCGTCCAGGGCCTGCCCCTTGCCGAGCAGACACAGCCGGTTGCCGTCGCTGCCCTGCAGCTCCACCTGCTCGACCCGCACCGAGGTCAGGTCGCCGAGGGTGAACAGCAGCTGCGCCGCCATCCCCTTGCAGGCGAGGGCGCTCGCCCGGTCCGCCTTGGCGTTGAGCGGGATCTTCAGCGTGGACTGGTCGTCGGTCGTCAGCGACGTGACGCCCTTCCTCAGCTCCGTGCCGGACGGGAAGCGCGAGTCGACGGCGGGGCTCAGCCAGCGCGTCGGGCCCTCCAGGAGCGCCTTGACGGTCTGCGTCACCGGGTCCATGCGGGTGACCGGGTCCTGGCGCTGCCGGATGTAGACGGGGTCGGCGACGACCCAGTTCTCCCCGGAGGCGAAGTAGTACTTGTTGACCGAGCGGTAGTTGCGCAGGAAGTCCGCCTCGCCGAGCACCAGGCCCGACGGCAGGCTGTCGATGCGCCACTCCTTGGTCTTGCCGTCCGCCGACGGCTGCTGGACCACGTGGATCGCCTCGTTGTACTCGGCGGGGACCTCCGGCCCGTACGCGTGCCGGGCGTCGACCGTCGCGATCCGCCGCCCCGAGATCGGATAGGTCCGCCCCCGGGTCTCCTGGTCGACCATCCGGTCGGCCTGGTCGCGGTCGGGGGCGGTGGAGAGCACGGTGATCCGCGCCTCGGGCTGCCAGGTGCGGGCGGCCTGCTTCGTCAGATACTTCCGCGCCGTGGCGAAACCGGGGTCGTCGCTGGTCATGGCCTCGAGGAAGCCGTCGACGATCTCCTCCGGATCGGCGTTGTCCCGCGGCGCGACCGCGTACACGCGCACCTGCGAGTCGCCCGGGTTGGAGGCCTTCACGGGCTGTACGTCCCCGCTGTCGGGCATGGTCGCGCAGCCCGCCGCGAGCAGCGAGCAGCACGCGAGCAGCACGGCACCGCGCACCGGCCTTCCCCGCCCCGGTGTCTCCCGCTTCCCTCGAAGGTCAGCGCCCACCTGTCCCGTCCTCCCCCTCGGCGCGCGTCGACGCCATCGCCTCTCCCCCGTCGTCGTCCGCGCCCGCCGCGGACCGGGCGACCACCCGGGCGCCGCTGCCCGGCAGGGCCGTCGGGTCCACCGTCGCCCGCGGCACGGGCGTCATCCGCGGCGGTACGGGCAGCGCCGGGTGGCCCCCTGCGGGCTGCACCGGCACCGCCGTCAGGCGCGGCCCCGAGCCGGCCGTGGCCGCCGCCTGCTCGCGGTTGCGCCGCGAGTCCTCCGGCTCCAGTGGGATCGGGGAGCCACGCAGCGGCTCGTCCGCCGTACGCGGCAGGGTGAGCCGGAACTGCGAGCCGCCGCCCGGCTCGCCCCACGCCTGCAGCCAGCCACCGTGCAGCCGGGCGTCCTCGACGGCGATCGACAGACCGAGGCCCGTACCGCCGGTGGTCCGCGCACGGGCCGGGTCGGCCCGCCAGAACCGGTTGAAGACCCGGGCCGCCTCGCCCGGCTTGAGCCCGACACCGTGGTCGCGTACGGCGATGGCGACGGCCCCGCCGGCGGCGGCCAGCTTCACGGTCACGTCCCGGCCCTCACCGTGCTCCAGGGCGTTCACGACCAGGTTGCGCAACACCCGCTCGACCCGGCGGGCGTCCGCCTCGGCCACGACGGGCTGCTCGTCGCCCACGACGAGGATCCGGCAGCCCTTGCGCTCGGCCAGCGGCTCCGCTCCGCCTATGACCCGCCGTACCACCTGGCGCAGGTCTATCGGCTCGGCCTCCAGGGCCGCCGCGCCCGCGTCGAAGCGGCTGATCTCCAGGAGGTCGGACAGGAGCGACTCGAAACGGTCGAGCTGGTCGCCGAGGAGCTCGGCGGAGCGCGCGGTGACCGGGTCGAAGTCGACCCGCGCCTCGTGGATGACGTCGGCCGCCATCCGTACGGTCGTCAGCGGGGTGCGCAGCTCGTGCGACACGTCCGAGACGAACCGCCGCTGCATCCGCGACAGGTCCTCCAGCTGCTGGATCTTCAGCTGGAGGTTCTGGGCCATCTTGTTGAAGGCCTCGCCGAGGCGCGCGATGTCGTCCTCGCCGGTGACCTTCATCCGCTCCTGGAGCCCACTGGCGGACAGCCGCTCGGCGACCCCGGCGGCCATGCGTACGGGAGTGACGACCTGCCGCACCACCAGCCAGGCGATCGCGCCGAGCAGCACCACGACGAACAGACCCGCGGTCGCGAGGGTGCCCTTGACCAGGGCGAGGGAGTCCTCCTCCTGCGTGAGCGGGAAGAGGTAGTACAGCTCGTACGGGGTGCCGTCGGCGTCGTTGAGCCGCTTGCCGATCACCAGCCCGGCCTCGGACGCCTTGCCGCTGGTGTAGTGGATCCTGGCGAACTTCTGGAAGGTACTGGTGCCCTGGGCCACGCTGTGCCGCAGGTCGGCGGGGATGCTGGTGGTCGGATCGACCTCACCGGAGGCGCGCGCGCCGCGGCTCGCGGTGTCCCCGGTCTCCAGGGACAGCGCCACCACGTTGTACGCGCTCTGCCCGCCGCTGGCCAGCTGCTCGACGAGGGTCGAGCGCCAGTTCACCGACGAGCCGGCCCGGCCGCCGTCCTGCCCGCCCGGGGCCGGCGGCGTGGTCGCCGCCCGGTCCTGGGCGGCGGAGAAACCGCCGGCGGCCTGGCTCTGCGCGGCCTTCTCCTTGGCGTCGAGCAGACCGTTGCGGACCTGGCCGATGACGACCAGGCCGAGGAGCAGGACCACTCCGAGGGACATGAGCAGGGTGCCCGCGACCACCCGCACCTGCAGGTTGCGCCGCCACAGGCGTACGGCGGGCAGCAACGGACGGCGCACCCAGCGCGCCACGAGCCGGAACACCGGCCCACCCGGTGCCCCGTCCTGAAGCAGACGGCCGAAACGGGAACCCCCCCGCCCCGGTCCGGCAGCCCGCCCCGTCCGGACTCCCGGCTCCCCGGGCTTCGGAGCAGTACTGCCTGCGCTCATGTCAGCTCGGCCCCGCCTTGTACCCGACACCGCGCACGGTGACCACGATCTCCGGGCGCTCGGGGTCCTTCTCGACCTTCGAGCGCAGTCGCTGGACGTGCACGTTCACCAGTCGGGTGTCGGCCGCGTGCCGATAGCCCCACACCTGCTCCAGCAGGACCTCACGGGTGAACACCTGCCACGGCTTGCGGGCCAGCGCCACCAGCAGGTCGAACTCGAGCGGCGTCAGGGCGATGGACTGCCCGTCCCGCTTCACCGAGTGACCCGCCACGTCGATCACCAGATCGCCGATCGCCAACTGCTCCGGCGCCGGCTCCTCCGACCTCCGCAGCCGCGCCCGGATCCGGGCGACGAGCTCCTTCGGCTTGAACGGCTTGACGATGTAGTCGTCGGCCCCGGACTCCAGGCCCACCACGACGTCGACCGTGTCGCTCTTGGCCGTGAGCATGACGATCGGCACACCCGACTCGGCCCTGATGAGCCGGCACACCTCGATGCCGTCCCGTCCGGGCAGCATCAGGTCGAGCAGCACCAGGTCCGGCTTGGCCTCACGGAATGCGGCGAGCGCCTTGTCGCCGTCCGCGACGAACGACGGCTCGAATCCTTCACCACGCAGCACGATCCCGAGCATCTCGGCCAGTGCGGTGTCGTCGTCGACGACAAGAACGCGTCCCTTCATATCGACATCATCCCATTTCCGTATCAGTCGTAAGGCGGCTGGTGAGATACCTCACTGACCTGCGGCATCGTCCCGGAACGGCTGCTGATGACCGTCCGTGTCCGTGGGTGTGGACGTCAGTCATGGAAGTCACCCCCGTGGCCGCCCAGAACCGTACCCCGCGCCGCTGGCCGGGGCCTACGGTCGCGTCCCCGAACGGCCCGACTGCCCCCTGCCTCGTTCGACTGCCGGCACCGGCATTCGGGCAGCGACACCGATCAGCAGCAGGTCGCGGACCAACTGCCCGGTGACCGACAGCCGGACCGGTTCGCTTCGCGGGCCGACCGCTCCGAAGCCGGCGGTACCGCAGACGGTCACGGTGGAGTAGAGCGCGTCGCTCCGCGCTTCAACGTGTCGTGGCTTTCCGGGAATCCGTCACCACCGTGACAACCCGACCGGTGTCCTGAGGAGGGACACCGGGCGCTGATACCGGCCCGGCCCGCGGGCGGGTCGCGCGTGGCACGATGGCTCCCGGCCCGCTGCCACGCCTGGCGAACGGCCTCAGTGACCGAGCCGGTTCGCCGATCCGGCCCCGCGACCATTCCTCGAGGTGGACGACCGTGAACGACACTCCGGGCTGGACCTCGCCCGGATCTGCTCCCTCCGACGGCCAGGACGACACCGGGATTCCCCGGCCCGCCTCGCCCGGCGACGCGGACGGCTCCGCCCCCCAGTGGTCCAAGGACCAGCCGCCCGCCGGCCAGTGGCAGCCGCCGACCGGCCCGGTCCCCGGCACCCCGCCGCCGGCCCAGGCGGGTCTCGGCCGGGCCGGACAGCGCCCGGCCGGCCCGTGGGGCAGGCCGCCGGCCGCCAAGCCGGGAGTGATCCCGCTGCGCCCGCTGACCATGGGCGAGATCCTCGACGGCGCCGTGTCGACCATGCGCCGCTACTGGCAGACCGTCCTGGCCGTCTCCGTCACGGTCGGCGTGATCAGCCAGATCGCCGAGATCCTGGCCCAGCGCTATCTGGTCCCGGCACCCCCGGAGATCGACCGGGACGCCAGCCAGGCCGAGATGCTCCGGCAGTCCGTCGACTCGATGCAGAGCAGCCTGATCGGCATGGCGCCGGCCTTCCTCATCATGGTGGCCGCGACACTGGTCAGCGCCGCCCTGCTCACCGTGGTGATCAGCCGCGCCGTCCTGGGCAAGCCGGTCACCATCGGCGCCGCCTGGCAGGAGGCCCGCCCGCGGCTCCTCCAGCTGCTCGGACTGACCCTGCTGCTGATGGCGATGAGCGCCGGCATCATGCTCGCCGGCCTGCTGCCCGGCCTCATCCTCGGCGGTGCCGGGGGAGCCGGCCTCGCCTTCCTCGGAGGCGTCGGCGCGTCCGTCGCCGTCATCTGGCTGACGGTCCGCTTCAGCCTCGCCTCGCCCGCGCTGATGCTGGAGCGCGAGGGCGTGATCAAGTCGCTGAAGCGCTCGGCCAAACTGGTCCAGGGCTCCTGGTGGCGGATCTTCGGCATCACCCTGCTCACCCAGCTGCTCATCTTCCTCGTCGCGATGATCATCACGATCCCCTTCGCGGCCATCGCGATAGGCGCGAGCGACGGCGGCTTCGACGGCTTCCTCGCCGGCACCGTCCCGGAGAACACCTGGTCGTTCCTGATCATCACCGGCATCGGCGGCGTGATCATCAACGCGATCACCTACCCGATCTCCGCCGGAGTCACCGCCCTCCTCTACGTCGACCAGCGCATCCGCCGGGAGGCACTGGACCTCGAACTGGCCCGCGCCGCCGGACTGCCCGGCTACGGAGGCTGATGGCGTGACGGTCACGGGGGGCACGACCGGCGACGTACCGGTGGACATCCCCCGCGTCCCCGCCCAGGAGGCGGCGGAGCGGGAACTGTCCAAACCGATGTACCACGAGAACGATCCCAACCTGCTCCAGCGCGGCCTCGACCGCTTCTGGGACTGGATCGGCCGGCTCTTCGACTCGGCCGCGGGGGCGACCCCCGGCGGCGTCGTCGGCCTCGTGGCCATCGTCATGGTCGTGCTCGCCCTGATCGGCGCCCTGTGGTGGCGCCTGGGCACCCCGCGCCGCTCACCCTCCACCGGCGCCGACTCCCTGTTCGAGGAAGGCCCCCGCACCGCCGCCGAGCACCGGATCGCCGCCGCCCGCCACGCCTCCGCGGGCCAGTGGAACCAGGCCGTCCAGGAGCGCATGCGGGCCATCGTCCGCTCCCTCGAAGAGCGCACCCTGCTCGACCCGCGCCCCGGCCGCACCGCCGACGAGGCGGCCGCCGAAGCCGGCCGGCACCTGCCCGCCCATGCCGACGCACTGCGAACCGCCGCCCGCGCCTTCGACGACGTGACGTACGGCGGCCGCACCGCCGACGAACCCGCGTACCGCCGCATCGAGGAACTCGACACCGCCCTGGAGCGGACCAAGCCGACCCTCGAACCGGCCACCGCCGCCCCCGGTTTCGCGGCGGCTCCCCGATGAGCCGGACGGCCACCAGCCCCACGTCGACCTCGCTGTCCGCCCGCCAGATCTGGACCCGCGCGCGCAGCGCCCTCCTGATCCTCGCCCTGATCCTGATCGGCGGCATCGTCGTGGCCACGATGCGCTCCGCCGATCACCACGGCCGCCTCGACCCGCGCTCCGCCGACCCGTCCGGCAGCCGGGCCGTCGCCGAACTCCTCAAGGCCCAGGGCGTCACCGTCGACCTGGCCGGCACCCTCGCCGAGGCCACCGCCGCCACCGGCGCGGACACCACCCTCCTGGTCACCACCCCGGACCTGCTGACCGGGGACCAGCAGTCCACCCTGCACGAGACGATGGCCCGCTCGGCCGGCCGCACCGTCCTCCTCGGCCCCGGCCCTGCCTCCCTCGCCACCCTCGTCCCCAGCGTCAGCACGGACGTCAGCACGCACGTGGAACCGCTCGAGCCCGCCTGCACCCTGACCGCCGCGACCCGCGCCGGAACCGTCGACCTGGGCGGCGAGCGCTACCTCACCAGCCACGGCACCGCAGACCGTTGCTACCTCGCCGACGGCCGGCCGACCCTGGTCCGCATCCCCGGCCGGGGCGCCGGCGACACCGTCCTGCTCGGCTCCCCCGAGCTTCTCTCCAACAAGCGTCTCGACCAGCGGGGCAATGCCTCGCTCGCCCTGCAACTCCTCGGCTCCCGGCCCCATCTCGTCTGGTACCTCCCCTCCCTCGCCGACGCGCCTGCCACCCCCGACTCCGCGGACTCCCCCGGCAGCACCTTCCTCGAACTGATCCCCTCCGGCTGGCTGTGGGGCACGCTCCAACTCGCCGTCGCAGCCCTCCTGGCCGCCGTCTGGCGCGCCCGCCGCCTCGGCGCCCTGGTGACCGAACGGCTCCCGGTCGCCGTCCGCGCCTCCGAGGCCACCGAGGGCCGCGCCCGCCTCTACCGCAAGGCCGGCGCCCGCGACCGCGCCGCCACGGTCCTGCGCACCGCCACCCGCGGCCGGCTGGCCCCGCTCCTCGGCGTCCCCACCAAGGACGCCCACTCCCCCGAGCTCCTCCTCCCCGCGCTCTCTTCCCGGCTCCCCACCGACTCCGGACACCACCGGCAGCTCCTCTTCGGCGCGGCTCCCTCCGAGGACGCCGCTCTCATCCGCCTGGCAGACCAACTCGACGCCCTCGAAAGAGAGGTACGCACTTCATGAGCGCCCCGACCCCCGAGACCGCCACGAGCTCGGACAGCGCCCGCGCCTCCCTGGAGGCCCTGCGCACCGAGATCGCCAAGGCCGTGGTCGGCCAGGACCCCGCCGTGACCGGTCTCGTCGTCGCCCTGCTCTGCCGCGGACACGTCCTCCTCGAGGGCGTCCCCGGCGTCGCCAAGACCCTCCTGGTCCGCGCGCTCGCCTCGGCCCTCGAACTCGACACCAAGCGCGTCCAGTTCACCCCCGACCTGATGCCGGGCGACATCACCGGCTCGCTGGTCTACGACGCCCGGACCGCCGAGTTCTCCTTCCAGCCCGGCCCGGTCTTCACTAACCTGCTGCTCGCCGACGAGATCAACCGCACGCCTCCGAAGACCCAGTCCTCGCTCCTGGAGGCCATGGAGGAACGCCAGGTCACCGTGGACGGCACCCCCCGCCCGCTGCCCGAGCCCTTCCTGGTCGCGGCGACCCAGAACCCCGTCGAGTACGAGGGCACCTACCCTCTCCCCGAGGCCCAACTCGACCGCTTCCTGCTCAAGCTGACGGTCCCTCTGCCCTCACGCGAGGACGAGATCAGCGTCCTGACCCGCCACGCCGCCGGCTTCGACCCCCGCGACCTGAAGGCCGCGGGAGTCCGCCCCGTCGCGGGCCCCGCCGAACTCGAGGCCGCCCGGGAAGCCGTGACCAAGGTGGCGGTCTCCCCCGAGATCGCCGGCTATGTCGTCGATATCTGTCGTGCCACGCGTGAATCCCCCTCGCTCACTCTCGGCGTCTCCCCCCGAGGAGCCACCGCCCTTCTCTCCACGGCCCGCGCCTGGGCCTGGCTCACCGGCCGGGACTACGTCACCCCGGACGACGTGAAGGCCCTGGCCCTGCCGACCCTGCGTCATCGCATCCAACTGCGGCCCGAGGCCGAGATGGAGGGAGTCACCTGCGACTCCGTCATCAGCTCGATCCTCGCCCACGTCCCCGTACCCCGCTGAGAACGGCGCCCCATGGCCCTCACCGGACGAACCGCGCTGCTCGCCGCCCTCGGATCGCTTCCCGTGGGCATCCTCGCGCCCAGTTGGACGGGGATGCTCGCGGTCAACGCGCCCCTCTCACTCGCAATTCTGTGCGACTACGCGATGGCCGCGCCAGTGCGAACGCTCCGATTCACCCGAAGTGGTGATACAAGCGTTCGACTCGGTGACGGTGCCGACGTCCAGCTCACGGTCACCAACCCGTCGCGCCGCCGCCTGCGCGCCCAACTCCGCGACGCCTGGCCCCCGAGCAGCACCCAGACCCCCTCCCGCCAAGACCTGACGGTCCCCGCCGGCGAACGCCGGCGCATCACCACGGCCCTGCGCCCGACCCGCCGCGGCGACAACCGCGCCGAGCGCGTCACGGTCCGCTCCTACGGACCGCTCGGACTCGCCGCCCGCCAGGGCAACCACGAGGTCCCCTGGACGGTCCGCGTCCTGCCGCCGTTCACCAGCCGCAAGCACCTGCCCTCGCGGCTGGCCCGCCTCCGCGAACTCGACGGCCGCACCAGCGTTCTGACCCGCGGTGAGGGCACCGAGTTCGACAGCCTCCGCGAGTACGTGCCGGGCGACGACACCCGCTCCATCGACTGGCGGGCCACCGCCCGCCAGACCACCGTCGCCGTCCGCACCTGGCGCCCCGAACGCGACCGCCACATCCTGATCGTCCTCGACACCGGCCGCACGTCGGCCGGCCGTGTCGGCGACGTCCCCCGGCTCGATGCCTCGATGGACGCCGCCCTCCTCCTGACCGCCCTGGCCTCCCGCGCCGGCGACCGCGTGGACCTGCTGGCCTACGACCGCCGCCTCCGCGCCCAGGTCCAGGGCCGCTCCGCGAGCGACGTCCTGCCGGCCGTCGTCGACGCCCTGGCTCCGCTCGAACCCGAACTCGTCGAGACCGACGCCCGCGGCCTGGCCGCCACCGCCCTGGCCCGCGCCCCCCGACGCTCCCTGATCGTCCTCCTGACCGGCCTGGACGCGGCCCCCACCGAAGAGGGCCTCCTCCCGGTCCTCCCTCGACTCACCCAGCGCCACACGGTCCTGGTGGCCTCCGTCGCCGACCCGCACATCGCCCGCATGGCCGCCAACCGCGGCACCCTGGACGGCGTTTACGAGGCCGCGGCCGCCACCCAGGCCCAGGCCCAGCGCCTCCGCACCGGGGAACAACTCCAACGCCACGGCGTCACGGTCGTGGACGCCACTCCTGACAACCTGGCCCCCGCACTCGCGGACGCCTATCTGGCTTTGAAGGCGGCAGGCCGGCTGTAAGCAGCAGGGCAGCTCCGGGCCGGACCGGGGCCGCCCCACTGGCCGCTGAACGCAGAAAAGCCCCGCACCATAAGGTGCGGGGCTTTCCCACAATGATTGTTCGGCGGCGTCCTACTCTCCCACAGGGTCCCCCCTGCAGTACCATCGGCGCTGAAAGGCTTAGCTTCCGGGTTCGGAATGTAACCGGGCGTTTCCCTAACGCTATGACCACCGAAACACTATGAAGTTGACCAACCGGATGACAACACGGTCGTTACTTCAGAACTAACACAGTGGACGCGAGCAACTGAGGACAAGCCCTCGGCCTATTAGTACCGGTCAGCTCCACCCATTACTGGGCTTCCACATCCG
>NZ_JBITTJ010000002.1:0-637883 GCF_044541845.1 Streptomyces sp. NPDC085481
CTCGCGCGCCGGGATGGGACGGCAGTGCGCTCGTGTGACGTGTGAGGCGACTTCGGGCCGTCCGGGGGCGTGGAGAACGGGGTTTGCATCATCCGTCGCCGTCGGATGAGGCGGGGGATCACTCGTGTGACGCGAGAGGCATCCCCGGACGACCCGCGGGCGTGGGGAACGGAGTTTGCACCGTCCGCCGCCGCCGTCGGATGGGACGCGGGGTCATTCGTGTGACGGGAGAGGCAGCCCCAGCCGACCCGGGGACGTGGGGAACGGAGTTTGCACCACCCGCGACCACCCGACGGGACGGGAGATCCCTCGTGCGACGGGAGAGGCAGCCCCAGCCGACCCGGAGACGTGGGGAACGGAGTTTGCACCACCCGCGACCACCCGCGACCACCCGACGGGACGGGGGATCACTCGTGTGACGGGAGAGGCAGCCCCAGCCGACCCGGGGGCGTGGGGAACGGAGTTTGCACCACCCGCGACCACCCGCGACCACCCGACGGGACGGGGGATCCCTCGCGTGACGGGAGTGACTTGGCTCCCTGCTGGCCCCTCCACCCACCGGCGGTGATCAGCGGGGCTTGAAGCCCGGCCGGGCGACGGCCGTCGGTCGCTGAGCCGGGTCGGTGCACCCCATGCCACTGCCGCGCACCACCAACCGACCGGAAGGGCCCCCACCCGCCCCCGCCACAAGCCGAGCCCCCACCCCACCCGGCGGCACAGGCTCACGCACCCGCACCACTACCCGGGCTCACCACCCACCGGGCCGCACATGGGAACCGCCCCCACCACTACCCGGCCTCACCACCCACCGGGCCGCACATGGGAACCGCCCCCACCACTCCCCGGCCTCACCACCCACCGGCCTGCTCGCCGCCCTGCCACCCCGGCCGCTACCCGGCCTGGTCGCGCGGCCCCGCCCCCCGGCCGCCCTCCGAGTGTGAAAGGGCCCCCGGAGCCGCCGGGTCAAGGGTGGCCGTAGGCCATCGCGGAGCGACGCGACCAACGGGAGCGCCCTTGACGCGGTGGTGGAGGGGGCCACACTCGGAAAGAGGGCGGCCGCACCAGAAGCCCGCAAGGAACCTCCGGCACGACCGCCCTCCGTCACTCAGGTGCTGGTCGCCGATGTGCGACCGCCCGACCGGGCCGGTCAGCTCAGCGCGAGCCAAGCCACCCCCGCCAGGACCACGATCGCCAGCACCACGCCGACGATCAGGCCCACGCGGGGCCCGGAGGAGGAAGGGGCGGCGGCCTGGGGCTGTCGCTGCGGGGTGCCCTCGTCGACGAAGGCGCGGAACATCTGGGTGCTGCCGGCGGGGTCGTAGGAGCCCTCGGGGCCCTGGCCGCCCTGGCCGTACGGTGCTTGGGGGTTGTGTGCCATGGCCCGGACCCTAGCGAAGGTGGGCTTCCGGCCCCAAGCCCCGCCCGGCGGCCCTGCCCGGGACCTGCACGTTCCTCCCCCTCGCTCCCCCCGCACGCCCCCCTCACGGTCACCTTTGCCGATTCTTTAGCGCGCTTTGACCGATTTAGTTTGCCTGAAGCAACCAACCATCTCTATGGTTGCCCTAAGCAACAACATCAGTCAGTGGAGTGTCCCGATGGAAGCGACGGTCCAAGGCGTCCACGGCAACCGATACGAGAACCTGGCCCGCCAGGTCAGCGCCATCGGGGCCGTCAAACGCGGACTCGCCCGCGTCCTGCCCGTCGAGTGCCCGGGCGGCTCCGCCGCCGTCCTCGCACTCCTCCAGCACCACGGCGCCATGCGGATGAGCCGGCTCGCCGAGTTCATGGCCGTGGACATGTCGGTCTGCAGCCGCCATGTCGCCCACACCGTCGAGCACGGCTGGGTCGAGCGACTGCCCGACCCGGACGACCGGCGCTCCCGGATCCTCCGGATCACGGAAGCGGGCCACGCCATGCTCGACGAACTCGACCGCCGGGTGACCGAGGCCTTCGCCCGACACCTCGCGGACTGGTCCGACGACGACGTGGCAGTGCTCACCGCCCTGCTCGCCCGCCTCCGCGACTCCTTCGGGGACTGCCGGGCCCACCACGCTTGAGAACAACCGCAAGCACCCGCAAGCCCCGCAAGCACCCGAGAACACCTGAGAACACCCGAGAACGAAGGAAGTTCATGGCTACGACCTCGCCAGACGCCGCTGCGCGGGACGGCCTCACCGGTCAGGGGAGCGCCACTCCCATGACGCACCGGCAGATCATGGAGGCACTGTCCGGGCTCCTGCTCGGCATGTTCGTCGCCATCCTGTCCTCGACGATCGTCTCCAACGCCCTCCCCCAGATCATCACCGACCTCGGCGGCGGCCAGTCCGCGTACACCTGGGTCGTCACCGCCGCCCTGCTGTCGATGACGGCGACCACGCCGCTGTGGGGCAAGCTCGCGGACCTGTTCTCCAAGAAGCTGCTGGTCCAGATAGCCCTGGTCATCTACGTCGCCGGCTCGGTCGTCGCCGGTCTCTCGCAGAACACCGGCATGCTCATCGCCTGCCGCGTCGTCCAGGGCATCGGCGTCGGCGGTCTGACCGCCCTCTCCCAGATCATCCTCGCCGCCATGATCGCCCCGCGTGAGCGCGGCCGGTACAGCGGCTACCTCGGCGCCACCTTCGCCGTCGCCACCGTCGGCGGCCCGCTGCTCGGCGGTGTCATCACCGACACCGACTGGCTCGGCTGGCGCTGGTGCTTCTACGTCGGCGTGCCCTTCGCGATCATCGCGCTGCTCGTGCTGCAGAAGACCCTGAAGCTCCCCGTCGTGAAGCGCCAGGTGAAGGTCGACTGGGCCGGCGCCCTCTTCATCAGCGCAGCCGTCTCCCTGCTGCTCATCTGGGTCACCTTCGCGGGCGACAAGTACGACTGGATGTCCTGGCAGACCGCCGTCATGGTGGGCGGCTCGATCGCCCTCGGCGCGATCTTCGTCCTGGTCGAGTCCAGGGCCTCCGAGCCGATCATCCCGCTGCGTCTCTTCCGCAACCGCACGATCACCCTCGCCTCGCTCGCCTCGCTCTTCGTGGGCGTCGCGATGTTCGCCGGCACGGTGTTCTTCAGCCAGTACTTCCAGCTGGCCCGCAACGAGTCGCCGACGATGTCCGGTGTCCTCACCATCCCGATGATCGGCGGCCTGTTCGTCTCCTCGACGGTCTCCGGCATGATCATCACCAAGACCGGCCGCTGGAAGGCCTGGCTGGTCAGCGGTGGCGCGCTCGCCGCGGGCGGCCTCGGCCTGCTCGGCACGATCCGTTACGACACGGCGTACTGGCACATCGCGATCTTCATGGCGGTCCTCGGCCTCGGCCTCGGCATGATGATGCAGAACCTGGTCCTGTGCACCCAGAACCAGGTCGCCCCCTCCGACCTCGGCGCCGCCTCCTCCGTCGTCACCTTCTTCCGCTCCCTGGGCGGTGCGATCGGCGTCTCGGCGCTCGGCGCGGTCATGGCCCACCGGGTCACCGACTACGTCAAGGACGGCCTGGCCGAGCTCGGCCCGAAGGCCGCCGCGGCCATGGGCCAGGGCGGCTCCGGCGGCGGCATCCCGGACATGGACAAGCTGCCCGCCCCGATCCGTACGGTCATGGAGAGCGCGTACGGCCACGGTGTCGGCGACGTGTTCCTCTACTCGGCGCCCTTCGCGCTGCTCGCCTTCGTGGTGACGCTGTTCATCAAGGAGGTCGCGCTCAAGGGCAGCGGCGACAGCCCGGCCAAGGCCACGGACACGGCCACGGACACGGCGGCAGACCCGGTCACGGCCCCGGTGCCGGCGCCGGCCACGGCTGCCAAGGAGAGCTGACACAAGAAACTCCCGGCCGCGCTTCGAGCGGAGGCGCGGCCGGGTCGGGTACGGAGCGGCGGGCAGGGGACGGCCCGCCGCTCCGTCATTTCCTTCTCTGGTCCGTCACTTCTCCGAACGGCTCCGCTCGACCATGGTCTCGATGCCCGCGATCAGCACGTCGAGCGCGTAGTCGAAGTCGCGGTCCCACATGACGTCCATCGTGGTGTTGACCCGCTCGTCGATGAGGGGCTTCATGACGCCCAGCTCCTCGGCGAACCTGGGCTCCTCCCGGAAGGCGTCGATGGCCTCGCGGTAGTACTCGTCCTGCGACATGCCCGTCTCGGCGGCCCGGCGCTCGAAGTGCCCCTCGACCGTGCCGAAGCCGTACACGAACTGGAAGACGGCCGAGGTGGCACCCGCCCGGGCGACGACCGGGAGTCCGGTCGACTCGATGACCGTGTAAATGGCCTTCGAGACCGCCATCGCGTGCGGTCCGACGTTGAGGTACGTGCCCGACACCGAGGAGACCCACGGGTGGCGGACCAGCATCCGGCGGTAGCCGTTCGCGAGGATCTTCACCCGCTCCTGCCAGGTCGACGCCCCCTCGACGGCGGCCAGGTCGATCCCGGCGTGGGCGGTGTCGAGGGCGTACTCGATGATGTCGTCCTTGGTGTCCACGTACCAGTAGAGCGACATCGCCGTGACGTTCAGCTCCGTCGCGAGCTTGCGCATCGACAGCTTGGCCAGGCCCTCCTCGTCCAGTATCCGGATCGACTCGGTGACGATCCGGTCCCGGTCGAGCCCGCCCGGGCCGCCCCCGCTGCGGGCGGCCCGGTTCTCCAGCCAGACGCTGGAACGCGCCGGGTTCTTGGCCCTGTCGGCCGCCTTGACCATGGCGTTCCTCCGTCTTTTCGGCCTGTCAACGGTTACGGCCCATGCTATGCAGCCGCCTCGAGCTTCTCGGACTGCTGCGCGGCCCGCCGCTCCACGCCCTCGGCGCGCTTGAGCAGGGCGGCGGCCAGCAGACCGCCGGCGAAGACGGCGATCGCGCCGACCAGCTGGCTGGTCTGGAGGCCGCTCGCGAAAGCGTCGGAGATCTGCTGCCGCTCGCTCTCGCTGCCCGCGGCGGCCAGGGCGGCCGGGAGCGAGGTCGCCGTGACGGTGACCAGGGCGGCGAAGCGGGCGTTGAGGACGGCGCCGAGGATGGCGACGCCGAGGCCGTTGCCGAATTCGGCGAGGGTGCCGTTGACACCGGCGCCGACGCCCGCCTTCTCCGGCGGGATCGCGCTCATGATGGCGTTGGCCATCGCCGGGTTGGAGATCGCGATGCCCGCCCCCATGAGGATCATGCCGAGCAGCATGCCGGCGTACGAGCCGTCGTTGCCGCCGCCGAGCAGGGCGATCGAGGCGAGACCGGCCGCGACCAGGCTCAGGCCGAGGGCGACCGAGGGCGCGCCGCCGATCTTCATGACGAGCTTCGGGCCGAGGCCGGAGAGGTTGAGGACCACGATCGTCAGTGCGATCGGCGCCATCCGCAGACCCGCCTCCAGCGGCTCGTAACCGAGCACGAACTGCAGGTGCTGGGTCAGCAGGAACATCGAACCGCCCATGCCGAGCATGACCAGGATCGAGCCGGCGACGGCGCCCACGAACTTCTGGTTGCGGAAGAAGTGCATGTCGAGCATCGGGTACGGGATGCGCAGCTCCCACAGCACGAACGCGGCGAGCACGACGACGCCGATCGCGGCCGGGACGAGGACCTCGGCGGAGACCCAGCCGTGCTCGGGGCCGGTGATGATCGCGTAGACGAGCGAGGCCATGCCGATGGTGGAGAGCAGCGCGCCGAACAGGTCGGGGCGGTCGCCCTGCGGGTTCTTGGACTCCGGGACCAGCTTGAGGACGGCGACCAGGCCGATGACGGCGACCGGGATGTTGACCAGGAAGATCATCCCCCACCAGAAGTGGTTGAGGATCGCGCCGCCGATCAGCGGGCCGGCGGCGAAGCCGAGGGAGCCGATGGTGGCCCAGATGGCGATGGCCTTGACCCGCTGGGACTCGTCGAAGATCTGCATGACGACGGCGAGGGTGGTGGTCATCAGGAGCGCACCGCCGACGCCCATGCCCGCGCGGGCGGCGATCAGCTGGCCGGTGGAGTCGGCGAGTCCGGCGGTGAGCGAGCCGAGGCCGAAGAGCGCGAGGCCGGCGGCGAGGAGCTTCTTGCGGCCGTAGCGGTCGGCGGCGTTGCCCGCGGTCAGGAGCAGGCCGGACTGCACGAGCGAGTAGGCGTTGATCATCCACTGGATGTCGCTGGTGGAGGCGTGCAGCTCGGTGGTCAGCGAGGGGATGGCGACGCTGAGCACGGTGTTGTCGAGCAGCACGGTGAGCTGGGCGAGGCAGATGACGCCGAGGATCAGCCAGCGCTGCGGGTGGCCCCCGCCGGCGGCGGCCCTTTCGTTCGCGGCGGTCGACGCCGTCATGGCAACTCCTTATACGGTGTACGAGGCGAGTTCTCGTACACCGTATAGGAGTCTCTCGTACGCTGTATAGGGGTTTTTTCCCGCGGCCTACTTCTTGCTGGTCAGGTCGTAGAAAGTGGCTCCTCCGACGGTCTTCGAGGCGAAGGTGGCCGTCACCCACTCGGTGATCCGGGCGCTCGTACCGTTGCCGCCTCCCATACCGCCGCCACCGCCGCCGGACGCGATGAAGTAGTGGATCTTCCCCTCGGCGACGTACTGCTTGAACTGCGCGAGGGTCGGGGACGGATCGCTCCCGTTGAAGCCGCCGATCGCCATCACCGGCTTCTCGGTGGCGAGCTGGTAGCTGGCCGCGTTCTGGGCGCCGACGGCGGCGGCGACCCAGGTGTAGGAGTCGGCGTCGGCGGTGAGGGCCTGCGCTGCCTCGGCGCCGACGCTGGCGCCGTTGAGAAGCCCGCCCATGCCACCGCCGGCGCGGCCGTTCTCGCCGTCGGTCCGGCCCTGGCCTTGGCCCATGCCTTGGCCCACGCCTTGGCCTATGCCCTGACCGCCGCCGGGACCGCCGGGCAACTGCCCCATGCCCTGGCCGCCGCCCGGACCACCGGGCAACCGCCCCATGCCCTGACCGCCACCGGGAGCCTGACCACCGGCGAACATCCGGCCGCCACCGCCACCGCCACCGCCCATCCCCGGCCCACGCCCGCCGCCCATCGCGCCCGACGGGCCCGCCGTCACGATCGAGCCCTGGTGGCCGTCGGCCACCGTGGCCAGGGTGTAGGCGAACGGGCCCGCGAGCCCCGCCGCGAGGCCGAGCCCCGCCGCCGCGAGGCCCAGCCGCCGGTCCACCCGGCCCGCGAGCAGCAGCCCGAGCGCCGCCGCGCAGCCCGTGACCAGCACCGCCCAGCGCAGCCACGGCTGCCAGTCCGGCGTACGGCCGAGCAGCACCCACCCCCACACCGCCGTCACGGCGACCGCCGCCGCCAGGCCCGCCGAGGCGAGCAGCCGGGACCGCTCCTCCCACAGCACCGCCCCGCCCATGCCGACCAGGGCGGCGAGGTACGGGGCCATCGCCACCGTGTAGTACTCGTGGAAGATGCCGGCCATGAAGCTGAAGACGGCCGTCGTCAGCAGCAGCGAGCCGCCCCACACCAGGAACGCCGAGCGCGCCGTGTCCGTACGCGCCGCCCGCCAGGTCACCACGAGCCCGGCGACCAGCAGGATCAGCGCGGCCGGCAGCAGCCACGAGATCTGGCCGCCGATCTGCTCGTTGAACATCCGGCCGAGGCCGGTCTCGCCCCAGCCGCCACCGCCCCGGCCGCCGCCCGCGCCACCGCCCGGCCCGCCGGCGAACTCCGCACCGGTCGGCAGCTCCATGCCCATGCCCTGGCCACGGCCCCCGCCGCCACCGGCACCACCGCCGCCGACGCTGCCGACCTCGTCGCCGTTCAGCCGGCCCAGGCCGTTGTAGCCGAAGGTCAGTTCAAGGAAGCTGTTGTTCTGCGAGCCGCCGACGTACGGCCGGGAGGACGCCGGCCACAGCTCGACCAGGGCCACCCACCAGCCCGCCGACACGACCATCGCGAGCCCGCCAAGGCCGATCCGGCCGATCCGCCGCCCGACACCGCCGGGCGCGCACACCACGTACACGAGCGCGAGGACCGGCAGGATCAGGAAGGCCTGCAGCGTCTTGGCGAGGAACGCGAAGCCGAGCGCGACACCCGCCCACACCAGCCACCTCGCGGCGCCCTTGTCCAGCTCCAGGGCGCGCAGCACGCAGTAGACGGCGACCGTCATCAGCAGCGCCAGCAGCGCGTCCGGGTTGTTGAAGCGGAACATCAGCGCGGCGACCGGCGTGAGCGCGAGGACCGCCCCCGCGATCAGTCCGGCGCCCGCGCCGAAGCGGCGGCGGACGGCCGCGTACAGGACGCCGACCGTGGCCACGCCCATCAGCACCTCGGGCACGAGGATCTGCCAGGAGCCGAGGCCGAAGAGGCGGACGGACAGCGCCATCGGCCACAGGGCGGCCGGGGGCTTGTCGACGGTGATGGCGTTCGCCGCGTCGAGCGAGCCGAAGAAGAAGGCCTTCCAGCTCTCGCCGCCGGCCTGGACGGCGGCGGAGTAGAAGGAGTTGGCGTAGCCGCTCGCGCTCAGGTTCCAGAGGTAGAGGCCGGCGGTGGCGAGGAGCAGGCCGAGGAAGACGGGCCGCACCCAGGGGGCGTCCTCGGGACGGCCGCGCCAGAGGCGTCGGGTCAGGGAGTTCATCGAGTGGACGTCCTAGTCGGGCTGGTCGTGTCGGTCCGAGTGGTCGTGTCGGTCCGAGTGGTCGGGCTGATCGGGCTCGTGGGGCTGGTCGGGCTGGTCGGGCTGGTCGTGTCGGACGAGCCGGTCGCCTTTCGACGCGTGGGGGTCCGAGGAGAACGCTCCGGAAAGACCCAGAGCCGGAAGAGGAGGAAGCGCACGACGGTCGCAGCGAGGTTGGCGACGACCAGCACGGCGAGCTCGGTCGAGTGCGCCGGATCGCCGGTCGCGGCGCCGAGCGCGGCAAGGGAACCACTGGTCAGGGCGAGGCCGATGGCGAAGACCACGAGCCCCTGCGCCTGGTGGCGGGCGGCCCGCTCCCGGCCCCGTACGCCGAAGGTGAGCCGCCGGTTGGCGGCCGTGTTGGCGACGGCGGAGACGAGGAGGGCCGCGGCGTTGGCCGGCTGGGAGCCGACGCCGAGCCGGAAGAGCGAGTACAGGACGACGTAGAACAGCGTCGACAGGGCCCCGACCACGCAGAAGCCGACCAGCTGGCGGGCCAGTCCGCCCGGCACGCCGGTCAGTTCGCGGTCCCGCGGGTCGTCGCCGAAGGGCCGCGCCAGGCGGTCGAGCGGCAGCGAACCGGTCGCGAGCGCCCGCCCCACCCTCAGCACGCCCTTCAGGTCGTCGGTCGCGGTGCGGACGATGTGCACGGTCGAGTCCGGGTCGTCGACCCAGTCGACCGGCACCTCGTGGATCCGCAGCCCGGCCCGCTCCGCGAGCACCAGCATCTCGGTGTCGAAGAACCACCCGGTGTCCTCGACCATGGGAAGCAGCCGCTCGGCGACCTCCCGCCGTATCGCCTTGAACCCGCACTGGGCGTCGGAGAAGCGGGCGGCGAGCGAGCCGCGCAGGATCAGGTTGTACGCGCGGGAGACGAACTCCCGCTTCGGCCCGCGCACCACGCGCGACGAGCGGGCGAGCCGCGAGCCGATGGCGAGGTCGGAGTGGCCGGAGATGAGCGGCGCGACAAGCGGGAGCAGCGCGTTGAGGTCGGTGGACAGATCCACGTCCATGTACGCGAGGACCGGCGCCTCCGAGGCGGACCACACGGTCCGCAGCGCCCGTCCGCGACCCTTCTGCTCAAGTCGCACGGAGCGTACGGCGGGCAGCCCGGCTGCCAGCGAACGGGCCACGTCGGGGGTGGCGTCGGTGGACGCGTTGTCGGCGACGGTGATGCGGAAGTCGTACGGGAAGGTACGGGAGAGGTGGTCGTGGAGCCGCCGCACGCAGGGCTCCAGGTCCTTCTCCTCGTTGTAGACGGGGATCACCACATCGAGGACGGGCCGGCCGGCCACGCCGACGGGCAGGTGCTCCCGGGCGGGCAGCGTTTCGGCGGATGGTGAGGTGTACATGGAACAGACCCTCGCCAGGCCCGCTGTCACGGCGGTGTGGCGAGCCTGTGCCGTGGCTGTGAGTCAGCGCTGTCCGGGGAGCCGGACCGAGAAGAGCGTGCGACCGGGCACGCTGTCGACGCTCACCTCACCACCATGGGCGAGGACGACGGCCCGGACGATGGCCAGCCCGAGCCCGGTGCTGCCGGCGTTCCGCGATCGCGAGGCGTCGCCGCGCGCGAACCGCTCGAAGACGGAGGGGAGCAGTTCGGGTGCGATCCCCGGCCCGTCGTCCTCGACCTCGACGACCGCGTGGCCGCCGGCGGACTCGCGCAGCCGCGCCGTGACCGTCGTACCGGGCGGAGTGTGCGTACGGGCGTTGGCGAGCAGGTTGACGAGCACCTGATGCAGTCGGGCGCCGTCGGCCGGGACCTTCACGGCGCTGCCCCCGTCGGGCAGTTCGAGCCGCCAGCGGTGGTCGGGCCCGGCGGCGCGGGCGTCGGAGACGGCGTCGAGGACGAGCAGGGAGAGATCGGTGCCCTCGTAGGAGAGCGGGCGTCCGGTGTCGAGCCGGGCGAGCAGCAGCAGGTCCTCGACCAGGCCCGTCATCCGGGTCGCCTCGGACTCGATGCGCCCGAGGGCGTGGCGGGTGTCGGGCCCGCACTCCTCGCGGCCGCGCCGGGTGAGCTCCGCGTACCCGCGGATCGAGGCGAGCGGGGTGCGCAGCTCATGACTCGCGTCCGCGACGAACTGCCGTACCCGCGTCTCGCTCTGCTGGCGGGCGTCGAGCGCCGAATGGACATGGTCCAGCATGCGGTTGATGGCCGCGCCGACCTGCCCGACCTCGGTCCGCGGATCGGCCTCGGCCTCGGGCACCCGGTGGTCGAGGGCCACCTCGCCGCTGTGCAGCGGCAGCCGGGCGACCTGGGCGGCGGTCGCGGCGACCCGGCGCAGCGGGCGCAGCGCGACCCGTACGAGCACGGTCCCGGCGAGCGAGGCGGCGACGAGCCCGGCGCCCGTGACGCTCAGCTCGACCACGATCAGGGTGGACAGGGAGTCCTGGAGCTCGGCGAGCGGTATGCCGACGAGGTAGTCGCCGTTGCGGCCCGACGCGTACTGCACGCGGTAGTCCCCGAGGCCGCCGGGCAGCGCCACGGTGTGCGGTTCGCCGTCGCGCGGTACGGAGGAGAGGGCGGCGACCTGCCCGGCCTCGAGTGCCTTGGGCTCGTACCTCGGCCCGTACGGCCCGTCCCCGGGCGGCACGGACACCGACCCGGACGAGACCTGCCCGGCCACGACGGCCGCGCCGACCGTCCCGAGCGGCGCGCCGGGCCCGGTGACGAAGTCCCGCGGCTCGTGGGAGCCGGCCGACCAGGGCATCGGCACGGGCGAGAGGTTCGGCGGCCCGGCGGCCCGGTTGGAGACCGCCCGCAGCTGGTCGTCGACCTGGTCGTACAGATAGGACCGGAACGCGATCGTCGTCACCGTGCCGATGACGGCGGCGACGACGGCGATCAGCGCGACGGCGGAGACGACGAGCCGGGTACGGAGCGACCAGGGCGCCCCGGGGCGGATGCGCACGGGTGCTACTCCCCCGGCTTGATCAGGTACCCCGCCCCGCGCCGCGTGTGGATCATCGGGCTGCGCCCGGCGTCGATCTTCCGCCGCAGGTAGGAGATGTAGAGCTCGACGACGTTGGCCTGGCCGCCGAAGTCGTACGACCACACCCGGTCCAGGATCTGCGCCTTGCTGAGCACCCGGCGCGGATTGCGCATGAGGTAGCGCAGCAGCTCGAACTCGGTGGCGGTGAGGTGGATGGACTCGCCGCCCCGGGTCACCTCGTGGCTGTCCTCGTCGAGGGTGAGGTCCCCGACCGTGAGCAGCGACTCGCTGCGCGCCTGCGCGGCCCCGGAGCGCCGGATGAGCCCGCGCAGCCGGGCCACCACCTCCTCCAGGCTGAAGGGCTTGGTGACGTAGTCGTCGCCGCCCGCCGTGAGCCCCGCGATCCGGTCCTCGACGGCGTCCTTGGCGGTCAGGAACAGCACCGGCACCTCGGGCAGCTCGCGCCGCAGCCGGCCGAGGACGGCGAGCCCGTCCATGTCCGGCAGCATCATGTCGAGCACGACGACATCGGGCCGGAACTCCCGGGCCCGCTTCAGGGCCCCGGCCCCGTCGCCCGCGCTGTGCACCTGCCAGCCCTCGTAGCGCAGGGCCATCGAGAGCAGCTCGGCGAGCGAGGCCTCGTCGTCGACGACGAGCACACGGACGGCGGTGCCGTCGGACCGGAGCAGATCGGTACGCGATCGAGGAGTGGTCGCAGTCATGGGACAAAGGTGTCCGGCGCTACTGAGACCCTTCTTTCGCTTCCCTGTGAATCTGCTGAGAATGCGGCCGGGACGGCCCACCGAGCTCGAAGAGGCGTACGGCGTTGTCGTGGCAGACGCCCCGCAGCCAGTCGTCCCCGAGGCCGAGCCGCTCCAGGGCATGAAGCTGGTGGAGATAGGGATACGGAATGTTGGGAAAATCCGACCCGAAGAGGATCCGCTCCCCGAGGCCGACGAGGCGCGGCAGCTCGGTGGCCGGGAAGGGCGCGAGCCGCTCGCTGAAGTCGGTGAAGGCCATGGTGGTGTCGAGGTGGACGCCGTCGTACCGCTCGGCCAGGTCGAGGAAGTCCCCGTACTCGGGCATCCCCATGTGGGCGACGATCAGCCGCAGCCCGGGGTGGCGGGCGAGCAGCCGCCCGACGGGCCCGGGCCCGGTGTACTTGCCGGGTGCGGGCCCGGAGCCGCAGTGCACGACGAGCGGCGTCCCGGCCTCTTCGAGCACGCCCCACACGTCGTCGAGCAGGGGGTCGTTCGGGTCGAAGTCCCCGACCTGGAGGTGCACCTTGAAGACCCGGGCCCCGCGATCGAGCGCACGGCGTACGTAGGCGGGGGCGCCGGCCTCGGGGAAGAGGGTCGCGGTGTGGAGGCAGTCGGGTGTGCGGCCGGCGAAGTCGGCGGCCCAGTCGTTGAGCCAGGCGGCCATGCCGGCCTTGTGCGGGTAGAGCATCGAGGTGAAGGCGAGCACCCCGAACTCACGGAGGAGCGCGACCCGCCGCTCCTCCTCCTCGCGATAGGTGATGGGCCACGCACGACCGGTCAGGGGCCCGGCGGAGTCGAAGTAGGCCCAAACCTTGTCGAGGACGTTCTGGGGCATGAAGTGGGTGTGGACGTCGACGAGCCCGGGAAGGCCGAGCCGGCGGGCGAAACGGGCGGCGCCTTCGGCGTCGGTGTGCCGGGCCGGGGTCGCCCGGGCCGGGGTCGCCCGGGCCGGGGTCGTTTCGGCCTCGGCAGGCTCGGAGCCGATCCCTTCAGCACAGGCCCGCTCGGCCCCGAGTCCTTCGCCCCCGCGCGGCTCAGCCCCGGCCCGCTCGGCGCCGATCCCTTCGCCCCGGGCCGGCTCAGCCCCGGTCAAAGCCGTAACTCCGCTCGACCTTGCCGATGTGCACGCTGTAGCTGTCGTACCAGTGCTCGCGCCCGTGGCGCTTGGCGGCCAGGTGCTCGGGGTGGTGCTGCCAGGCGGCGAGCCCGTCCAGGTCACGGAAGTAGGCGACGGTGATCCCGATGCCGCCGGGGGTGCGGGCGGACTCGTACCCGAGGAAGCCGGGCACGTCCCGGACGAGCTCCTGCATGCGGGCGCTGGTCTCGGCGTAGCCCTCGGGCGCGTCGGGGCGGATGGAGGTGAAGACAGCGGTGTAGTAAGGCGGTTCGAGGCCCGCCACCAGGCTCTGGGTCATGTGATCACCCTGCGGCGGGGCGGGTCGGGCTGTCCATGGAAGCCGGGCGAAGGGATCCAAGACTTTACGTACGGTCGGACCGCTGCCCTCGGTCTCAGAAGAGCTGCTCCTGCCCGTCCCCGCAGTTCAGGGGCACGGTGACGGCGGCATGACCGGGCGCGGACGCGGGCCGCACGGCCTCAAGGCCCCACCCGGTCATGAGCCGGGTGTCGAGGGCGAGGTGGCGCCCCTCGCGGTCGAGGAGGTGCAGATCGGGTCCGGCGGCGGCGAGGAGCCGCCCGGCGACGACCCCGCCGGCCACGAGCTCGACGACGCTGCCGTCGTACGCGGGCAGGTCGCCGATCCCGAAGACGTCCACGTGGTCGTGCACCTGGCAGGGCAGCCGCTCAAGGGTCTCCGCCCAGGCGCCGACGCCGACGGCCCGCCCGTACAGCTCCTCGACCCCGCGGGCCCGCTCGTCGGCGGGTGGGAGGCTGTGCCGGACGGCACGCTTGCGCGCGTACGGGATGCGGTCGGGCACGGCGAGCGCGTGCCGCAGCACCTCCTCGGTCCGCCGCGCGGCCATGAGCGGCCCCCGCCCGAGCCAGCTGAAGGCGACGGCGCCTTGTTCGAGCAGCCGCGCGTCGCCGCGCTGCTCGGCGGTGATCCCGACCTTGACCATGCCGGGCCCGAACCAGGCGAGGTAGACGCGGTACGGCCGAGGGTCGTCGGCGAGGGTGTCGGCGGCCACGGAATGCACCCGGTCGAGCCGCGCGCACTCCGCGCAGAGCCCGCCGGTGCTGCGCCCGGACACGACGGCGGACAGGGGGCAGGGGTTCCCCCGGGCACCGGGACACCGCCGCTCCCCGACCGCCCGGAACCCGATCACCCGCCCGTACCCGAGCGCGCTGACCCGGCCGCCCTCCCACCGCAGCCCGGGCACACCACCCCGCCAGGACATTCCGGCACTCCGCCACACCATGGGACCAGTCTGGTCCATGGCACTGTCAGTGAGGGCCGGACGGCGAGCGCACTGCCGGTCAGCACCGGTCAGGGCAGGACGTAGAGCAGCCCGCCGTCTCCCCCACCACCGTTGCCGCCGCTGCCGCCGGCATGACGCATGCAGCCGCGCTCGACGAGCATGCGGACGCAGTCACGGACCCGTTCGGAGGTGAGCCCGGTACGCCGGGCGACCTCCTCCAGGCGGTACCGGACCCCACCCCGTACGAGCGCGGGCGCGAGATAGGCGGCGACGGCATGGACATCCGCGCTCACCACCACATCCCGCTCGCGCCAGGAGGCGAGCAACTCCTGCGGGGTGAGCGCGTGCCCGGCCCGCTGAACGGGCACGGCAGCCCGCGCAACGTCCCCGGGATCGATCTGCCCGGCCCCGGCATCAATCTGCCCGGCCCCGGCATCAATCTGCCCGGCCCCGGCATCAATCTGCCCGGCCCCGGCATCGATCTGGCCGGGCACGGAATCCCTCTGTCCGGGCACGGAATCCATCCGACCAGCTGCGGAATCCCTCTGTCCGGGCACGGACGCCCGCTCAAGGGACTCGGCGATCCGCCGCAGATCCCGCCCGGCCTCGCGCAGCACCGCGACCTGCCCCTCGTCGAGCAGCAGCTCGCCCTCCTCAAGCCGTACGAGCGCGTCGAGCAGCCGCTGCGGCAGGACGAACCCGGCGTGCGTGGGGGAGCGTTCGAGGTCGTAGTACCCGCGGTGCCGCACGCCGGCGACGACTTCGGCGGCCCAGGCCCGGAAGGGCGCGGTCTGGGCGCGGGGCGAGGCGTTGACGAGCTGGACGACCCCTTCGAGGCACACCATCAGCATGGAGTCCTTGCGGCCCGCCTTGCCCATCCCGCTCGGGTTCGGTCCGACCGGAAGCTCACCGAGCGTGGTGTACCACTCGCCCCCGACATACGCGCGGAGAGCCTGCCGCACACCGCGGTGCCCGAGCGCCCTGGCGACGTCCACGGCGGGGAACCAGTGGCTCCCGTCCGGCAGGGTCAGCCTCCGCAGCCGCGCTCCCGTGGCGGCGTACACGAAGTCGTCGATGTCGATGGCGTTCATCGGCCATCACCTCCACCTGCAAGCTAGGCCGAGGGCATATTCAACTGACATGGAAATCATCCTGTTTCACCCGAAGGTGTCAGCAGGACGTCAGGGCAGGAGCCGAAGCAGGTCCCCGGCCGTCCACCGCCCGGCGACCCCGGGACACGCACCCAGGTAGGCGGCGATCTCCTCGCCCTCCCAGTCCCCCGCCTCACGCAACCCGGCCACGATGTGCCGCAGGTACGCGACCGAGGGCGGCCGCGACTCGACGTCACCGACCCCCCAGGGCGCGGTGAAGGTCAGAAGGGGCACCCCATCCATCTCTCCGGCGCAGACGACGGTCTCGTACCGCCCGGGCCCGAACTCGACCCGTCCCCGTGCAACCACGGCGGCGAGATCAAGGTCCTGCCCAGGCTGGCGGTACATCTCCTGAGCGGCGATGTCGGAGAACTGCCCGGCGGTGACGAGGAAGGCCCGACCGAGCACGAGCCCCTCACCCCCGGGGTCGTAGAACGCCCGCCCACCCCCACCCCAGACGACCGACTCGGTGGCGAAGTGGACAACCCCGGGAAGCACAACGGCCCGCGCCGCGGCCGGCGCACCCGACTCCCGACACCCGGGATAGTCCCGCGCGCCGCCCACCGGCCTGCCACCGGCGAGATAGCACTCGAGCCGAGAGCGATGCATGTTGGACCCGTAGGCCACGTACCAGACGTGCGATACCGAGGATGGAGCCGTCACACCACCGACGCTACCGCTTGCGCCGCAACCGCCCGGGGCGGAGGCATGGCAGAGCCAGCTGCGGGAGTGGCCCGATGTTGCAGAACCCTGAGCGCCTGCGTCTGATCCGTCCATGACAGGAAGTGCTGGAGGATCAGCAGGTCCGAAGCTGCGACAGGCGCAAACCCTTGTCATGCCTCCGGCAGATACCAGTCAGCAGGCAGAGTCAGCCCGGCGGGGAGAGGCCCCCTGTGTTCCGGGACCAGGCCTGCTGGCGGGACGCCGCTCGCCGTCGACAGGTCAACCGTGCCGCCGGAGAACTGTGCCCCAGAGAAGTTGACCGTGCCCCTGGTGAACACCGCACCAAAGTTGACGCTGCCGCCAGTGAATCCCACGCGGCGGAAATCGACCCTGCCAGCGGAGAACTTCGCTCCGAAGAAGGTCACCTGGCTCGCGGAGACCTCCACATTTGAGAAGTCGACCCGAGTGCCTGAGAACCTCACCCCAGAGAAGTTGACCAGGCCGCCAGCGAGCTTCGCGCCGCGGAAGTCGCTCGTGCCGCCGGTGAACCCCGAGCCCGAGAAGTTGACCCTGCCAGCGGAGATCTCCGCCCCGCGGAAGCTGACGGTGCCGCCAGAGATCTCTGCGTCGCCGAAGTCGACCATGCCGCCGGAAATCTTCGCGTTGCGGAAGGTTACCGTGCCGCCGGGAACCCTCGCGTTGCGGAAATCGACCCGAGTTCCGGAGAGCATGGCGCCATAGAAGTTAACCATGCCGCCGGAGATCTTTGCATTGCGAAAGGTGACCTTGCCGCCGGTGAAACGGGCTCCAGAGAAGTTGACCGTGCCGCCGGAAAACTCCGCCGCGAAGAAGTTGACCGTGCCGCCAGAGAACACAGCGCCGGAGAAGTCTCCCCCGTCGAACGTGACGGTGGTGAAGTCAAACTGGTGGCCCTGCCACGAGTGCGGATGCTCGGGAGCGAGCCGGAGATGGTTCCGGATGAGGCGAATCACGGTGTGCCGGACTTCCCGCAGGGCCAGGTAGCTGTGCCGGGCTTGTGCATCGCCCTCCGGCAGGTCGGCCTCGGCGGTGTAGGGCAGACGGAGGTAGGCGCACAGCACGTCGATGCAAGTCTGACGCAAGTCGCGGGTGGGGGCGTCGTCGGCCACGCCAGCTAGGGCGTGCACGGCACCGAGCTGCACAGCTTCGGACTCGTTGCCGAGCTGATCGACGGCATTGGTGAAGCGTTCGTTGTGCAGCCGAGTCTTCTCGCGTCCGACCGCGTCCTCGGCGACCTTTTGACGCCGGTAGGCCACGACCAGGGCAACCAGGGCACCGGCGCCCGCGACCACGCCGAAGGACAGCTTCGCGAGGTCAAACAGGGCTGTGGGGCCGATGCGCTGCTCGGACGCCACTCCCTGGACGCCGAGTAGCTTCCACCCAATGATGAACACCGCGGCGGCCGCGACAACGGCAGCAACGAAGGCCAGCACAAAGACCCGGCGAATCGGCCACAGGCGCAGGCCGCGCTGCTGTTCCGGCCGCCAGCGGGGCAGAAATTCTCTCACCCGTCCACCACAACATCACAGGCCGCCGCCGGCAGCGGCAACGCGCCGCCGTCCACTGCAGCACGCCAGGTTGCCTCATGAAATGAGGATGGCCTCCGCATTTGGGCGCAACGAGCCCCCAGACCTGGCACCCCTAGCCAGCGATGACTGGTGCGCATAACTCCGTACTCCGCAGAGCGCTTAAAGAAGTACGTGGACAGCTGGTGATGTGGGGGCTCAGGCAGCCTTTGCAAGGGTGGAGCGGCTGAGCTTCTTCTTCTGGGTGATGCGGCGGGTCATGAGGGTGATAGCGGCCCAGGTGATGAGGGCTTCGCTGTGCTGGACGAGTCTTTCGTAGTCTCTTGCGTGGCGGCGGGCCTGCATAATCCACGACAGACTGCGTTCGACGACCCAGCGGCGGGGCAGGACGACGAATCCGGTGGCGTCCTTGGGCCGGCTGACGGTCTTGATCGTGAGGCGGAGGTACTTCTTCGCCCAGTCGACGAGTTGTCCGGCGTAAGCGGAGTCGGCCCAGACAATGGTGATCTCGGGGTGCATCAGGCGGAGGCGGAAGAGGACTTCCTTGGCCGCGTCGCGGTCGGTCATATCGGCGGGGGTGACCATGACCAGCAGCGGGAGCCCTCGGGTGTCCACCACAAGGTGGCGTTTCCTGCCGTTGATCTTTTTCGCGGCGTCGTAGCCGCGTGAGTCCTTGCCGACGGTCTCGGCCGCCTTGACGCTCTGGGAATCGATGACGGTGGCGACGGCTCTGGGGCCTTTGCCCATGTCCCGGCGGATGCGTCCGCGCAGGTGGTCGCGGATCTGCCCGACGATGCCAGCAGCGGTCCAGCGGGCCATGAAGCCCCAGACCGTGCGCCATGGCGGGTAGTCGGCGGGCAGGGCCCGCCACTTGCAACCGGTGTCGACGACGTAGCGGATCGCGTCGACGATCTCTCTGCGGGGCCACTTCTCAGGGGCTCCGCCGGCCTCGGTCTGACAGGCAGGGACGGGAAGGAGGGGTTCGATCAGGGCCCACTCGGCGTCGGTGGTGTCGGAGGGGTAGCGGCGGTGGCGCATGAAGTTCACCCGGGTGAAGTCGAAAGCGGGGGTGGTGGACCGGCCTGCCGGTCCACCACCCCCGTGCAGGTCAGGCAGTTGCGATGAGGTCGAGGGTGGATTCGATGGAGTTGAGCTGCGCGACGATGTGGCGGACCCACTTGTCGCCCGGGTGGGCGGCGGCATGGGGTGCGACCGTGCCGGTGATGAACCGGCGGAACTCGGTGAGCTTCTCGTTGATCACCTGCCGTTCATAGGCTTCCAGAGCGGCTCGTTCGGCTCCGAGCTGGTAGCCGTTCTCCCTGGTCCAGATCAGGGGTGGCCAGCCGTTGGAGGCGATCACGTCCCGCAGGGTAGCGAGCCCTGCCCGTACTTGACTGGGTGAGAGTTCGCTGGCCGTGGCCAGCTGGTGGAAGACGAGGCCCGCGGGGCGGGCCTCGAACAGGATGAAGCGGAGTGTGTCGGCGTGCCGCTGGGCGGCCTGGCCCCGGCGCCTGGACGCGCGGGGCATGGCTATTCGCCGGCCAGAAGGCGGGCGAGCTCGCCGTCGACGTCGACCTTGCCTGTGTCGACAGCGGTCTCGATCCAGTCCAAAGTGGCCCTCACCCTGGACACGTTCTCGTGGACGATCGTCTTCTCGTCCTCGCCGAGCTGCCGGTCCCGCAGCCCCGGGACGGTGCGGCCGGCGGCCGCGACGAAGGAGTGGCAGGCCGCCACCAGGTCGATGAACTCCATCGTCCGTTCGATCCGGCGGACCGCAGGCGCGACCGGGCTGGTGCGTTCGAAGTGCTCGCGGGCCTGTCGGCCCCGTTCGACCTGGGCGTGATTGACCTGGTGGCGGGCGGTGTCGTCGGCCATGGCCTTGAACGCGACGTCTGGCCTGCGCAGCAGGCCGGTGGTGACCTCGGTGGCCACCACTTCGTCGCGGGTCAGCTCCTCCACCACCCGGACCTTGTCCTGGCGGGGGACTTGGGCCGCCACGGCCGGACGCCTGAGCAGGCCGGTCGTAACCGCGGCCGCCACCTTCTCGTCCCGGGTGAGCTCCTCCACGACCCGGACCTTGTCCTCGGCGCTGACCTGGGCCGCCACCGCGGGCCGGCGAAGGAGTTCGGTCGTGACCGCCGCGGCGACCTCCTCGTCCCTGGCCAGAGCGTGGATCGCGCTGAGCTTCTCTTGGGGCGAGACCGGGGTGTCCACCTGGCGGCCGACCCTCCGGTTGGCGTCATCGACGGACCAGCGGGTCTTGCCTGCCGGCGGCGTGAGGATCGAGGCGAACCGCTCCTCCTCGTCCTCGATGGCCGCCAGGAGCCGGTGGACCTTGAACGAAACATCCGGCCTGCGATGTTCCTTGGGCCACCTGGCGGCTGTGGTCCTCGCCGCCACGATCATCCCGTGGGACAGACCGATGTCTTCGGCCAGCCTCAGCAAGGACTCGCGGACCACGGGCGTCCTGTCGCCGGCCGGTCGGCCGCCCTGCGGGCGCATCGGTTCGATTTCCAAAGCACGGTCCCCGATGACGAACATCCCGCGGGACTGCTGTCCGACTACTTCGCGCAGCTCGGCGACGATCTGCTCGTATCGCCTGTGGCTGATGCTTCCGACCTCGTTGTGATCTTCGGGCATGTGAATCACCACCCAAAGCGGGCCGGCCACGGCCTCCAGGGCCGCGACGGGTCACGGCCCGCAGCACTGCCAGCGTCGGACCACAAACCAGCCCAACGCATCAAAAGCCATGGAAATGAATGGAATTGGACATAGCGTGACCGAGTGGGCGTTCGCGCTGCGGTTACTGTGACCGTTCGCCGAACGTTCCGTTCCTCGACCGCCAGGCCCTCACCTTGCACCGGCCCGAGCAGTACAGAGCATTCGACCGCCGGTCCAGACCGGCAACCCAACCCTGCCCACACACCACGCACTCGACCATGCCCACGCCACCCATCACGGCCGCCAATCGCGCCCGCAGCCGCCGCTGACGGCGCCACGACCTGGAACGACACACCGAGGAACAGAAGATCGCACCCGTGCCGGCCCCCGGCGCCAGGGACTCGTCGCACCCTCGGCACCGACGCTCTCCCACCCGACCAGCGCCAGCCGACATCCCACCAGACTAGGCCCACCACCCCCGCGAATCTGGGGATCGCAAACAGGGACTGAGCGGACCCTGTTCGTGCGAGGCGTCGTCCCGCTGCTCGTACTGGCCGAAGCGCCCGTGCACGACGACCTGCCCGCCCTCGCCGCCGGCGGCGGGGAAATGGCCCACACTTCCCGCGGCGGCTTCGTCGAACTCCTCAGCTGACCCACCCCGTCACGCGAGACAACCTCTAAGCCTTGATGGGCGCGGCCGACCTGGCGGCCTGCTCGATCTTCGCGCAGTGGGCTGCACGGGCTTCGTCGTCGATCTGCCTCTCGAGTTCGGCGCGCAACCCGGTCCGGCCGTCGAGGCCCTCACGCAGGATGTCGGCGTGGCCGGCATGCCGGATGGACTCGCCGAGGACATGGACCATGATGGCGAACAGGTTGGTGTCGGCATGAGGTTCCGGCCACCACGGCACGTGGCCGGGGGCGTCGAGGGGGAGCTCGTTGATCGTCGCGTCCGAGTGTTCCCACGTGCGCCGGTAGAACCCGACGATCTGATCGCGGGTCTCGTCCTCGGTCGCCCACAGATCGCTGCCGTTGTAGTCCTGCCACCGGGACAGCGGTTCCGGGGAAGGGCGGTCGAAGACCTCGCCGAAGTACCTGGCCTCGACGGTGGCCACGTGCTTGACCAGGCCGAGGAGGTTGGTCCCGGTCGCCGTCAAAGGTCGCCGGGCGTCGTATTCGGACAAGCCGTCGAGTTTCCAGAGCAGCCCCTCGCGGTCCCGCCGCAGTCTCCCGTGCAGGTTGTCTTTCGCGAATTCGTCGATCATGCGGCATGAGCCTGGCATGGGCCGCTCGAGGTCTCAAGATCCCGTACCCGGCCCGCAACGACAGGCAGACCCGACGCCTGGCCACGGCCGCCACCCTGACCTGCTCCCAAGCTCCCCGACGGTACTTCGATCGCCACGGTGGCAAACGCTAAGGGGAACAGGGAAGTTCCGCCGGAAAAGGGGAGTGCGCAAAGGCCCTCCTCATGCGCCGCACCCAGCAGAGCGGGGACCGGAACGCGGCCGGGGAGCCGTGGCAGGACAGCCGGCAGCTCACCTTCGGCACGAAGTACGACGCCCCCCCATCGAGCCCGGGAACCTGCCCGCATGTTCGCTCTGCGAGCCCGTCGCGCCGGTCTCCGGGTCATCCCGGTCCGGAATACCCGCCATGCCGACGGAGGTCTCCGCCGAGGCCGGCGAGGAAGACGTCCGCGCCGTGATCGGCGGGCTGTCCGATGTCGTCGGTGGGGGCGGCTGACCGCGCGGTCGGGACGCGGTTGCGGTACCTCGCTGCGGTACAGCCGGAAACGTAAGAGGCCCGGACTCTCGTCCGGGCCTCTTACCTGTGTGCACTCGGCAGGATTCGAACCTGCAACCTTCTGATCCGTAGTCAGATGCTCTATCCGTTAAGCTACGAGTGCTTGTTCTGTTTTCGTCTTCGCTCCCCGGCCTTTCGGCCCGCTCGCGGCGACAGGAAGAACATTACATGACTGCCGCCGCCATGTGAAATCCATTGACCTCACCCCTTGTGACCTGCGGAAACGTCTCGCGAGAGTCCGGTGGGGCGGGTGTGGCGGCCGGGGCCCGCGGGGCGGAAAAGCGCCGGAAGAGACCGGGGTCACACGGTCCGGCCGGTGCGGGCCGCGGCGTACAACGGCCGAAGCCCCGGCCGTGTGGGCCGGGGCTTCGGTGTGGGGCGGAGGCGGAGGGATTTGAACCCTCGATGGGCTTTAAGACCCAAACCGCATTAGCAGTGCGGCGCCATAGACCGGACTAGGCGACGCCTCCATGCACCCCGCGCGTACGCGAGTGGTGCGTGCAGATGATGACACAGACGAGCGCGGTGTCACCAATCGCTTATCACCGTACTAGGACCCGGGGGCCGAGGGCAAAGTCCTCGCGCCGCCGCGCCTCCGCCCTCTCCCGGCCCATCCCGGTTGCGCAACGGAGCGGAGCACCGAGCGTTAGAGGGGTGTAGGGGATGTGCCCCACGCCCCGTCCTCGGGAACCGCTCGCACGCCACCCGTCGCCCTGGAGTTCGTATGCTGCGCCACCTCGCCCTCGCGACCCTCGCTCCGCTCGCCGCCACCGCCGCCGCGGGCGGGCTCGGGTCGCTGCCCCCGTTGCCGCTGCTGTCGGGGGGCGACTCGCTGACCGTGCACATCGAGCGGACCGGACACCCGGAGGCCGACGGGACGTTTCGGCTCGAGTGCGGCGGCACGCCCGGCGGGAACCACCCGGCCGCGGCGAAGGCCTGCAAGCGGCTCGACCAGATCACCCAGGCCGGCGGCAAGCCGTTCGCCCCCGTGCCGGAGGGGCAGCTGTGTACGCAGCAGTACGGCGGCCCGGCCATCGCGCACATCACCGGGAAGTGGCGGGGGCGCAGCATCGACGCCCGCTTCTCCCGTACCGACGGCTGCGAGATCGACCGCTGGGAGAACCTGCGGCCCGTCCTCCCCCGCGTGTAGCCGTCCAGCGCCGCCGTCCTGCGCAGATCACCGAACCTCCACCCCGTGTCCAGAGGCGGAGCCGACGCCTCCCTTAGACTCCCTCCGTGACAGGCTGCGGCCCGCGGGGCAAGATGGGGCCGGCCGACAGGCGATAGGCAAGTGCAGTGGGTCAGGGAGGACCGTCGTCGTGAGCAGCAGGCCATCCCGAGGCGCTGCTCGCCTCGCAGCCATACTCGACGCGCTTCCCGACGGCCTCGTGCTCGTCAACTGCAACGGCACGGTCGTCAACGCCAACACGATCGCCCTCGGCATGTTCGAGACCCCCGGCACCGCGCTCGTCGGGCGGGGGCTGCTCGATCTGCTGCCGGACTTCGACTCGCGCCTGATCCCCGGTTCGATGCGCCGCCCCGAGGGCGCCGACGAGCGCGGGCGCACCAAGCCGACCCGGATGATGGCCCGCCGTACGGACGGCGGCGAGTTCCCGGTCGAGGTGACCAGCGCCAGCCTCGAGGACGGGCGCGAGGCCTACGACTCGTACAGCGGGTACACCGGCGACGAGCTGCTCATGCTCGTCGTGCGGGACCTCACCGGCACCCTCGACACCGAGGCCGAACTCGCCCGCTCCCAGCGCCAGACCGAGATGATCCTGCGCGCCGCGGCCGAGGGCGTGGTCGGCACCGACACCGACGGGCGGGTCGTCCTCGTCAACCCGGCCGCCGCCCAGATCCTCGGCTTCCGCGCGAGCGACCTCGGCGGCCACGAGCTGCATCCCCTGGTGCTGCACTCGCGCGCGGACGGCGAGCCCTTCCCGTACGAGGAGTCGCCGCTCGCCGACACCCTCAAGTCCGGCCGCAAGCACCGGGTCCGCGGCCAGGTGCTGTGGGCGAAGAACGGCGACCGGGTGCCGGTCGACCTGACCACCGCGCCGGTACGGGACGGGGACCAGCTCGTCGGCGCCGTCATGACCTTCACCGACCGCAGGCCGTACGAGGAGCAGGCCGAGCAGCACGCCGTCGAGCTCACCGAAAGCGCCGAGCGCCACGCGGCCGAGCTCGAGCGGGTGAGGGAGCGCCACGCGGCCGAGCTCGAGCAGCTGAACGAACGGCACACGGCCGAGCGGGAGCGGGACGCGACCGAGCTGGCGGGCGAGAAGGAGCGTCACGCGTCCCTCGCCGCCCGGCACCGGCAGCTGACGGCCGTGCTCGGCGAGTCGCTGCGCGGGCCTCTCGAGGAACTGCGCGCCGAGCTCGGCGCCCTCGCCGCCGACGACGCCGGCCAGCTGTGGCCCGAGGCCAACCAGGTGCTGCACCACCTGGCCGCCGGTTACGCCCGGATGACGACCCTCGTCGACAACGTCCTCGGCTACCAGCGGCTCGACGCGGGCACCGAATCGCTCGACAAGCGCGTGGTGCTGCTCGACGGGATCGTGACGGCGGGCATCGACGGGGCCGTGGAGCTCATCGGCCCGGGGCGCGCGCAGTTCGCCGTGCACGCGCCGCCGATCGAGGCGGAGGTGGACGCGGTACGGCTCACGACCGCGCTCGCGCACCTCGTCGCGGACGTGGCCGGGGTCGACGCGACCGGCAAGAGCAAGACCGCCCAGCCCGGCGGGTACGCCGACTCCACGATCGTCGTCGCGGCCGCACAGCGCGGTGACGTCGTACGCATCGAGGTCCGCGGCCCGTACGCGGGCGGCGATCCGGTGCACGAGCCGATCGTGCAGGGGATCGTCGGCGCGCACGGCGGTGTGGTGCAGACGCACGAGGTGCCGGGGATGGCCGGCAGCGCGTACGTGGTGGAAGTGCCGCTCGGCGCAGGGCGCGGGACCGTCGCCCCGGCGCCGCCGGAGCCCGAGCGCTCACAGCTCGCGCTGCCCGCGCAGGCTTCGTCGTCCGGGGCCGGGTCCGGGTCCGGGTCCGGGTCCGGGGTCACGGCTGTGGCCGGGGCAGGGGCGGCGTCCGGGGCCGGCTCGGGGTTCGAGTCCGGGGCCGGATCCGCGTCCTCGTCCGCGCCCGTTCCCGCCGTGCCGGTGGACGGTACGAACGGGGGCGGGCGGCGGCGGGCGCGGCGGGCCTCCACCGACGCGTTCCTGGTGAGCCCGATGGCCCCCGAGAGCGAGGCCACCGCGCTCGAGCCGACTGGGCGCCGCCGGGGCCGTACGGACGACACGCCGCCCGCCGGTACCCCCGCCGAGCTGATCCCGGCCCAGAACACCGGGCCCGTCGAGCCCACCGGGCGGCGCCGCGGGCGTCCCGCCGAGGGGTCCGTGGTGACTGCGGCGGAGAGTGCGCAGGGACGGCCCGCGCTGGGCGACACCGTTCCGCCGCAGGGTGTGTCCGTCGACGCGTCCGCCCATCCTCACGCCCCCGCTCACGCCCCCGTGCCCGCTCACGCCCCGGCGCTCGCTCCGGCGCTGGCGCTGCCCGCCGTCGCTTCCGAGGAGCCCCAGGTGGCTCGGCCCACCGGGCGCAGGCGGCGCGCGCTCGCGGCCGCTCAGGAGCGCGCGGCGGCGGCCGAGGCGGGCCCGCGTACGCCGTTCGCGCTGCCGCCGGCGGAGTCCGACCGCGGGCCGGAGCAGGCCGCAGGACCGCGCCCGGTCCAGGTGCCCCGGCCCGCCCCCGGGCACTCCCCGGACCACGACGAGCGCCACGAGGCCGTACGGGCGCTGCCGGAGGACGACCACACCCCGCCGCAGCCGCACCCCCTGCCGGGCCGGAACGGCGGTGCGAGCGGTGCGACCGGACGTCGCCGTGGGTCGAACGAGACGACCAGCGGTACGGGTACGGGGTCGGTGCCGCTGCCGCCCGAGGTCCCGGTCCCGCCGACCGCCCTGGCGGCCCCCGCTACCCCGGCGGCTCCCGCTACCCCGGCGGCTCCCAGCGTCCCTGGCCTTCCGGGCGTCCCTGGCCTCCCCGGCGCCCCCGCCGCTCCGGCGAAGGACTCCACCCAGGGGCGGGCCTTCAGCGTCCGGACCCTCGGCCAGGGCGTGCCCTTCGCCCACCAGCCCGCCAACCCGGCGGCGCCCGCCGCTCCCACGGCCCCCGTCGCCCCCGCCCCCGTCCCCGCCTCGACTCCTTCCGGCCGCCGCCGCAAGCTCGGCAACCCGGCCGAGGAGAGCCGCCAGGCGTCGGCGGCGGCATCGGCCCCGACACCGGCGACCGCATCCGCGCCCGCATCCGTGACCGCGCCCGAAGCGGTCGCCGCCGAGCCGCACCCTCTCCCCCCGGCGCAGCCCGTGTCCGCCGCGCCCAAGCTCGCCCCGAACCCCGTCCCCGAAGGGCGCGCCTACGCCATAGGGGCGCCCGCCGAGGGCTCGGCCGAGGGGCCGGAGCCGTTGGACGGGCCGGGCGGTGCGGTCGAGGTGTCCAATCAGCCGCAGCCCCAGCCCGTCGACGACGAGCTGCCCCCGGAGCCGCTCGACAATCCGCGCCGACTGCTCGTCTGGCCCGCGCCGGACGTCGCCACGCAGCAGGCGCTGAGCGACCGCGGCTACCGCCCGGTGATCGTGCACTCCCGCGAGGAGGTCGACGCGCAGATCGCCGCCTTCCCGGCCGCGCTGTTCGTCGACCCGCTGACCGGGCCCATCACCCGTACCGCGCTGCAGTCCCTGCGCCAGGCGGCCGTCGCCGCCGAGGTGCCCGTACTGCTCGCGGCGGGGCTCGGGCAGGCGACCCGGGAGGCGGCGTACGGCGCCGATCCCGCCGTACTCCTCAAGGCGCTGGCGCCGCGCGACAGCGAGCAGCACCCGTCGCGGGTCCTGCTCATCGAGGAGCACGACGACATCGCGCAGGCGCTCGCGGCGACCCTGGAGCGGCGTGGGATGCAGGTGGCGCGCGCGGCGACCGACACCGAGGCGGTCGCGCTGGCCACCCAGATGCGGCCGAACCTCGTGGTCATGGACCTGATGCAGGTGCGCCGCCGGCGGGCCGGGATCATCGACTGGCTGCGCGCCAACGGCCAGTTGAACCGCACCCCGCTCGTCGTCTACACCTCCGCCGACCTCGACGAGGCCGAACTGCCCACGCTCTCGTCGGGCGAGACGGTGCTGTTCCTCGCCGAGCGGTCCACCAGCAACGAGGTGCAGGCCAGGATCGTCGACCTGCTCGCGAAGATCGGCACCAACTAGCCCGTACGCAGGGCCGGTCGGTGCCGATCGCGGGCGCCGTCAGAGCTGCGTGACGTCCAGGTCGCCCTCCGCGTACTGCTTGCGGATCACCTTCTTGTCGAACTTGCCGACGCTCGTCTTCGGGACCGCCGGCACGATCGCCCAGCGCTCCGGGAGCTGCCACTTGGCGATGCCGCCCTCGGTGGCGAGGAAGGACCGCAGCGTCTCGTAGTCCGCGCTCGCGCCCTCCTTGAGGACGACGGTCGCGAGCGGGCGCTCGCCCCACTTCTCGTCCGGTACGGCGACGACGGCGGCCTCGGCGACCTCCGGGTGGGCCATGAGCGCGTTCTCCAGCTCGACGGAGGAGATCCACTCGCCGCCGGACTTGATGACGTCCTTGGCCCGGTCGGTGAGGGTGAGGAAGCCGTCGGGGCTGATGACGCCGACGTCGCCGGTCTTGAGCCAGCCGTCCGCGCTGAACTTGTCCTCGGGGCGGAGCTCCCCGCCCGCCGCGCCGCCGTAGTAGGCGCCGGCGATCCAGTTGCCGCGGACCTCGAGCTCGCCGGCCGACTCGCCGTCCCAGGGCAGGAACTCGCCCGCCGGGCCGACCAGGCGGGCCTCGACGCCGGCCGGGAAGCGACCCTGCGTGATGCGGTACGGCCACTGCTCCTCGGGGGTCAGGCCGGCCGGCGGGTGGGCCATCGTGCCGAGCGGGGAGGTCTCCGTCATGCCCCAGGCGTGGCAGAGGCGGACGCCCAGGCGGTCGTACGCCTCCATGAGGGAGGGCGGACAGGCGGCGCCGCCGATGGTGACCTGGGCCATGGAGGTCAGGTCGCGGGGGCGGGCGGTGACCTCGGCGAGCAGGCCCTGCCAGATGGTGGGGACGGCGGCGGCGTGGGTCGGCCTCTCGCTCTCGATCATGTCGGCGAGCGGAGCCGGCTGGAGGAAACGGTCCGGCATGAGCATGTTGATGCCGGTCATGAAGGTGGCGTGCGGCAGGCCCCAGGCGAGGACGTGGAACTGCGGCACGACGACGAGGGTGGTGTCCTCGTCGGTCAGGCCCATCGACTCGGTCATGTTGACCTGCATGGAGTGCAGGTAGATGGAGCGGTGGGAGTACACGACGCCCTTGGGGTCGCCGGTGGTGCCGGAGGTGTAGCACATGGCGGCGGCGGCGCGCTCGTCGAGATCGGGCCAGTCGTACGTGGTGGGGCGGCCGGCGATCAGCTCCTCGTACTCGTGCACGCGCGGGGCCACGCCGTCGAGGACGGAGCGGTCGCCGGGGCCCGAGACGACGACGTGCTCGACCGTCGGCAGGTGCGGGAGCAGCGGGGCGAGGAGGGGGAGGAGCGAGCCGTTGACGATGACCACACGGTCGGCGGCGTGGTTGACGATCCAGGCCAACTGCTCCGCGGGCAGGCGGAGGTTGAGGGTGTGGATGACCGCACCCATGGCGGGGATCGCGAAGTACGCCTCGACGTGCTCGGCGTTGTTCCACATGAGGGTGGCGACCCGCTCGTCGCCGGTGACTCCGAGCTCGTCGCGCAGGGCGTTGGCCAGCCGGCCGGCTCGGGCTCCCGTCTCCGCGAAGGTGCGGCGCTGCGGCTCGGGCTCCCCGGTCCAGGTGGTGATGACGGACTTTCCGTGGATCGCCATCCCGTGCTTCAGGATGCGGGTCACGGTCAGTGGTACGTCCTGCATGGTGCTCAGCACGGCGTCCTCCCGGTGGGCGCTACGTGGCAGTAGTAAGGGTGCTGCGATTCTGCGCACGTACCGCTCGGTATGTCACTACCCGGGAGTACGAATTCGCCAGCGATCACTGGCATAACCGAGGGTAACGCGTGGTGGCGGCTGCATTTCGGGGCATTTCACCGTACGACCGGGTCACCGTACGGGGGACAGCTCCGGGTCCTCGCGGAGCTTGCCGAGCGCGCGCGAGACGGCGCTCTTGACCGTGCCGACGGAGACGCCGAGCACCTCGGCGGTCTGTGCCTCGCTCAGGTCCTCGTAGTACCTGAGGACGACCATCGCCCGCTGGCGGTCGGGGAGCTTCATGACCGCACGCCACATCGCGTCGTGCAGCACCTGCCGCTCGGCCGGGTCCGGCTCGGGCAGCCCGGCCGGCTCCGGAAGCTCGTCGCAGGCGAACTCGTCGACCTTGCGCTTGCGCCACTGGGACGTACGGGTGTTGAGCAGCGCCCGGCGGACGTAACCGTCCAGGGCGCGGTGGTCCTCGATGCGCTCCCAGGCGACGAAGGTCTTGGCCAGCGCAGTCTGGAGCAGGTCCTCGGCGTCCGACGGGTTCGCGGTCAGCGAGCGCGCGGTACGCAGGAGGACGGGGCCGCGGGCCCTCACGTACGAGCTGAACGACGGGTACGAGGGGTGCGGGGCATACGGCGCTTGTCCGGTCGCGCGGGCCGTCGCGCGGGCCGTCGTGGGGCCGGTCGCGAGGTGGGCCATGGGTCCGGTCGCGGGGCGGCCGGCGGCCTTGGAGGCGCCGGCGCAGACGGGGCCAGAGGGTGGCGGGGTCATGGCTCCACGCTATGAGCGGGGACCCGTCCTGGGGATCGGCCCCAGGTCCCGAACCGCACTCCGCCTCAGGTTGTAGGGGTGGGGACAGCTGCACCTCCTCTAGGTGGAGCCGCGGGCGACTCCGGGTCAGGGTCGCGCGCCGGCGCGGGACGCGCTGATACGGGCGACCGGGGCGTCGACGGCGCTGCGGTCGATGCTCAGTCGCCTGCCCCCGTACGACTCCGACACGTTGCCCACGTACTGGTGGATCCGGGCGCGGGGCTGCCAGGCGAGGGGCTGGAGCACCGTCTCGGTGTCGAGGGCGGGGGCGCCCCGCCAGCGCGCGAACCACACCACCGACGGCAGGTCCGCGGCCCCCGCCCGCCGCGCCGCCTCGATGTGGCGGATGCCCGTCTCGGCGCTGCTGTAGAAGCCGGGCACGTAGCCGAGCCGGCGGACCTCCCGGTTCCAGCCGCGGACGAAGAGCAGGGTGGTCGAGGCGCAGCGGGTGTCGGTGTGCCGGTACGCCTCCATGTCGAGGTAGAGCGGACTGGCCGTGTCGATCCCGAGGGCCCGGGCCGCCCGCACCGCTTCCCCGCCCTCGCGGATGCCCTGGGACCAGGGGCTGGAGCCGATCGCGTACCGCCGCTTGGCCTCGGCGAACACGCACGGCGCCTGCGAGCCGACGAACAGCGGCAGCAACCGCCAGCCCAGTGCGTGCACGGAGGCGACCCAGCTGGGCGTGAGCTGCCGCTGCGCCGGGCAGGCCCGCCCGCGCCCGCCGAAGTACACCCCGACCCCCCGGTACGGCGACGCCTGCCATGCCCGCATCACGGCGAGCGACGGCGCATCGCAGGTGTCGAAGGCCCGCCCCTCGAAGTACCGCAGAGCGGGCGCGGCCCCACCGGCCCCGGCAGGGGCGGTGCCGGCGGCGGTGCGGTCGATGCCGGCCGTGCGGTCGGCACCGGACGTGCGGTCGGCACCGGACGTGCCGGCGGCAGGGGACATGCCGGCGGCAGGGGACTGGTGGCCGGGGTGCCCGCGTCCCGCGGCCTCGCCAGGCGCGGGCCCGTGCGTCTGGGCAGCCAGGAGCGCGACGGTCGCGAGCGTGGCGGCGGCGGCCAGTACGGCGAGGACCCGGCGGCGGGCGTGACGCGGCCGGCGGGCGGGCGGGGCGGTGGGGAGGGGCGGAGCGGGCGGCTTCGGTGCGTCCATGCCGTTCGTGGCGTTCATGTCGTTCATGTCGTTCATGGCGCGAGTGAAGAGCGCCGCGCCCCGCGCGGCCACCGCTGGGGCCGTCGCCTCAGCCGTCCGTGCCCAGGATCAACCCGGACGTGGGAACCCCGGTGCCCGCCGTGACCAGCGTCCTGGCCGCCCCGGGTATCTGGTTCACGGACGTGCCCCGCATCTGTCGAACCGCCTCCGCGATCCCGTTCATCCCGTGCAGATACGCCTCGCCCAGCTGCCCCCCGTGGGTGTTCAGCGGCAGCGCGTCCGCCGCCACGAAGTCGGCCGCCTCCCCCGGCCCGCAGAAGCCGAACTCCTCCAACTGCATCAGGACGAACGGAGTGAAGTGGTCGTAGAGGATGCCCACGTCGATGTCGCCGGCCGCGAGACCCGAGCTCCGCCAGAGCTGACGGGCCACCACGCCCATCTCCGGCAGCCCGGTCAGACCGTCCCGGTAGAAGCTGGTCATCGCCTCCTGGTTGCGCCCGGCGCCCTGGGCCGCGGCCACGATCACCGCGGGCGGGCGGCGCAGATCGCGGGCGCGTTCGGTGGACGTGACGACGAGTGCCTGACCGCCGTCGGTCTCCTGGCAGCAGTCGAGCAGCCGCAGCGGCTCCGCGATCCAGCGGGAGGCTGCGTGGTCGTCGAGCGTGATCGGCTTGCCGTGGAAGTACGCGGCGGGGTTGCGGGCCGCGTACTGGCGGTCGGTCACGGCGACATGCCCGAAGGCCTCCGGGGTGAGCCCGTACGTATGGAGGTAGCGCTGGGCGATCATGGCGACCCAGGAAGCCGGCGTGAGCAGCCCGAACGGCAGCTGCCAGCCGAGCGCCGCGCCTTCCGCGGACGGTTCGCGCTGCTGCACCCCGGAGCCGAAGCGGCGCCCCGAGCGCTCGTTGAACGCCCGGTAGCAGACGACGACTTCGGCGATCCCCGAGGCCACGGCGAGGGCGGCCTGCTGGACGGTGGCGCAGGCGGCACCGCCCCCGTAGTGCACCCGAGAGAAGAAGGACAGCTCGCCGATTCCGGCCGCCTGGGCGACGGTGATCTCGGGGCTGGTGTCCATGGTGAAGGTGACCAGCCCGTCGACGTCGCCTGGGGCGAGCCCGGCGTCCTGAAGCGCCGCGTGCACGGCCTCGACGGCGAGGGTGAGCTCGCTGCGGCCCGAGTCCTTGGAGAACTCGGTCGCTCCGATCCCGGCGATGGCGGCCCGGCCGCCGAGCGAGTCCCGTCCGCGGACGCTCATCGCTCCCCCTCCCACGACGGCTCCGCCGGTACCTCCACCAGCACGTCCGGCGCCACTTCCGGCGGCGAGTCCGGCGCCACTTCCGGTGGCAGTTCTACGACGACAGTGCCTGTGACGTGGTGGCCCAGGCCGTTGGCGCCGACGACCCGCACGTGCGCGAGAGCGCCGTCGATCTCCGTGACCGTGCCGGTCAACGTCATCGTGTCTCCCGGATAGTTGGGTGCCCCGAGGCGGATGGCGACCTTGCGGAGTGCGGCCCGGGGACCGAAGTGATCGGTGATGTACCGCCCCACCAGGCCGTTGGTGGTGAGGATGTTCATGAAGATGTCCGGGGAGCCCTTCTCCCTGGCCAGTTCGGCGTCGTGGTGCACGTCCTGGTAGTCCCGGGAGGCGACGGCCCCGGCGACGATCAGGGTGCGGGTGATCGGCACGACGAGCGGTGCCAGCTCGTCCCCGGCCCGCACGGTGTGCTGCTGCGTCACGGTCATGCCGCCGCTCCCTTCGCGAGCAGATCGCCCAGTTCGGCCAGGAGTTCGGTGCCGCAACCCAGATAGGCGTCGAGCTGCCGCCCCCAGAGGAAATGCCGGTGAACGGGGTGTTCGAGGTCGGCTCCCAGGCCGCCGTGCAGATGCTGGCCGGCGTGCACGACCCGCTTGCCCGCCTCGGAGGCCCACCAGGCGGCCGTCAGCGCGTGTTCGGCGACCGGCAGGCCCTCGTCATGCCGCCAGGCCGCCTCGTAGGCGGTGACCCGGATGGACTCCGTGTCCATGTGGGCGTCGGCGGCACGCAGTTGGACCGCCTGGTGGGAGGAGAGCGGGCGCCCGAACTGCTCCCGCTCCGAGGTGTACGCGACGGCCCGGGCCAACGACCCGGCACACACACCGGCCTGAAGCCCCGCAAAGGCGATCCGGGCGGCGGCGAGCACGTCGTCGTAGCCCGCACGCCCGAGCCGCTCCCCAGGCGTCCCTTCGAGCACGAGCCTCCCGGCCGACCACGGGGCGGTGAGCTCGACCGCCTCGACCGGCCCGGCGTCCGCCGGGCGCACCAGCCACAGGCACCGCTCCTCGTCCGGTACGAGGACATGGGTGGCGTCACGCAGCCAGGGCACCCAGTCGACGGTGCCGGACAGCCGGCCGCCCGCGTCGGCCCGTACCGCCCCCGAGCCCGGCGCGGCCGGGAAGGCGCCGGTCGCGATCAACGAGCCGTCCCTGAGCCCGGGCAGCAGCCGGGCGCGCTGCTCCTCCGTGCCGTGCCGGGCCACGGCGAGCAGCCCGTACACACAGCTCGCCGTGAACGGGACCTGCGCCGTCGTGCGTCCCTGCTCCTCGGCGAGCAGGACGAGGCCGAGCAGTCCGACCTCCTCGACGGCCCCGGGAAGTCCGGCGGCGCACAGGGCCTTCCACAGCTCGGCGTCCGTGCCGGTGCCGGCGGCCGCGAGGCGCTCGTGCGTGGCGAGGTCGCCGAAGATCCGCGCGGCCAGCTCCCGGGCCGCGTCCTGCTCCTCGGTGGGGGTGAAGTCCATCTCAGTCCTCCCCTCCCGCGCGGAAGACGGGCAGGTCGAGCTCCTCGTCCGCCTTCAGGAACTCCAGCCGGACCGGCATCCCGATCCTGACCTTGTCGTACGGCACCCCGACGACGTTGCTGACGATGCGCACGCCCTCGGCCAGTTCGATCAGCCCGACCGCGTACGGCGGGTCGAAGGCGGGGAAGGGCGGGTGGTGCATCACCACGTACGAGTAGACGGTGCCCTCACCGCTCGCCTCGACGGTGTCCCACGCGAGCGATCCGCAGGCGTTGCACCCCGGCAGCCAGGGGAAGCGCAGGACCTCGCAGTCGGTGCAGCGCTGGATCAGCAGCCTGTGCTCGGCCACGCCCTCCCAGAAGCCGGCGTTGTCACGGTTGATGACGGGCCGGGGTCTCTTCGGCGTGACCGACGGCTCGGGCCTCGGGGCCGGGGGCCGGCCGGCGGGCGCGTACTTGAGGACGCGGAAGCGATGGGTGCCGGCGAGCTCGCCGCCGGCGCGTACGTCCATGCGGGTCGTGACGAAGTGGCCGGTGCCGAGCTTGGTCGTCTTGCGCGGCGAGACGGACTCGATGACGGAGTCGAAGGTGATCGCGTCCCCCGGCCGCAGCGGCCGCAGATACTCCTGCTCGCAGTCCGTGGCGACGATCGAGGTGTATCCGGCGCCGTCGAGCAGGGTGGACAGCTCGTCGTACGCTCCCGCGCGGTCCGTGTTGCCGGAGAGGCCGCCCATCGTCCACGCCTGGAGCATGGTCGGCGGGGCGATGGCGTCAGGCCCGCCGTACGCCGGGTTGGTATCGCCCATGGCCTCGCACCAGTGTCTGATCATGGGCTCGTTGACGAGGTCCTTGCCGGTGCCGGGGGCGGCGGTGGGCCGTCCCTCGTACGTCTTCAGCCGCTCGTACAGCAGGTCGTGCGAGTCGACCTGCTCGTGCCACCCGTCCCGGCTCATCGCCGCCCCCTCCCCTTCATGCCGAGCCGCATCGTCGCGACGATCTCGCGCTGCACCTCGCTCACCCCTCCCCCGAAGGTGTTGATCTGGGCGGCCCGGTTCATCCGCTCGAGCTCGCCTCCGTCGAACGCTCCCGGCGACCCCGCTCGGACCAGCCCGGCCCCGCCCGCGATCTCCTGACACATTCGATACACCTCGACCGCCGATTCGGTTCCCGCGAACTTCACTCCGCTCGCGTCCCCGGGGGCCAGCCGGCCCGCCCCCACATCCCCCACCAAACGCCAGTTGAGCAGGCGCGTTGCCGCCAGCCTGGCATGTGCTTCGGCAGCCCGAATCCGTATCCACGGCTCGTCAATCCGACGCTCACCCGTCACTGGATCGGGTGTACGGGCGCCGCGCAGCGCCGCCTCGTAGAAGTCCTCGGCCTGCATGCCGATGGCGGCGAGCGCGACCCGCTCGTGGTTGAGCTGGTTGGTGATGAGGCCCCAGCCGCCGTTCTCGGCCCCGACGAGGTTGCCGGCGGGGACGCGGATGGAGTCGTAGTAGGTGGCCGTGGTGGTCAGACCGCCGACGGTCTCGATCGGCGTCCAGGAGAACCCGGGCGCGTCGGTGGGCACGAGCACGATCGAGATGCCGTGGTGGCGGGGGGTCTCGGGGGCGGGGTCGGTGCGGCAGGCGAGCCAGATCCAGTCGGCGTTCTGGGCGTTGGAGGTGAAGATCTTCTGCCCGTCGATCAGCCAGGAGTCCCCGTCGCGTACGGCCCGGGTACGGAGGGAGGCGAGGTCGGTGCCGGCCTCGGGCTCGCTGTAGCCGATGGCGAAGACGGTCTCGCCGCGCAGGATGCGGGGCAGGAAGTACGCCTTCTGGTCGTCGGTGCCGTATTTCATCAGGGTGGGGCCGACGGTGTTCAGGGTGACCATCGAGACGGGGGCGCCGGCCCGGTAGGCCTCGTCGAAGAAGACGAACTGCTCGTCCGGGCCGCGGCCCTGGCCGCCGTACTCCTCGGGCCAGCCGAGCCCCAGCATGCCGTCGTCGCCGATACGGCGCAGGAGCCGGCGCTGCGCGGCACTGTCGGTGGCGGGCGGGGGCCCGTCGGGCATCACGTCGCGGAAGTACGCGCGGAGCTCGGCGCGCAGCCGCAGCTGGCGCTCGGTGGGGGCGAGGTGCACGGCGACGCCTCTCGTGAGGACAGGGTTCGAGCCTTCGGGTCTTCCCTCTAAGGTTTCTGACTGTCCGTCAGATCGAGGACCCCTGTCAAGGTCGCGGAGCGAGGGCGAGGGACGCCTGAGCCTTGGGGCAACCGGCGGGAACCGGAGACGACAGGAGTCGACCAGAGGCGACAGGAGACGACCGGAGGCAACAGGACGGCCTGCACGCCGGTGCCGAAGCACCGCCGCACAGGCCGTCGTTCACCCCGTGATCATCCCCCCGTCGGGCCGGTTACCACCACGGATGGAAGTTGACCACCGCGTTGGACTGGTCGATGTGGGTGAAGGCGGAGCCGTTCACGCTCGCGGTGTTGTTCTGGTTGGAGGCGCCGGATCCGGTCGCCACCTGCTGCGTGGTGGTCGAGTTGCCGTGGTTGTTGCCACCGACACCGCTGCCGATGATCGTGGCGACGCTCGCATTCGATCCGTCGTTCGCGAATCCTCCGTTGTCGGCCTGGGCCACCCCGGCGAAGAGCGCGGCGGCGAGGGGCAGGGCGGCGACAGCGGCGAGAACGCGGGCGGTACGGATGCTTGCCATGTCTGTTCCTCCGGGAACTGAAGCGATGAAGCTCTGAAGCTCTGAAACGCTGCGGAACTACTGCTGAACTGCGGCCATTTCCAAGGCAGTTGGCCGACCGCCTCGGTCGTTGTGCTCGACGTCGCGAGTCCAGAGTTGCCCACCGAATCCCCGGCGAACCACCCCCTAGCGCCTTATTCCCCCTCAAGCGTGAGGACAAGTCGATAAACCCCTTTGGTCACAACAAAGCCACAGCTCACACGAGTGCAGGCCGTGGCGGGCCGGGGAGGCCGGGCGACGCAAGAGGGGAAGCGTTTCGGCAGCTTTTCAGCCAATCTGCCCCTCTGCTTTAACGCACCCCTCCCGCCTCCCCCGCCCTCCCCCCTTCCTTCTTTCGAACTTATGTACGAAACTGAATGCATGGCCGCCTCTGCCCGGCAGACCGCCGCCCTGTCCCATGCCCTGTCCCTCGCGCACGCCCTGTCCGCCGCGGAGCGCGGGCTTCCCGTCATCCCCCTGTCCCGCACCAAGCTCCCGGCCCTGCGGTCACCACACCGCGGCGAGCGACGGCCCGTCCCCTGCCGTGGGGAGTGCGGCCTGCCCGGCCACGGCGTGTACGACGCCACCACCGACCCGGCCGCCGTACGGGCCCTGTTCGCGGCCGCTCCCTGGGCCACCGGTTACGGCATCGCCTGCGGGCGCCCGCCGCACCACCTCATCGGGGTCGACCTGGACGTGCGGCCGGGGCAGGACGGCGTGGCGGCACTGGACGCCCTCGCCCGCCGGCACCTGTTCACGGTGCCGCCCACCGTCACGGTCCTCACCCCGGGCGGCGGCCGCCACCTGTGGCTGACCGGCCCGCCGGACGCCGTGGTCCCGAACTCGGCGAGCCGCCTGGCCCCCGGCGTCGACATCCGCGGCGCGGGCGGCTACCTGGTCGGCCCCGGCTCGATCACCCCACGCGGCACCTACCGCCTGGCCCCCGGCACAGCCGACCTCCCCCCGGCCCCGTGCCCGGGCCCCCTCCTGCTCCTGATGGCCCCACCGGACCAGCCGGCCACCCCTCGCACACCCGCCTCGACCGGCCCGCCCGCCGGCGAAGGCCTGGTCCGCTTCGTGGGGGCCTCGCCACGCGGCCAGCGCAACACCCGCCTCTTCTGGGCAGCTTGCCGCGCCTACGAGACGGGCCTCGCCGCCACCCTCCTCCCCCGCCTCACCGAGGCCGCCCTGAGCACGGGCCTCGAGCCACCCGAGATCACCGCGACCCTCGCCTCGGCAGCCGCGATCACCACCCGCGCAACCCTGCCCCACCCACCCGAGCCGACCTGACAAAGCGAACGGCCCCCGACCGGTGATACCGGTCGGGGGCCGTTCCAGGTGCTGCGGTGGGTGTGGGATTTGAACCCACGGTGACTCTCGCCACGACGGTTTTCAAGACCGTTCCCTTAGGCCGCTCGGGCAACCCACCCTCACTCCGACCCACCCGGGGCGAAGCGGGCTACAGCCTACCGGCTGTGGTTCGGGGGTGGGTTCGTCGTTCGGGCGAGGGGGTGGCGTCAGCTGTCGCCGGTGCGTTCGCCGAGGGTGACGTTGGCGGTGGCGGACTTGCCGTTGCGCTCGTAGGTGATCTTGACCGTGTCGCCGGGCTTGTGGGTCCAGATCTCGCTGATCAGGGTCGGGCCGCTGTCGATCTGGCGGTCGTCGAAAGCGGTGATCACGTCGCCCGCCTTCAGGCCGGCCTTCGCGGCGGGGCCGTTCGGAGTGACCGCGGCGGTGCCGCCGGAGCCCTGGTCGGCGATGGTGGCGCCTTCGCCCTTGTCCTGCATGTTCACCGTGGCGCCGATCACCGGATAGACCGGCTTGCCGGTCTTGATCAGCTGCTCGGCGACGTTCTTGGCCTGGTTGACCGGGATCGCGAAGCCCAGGCCGATCGAGCCCGCCTGGGACTGGCCGAAGCCGCTGCCGACCGACTGGATCGCGGAGTTGATGCCGATCACGGCGCCGTTCGCGTTGAGCAGCGGGCCGCCGGAGTTGCCCGGGTTGATCGAGGCGTCGGTCTGCAGGGCGCTCATGTACGAGTTCTTGCCGCCACCACCGTCGCCCGACGCCACCGGGCGGTTCTTGGCGCTGATGATGCCCGTCGTGACCGTGTTCGACAGGCCGAAGGGCGCGCCGATCGCGATCGTCGAGTCGCCGACCGCGACCTTGTCCGAGTCGCCCAGGGCGAGGGGGCTGAGGTTCGACGGGGCGTTCTTCAGCTTCAGTACGGCCACGTCGTAGCCCTCGGCACGGCCGACGACCTCCGCGTCGTACGTCTTGCCGTCGGAGAAGGTCGCGGAGAGCGTTCCGCCGTCGGCCGCGGAGGCCACCACGTGGTTGTTCGTGACGATGTGGCCTTCTTTGTCGTACACGAAGCCCGTGCCCGTGCCGCCCTCGCCGTCCGAGCCGCCGGACTTCGCCTGGATGGTCACCACGCTCGGCAGGGCCTTCGCCGCCACCGCCGCGACCGTGCCCGGGTCGCGCTTGAAGGAGGCGGGGGCGTCGCCCGCGGCGACCGTCGTCGAGCTCGTCGCTTCCTCCTCGCGCTGGGACGCCGCCCAGTAGCCGATACCGCCGCCTACACCGCCCGCGATCAGGGCCGCGGCCAAGATGGCCGCCACCAGGCCGCCGGTGCGCTTGCGCGGGGGCGCGGGGGCGGGGGGTACGGGGGCGCCCCACACCGGCGTCACGGGGGGAGCGGGGGGCCAGCCGTCCGCCCCGGCCGGGGCGGGGGCAGGGACAGGGGAGGGGGAGAAGGAGGGGGAGGGGGTTGACGCCTGGGAGGCGGCGTAGGCCGGGGCCTGGGCGGGCTCCGGCGCGTGCGCCTGGGCATGTGCCTGGGCAGGCTCCTGTGCGTGCGCCTGGGTGGGCTCCGGTGCGTGCGTCGGCGCGGGGGCCGGGGTCGGGTCCGGTGCGTCCGCTGCCGCGGGTGCCGGGGTCGGAGCCGCCGGGGCCTGGGTCGGCTCCGGTGCGTCCGTCGCCGCGGGCTTCGGCGCGTCCGGAGCGGTGGTGGCCTCGGGCGGAGTCGTGGGAGGTGTGGGAGGGGCGGACGGGGCACTCCGGTCCGCCGGAACCGCCGTGCCCTCGTTCTCGGTGCTCACAGCTCTCTCTCCTCGTTCCCTGCACGACTACCGTGGGTGGATGCCTGCTCCATGGTGCTGCGGTCAGCTTTTCCCACAGCGCGTCAGGCCACTGTAAGCCGGAGCTGTGCGTCCGCACCTCTTTCTTTATATAGAGGCATAACGGACACCTTTACGATGACGCGGTGACCCACGCAGCACCGCAGCCACCGAACCGCCTCCCCGTCCAGGTGGTCGCCCACCGCGGCGCCTCCGAAGACGCCCCGGAACACACCCTGGCGGCCTACGTGAAGGCCATCGAGGACGGCGCCGACGCCCTGGAGTGCGACGTCCGCCTGACCGCCGACGGCCATCTCGTCTGCGTCCACGACCGGCGCGTCAACCGCACCTCCAACGGCAAGGGCGCCGTCTCGGCTCTCGAGCTCGCCGATCTCGCCGCCCTCGACTTCGGCACCTGGAAGGGGCGCGAGGAGGCCGGGGAGAGCCCCGACTGGGGCGACCCCGGGCTCACCTCCGTCCTCACCCTCGAGCGCCTCCTGGAGCTCGTCTCCGACGCCGGGCGGCGGATCGAGCTGGCCATCGAGACCAAGCACCCCACCCGCTGGGCCGGGCAGGTGGAGGAGAAGCTGCTCCAGCTCCTCGACCGCTTCGGCCTCGCCGCGCCCACCGCCCCCGAGGACTCCCCCGTACGCGTGATGAGCTTCTCGGCGCGCTCCCTGCAGCGCATCGCGACCGCGGCGCCGGCCCTGCCCACCGTCTCCCTATCGCAGTTCGTCACCCCGCGCTTGCGCGACGGACGCCTGCCCGCGGGCGCGCGGATCGCCGGGCCCTCGATCCGGATCGTCCGCCACCACCCCGCCGTGATCCTCCGGCTCCAGAAGGCCGGTCACCAGGTCCACGTCTGGACCGTCGACGAAGCCGAGGACGTCGAGCTGTGCGAGCGGCTCGGTGTCGACGCGATCATCACCAACCGGCCGAAGCAGGTGCTGTCCCAACTGGGTCGCCTTTAGTCGGTCTTTAGTCCGCCTTTGGCCCCCTGCGTCCCACCTGTCACAGGCGTACGGGGTGTGCCCCGGCGCGTTCAGGACGTACGCGATCGTCACGAGTGCGTCACCAGACCCTGACTGGCCGGTTTCCGGTCCAGGCCATTGGGGCATCCACACCGTGGCGTGGGGCAAAGGAGGTCTCGGGGGTGGCGTTGGTGGTGGCACAGGAGGTGCCCACGTCGTCGAGCATGGCCGTACCCCATGGCCCTGCGGGCGTGGGTGAGGCGCGACACCGTATGCGCGAGCAGTTGAAGCGCAACGGCATGTCCGAATCGGTGGTCGACGACGCGGTGCTGATCCTTTCCGAATTGCTGAGCAATGCGTGTAGACACGGCAGACCGCTGGGCCGCGCGGACGTCGGAGACGGTGACGTACGGGCGGCCTGGAGCATCGACCGGGCCGGCGGGCTGACGGTCGAGGTGACGGACGGCGGTGGTCCCACCCGGCCGGTTCCGGCCACGCCCTCGGTCACGGCACGCGGCGGCCGCGGGCTGAACATCATCAGCGCGCTCGCCCAGGACTGGGGCGTGCGGGACAGCGCGACCGGCGAGGTCACGGTCTGGGTGGTCGTCACCGAGGGCCATCGCCGCGAGGACTTCGCGGCGCGGGTCGGCGGCGGCTCCGGGCTCGACTTCCTGGACGCGTACGACGAGCTGGAGTGACGACCCGTGCCGGCGGCCGCTGCCGGGAGGAACCATCCGGACGACGTCTCGGGCCCACCGGTCCGGGTCGGCGCGACCGTCCGGATGAACCCCCGCCCGGCGGAAGGTGCACCGGCATCCCGGCGCACGGCATCCGCTACGGCTAGGCTCGCGCCCGAGACAGCACCGCCGCTATCGGGAGAAAGCCACACCATGGCCAAGAAGCGCCCCCAGACGAAGCCCGGCAAGGCCGGCCAGGCCCAGGTCACGAACGGGGAGATCCCGGTCGTCGGTGCGCGCGAGCCGTGCCCCTGTGGTTCCGGCCGCCGCTACAAGGCGTGTCACGGGCGGGCCGCCGCCCACGCCGTGACCGAGCTCGTCCAGCGTCCCTTCGAGGGCCTGCCGGGCGAGTGCGACTGGGTCGCGCTGCGCGAGCTGGTGCCCGCCGCCACCGTGCCGCTCACCCTCAAGGACGGGCTGCCCGAGGGCGTTCCGTCGGTGACCCTGGCGACCGTCCTCCCGATGGCCTGGCCCGCGCTGCGCCGCGACGACGGCTCCGTCCTGCTCGCGCTGCAGAACGACTCGTCCTCCGGAGACCTGGCCCGCGACCTCGGCGACACCCTGCTGCGCGCCCTGGAGGCCGAGCCCGGTTCGCCGGTCGCCCCCCGTCGCGTACCCGCCGAGGGTCCGCGACTTCAGGACCTGCTCGACCCGAACGGCGATTTTGCGCCGGACGTGCACTCCGGATTCGAATTCTGGATTCCGGAGTCCGCAGACAATTCCAACCCGGAGGTCGCCGCCTCCCTGGAACGGGCCAACGCCGCCGCGATCCCGACCGTCAAGCTGACCAGTGTCGATTCCGCGTACTGGTGCGAGACCCCGGACAAGAACCACCTGCGCTGGGTCATGCCGCACGCGGAGGAGAAGCTGCTCGACGCGCTGGCCCGGCTCCAGGCCGCCGGCACGTCCTCGCTCGGCGCGGACACCCGGCTCGTGGGCTCCTTCCGCGCCCACGGCCTGATGGTTCCGGTGTGGGACCTGCCGACCTCCATGACGGCGGAGGACTGCGAGAAGCCGGCCGCCGCGTTCGCCGAGCGGCTCGCCGAGGCGCTCGCCTCGGACGCCCCGCTGAGCATCGAGGAGCGCCGTGCGCGCGGTGGCCTCACCAACCGCCAGGTGACGCTCAGCTGATACCCCAGGTGGTATCGGTGACTGACAGACCGGCCAGTCGGTGACTTCCGCCACAACGGCGGGTTCCCGGCGGTAAATCGCTGTCCGAATAACCGAGATCGAATTTGCGAACGGCAGATCTCTTGTTACCGTTCTAGAAGCCCGGTCGCTGGTGCATCCCCCGTCGCCAGCGACCGGGCCTTCTCATGCCCGGGAACGCTCAACTGCCGTCCGGCTCGGCCGCGTTACTCCCCGAGCGCAGCAGCAACGGCGTACTGTCGCCCTCCCCCGCACCGGCGAATTCCGAGACCGCCGAATAGCCCTCAGCGGCACCCCGACTACGTTCTCTCGGCGTTTCGCACGTCCCCGGTTCGTCACGCGCCGGAACAGGGCAGCGCACCTGCACGGTCCGCCCTCCGGGAGCCATCAGGGTGAGTACGGCGTCGAGCTCCTGACCGGTGGCGTTGCGGTAGTACGTACGTGCCCAGGTGTCGGCGCCCGCGGTCACCACACAGGTCTGCGCCTCGACCCCGTCGGGCGAGGCGAGCTCGGGTCCGCAGCGCGTCGCGGACGGCAGGACGGCCGGGGAGACGGGGGCGGCGGCGTTCTCCGGAGCCGCCGGCGTACGGGAGGTCCCGAGGCCGAGCTCCGAGAACAGGCCCTCCGACCGCCCCTTCCCGTCGGCCGCATCTGACGCACTACTCCCGCCGCCCTCGCGAACCCCGCCGGTCTCGCCGCTCCCACCGCGCCCTCCGCTCCCACCGGGATCCCCCACAGGACCGGCCGACGCCGCGATCGGCACCAGTACGGCGATCACCACCGCGGCTCCGAGTCCGATCGCGCGCAGTCTCGCCGGACTCATGCGCCCCACACGTCGGCCCATCTGCTCCTCCGGGAACGGATCCTCGCGGTCCTCGCGGTCCTCGCGGTCCTCGCGGCCCTCGCGGCCCTCGCGGCCCTCGCGGCCCTCGCGGCCCTCGCGGCCCTCGCGGCGAAGATAGCGGCGGCCGGCGGGCTCCCGATCTGCCGCGCGCCCGTTTCCCCCTGGATGACGGGGTGTTCCACACCCGTTCGGGTGAAGATGCCGGTGACCGTGGAGGGGAAAGCGCAGCGGAGCGGGGAGCGTCAGTACGCGAGTCTGCTGCCGCCGCCCGGCGCGCTCGTGCTCGCCTCGACCAGCGCGTCCACGACCGCCTCGACGTCCGGCAGCCACGGCCGGGCCGACCCCGCCAGAGGCGCCCGCTCCCACCACACCTGCCCGGTGCCGGTGGTCGAGGGCGGCAGCGGCAGGTAGCCGCCGTCGCCGTGGAAGCGCAGCGAACTGGGCACGCTGTCCTTGGCGTACAGCAGTTCGCCGAGCCGTTCGAGGCTGTACGGGGCGACGAGGATCGCCCACCGGGTGGGGGTGGCCACGACCGGGCCGAGCCGCATGCCCAACGCGTCCAGGGCGGCCAGCGCGCGGGCGCCCGCGACGGCCGGCAGGCTCACCGCGCAGGGCGCACGGCCGCCGGTGGCCAGCAGGACCGGGGCGTCCGGGCGACCGCCCCACCACCAGCGGATCATGCGGGCGTCGGTGGTGGCCGCGAGCAGCCCGGGGTCGAACGGATGCGCCCCGGGCACCACGCACTCGGGGTCGGGGCAGGCGCAACTCGCGACGGCGGTCGTCCGCGTCACGTCCCGCGTCACGTCCCGCGGCGCGTCCTGCGCCCCGAGCGCACGGGACTCGGCACCGCGCGACTCGGCACCGCGCGACTCGGCCCTGCGCGACTCGGTCGTACGGGCCCAGCCCGCACGCGCTCCGGCCACCCAGGCGCCGGCCGCCCTGGACCAGCCCGAACGCGATCCGGCCGCGGCCGACCCGTCCGCTCGCGCCTCACCCGAACGCGCTTCCGCCCTACGCGCCTCACCCGCACGCGCTTCCGCCGCGCGTGAGTCGTGTGACGCCCCCGCCCCCGTCCCCCGCGGCCCGGACCTCAGGCCCACGCCGGGCAGGACGGGCCAGTCCCATTCCGTGGCGCATCGCAGCGCCGTGTCGAGCTGTGCGACGACCGTCTCGCGCTCCGCGCGCTCCTCGCGCTTCCCGCGCCGGAACCGGAGCCTGCGTCGCCTTCCGAGGATCTCGCGCATGAGCGCTCGTTCCTTTCCGTTGAACGCCGAATCCACATCACACCACGTGTAGATCACTTCACCGTGCGTATCGCTGTGCGTATCGCTGTGCATCTCAGCGCGTACAACGCGTACAAGCTGCGTCCACGCTCGGCGGTCGGTCCTGGCGGTCGGTCCTGCCGGAACACGTTCCCCGCCACTCGGGGTAGAGGGTGCGGCCTGCGGTGATGAGGACGCCCGGGTTCCGCGTCCGTATTCAGGGGCGTCTCCAACTGCCCCTGCCCGTCACCGATTACGTACCCGTCACGCTCTAAATGACGCACTTTCAAACGACGCCAGTCGACCGCAAATGGTGCACGCAGGGGGTAATTTTCGGCCAACTTCCCCTACTCTTCAACCCTCTCGCCACATCTCACGGACACCACAAGTCCCATGGTGACAATGCTGGACATCGATCTACATGTGCGTGTAGATGTGGATCCATGGATAGCGGCGCAGAATGACTTGGGGGTTTGCGATGCTATTGCATGAAACACGCAGGTCGGAAAGCCGAGTGCCATGAGTACGCCGCGTGCGCCGAAAGTGGCCGGAATCGATTCCACCGTTCCCCCTCCCCCGCACACTGCGGCTCCTCCCGCCGCCCCGCCGCTGCCCTCCGGAGACCTCCGGTCGGGCGGCGCCCTCCAGGACCGCCTCGCCGGCTGGGTCTCGGACCTCTCCCTCCTCCACGAACTCACCGAGTCCCTGATCAGGACCGGTTCCCTCGACGACGCGCTCCACGAGGTGCTGCGCGCCGGAGCCGCCCTCGTGGGCGCCCGCCGCGGCATGGCGGTCTTCGAACCCTCCGACGGCCTCGGTCCGGTCAGCACCGTCGGCCTCGGCCTCGCCCACTCCGACCTCGGCACCATCGAGACCGTGCCGCGCAGCGTCACCTCGTACGGCCGCATCCTCGACGGGCTCGATCCGCTGCCCGAGGGATCCCTGCCCCGCCCCGTCGCCATCCCCGACCTGCGCAGCGAGGAGGACCTCGACCCGCGCCACCGCGAGGTCGCCGCCCGCCTCGGCTACGCCGCGAGCTACGCCCTCCCCCTCGCCACCCGACAGGCCGGCCGGCTCGGCGCGCTCGTCTGGCTGTACGACGAACCCGCCGAGCCCGCCGAACGGCAGCGGCACCTCGTCGGCCTCTACGGCAGGTTCGCCACCGAACACCTCGCCCGCCTCCTCGACGTCGAGCGCGCCCGTACGCAGCTCTCCACCGTCGCCGAGGAGCTGCTGCCCAGACGCCTCCCCCGCGTCCCCGGGGTCCAGCTCGCCGCACGGCACCGCACCGGCGCCCGCGGCGGCGGCGACTGGTACGACGCGCTGCCGTTGCCGGAGGGCTCCCTCGGCCTCGCCGTCGGCTCCGTCTCCGGGAGCGGGCCGAGCGCCCTGGCCGCCATGGGACGGCTGCGCGCCTCGCTGCGCGCGTACGCCGTAATGGAGGGCGAGGACCCGGTCGCCGTCCTCTCCGACCTGGAGCTGCTGCTGCGGCTGACGGAGCCCGCGCGCTCGGCGACGGCGCTCTTCGCCTACGCCGAGCCGCAGGCCCGCCGGATCGTCCTGGCCGGGGCGGGCCACACCCCGCCGCTGATCATCGGCGATCAGCGGACGGAGTACGTCGAGACCTCGCTCTCCGCCCCGCTGGGCATGCTGGCCTGCTGGGAGGCGCCCAGCGTGGAGCTCTCTCCCGCGCCTGGAGAAACGGTGCTGCTGTACACGGAAGGGCTGCTCCGCCGTACCGGCGACCCCATGGACCGGGCCTTCGCACGGCTGCACGCCGCCGCCGCGGGCGTACCGAAGGCGGCCCGCGCCGACCCGGGCGCCGTCGCCGATCACGTCCTGCGGACGATCCTTCCGGAGGGTTCGGCCGCAGCGACCTCCGACGGCGAGGACGTGGTGATCCTGGCCGCCCGCTTCGACTGAGGGCCGACGCGGGCCGACGGGGGCCGACGGGAGCCGACGGGACAGCCCACGACAGCCGAAGCGAGCCGAGTGAGAACCGCCACTGATGTGACCGACCGGTAATGGGTCTTACGCCCCTGGGCCCCCTTCCGTACGACCGTACGATGGGGAGGGTTCAGTGTCGTACCAGAGGAGGCAGACCCGTGGCCGATCAGCTCACGCCGGACTACCCGGAGACCCCGGAAGAGTCCGAAGAGCAGGCGATCAAGCAGCGCAAGAACGGCCTGTACCAGGGCGTCTCCGACGAGCTCGCCGAGAACATGAAGTCCGGCTGGGCCGACACCGAGCTGCACGACCTGGCGCCGATCGCCCAGGCCGCGCACACGGCCGACCGCCGCGCCGCCCTGTCCGCCCGCTTCCCGGGCGAGCGCCTGGTGATCCCGGCCGGCAACCTGAAGGTCCGGTCGAACGACACCGAGTACAGCTTCCGCGCGTCCACCGAGTACGCGTACCTCACCGGCGACCAGACGCACGACGGCGTGCTCGTCCTGGAGCCGGTCAAGGCCGGCGGCCACACCGCCACGATCTACCTGCTGCCCCGCTCCGACCGCGAGAACGGCGAGTTCTGGCTCGACGGCATGGGCGAGCTGTGGGTCGGCCGCCGCCACTCCCTCGCCGAGGCGGAGCAGCTGCTCGGCATCCCGGCCAAGGACGTCCGCGAGCTGGCCGCCGCGCTGAAGGAGGCCACCGGCCCGGTGCGCAACGTGCGCGGCCACGACGCCGGCATCGAGGCCGCCCTCGTCGACAAGGTCACCGCCGAGCGCGACGAGGAGCTGCGCGTCTACCTCTCCGAGGCCCGCCTCGTGAAGGACGCGTTCGAGGTCGCCGAGCTCCAGAAGGCCTGCGACTCCACCGCCCGCGGCTTCGAGGACGTCGTCAAGGTCCTCGACAAGGCCGAGGCGACCAGCGAGCGCTACATCGAGGGCACGTTCTTCCTGCGCGCCCGTGTCGAGGGCAACGACGTCGGCTACGGCTCCATCTGCGCCGCCGGCCCGCACGCCTGCACCCTGCACTGGGTCCGCAACGACGGCCCGGTCCGCTCCGGTGACCTGCTGCTGCTCGACGCCGGCGTGGAGACCACCGAGCTCTACACCGCCGACGTCACCCGCACCCTGCCGATCAACGGCCGGTTCAGCGAGATCCAGCGCAAGATCTACGACGCCGTGTACGAGGCGCAGGAGGCGGGCATCGCCGCGGTGAAGCCCGGCGCCGCCTACCGCGACTTCCACGACGCCGCCCAGCGCGTGCTCGCCGAGAAGCTGGTCGAGTGGGGCCTCGTCGAGGGTCCGGTCGACCGGGTCCTGGAGCTCGGCCTGCAGCGCCGCTGGACCCTCCACGGCACCGGTCACATGCTCGGCATGGACGTCCACGACTGCGCCGCCGCGCGCACCGAGGCGTACGTCGACACGACCCTGGAGCCGGGCATGTGCCTGACCGTCGAGCCGGGTCTGTACTTCCAGGCCGACGACCTGACCGTGCCGGAGGAGTACCGCGGCATCGGCGTCCGGATCGAGGACGACATCCTCGTCACGGAGGACGGCAACCGGAACCTCTCGGACACGCTGCCGCGCCGGTCCGACGAGGTCGAGGCGTGGATGGCCGGCCTGAAGGCCTGACCGGTCGAGGGCTGACCGATCCCTCGAAGCGCCCCCGCCGACGGCCGTTCGGCGGGGGCCTTCGTACGCACGGAGCCCAAGCGGTGCATACGGAGCTCACGCAGGGCGGTACGGAGCCCACGCAGGGCGGTACGGAGCTCACGCAGGGCGTACGGAACCCACGCAGGGCGGTACGTAGCCCACGCAGGGCGTGCGGAGCCCACGCAGGGCCGTAGGGGCTTCAGGTCAGCGCCAGCGGAGCGTCCGGCCGCCACTTGATGATCTTGTCGAAGCTGACCAGCGCTCCGCCCCTGCCGGTACGGCCGAAGTGGACGTGGTCGGCGAGCTCTTCGATCAGCCGCAGCCCCCGGCCGTTCTCGGCGTCCGCGGGGGCGGGCGACGCGTCCCCGGAGAAGCCGGGTCCGGAGTCGGCGACCTCGATACGACAGGTCTCGCCGTCGAGGTAGGCGGTGACCCGGTACGCCTGCGAGGCCTCGCTCCGGCCCAGGGCGCCCCCGTGTTCGACCGCGTTGGCGCACGCCTCGGTCAGGGCCACCGACAGCTCGTAGGACACGTCCGGGTCGACGCCCGCGGTCTCCATCGTGCCGAGCAGCAGCCGCCGGGCGAGCGGGACGCTCGCAGCCTCGCGCCGCAGGTGCAGGGACCACCAGATGCTCATGCTCCAGCCTCCTGGCTGCGGCTCGACATGCTGCGGCACGACATACCGTTACGTATTGCCGTGCGGGGTGGTCCATAAGCCCCTGGGCGCCGCAAGAGCCCTCGTTCGGCGGATGCACACATCCCGTGCGCCGGTGTATGTCAGCCCGAAGGACCCCAAGGGTGATCTTCCGGACCTGCCTCATGGAGGGGGCGGGCCTGGTGCGATGATGGGCCCCGCCATGTCTGCCCCCGGGTTCGCGTCTCGCATGCTGAGGGCCGCGGTGTTCACCGCGGTCTGCGTCGTGCTGTCCGGGCTCGGCCACGCGCTGGCCGCGTGCGCGGGGATCGCGCTGTGGTCGATGGCCGCCGGGTTCCTCGGCGTCTTCGGCATCACGGTGCTCTTCACCGGACGCGAGCGCTCGCTGCCCGTGATCGTCGGCGCGCTGGCGGCCGGACAGATCGGCCTGCACGCCCTGTTCGGGCTCGGGCAGCGCCGGCTCACCATGGGACCGGAAACGGACGACGCCCTCGTACGGCTCGCCGCCAAGCTGGTCTGCGGGCAGGGCGGCGCGTCCCTCAACCCCGCCGACGCGGCCCGGATCGTCAGCGACGCGGGCCTCGCCCCCGCCGCACCCGCCGCGGCCGGGATCCACGACCACATGGCCGGCATGACCGGCACTGCGACCGCCACCGCGCAGGCCGCCGAACTGGTGCCCAGCCTGCCGATGCTGCTCGGCCACCTGCTGGCCGCGCTGACCACCGGCTGGCTGCTGCGCCGCGGCGACCTGGCGCTCGGCCGGCTGGGCCGGCTGTCCGCCGAGGGCGCCGTCGAGGTCGCCGAGTGCGCTCTCGTACGGTCGCTGCGGGCCGCGCTCCACCTCGTACGGGCCCTGCTCGCCGGGCTGCCGGGGGCTCCGGCCGCCGGGCCGCGCGGGCCCGCCCGTACCGGCTTCGACTCCTCGCCGCCGCCGGTCGCCGAGGCACTCCAGCACACCGTGATCAGGCGCGGCCCGCCCGCCGCCGCCTGCGTCCTCGCAGCCTGACGCGGACCCGCTCCGAGGGAGTGGATCCGCGGTCGTCCGCGCTCGCCGGCTGCCGGCCCTACCGGTCGCCCGGCCCGCGCGCCGACTTCCTGCACCACTTTCCCGACCTTCTCCTGAGCTGGAGTGTCCTGCCATGAGCGTCTCCCGTACGCACCTGACCCGTACCGCCCTCGCCGGCGGTGTCGCCCTCTCCTCCGTCCTGCTGCTCTCGGGCACGGCCTTCGCGCACGTCGGCGTGCAGCCGCAGGGCGAGGCCGCCAAGGGCGGCTACGCGACCGTCAACGTGAAGGTGCCGAACGAGCGCGACAACGCCTCCACCGTCAAGGTCGAGGTCAACTTCCCCACCGACCACCCGCTGGCCTCCGTGATGCCGCAGCCGGTCCCCGGCTGGAAGGTCGAGGTCACCAAGGCGAAGCTCGCCAAGCCGCTGGAGCTGCACGGCAAGAAGATCAATGAGGCGGTCGCCAAGGTCACCTGGTCCGCGGACGGTTCGAAGATCGGTCCCGGCCAGTTCCAGCAGTTCCCGCTCTCCATGGGCCGGCTGCCCGAGGACACCGACCAGCTGGTCCTCAAGGCGATCCAGACCTACGACAACAACGAAGTCGTGCGCTGGATCGAGGAGCCGAAGGAGGGCGCGGCCGAGCCCGAGAACCCCGCCCCGGTCCTGAAGCTGACCGCCGCGAGCGCCGACCACCACGGCGGCGGCGCCGCCACCCCGGCCGCGGACGACAAGGCCGGCGACAAGGCCGGACACGACGACAAGGGCGGCGACCACGAGGAGGCCGCCGCGTCCGGCTCCACCGACAACGCGGCCCGCGTGCTCGGTGTGATCGGCATCCTCGTGGGCGTCGCCGGAGTCGCCTTCGGCGTCCTCGCCGGACGCCGCCGCTCGGCCTGACAGCCGCCCCCGACACCCGAAAGAAGCGTCATGTCCCAGAACAAGACAGCCGCGGCGAACCCCGGTGCGGCGAAGGACGGCGGTCAGGAGGGCGCCCGGCCCGGCCGGCGCGCCCCGCTGATCGCCGCCGTCGTGGCGATCGCCGCGGCGATCGGCATCACGGCCGCCGTCGGCCTCGGGGGCGGTGACAAGGCTCCTGGCGCCAAGACCGGGCCGGTCGCCCAGGTCTCCGGCGGCAGCGACAACACCAAGGCCGCCACCGTCCTCGACCGGCCGTTCGCCAAGCCGGCCCTCGTCCTCACCGACACCCAGGGCCGGAAGTTCGACCTGCGCGAGCAGACCAAGGGCAAGCCGACGCTGCTCTACTTCGGCTACACGCACTGCCCGGACGTCTGTCCGCTGACCATGAGCAACATCGCCATCGCGCGCAAGCAGCTCCCCAAGGCCGACCAGGACAAGCTCCAGGTCGTCTTCGTCACCACCGACCCGGAGCGGGACACCTCGGCCGAGCTGGGCAAGTGGCTGCCGGCCGCCGGCGACCCGTCCTTCACCGGCCTGACCGGCGACTTCAAGACGATCCAGGCCGGCGCCCGCGCGATCGGCATCGGCATCGACCCGCCGAAGAAGGAGAAGGACGGCTCGGTCGTCTCCATGCACGGAGCGCAGGTGATCGCGTTCTCGCCGACGTCCGACCAGGGCTACGTCCTGTACGGCGAGGACACCACCGCCGACCAGTACGCCGCCGACCTGCCCAAGCTCATCAAGGGGGAGAACCCGTGAACCGCCGCACCACCGCCCTGTCCGCCGCCGTCGCGCTCACCGCCGCGCTCGCGCTGACCGGGTGCTCGTCCTCCGACTCCGCCGACTCCAAGAGCGGACCGGACCTCAAGGTGAGCGGCGCGTTCATGCCCCAGCCCGTGATGGACATGGCCGGCGGCTTCCTCACCATCACCAACAGCGGCGACGCCGCCGACAAGCTCACCTCCGTCACCAGCGGCCTCTCGGACGACGTCACGATCCACGAGACGAAGAACCAGAAGATGCAGGAGGTGAAGTCCTTCGACATCCCGGCGAACGGCGAACTCAAGCTCGAACGCGGTGGCAGCCACATCATGTTCATGGAGTTGAAGAAGCAGCCGAAGCAGGGCGAGAAGGTCGCCATCGAGCTCCACTTCGAGAAGTCCGACCCCATCAAGGTCGACCTTCCCGTCGAGGCGGCGAACCACAACCCGAAGCAGCACTGAGCTCGTTGAGGGAGTGACAGAACCGATGACAACCACCGCCCCGCGCCTCGGACCGGCCCTCGTCCGGCTGCTGCTCGTCGCGGCCGCGCTCCTGGGCACGCTGCTCGCCACCGCGGGCCCCGCGTCCGCGCACGCGGCACTGACCGGCAGCGACCCGCAGGACGGGGCGGTGGTCGCCACCGCCCCCAAGGAGGTCAACCTGACCTTCTCCGAACAGGTCGCCATGAGCGGCGACTCCATCCGGGTCCTCGACCCCTCGGGCAAGCGCGTCGACACCGGCGAGATCCGCGACATGTGCAGCGGCTCGATCGTCCGGTACGGCGTCGAGCTGCTGCCCGGCCTGCCCGACGGCACCTTCACCGTGGCCTGGCAGACCGTCTCGGCCGACAGCCACCCGGTCGCCGGGGCCTTCACCTTCTCCGTCGGCGCCCCCTCCAAGACCTCGGTCGCGCTTCCCGATCAGACCGTGGGCGGCGGACTCGTCGGAACGCTCTACGGGATCGCGCGCTACCTCTCGTACGCCGGCTTCGTCGTCCTCGTCGGCGGCGGCGCCTTCGTACTCGCCTGCTGGCCGCGCGGGGCGACCGTACGGCCCGTGCAGCGCCTGGTGGTCCGGGGCTGGCTGACGCTGACCGCCGCCACCCTGGCGATGCTGCTGCTGCGCTACCCGTACACGGGCTCGGGCAAGCTCGCCGACGTCTTCGACCTGGGCGGGCTGCGGACCGTCCTGGAGACGAAGACCGGGGCCGCGCTCTCCTCGCGGCTGCTGCTGCTCGGCGCGGCGGCGCTCTTCGTGGCCGTGCTGTTCGGCGCGTACACCCGGCGCACGGACGAGAAGGAACGCAAGGACCTCACCTTCGGGCTCGCGATCGGCGGCACCGTCGTCGCGGCCGGCATCGCGGGCACCTGGGCACTCGCCGAGCACGCCTCGACCGGGCTGCAGCCGGGCATCGCCATGCCGGTCGACATCCTGCACCTGCTGGCGGTCGCGTCCTGGCTCGGCGGTCTCACGGCGCTGCTCGTCGCGCTCTACCGGGAGCCGTCGGTCGAGCGCACGGCGGTCGAGCGCTTCTCGAAGGTGGCGTTCGGCTCGGTCGTCGTGCTCGCGGCCACCGGCGTCTACCAGTCCTGGCGGCAGGTCGGCACGTGGTCGGCGCTGACCGACACGCGGTACGGGCAGCTGCTCCTGGTCAAGATCGGCCTGGTCGCCGTGCTCGTGGGCATCGCCTGGGTGTCACGGCGGTGGGTGCACAGGCTGGGCGAGGCGGCGACGGGGACGGCGGGGGCCGATGCCGAGGCCGCCGCCGAGGCTCCTGGAGAGGACGCCGAAGCCCCTGAAGAGGTCGATGCCGAGCGCGCGGAGCAGCTCGCGCGGCAGCGCGCCGCCGTCGCGACCGCGCGGCGCAAGCGCGAGCGGGACGCCGACCCCGAGCGGGCCGGGCTGCGCCGTTCGGTGCTGACCGAGGCCGCCGTCGCGGTGGTGCTCCTCGCGGTGACCACCGTCCTGACGTCCACCGAGCCGGCCCGTACCGAGGAGGAGGCGGGCCGGAGCAGGGCCACGGCCGGCTCCTCCGCGGTCCCCAACCGTCCGATCGACGTCCGGCTGCCCTTCGACACCGGCGGCGTGGACGGCAAGGGCACCGTGCAGCTCACCCTCGACCCCGGCCGGACCGGCGCCAACGCCCTGCACATCTACGTGCTGCGGCCCAACGGACGGCCGCTGGACGTGCCCGAGGTGAAGGTCGCCTTCACTCTCAAGGAGAAGCAGATCGGCCCGCTGCCCGTGCTGCCCGACCGCATCCAGACCGGCCACTGGAGCGCGAACGGCGTCCAGCTGCCGATGCCGGGTGAGTGGCTGATGCAGGTGACGGTGCGCACCTCCGAGATCGACCAGACCACCATCGACAAGAACGTGAAGATCGGCTGACCCCGTGAGCGACACCGTGAGCAACGACCATCTCGACATCTCCCGGCGGCGGCTGCTCGGCACCGTCGGCGCGGCGGGGGCGGCAGGTGTCGTCATCGGCGCCGCAGGCGGCATCGGCATCTCCGCGGCAGGGGAGGAGAAGTCCTCCGGGTCCGCCGGCTCCCCCGCCCTCACGACGGTCGGTGCGACCGAGGTGATGTTTCACGGGAAACATCAAGCGGGGATCACCACTCCGCTTCAGTCCCGCGGGCATCTCGTCGCCTTCGACCTCGCCCCGGGCGCGGGCCGCAAGGAGGCCGCCGCGCTGCTGCGCCGCTGGTCGGCCACGGCGAAGGCGCTGATGGCGGGCAGGGCCGCGACCGACGACACGGGCATCGCACTCGACGCCGGGCCGTCCTCCCTGACGGTGACCTTCGGCTTCGGCCGCACCTTCTTCGATCGCACCGGGCTGACCGCGCGCCGCCCGATGCAGCTCGACCCCCTGCCCGCCTTCTCCGCCGACGCGCTCGACGCGAAGCGCTCGGAGGGCGATCTGTGGGTGCAGATCGGCGCGGACGACGCGCTCGTCGCGTTCCACGCGCTGCGCGCGCTGCAGAAGGACGCGGAGGGTGCGGCGCGGGTGCGCTGGCAGATGAACGGCTTCAACCGTTCGGCCGGGGCCACCGCCCGGCCGATGACCGCCCGCAACCTGATGGGCCAGATCGACGGTACGGGCAACCCCAAGCAGACGGACCCCGACTTCGACCGGCGGATCTTCGTGCCCCAGGGCGCGGCCGGCGCCCAGGACTGGATGGCCGGCGGCTCGTACGCGGTCGTCCGGCGGATCCGGATGCTGCTCGACGACTGGGAGAAGCTGGCCCGGGACAAGCAGGAGAAGGTGATCGGACGGCGGAAGGCGGACGGTGCGCCGCTGACCGGGGGGACCGAGACGACCGAGCCGGATCTGGACAAGATCGGCCCGGACGGCAAGACGGTCATCCCCGACAACGCCCATTCCCGGATCTCCGCCCCCGAACAGAACGGCGGGGCGGCGATGCTGCGCCGGCCGTTCTCCTTCCACGACGGAATCGGGGCCGACGGGACTCCGGACGCCGGTCTGCTCTTCGTCTGCTGGCAGGCGGACCCGCTGCGGGGCTTCGTGCCGGTGCAGCGCAAGCTCGACCGGGGCGACGCCCTGTCGCCGTTCATCCGGCACGAGGCGAGCGGTCTTTTCGCGGTGCCCGGCGGGGCGGCGGAGGGCGAATACGTGGGGCAGCGGCTGCTGGAGTCGTAAGAGAAGTCGTGAAAGACCCGCTGCCATTAGGGTGACCGTATGTCAGCCACCCGGTATACGTATCTCGGTCCTGAAGGCACCTTCACGGAGGCCGCGCTGCGTACGCTGCCCGAGGCCGCGACACGGGAGCTCGTCCCGATGGTGTCGGTCCCGGCCGCGCTGGACGCCGTAAGGAACGGGGAGGCCGCGGCCGCGCTCGTGCCGATCGAGAACTCGGTCGAGGGCGGGGTGACCGCGACCCTCGACGAGCTGGCCTCGGGCGAGCCTCTGATGATCTACCGCGAGGTGCTGCTGCCGATCGCGTTCGCCCTGCTCGTACGGCCCGGGACCAAGCTGTCGGAGATCAAGACGGTCACGGGTCACCCGGTGGCGCAGCCGCAGGTGCGGAACTGGCTGCGGGCCCATCTGCCGGACGCGCTGTGGGAGTCGGCCGCGTCCAACGCGGACGGGGCCCGGCTGGTCCAGGAGGGCCGGTTCGACGCGGCCTTCGCGGGCGAGTTCGCGGCGGCGACGTACGGTCTCGAGGCCCTGGTCACCGAGATCCACGACGCGGAGAACGCCGAGACGCGTTTCGTGCTCGTGGGCCGGCCGGCCAGGCCGGCGGCGCCGACGGGTGCGGACAAGACCTCGGTGGTGCTGTGGCTCGGCGACGACCACCCGGGTGCGCTGCTCGAACTCCTCCAGGAGTTCGCCGTGCGCGGGGTCAACCTGATGCTGATCCAGTCCCGGCCCACGGGCGCGGGCATCGGCAACTACTGCTTCGCCGTGGACGCCGAGGGCCATATCGCGGACCGCCGGGTCGGCGAGGCGCTGATGGGTCTGAAGCGGATCTGCCCGAAGGTGCGCTTCCTCGGCTCGTATCCGCGGGCGGGTGTCGCGACCGAGGACGTGCGGCCGCTGCGGCGCGGAACCTCGGATGTGGAGTTCACCGACGCCTCCGACTGGCTGGCGCGGGCGCAGGACGGCAGGGCCTGAGTCGTCCACAGGTACGAACAGCCGGTCCTACCTGCATACTTTTCGGTTACCCACAGAAGTTATCCACAGGTTTGCGGCTCGACCTGGGGACAAGTCGACAAGCCTCTTCCACCGGGTCGACAAATCGCTGCCGCCCCTCCGTCACCGATTCGTCACCCTCGCTCCGGAGATCAACTCTTTGGGGCGAGCTATTCCCACTCGATTGAGTGGGAAAATGGAGGGGATCACCGTGGTCCACAGATCTTTCGCACAGCCTGTGGATAACTCACCCTCGTTGGGCATTCCTGTGGAGAACCCACCGGCCTTGATCACCCATTCTTTGGCGAATACGGAAAGAATGGATAAAGAAAGCAATTCGGGCAAAGCGACACGCAAGGCTATATCGGGTGGGGTCGCGTGAGCGCGCACCGGTAGCCTGGTGGGGTGATTGACCTTCGCCTGCTCCGTGAGGACCCCGACCGTGTTCGCGCCTCCCAGCGCGCCCGTGGAGAGGACGTCGCGCTCGTCGACGCCCTGCTCTCCGCCGATGAGCGGCGCAGGTCGTCCGGCGTCCGCTTCGACGAGCTCCGTTCCGAGCAGAGGGCGCTCGGCAAGCTGATCCCCAAGGCCTCGCCCGAGGAGCGCGCCGAGCTCCTCCAGAAGGCGGAGCGGCTCAAGACCGACGTCAAGGCCGCCGAGGCCGAGCAGAACGAGGCCGCCGAGTCGGCCCGCGCGCTGCTGCTCCAGCTGGGCAACCTCGTCCACCCCGACGTACCGGTCGGCGGCGAGGAGGACTTCGTCGTCCTCGAGACCCACGGCACCATCCGCGACTTCGCGGCCGAGGGCTTCGAGCCCAAGGACCACCTGGAGCTCGGCGAGGCGCTGGGCGCCATCGACGTCGAACGCGGCGCCAAGGTCTCCGGCTCGCGCTTCTACTACCTGACCGGCGTCGGCGCGCTGCTCGAGCTCGCCCTCGTCAACGCGGCGATCGCCCAGGCCACCGAGGCCGGCTTCATCCCGATGCTCACCCCGGCCCTGGTCCGTCCGCGCGCCATGGAGGGCACCGGCTTCCTCGGCCAGGCCGCGGAGAACGTGTACCACCTGGAGAAGGACGACTACTACCTGGTCGGCACCTCCGAGGTCCCGCTCGCCGCGTACCACATGGACGAGATCATCGAGGCCGACAAGCTGCCGCTGCGCTACGCCGGCTTCTCCCCGTGCTTCCGCCGGGAGGCCGGCACGTACGGCAAGGACACCCGCGGCATCTTCCGCGTCCACCAGTTCGACAAGGTCGAGATGTTCTCGTACGTCGCCCCGGAGGACGCCGAGGCCGAGCACAAGCGACTCCTGGACTGGGAGAAGCAGTGGCTCACCTCCCTGGAGCTGCCGTTCCAGGTGATCGACGTCGCCACCGGCGACCTGGGCGCCTCCGCCTCGCGCAAGTTCGACTGCGAGGCCTGGATCCCGACCCAGGGCAAGTTCCGCGAGCTGACCTCCGCCTCCAACTGCGACGGGTTCCAGGCCCGCCGCCTGTCCGTCCGCATGCGCGACGACAAGGACGGCAAGAAGGTCGTGCAGCCGCTCGCCACCCTGAACGGCACGCTGTGCGCCGTCCCGCGCACGATCGTGGCGATCCTGGAGAACCACCAGCTGGCGGACGGTTCGGTGCGGGTGCCGGAGGTCCTGCGGCCCTACCTCGGCGGCCGTGAGGTCCTGGAGCCGATCTCCAAGTGAGCACCTTCCCCTACCGCCTGGTCGCGACGGACCTCGACGGCACGCTGCTGCGGGCCGACGAGTCCGTCTCGGACCGTACGCGGGAAGCGCTCGCCGCGGTGACCGCGGCGGGCGCCGCGCACATCGTCGTGACCGGGCGGGCGGTGCCCTGGACCCGGCACATCCTCGACGACCTCGGCTACGAGGGGATCGCGGTCTGCGGGCAGGGCGCGCAGGTGTACCACGCGGGCGAGCACCGGCTGCTCACCTCGCTGACCCTGGACCGGCAGCTCGCGGGCCTCGCCCTGTCGAAGATCGAGTCCGAGGTCGGCCCGCTGGCCCTCGCCGCGAGCCGCGACGGCCTGGAGGGCGCGGTCCTGATCGGGCCCGGCTACCGGGTCCAGGAGGGTCCACTGCCGTACCTCCCGTACGAGGACCCCGCCGAGCTGTGGACGGCGCCGCTGACCAAGCTCTACATCCAGCACCCGACGCTCGGCGACGACGAGCTGACCCGGATCGCACGCGAGACGGTCGGCGGGCTCGTGGACGTGGTCATGGCGGGGCCGGGAATAGTCGAGGTCCTGCCGCTCGGACTGAGCAAGGCGACGGGTCTCTCGCTCGCGGCGCGCCGGCTGGGCGTGAAGGCGGCGGAGACGATCGCCTTCGGTGACATGCCCAACGACATCCCGATGTTCGGCTGGGCCGCGCACGGCGTCGCCATGGGCAACGCGCACGACGAGCTGCGGGCGGTGGCCGACGAGGTGACCGCCTCCAACGAGGAGGACGGCATCGCCGTCGTCCTGGAGCGCCTGCTCGGCAGGTGACGGCGGGGATGCGACGGCACCAAGAGGTGACTGGCGGCGTGCCAAGAGGTGACCGCCGGCGTTGAGAAGCGGGGCGGCCCGCGCGGTTTCGCCCCCGCGCGCTCGAAGCGGCCGCCCCGTTTCCGTACCCCTAGTGTGCGCCGGTCGGCCCGCCCTGGACCACCGGTTTATGCCGGGTGAGCGGCCAGAACGCGAGCCCGATCACCAGCGAGATGGCGTGCCCGAGGTCGGTGTACGTGTGGTTGGTGACCAGCGGTACGGCGAAAAAGGCCACGGCCCCCGCCAGGTAGAACCAGCGCCAGGGCCTGGGCAGCCGGTAGGTGAGGATGCCCGCCGAGGCGGCGAGCCCGTAGCTCACCCCGATGTCGACGACGTGCGCCATGCTGCGCGGCACGTCGTGGTCCTGGATGGCCTCCAGGACCACCTTCTGGCTGATGAGCGTCGCCGCGATGTGCGCCGTGGCGACCACGACAAGCCACTTCGCCGTGCCGAGCCAGCGCTCGACCGGCGCGTGGAAGACCTCGAAGAGCACCGCGTAGAACAGCAGGCTCGCCGGGTTCTGGATCCAGAAGGCGCTGCCGAGCAGTGCGCGCATCGGGTGACGGGAGAGCTCGTACAGATTGCTGCTGTTGCGGTGCAGCAGATAGTGCTCGAGACCGTCCGGGGAGAACGCGAGGACCAGGCTGGTGATCGCGATGACGGCCAGCCAGACATGCGTACCGGGCGACGAACGCACCCACGACCTGATCGGTCGGGACGGTTCGCCACCCGGGGCATGAGGTGAGGTTTCACTCGGCACATATCCGTGCCTATCACCCCGAGCTGGGTGATTTATGGGAGAAACCTTAGAAATTGATCATGTGTCCGGCGATACCGTGGATCGCTTCCTTCACGGCCTCGCCCAGCGTCGGGTGCGCGTGGACGTTGCGCGCCACCTCGTGGACGGTCAGGTCCCACTGCTGCGCCAGGGTGAGCTCGGGCAGCAGCTCGGTGACGTCGGGGCCGATCAGGTGGGCGCCGATGATCTCGCCGTACTTGGCGTCGGCGACGATCTTCACGAAGCCGGTGGAGTCGCCGAGGCCGTGCGCCTTGCCGTTCGCCATGAAGGGGAACTTGGCGACCTTGACGTCGTAGCCCTTCTCACGGGCCTGGGCCTCGGTGTAGCCGAAGCTCGCGATCTGCGGCTGGCAGTAGGTGGCGCGCGGGATCATCGGGTAGTCGAGTTCCATGGTCTCGGCGTCCGCGATGGTCTCGGCGGCGATGACGCCCATGGCCTCGGCGGTGTGCGCGAGCATCAGCTTCGCGGTCACGTCGCCGATGGCGTAGATGTGCGGCACGGAGGTGCGGCAGCGGCCGTCGACGTCGATCGCACCGCGCTCGGTGAGGGCGACGCCGGTGTTCTCCAGGCCGTAGCCGGCGACGTTCGGCGCGAAGCCGATCGCCTGCAGGACCTTGTCGGCCTCCAGGACCTTGCTCGCGCCGTCCTTGCCGGTGACGGTGACGCGGACCTGCGGGCCGGACTCGTCGATGGACTCGACCCGGGTGGAGGTGAGGACGTCGATGCCGAGCTTGCGGTACTGCTTGGCGAGCTCCTTGGACACCTCCTCGTCCTCCAGCGGGGCCATGCGGTCGAGGAACTCGACGATGGTGACCTTGGTGCCGTAGTTGTTCAGCACGTAGGCGAACTCGATGCCGATCGCGCCGGCGCCGGCGATGATGATCGACTGCGGGGCGTCCTCGGCGAGGATCTGCTCCTCGTAGCTGACCACGCGGTCGCTGAGGGAGGTGCCGGGCAGCAGACGTGCGGTGGCGCCGGTGGCGATGATGCAGTTGTCGAACGCGATGGTCTGCGTGGTGCCGTCGGACTTCGCCACCTGGAGGGTGTTCGCGTCGAGGAAGGTGCCCCGGCCGTCGAACTCGGTGATCCCGTTCTTCTTCATCAGGAAGTGGACGCCCTTGACGCGGCCGTCCGCGACCGTGCGGCTGCGGCGGAAGGCCTCGCCGTAGTCGAAGGAGACGGTGCCGTCGACCTTGATGCCGAAGGTCTTGGCCTCGTGGTTGAAGATGTGGGCGAGCTCGGCGTTGCGCAGCAGCGCCTTGGTCGGGATGCAGCCGACGTTCAGGCAGACGCCGCCCCAGTACTTCTCCTCGACGACCGCGACCCGCTTGCCCAGCTGGGCGGCGCGGATGGCGGCGACGTAGCCGCCGGGGCCAGCTCCGAGTACGACGACGTCGAAGCGGTCTGACATGACTGACTCCCGAGAGTGGTGAGGGTGTTCGTGTCCGCGTACGAGGCCACAGTAGTCCGGTGCCCCCTGCGCGGTCAGTTGTAGGATGACTGGGCAACCGGGCGAATTGAGGAGTGTGGTGATGGCGGCGCTGAAGGCGGCGGGGCGGACCTCGCTGGTGGATTCCGTGGTCGGGCAGCTGCGGGCCCAGCTCGCGGACGGCGAATGGGCCGTCGGCGACCGCATCCCCACCGAGCACGAGCTCGCCCAGCTCCTCGGGGTGGGGCGCAACACCGTGCGCGAGGCCGTGCGTGTCCTGGTGCACGCCGGGCTCCTGGAGTCGCGGCAGGGCAACGGCACCTTCGTCAGGTCCACCGCCGATCCGGCAGCCGTCCTGCACGGCGTACGGCACGCGGGCGCCCGCGACGTCCTCGAACTGCGCGCCGCCCTGGAGGCGGAGGCGGCCAGGCTCGCGGCGGTACGGCGGGACACGCACGACCTGCTGCGGCTGAGAGCCGCCCTGACCACCCTGCGCGAGGAGGGCGACCGCGACGCGGACGCCGACCTCGCCTTCCACCTCGCGGTCGTCGAGGCCACCCACAACACGGCCTTCCGCGAGGTCTACCGCTTCTTCTCCGCCCAGGTGCACGAGGTCCTGGTCGAGGCGCTCGGCGACCACGCGATGCCACCGGTCGACATCGACGCCCACGAGGCGCTGGTCGCCGCGATCGAGGCGGGGGATCCGGACGCGGCGGAAGCGGGGGCGCGCGAGCTGCTGCGGGTGCCGATGGAGACGGTGGCGGCGCTGGTGGGGGAAGCACGGTGACGGCCGAGACGGATGTCCGGACGGATGTGCGGACGGATGCCTCGGCAGGTGGCGCGGCGAGTGGCGCGGCAGGTGGCACGGCGGATGTCGCGGCAGGTGGCGCGGCGGATGCCTCGGCGGATGTCACGGCAGGTGTCGCGGCGGATGTCACGGTCGACACCGCGGCCGGAGTCCTGCCCTCCGCCGCCGGCGCCGGCGCCCGGCGGGCGCTCTTCGCCCACCCGGTGCTGCTCCTGGTCGGGATCGTGCTCGCCTCGGTCAACATGCGGGCCGCCCTGGCGAGCGTGTCGCCGCTGGTGAGCGAGATCGCCGGGGCGTACGGGCTGTCCTCGGCCGCGAGCTCGCTGGTGACCTCGGTGCCGGTGCTCTTCCTGGGCCTCGGCGCCCTGGTGGCGCCCTGGCTGGGGCGGCGGTTCGGCGCCGAGCGGGTGCTGTTCGCGGCGCTGCTGCTGCTCGGCGCCGGCATCCTCGTGCGGGTGCTGCCGTCGGCGGCCGCGCTGTACGCGGGCGGGGTCCTGGTCGGCACGGCCATCGCCCTGCTGAACGTCCTGATGCCCGGCCTGATCAAGCGCGACTTCCCGGACCGGGCCGCGTCCATGACCTCCGTCTACACGGGCGCCATGATCGCGGGCGCCACGGTCGTGGCGGCCGCCTCGGTGCCGCTGGAGCGCACGCTCGGGGGCTGGCAGGCCTCGCTCGGCTTCTGGTCGCTGCTGGCCGCGGTGGCGGCGCTCGCCTGGCTGCCGCAGGTGCTGATCGCCCGGAGCCGTACGGGACACGAGGCGCGGACCGCGGCCGCCGGCGCGGCGCCCACCCGGTCGGTGTGGCGGTCGGCGCTGGCCTGGCAGGTCACGCTGTTCATGGGGCTCCAGTCACTGTGGTCGTACGTCCTGATCGCCTGGATGCCGACGATCTTCACGGACCACGGGATGAGCCGGTCGACGGCCGGTGTGGTCTTCGCCTTCAACAACCTGATCCAGGTGGCGGGCGCATTCGCCGTGCCGCTGCTCGCGGGGCGGATGCGCAGCCAGCGACCGCTGGTGGTGCTGGTGACGACGCTGGTCGCGGCGGGGTACGCGGGGCTCATGGTCGCCCCGGTGGCGGGCGCCTGGCTCTGGTCGGCGGTCCTCGGGGTCGGCCAGGGCGGTGCGGTGGGCCTCGCACTCACCCTGATCGTGCTGCGCTCGGGCGACGCGGCGACGGCCGCCCGGCTCTCCGGGATGGCCCAGACCGTCGGCTATCTGCTCGCCGCGGTCGGGCCGCTGGCCGCCGGCGCCCTGCACCAGGCGACCGGCTCCTGGACGCCGCCGATCGCCGCCGTGCTCGGAGTGTGCGCCGCGGCGCTCGCGGCGGGACTGCTCGCGGCCCGGAGCCGTACGGTCCGATGACGCGTACGGCTCCGGGCCACGGCGGGTCCTACTCCTCGCCCGCCAGGGTCATCGTCCGCAGCTTGCGGCCGGCGAACCAGGTCGCCCCGACCGTCACGGCGATCAGGAGGACGACGGCCGTCGGCAGCGCCACATCGGAGCTGATCAGGCTGTCGCCGGTGACCTTCTCCGCGAGGGCGAGCGCCCACTGCTGGACGCTGAGGGTCTTGGCGCCGGAGATCAGCGAGCCGAACAGGGCCTCCCACACCAGGGCGTAGACCAGACCGATGACGACGGCGTGCCGGCTGACCGTGCCCAGCAGGAGGAAGAGCGCGCTGTACGCGATGGAGGCCACCAGGGCCGCCACGGTGTACGCGACCGCGACCTGCTGCCCGTTGCCGTTGAGGACGAAGCCGGCGATGAACGTCGGCACGGCCGAGAAGACCATCGTGACGGCGATGGCGACGATCAGCTTGGTGAAGACGATCGTCGGCCGCTTCACGGGCTTGGCGAGGAGGTAGACGATCGATCCGTCGTCGATCTCCGGGCCGATCGCGCCGGTGCCGGCGATCACGCCGATCAGCGGCACCATCGTGGCGAGCGCGAAGCCTCCGAGGACGTCGGCGGCGACCTGGTCGTCGGCCCCGTTGAACAGGCGGACCGCCGCGGCGATCACGATGAGCATCGCCGGCAGCGCGAACAGGATCAGAGCCCGTCGGCGGCCGAGCAGGGCCCGGTAGGTGAGCCGGGCGACTGTGGGGTTGTACATCGGTCAGGCTCCTTTCAGGCCGCTACGAGATACGAGAAGACCGATTCGAGGGACTCGTCCGAGGGCGAGACCGTGAGGAGCCGGATGCCCCGGTCCCGGGCGACCTGCGGCAGCAGTTCGGTGAACCGCCCGAAGTCCACGGCCTGGATGCGCAGGCCGCCCTCCCCGTGGTCCACCTCGATCCCGGCGGTCGACGGGTCGGCGATCAGCGCCGCCGCCAGGGACCGGTCGTCGCTGGAGCGGACGAGATAGCGGTGCGGCCGGTCCGTCATCAGACGGCGGATGCGGCGGAAGTCGCCGGAGGCGGCGTGCCGTCCGGCCACGATCACCTCGATGTGCGCGGCGAGCTGCTCGACCTCCTCCAGGATGTGCGAGGAGAACAGGACCGTGCGGCCCTCGGCACCCATCCGGCGCAGCAGCTCCATCAACTGCATGCGCTGGCGCGGGTCCATGCCGTTGAAGGGCTCGTCGAGCAGCAGCACCGACGGCTCGTGGACGAGAGCCGAGGCCATCTTCACGCGCTGCCGCATGCCCTTGCTGTACGTGGAGATCTTGCGGTCCTGCGCGTACTCCATCTCGACCGTGGCGAGGGCCCGCTGGGCCTCCTTGTCGCCGAGGCCCTGCAACTCGGCGTTGGCGACGACGAATTCGCGACCGGTGAGGAAGTCGTACATCGCCTCCCGCTCGGGGACGACGCCGATCGTGCGGTAGACGGACTCGTTGCGCCAGATCGTCTCCCCGTCGAGGGTGACGGTGCCGGTGGAGGGGGCGAGGAAGCCGCCCATCATGTTGATGAGGGTGGACTTTCCGGCGCCGTTGGGGCCGAGCAGACCGGTGACGCCCGGGCCGATGGTCATGGTGACGTCGTTGACGGCGACGACATTGCCGAACCAGCGCGAGGCGTGGTCGATGGAGAGGACGCTCATGGGCGCAGCCCATTCTTTGAAAGGGTGGTGGTGGGCGACGGGAAGGCGGTCACAGCCCGACCTTTCGGTAGCGGCGCATCAGCACGCCGTACGAACCGGCGATGAGCGCGAGGACGACCAGCAGATAGACCACGCCGACCGCGGTGCCGGGCGCCGCGGCCTCCCCGCCGGGGGCGGCCGTGGGCGCGCCGAGGAAGGCGTCCTGCACTCCGCCGATGAGGGTGATCGGCGAGAACAGGCCGATCCACTTGACGGCGCCGACGTTGTCGGTGCCGTAGGCGATGCCCTGGAGGGTGGAGACCGCCCCGAACGAGATCACCAGGGTCGCGATGACGGCGGCGACGCCGAAGCCGCGGCGCGGGGTGAGGGCCGCCATGACGAGGCCGATACCGCCGAAGAGCAGCGAGAGCAGCGCCACGGACACGAGGCCCTGGCCGAGCATCTGCGCCTGCTCGGCGAAGTCCATCTTGGCGAGCAGCGAGCCGACGAAGAGGATCAGCAGCGGGGAGGCGGTGAGGATGAACATCGCGGAGGCCATCGCCCCGAACTTGGCGAGCACGTAGTCCACGCGCTCGATCGGGCGGGCGAAGTAGAGGGGAACGGTGCGGAACCTGAGGTCGCGGGAGACCGACTGCGGGGCCTGGGCGGCCACGAAGATGGCGATCACCATCTGGAGGAAGGTCGCGTACTGCGTGTACTCGATCGACAGCTTCGAGGACTTGGTGACGACCGCGACCGCGACGATGATCAGGGCGGGCACGCACATCACGGCGAAGAGCAGCATCGGCAGGACCTTGGACTTGGCGCTGCGGCCCAGTCCGTAGGAGCCGCGCAGCGACTGGGAGAACAGGGCCCGGCGCGCGGAGGCGCGGCCGAGGCGCTCCCCGTCGTAGCTGCGGTAGCCGATGTTGTGGATCTGGGTGGTCTCGGGGGCCTGGGAGCTCATCGCGCCGGCACCTCCTCCTCTTCCTTCGCCTGGTCGTTCGCCTTGAAGACCTCGGCGATATGGTGGCGGCGCTGCTCCATGCGGACGAGGCCGAGGCCGAGGCCGGCGACGGTGTCCCTGACGAGGTCGTACGTCTCCTCGCCGGCCGCCTCCAGGAGCAGGATGTGCCCGGCGCCCGGCAGCCCGTCCTCCACGCCCGCGTGCAGGCTGACGCCGGCGGCGGCCAGGGCACCGCGGAGCGCCTCGGTGCCGTCGGGGTGGGCGTCGGAGTCGGTGACCTCGACCGCGAGGGTCGTGGTGGTCCGGGTGAAGTCGCTGGTCGAGCTGGAGCGCAGCAGCCGGCCGCCGTCGATGACGACGACGTGGTCGCAGGTGCGCTCGAGCTCGCCGAGCAGGTGCGAGGTGACGAGGACCGAGATGCCGAAGTCGGTCCACACCCGCCGGATCAGGCCGAGCATGTCGTCGCGGCCGACCGGGTCGAGGCCGTTGGTCGGCTCGTCGAGCAGCACCAGCTGCGGGTCGTGGACGAGGGCCTGGGCCAGCTTCACGCGCTGCTTCATGCCGGTCGAGTAGCCGCCCATGGGGCGATAGCGCTCCTCGTACAGACCGACATGGCGCAGGGTGTCGGCGGTCCGCTCGCGGGCGGCGGTCGCGGGCAGCCCGGACATGCGCGCCATGTGGACGACGAACTCGGTCGCCGACACGTCGGGCGGCAGGCAGTCGTGCTCCGGCATGTAGCCGACGCGCTCGCGGATCCGGGCGCCGGAGGTGGCGACGTCGAGCCCGAGGACTTCGGCGCGGCCCTCCGTGGCCGGGGACAGACCGAGCAGGATTTTGATCATCGTGGACTTGCCGGCTCCGTTGGCACCCACCAGTCCGGTCACACCGGGCCCGATGTCCAGGGAGAGCCGGTCGAGAGCGGTCACCCGGGGGAACCGCTTGCTGAGGCTTTCGGTCGCGATCACAGTCACGTCTTAGAAGGTAGTGGCGTGGGCCACAGGAGTCGTCAGCCCAACGGCTCGATCCGTATCCGACTCCAGGCGTACAAGCCCGTAGGGGAGCCGAGACCAAAGTCTTTCCGGCCACGGGCCGCGCGCCGTTTTCCACAGGGCTCGTGCACACCCCTTGACGCAGCCTGCAGGCATTGTCACATTCATCAGTGGCAAGTTACGGACGCGTAGCGCGCACGGACGCTCACACGGTTGCTCACACGGGACGGCGGGTGGCATGACCTCAGCAGGTACGGCAGTGACGCGCGAACTGGCCGCGGAGCTACGGGGATTCAAGGAAGTCCAGCGCCTCTCGTACGAGTGCGCGGAGGCCGTCGCGGGACAGCTCAAGCCCGGTGTGACCGAGCGCGAGGCGGCGCGGATGCAGCGCGAGTGGCTGTACGAGCGGGGGGTGCGGGACTGGTTCCACCGGCCGTTCGCCTGGTTCGGCGACCGCACGGCCTTCGTCGACTTCAGGATCCCGCTGCAGTTCTTCCCGACCAGCCGGCGGCTCGAGGCCGGGATGCCCTTCATCCTCGACATGGCCCCGGTCTACAAGGGCTACACGGCGGACATCGGCTACTCCGGCTGCCTCGGCCTCGACCCCGTCCACGACAAGCTGCTCGCCGACCTGAAGGCGCACCGGGAGCTGATCCTGCGCGAGGTGCGCGAGCGCCGCACGCTGCGGGAGATCTACGAGGACGTGGACCGGCTCATGGTCCGCCAGGGGTACGCGAACCGGCACCGGGCCTATCCCTTCGGCGTCATCGCCCACAAGATCGACCGGGTGAAGGAGCGGCGCTGGTCGCCCACACTGTTCGGCTTCGGCACGCAGTCCCTCAAGGGCCTGGCGAGCGACGCCCTGCACGGCCACCGGGACGGCTGGTCGCCGCTGTGGTCCCCGTACCGGTTCTCCGACCACCCGCCCAAGCCGGGCCTGTGGGCGGTGGAGCCGCACCTCGGGTTCCGGGGCACGGGCGCGAAGTTCGAGGAGATCCTGGTCGTCACCGACTCGAAGGACCCCGAGCAGAGCGCGTTCTGGCTGGACGACGACCTGCCGCACGTGCGGCGCTGGAGCGAGTACGCGAACGAGGAAGGGGCGGCGGCCTGATGGCGGGAATCGCGGGGCTCGACAAGGCGCGGGAGCGCTGGGTCCGTACGGGCGGGATAGAGCTGTGCGTGGCCGAGCTGGGCGACGAGAGCCGGCCGACCGTGCTGCTCGTGCACGGCTATCCGGACTCCAAGGAGGTCTGGTCACAGGTCGCGACCCGGCTCGCCGAGCGCTTCCACGTGGTGCTGTACGACGTGCGGGGCCACGGCCGGTCGACGGCGCCGACGCCGCTGCGCGGCGGGTTCACGCTGGAGAAGCTGACGGACGACTTCCTGGCCGTCGCCGACGCGGTGAGCCCGGACCGCCCGGTCCATCTGGTCGGCCACGACTGGGGCTCGGTGCAGGCCTGGGAGTTCGTCACCGTCCCGCGCACCGAGGGCCGGATCGCCTCCTTCACCTCGATGTCCGGCCCGTCACTCGACCACTTCGGCCACTGGATCAAGAGCCGGATGACCCGGCCCACGCCCCGCCGGGTCGGCCAGCTCCTCGGCCAGGGCGCCAAGTCCTGGTACGTGTACATGCTGCACACGCCCGTGCTGCCGGAGCTCGCCTGGCGCGGGCCGCTCGGCAGGCGGTGGCCGAAGATCCTCGAACGGGTCGAGCGGGTCCCGGCCGGCGACTACCCGACACCGTCCCTGCCCAGCGACGCGGCGCACGGCGCCTGGCTCTACCGGGACAACGTGCGGGCAAGGCTCTCCCGCCCGCGGGCCGACGCCTACGCCCACACTCCGGTCCAGCTGATCACGCCGAACGGCGACGCCTTCCTGTCCGAGCGGCTCTACGACGACCTGGCGACCTGGGTGCCGGACCTGACCCGGCGCACGCTGCCGGCCAAGCACTGGGTGCCGCGCACCCGGCCCGACCAGCTCGCCGCCTGGATCACCGAGTTCGTCGAGGCGAACGAGGACCCGGCGACGAAGGCGCCGAAGACCGCCGCCAAGAGCGGCGTGCGGCCGGAGTACGCGGAGCGGTTCGGCGGCCAGCTGGTCCTGGTGACCGGCGCGGCCAGCGGGATCGGACGGGCCACCGCCTTCGCGTTCGCGGAGGCCGGCGCCCGGCTCGTGGCGGTGGACCGCGACGGCGAGGGCGCGGCCCGTACGGCCGAGATGGCCCGGCTGATCGGCGCGCCCGGGGCCTGGGGCGAGACGGTCGACGTCGCCGACGAGCAGGCGATGGAGAAGCTGGCCGCGAAGGTGGCGAGCGAGTACGGGGTGGTCGACGTACTGGTCAACAACGCGGGCATCGGTCTGACCGGCTCCTTCTTCGCGACCACGAGCGAGGAGTGGAAGCGGGTCCTCGACGTCAACCTGTGGGGCGTCATCCACGGCTGCCGGGTGTTCGGCGCGCAGATGGCCGAGCGCGGCCAGGGCGGCCACATCGTCAACACGGCCTCCGCGGCGGCCTTCCAGCCCTCCCGAGCCCTGCCCGCGTACGGCACGTCCAAGGCGGCGGTGCTGATGCTGAGCGAGTGCCTGCGCGCGGAGCTCGCGGGCCAGGGCATCGGGGTCTCGGCGATCTGCCCGGGCCTCGTCAACACCAACATCACCGCCACGGCGCGGTTCGCCGGGGTCACGGACGAGGCCGAGGAGAAGCGCCGCCAGAAGAAGGCGTCCCGGCTGTACGGGCTGCGCAACTACCCGCCGGAGAAGGTCGCCGACGCGATCCTGCGCGCGGTGCTGCGCAACCAGGCCGTCGTGCCGGTGACCCCGGAGGCCCGGGGCGCGCACCTGCTGTCCCGGCTGTCCCCGGGGGCCCTGCGGGCGCTGGCCCGCTGGCAGCCGCCGGCGTAGCGGCCTTCGGCGCGGGGGCTCCCGGCGCGGGGCGGTCGTACCATCCCTCGCAGGAGGGGCCCCGCGGCGGCGGGGTGAAGGGAGCGGTCGGGTGGGAGCGGGTTTGTCCGAGCAGTCAGCACAGCCGGAGTACCGGATCGAGGATCTGGCCCATCACAGCGGGGCCACGGTCCGGACGATCCGTGCCTACCAGGACCGCGGCCTGCTGCCCCGCCCTGAGCGGCGCGGCCGGTCGAACGTGTACGGGGACACCCACCTGGCCCGGTTGCGCCAGATCGCGGACCTGCTGGACCGCGGCTACACCCTGGCCTCCATCAAGGAGCTCCTGGAGGCCTGGGACGCCGGGCGGGGTCTCGGCGGGGTGCTCGGTCTGGTCGCCGAGGTCGACGGCCCGTGGACGGACGAGGAGGCGGACCGGATCTCGCGGGCCGAGCTCGACGCGCGGTTCGGCGGCCGGCCCGACGAGGAGGCCGTCCGGGAGGCGATCGAGCTCGGCGTCCTGGAGCGCATCGCGGACCGGGAGGCCGAGGAGTTCCTGGTCCCGAGCCCCCAAGAGCTGGCGGTGGCCGCCGAGTTGCACGCGGCGGGCGTGCCGCTGTCCGCGATCACGGGCCATCTGCGGGAACTTCGCGGCCAGGTCGAGCACATCGCCTCCCGTTTCCTGGAGTTCACGACCGAGCATGTCTTCGCCCGTTACCTGGAGCACCGTCCGCCGACGGACGCTGACGCGGCCGAGGCGGCGACCATGGTGCGGCGCCTCAGGCCCCTCGCCCAGCAGACGGTGGACGCGGAACTCGCCCGTGCGATGCGCCTGTTCGCGACCCGCCACCTACAGCAGCACCTCTCACCGGACGCGCCCGCCGTAAGGGAGGACGAGCCGCGGGCGGTGGTGCTCCCGCCCGAGACGATTCGGGCGGTTCAGCGGCTCGTTGGTGTGGACAACGTGTCGGCGTTCATCGCTGCGGCAGCCGAACGAGAGGTGCAGACGCGAACATTGGACACTCTTGCCTCAAATGCCGAACATACCGCCCAAATTGACCAAGTCACCTGAAGATCCACAACCGTTGTCCACAGAACCGTCAATTGGCCTGTGGATAAACCCACTTGGCTGTGGATCAAACCTGGGGCTTCAATGAATTCATGAATGACGAGAAACGCACCGTGAGGGTGTCGAAGTACCTCTCGAAGCACCTGCGCCACCAGCCCGAACGCATCGGGCTCGTCCTCGACCCGCACGGCTGGACCGAGATCGACGCCCTGCTGCGGGCCGCCGCAGACCACGGCTTCCCGATCACCCGCGCCGAGCTCGACCACGTCGTCGCCGCCAACGACAAGAAGCGCTTCGCGATCGAGGGCACCCGCATCCGGGCCAGCCAGGGCCACACCGTCCGGGTCGACCTGGACCTGCCGCCGGCCGAGCCGCCCGCGTACCTCTACCACGGTACGGTCGCCGCCAGCCTCCCCGCCATCTGGGCGGAGGGCCTGCGCCCCATGGCCCGCCACCACGTCCACCTCTCGCCCGACCGAGAGACCGCCACCCGGGTCGGCGCCCGCCGCGGCCGCCCCGTGGTGCTCGGCGTGGACGCGGGGGCGATGCACCGGGCGGGCCACGTCTTCCACGTCAGTGCCAACGGGGTCTGGCTCACCGACGCCGTACCACCGGAGTTCATCCGCTTCCCCTGAGGCCTGAACGCTGGGGCATGATCGTTGCCATGGGATCCCCGCACCAGCACCTGCCCACGACCGAGTCCGCCGTCGCCGCCGTCCGTGAGATCGCCCAGGAGTACGACCTGGAGATGATCGTGACCGACGACATAGGCGCCGACCAGACCTCACGCCGCACCTCCGCCGGCGCCTTCGCCGTCCTCGACCCGGACGGCTCCCTCCCCCACGAGGCCTTCGTCGAACTCGGCGGCACCCCGTCGGTCTCCGTGCGCCTCTACCCCGAGGACGACGCGAGGATCACGGTCGAGGACGTCGCCTTCGACGACATCCCCCGCGACACCGTCCCCGCCTTCCTCCGCGCCGTCTACGGCGGCCTCGCCCACGTGAAGGGCCGGTTCTTCCCGCCCGGCTGGCGGCTCGTCGTGCCGCTGCCCGGCGACGAGACGTACAAGGAACTCATCCTCCCGAGCACCCTGACCCCCTGGCTCTCCCGCAACGTCCGCTGACCGCGGGAGTGCACCGTGGGACCCGTGGGACGGACGTAGGCTCGTGGGTATGACCTTGCGCCTGAGCACCGTGATCCTTCCTGTCGACCGCTGGCACGAGGGCGGCCGCGCCAAGTGGCAGCGGGCCGAAGAGCTCGGCTTCCACGCCGGCTACACCTACGACCACCTGTCCTGGCGCTCCTTCCGGGACCGCACCTGGTTCGGCGCGCTGCCCACGCTCACCGCCGCCGCCACGGCGACCGAGCGGCTGCGCCTCGGCACGCTCGTGACCTCGCCCAACTTCCGGCACCCGGTCACCCTCGCCAAGGAGCTCATCTCCCTCGACGACGTCTCCGGCGGCCGCGTCACGCTGGGCATCGGCGCCGGCGGCAACGGCTTCGACGCCACCACCCTCGGCCAGGAGGCCTGGACCCCGCGGGAGCGCGCGGACCGCTTCGCCGAGTTCGTGCCGCTGCTCGACCGGCTGCTCACCGAGGACGCCGTCACCCAGGAGGGCACCTTCTACTCGGCGGTCGAGGCCCGGAACATCCCCGGCTGCGTCCAGCGCCCCCGACTGCCGTTCGCCGTCGCGGCGACCGGCCCGCGCGGCCTGAAGCTCGCGGCCCGCCACGGTCAGGGCTGGGTGACGACGGGCGACCCGAAGCTGTACGAGGCGGGCACCCCGGAGCAGTCGCTCGCGGCGATCCGCGGTCAGCTCGACAAGCTCGGCAAGGCCTGCGCGGACATCGGCCGGGACCCGGCGGAACTGGACAAGATCCTGCTCACCGGCTTCACCCCCGAGCAGAACACGATCCTCGGCTCCCTCGACGCCTTCGTCGACTTCGCCGGCCGCCACCAGGAGCTCGGCTTCACCGAGATCGTGATCCACTGGCCGATCCCGGACTCCGACTTCGCCGCCGACGAGGCCGTCTTCGAGAAGATCGCCACCGAGGCCGTCGCCCAGCTGGGTTGAGCCTCGGGAAGCGCCGCACGGGGGCCACATGCCCATACTCAGATGTGCGCCCCCTCGCACGCCCGTGCACGTTGTGCGGAAGAATGGATCGGTGACCTCACCCCACTCCGCGCGCCCCGACACCCCGGCCGTCCGGCTGATCGCCACCGACCTCGACGGCACCCTGCTGAGGGACGACAAGTCCGTCTCGGAGCGCACCGTCGCGGCGCTCGCCGCCGCCGAGCAGGCCGGCATCGAGGTCTTCTTCGTCACCGGGCGCCCAGCCCGCTGGATGGACGTGGTCAGCGACCACGTCCACGGCCACGGCCTCGCGATCTGCGCCAACGGCGCCGCGGTCGTCGACCTCCACGCGGGCGGCACCTTCCTGGAGGTCCGCCCGCTGGAGCGGCCGGTCGCCCTGGAGGTCGTGCACGCGCTGCGCGCGGCCGCCCCCGGCACCTCCTTCGCGGTCGAGCTCACCACCGGCATCCACTACGAGCCGGAGTACCCGCCCTTCTTCCTCGATCCGGGCGCCACCGTCGCCACCGCCGAAAAGCTCCTGTTCGAGGAGGCGCCCGGCGCCGCAGCCCCCGTACTCAAGCTGCTCGCCCAGCACCCCGAGCTCGACCCCGACGCCTTCCTCGCCACGGCCCGCGGGGCCGCCGGCGACCTGGCCTCCTTCACCCGCTCCAGCCCCACCGCCCTCATCGAGATCAGCGGTCTCGGCGTCTCCAAGGCCTCCACCCTCGCCCGGTGCTGCGCCCAGCGCGGCATCGCGCCCGAGGAGGTCGCGGCCTTCGGCGACATGCCCAACGACATCGAGATGCTCAGCTGGGCGGGCCTCTCGTACGCGATGGGCAACGCCCACCCCGACGTGATCACCGCCGCCTCCGGCCGCACCGTCGGCAACAACGAGGACGGCGTGGCCGTCGTCATCGAACAGCTCGTGGCCGAAGCCGTACGGGAGCGCTAGAGCGGGGCTTCCCACACCACCGTCGTACCACCGCCGTCCTCGCCGATCCCCGGGCCGCACCAGCTCGCGCCGCCCAGCGACTCGGCCCGGCGGGCCAGGTTGCGCAGCCCGCTGCGCCGGCCGCCCTCGGGGAGCCCGACGCCGTCGTCCGCGACCGAGAGCCGGACGCCCGCCGTGCCGTCCGGCAGGGTCACGGTGGCGTCCACGACGACCTCGATCCGGCTCGCTCCCGCGTGCCGGAAGGCGTTGGACAGGGCCTCGCGCAGGGCGGCGACGAGGTTCTTTCCGGTGAGCTCGGCGACGGTCGCGTCGATCGCGCCGAGGAAACGGTGGGCGGGCTTGAAGCCGAGCGGCACGGCCGCCATGTTGATCTCCCGCAGCACCCGGGTGCGCAGCCCCGAAGGCGCCTCGGCCGGCCCCTGCTGGAGCGCGAAGATCGCGGTACGGATCTCCTGGATGGTCACGTCCAGCTCGTCCACGGCCTTGCCGACGCCGTCCTGCACCGCCGGCACGACCGACTTGCGCTGGGCGCTCTCCAGCATCATCCCGGTGGCGAAGAGCCGCTGGATGACCAGGTCGTGCAGGTCGCGGGCGATCCGGTCGCGGTCCTCGAAGACCGCGAGCCGCTCCCTGTCCCGCTGCGCCTCGGCCATCATCAGGGCCAACGCCGCCTGCGAGGCGAACTGCGTGCCCAGGGTTCGCTCGGCCTCGGTGAACTCGCGGGCGCCGCGGGCCCGCGGCGTGGCGAGCGCGCCCAGGACCCGGCCGCCGCTCTGCAACGGCAGCAGCATCGCGGGCCCGTACTGGGCCGAGAGCCGGTGGATCATCCGTACGTCGGTGGAGGCGTCGGTGACGAACACCGCCTCGCCCTCCATCAACTGCTCCACCACGGGGCTCTCGGGCGGGATGACCACGCCGAGCCACTTGGTGGGGCGGGGCGAGGAGACCGCGACGATCTCCAGGCCGCCCTCCTCGGCCGGCAGCAGCACGATGCCGACGGCCGCGTCGGCGAGCCGACGGGCCTGCTCGGCGACCACGGTCAGGGCGTCGTCGGCGTCGCCGCCGGAGAGCAGGGCGGTGGTGACGGCGACCGAGCCGTCGATCCAGCGCTCGCGCTGCCGGGCGGCCTCGTACAGACGGGCGTTGCCGATGGCGATCCCGGCCTCGGTGGCGAGCACCCGGACCATGTGGACGTCGTAGTCGTTGAAGTCGCCTCCGCCGTTCTTCTCGGCGAGGTAGAGATTGCCGAAGATCTCGCCCTGGACCCGGATCGGGACGCCGAGGAAGCTCCGCATCGGGGGGTGGCCCGGCGGGAATCCGGCCGCGCGCGGATCGGCCGAAAGGTCGGTGAGCCGGATGGTCTGCGGGTCCCGGATGAGCGCGCCGAGCAGCCCCGCGTGCCCGTCGGGGCGGCGGCCGATGCGGCGGGCCACGTCCTCGTCGACGCCGTAGGTGACGAAGTCGGAGAGGCCGTCGCCCTCCTCGTCGACCACGCCGATGGCGGCGTAGCGGGCGTCGGCGAGCTCGGCCGCGGTCTCGCAGATCCGGTCCAGCGTGGAGTGCAGCTCCAGGCCGGTGCCGACGGATCGCATGGCCTCCAGGAGCTGGGGCACGCGGGCCGTGAGCTCGGTGGACAGCCCGTGGAGGCTGCGGGTCGCCTGGGTCGCGGCTTCGAGCGGGTCCGGGGCGTCGGGCACTGCGGCGGTCATGCCCTGAGCCTAGTAAGTCCTATTTGGAGAGAAAAGTCGGGGTGTTCGCCGTCGTGAGCAGCAGATCGCTCTCCCGTTCCCGCTCCAGCATCCGCCGCAGCGGCCCGTCGGCCGCCGCGAGCCGCGCGTACGGCCCGCGCTGCACGGTACGGCCCCGGTCCAGGACGATCACCTCGTCGACGGCGTCGAGGCCGTGCAGACGGTGGGTGATCAGGACGGTGGTGCAGCCCTCGGTGGCCCGCAGCAGGTCGTCGGTGAGCGCGTCGGCGGTGGCCAGGTCCAGGTGTTCGGCCGGCTCGTCGAGGACGAGCACCGGGAAGTCGGCGAGGAACGTCCGGGCGAGCGCGAGGCGCTGGCGCTGCCCGCCGGACAGCCGCGAGCCGTGCTCGCCGACGAGGGTGTCGAGCCCGTCCGGCAGCCCGTCCACCCACTCCAGGAGCCGGGCCCGGCCGAGCGCGGCGCGCAGGGCCGCGTCGTCCGCACCGGGCCGGGCGAGCCGCAGGTTCTCCCGCAGCGAACTGTCGAAGATGTGGGCGTCCTGCGCGCAGAGGCCGACGAAGCGGCGGACGTCGTCCCCGTCGAGCGCTGTGGCCGCCGTGCCGCCGAGCCGGTACGTGCCGGACTCGGCGTCCAGGAAGCGCAGCAGCACCTGCGCGAGCGTGGTCTTGCCGGAGCCGGACCCGCCGACCACGGCGACCCGCCGCCCGGCCTCCAGGGTGAGCCCGAAGCCGTCGAGCGCCGGCCGGTCCTGCCCCGCGTGACGGGCCGTGAGCCCGACGAGCTCCAGCGGGAACGGGCCCGCCGGCGGCGTGGCCGGCGCCTCCGGCTCGTGTACGGGCACGGGCGCGTCCAGCACGTCGAAGACGCGCTCGGCGCTGCGCCGGACCCGCTGGCGGTACTGGACGGCCAGGGGGAGTCCGGTGACGGCCTCGAAGGCGGCGAGCGGGGTCAGCACGACGACGGCGAGGGCCACACCGTCCAGCCGCCCTTCGCGTACCGCCTGCACACCGGCGAGCCCGGCCGCGGCGACGGTCAGACCGCAGACCAGGGCGGAGAGCCCGGCGGACAGCGCGGTGGCGGCGGACTGCCGGGAGGCGATGGAGGTGAGGGTGCGATCGGCCGCCGCGGCCCGCTCGACGCGGCCCTTCAGGGCTCCGGCGACGGTGAGTTCGGCGCAGCCGCGCAGCAGGTCGACGACGGTGGTGGTGAGCGCGCCGCGCGCGGGGGCCAGCTGACGCTCGGCGCGGCGGGCGAGGGCGGCGCCGAGCAGCGGCACGGCCACTCCGGCGACCAGCAGGCCGACGGCGAGCACGGCACCGGCCTCGGGCAGCAGCCAGGCGGTGAACCCGACCGACCCCGCGCCGACGACGAGCGCGGCGCCCGCCGGGAGCAGCCAGCGCAGCCAGTAGTCCTGCAGCGCGTCGACGTCCTGCACCAGCCGGGCGAGCAGGTCGCCGCGACGGGTGCGGCGCAGCCCGGCGGGGGCGATCCGCTCCAGGCGCCGGTAGACGGCGACGCGCAGGTCGGCCAGCATCCGCAGGACGGCGTCGTGCGAGACGAGCCGCTCGGCGTAGCGGAAGACCGCCCGGCCGATCCCGAAGGCGCGGGTGGCGGTGACGGCGACCATCAGATAGAGCACGGGCGGCTGTTCGGAGGCCCGGGAGATCAGCCAGCCGGACACGGCCATGAGTCCGACGGCGGAGCCGAGCGCCAGGCTGCCGAGCAGCAGGGCGAGCGCCATCCGCCCCTTGAGCTCCCCTGCCATGGCGCGCACGCGCCCGAACACCGAGCGGGCGGGGGAGTCCGGCGCTGCGGGACCGGCGGGGGAGCCGGGGAGGTCGGGGGAGTCGAGCAGGACAGGGGTGTCGGGGCGGGCCGGGGAGTCGAGCCGGACAGGGGTCTCGAGGAGGGTTGGGGCGTCGAGGAGGGCCGGGGCGGCGGGGAGGGCCGGGGCGGCGGGGGAGTCGCCCGCGGCCGCCGCGCTGACGGCCGCGCTCACCGCCGAACCCGCCTCGGCGTCCGGGCCGGACAGCGCCGCCGGGCCGCCGCCCCCGATCCGTACCACCCGGTCCGCGACCGCCAGCAGCGCCGGCCGGTGGACCACCAGGAGCACGGTGCGGCCGACCGCGAGGCGGCGGACGGCGTCGACGACCGCCGCCTCGGTCTCGCCGTCGAGCGCGGCGGTCGGCTCGTCCAGGAGCAGCAGTGGACGGTCGGCCAGGAACGCCCGGGCGAGGGCGAGCCGCTGACGCTGCCCGGCCGACAGACCGGCGCCGTCCTCCCCCAGGGCCGTGTCCGCGCCCTCCGGCAGCTCCGCGACGAATCCGTCCGCACCCGCGTCCCGCAGGGCCTGCCATACCGCCTCGCCGGAGGCGTCCGGCCGGGCCAGGCGGACGTTCTCGGCGATCGTCCCGGCGAAGAAGTACGGCCGCTGCGGCACCCAGGCGATCCGCGCCCGCCACTCCTCCGGGTCCAGCGAGGCCAGGTCCGCGCCGCCGACCCGGACCGTGCCGCCCTCCTCCGGCTTCGTGAACCCGAGCACCACGTCGAGGAGCGTCGACTTGCCGGCGCCGCTCGGCCCCACCAGGGCCACCGTCTCCCCCGGCTCCACGGTCAGCGAAGCGGCCTCCAGCGAAGCTTCGGAGCGCCCCTCGTGACGTACGGTCACCCGGTCGAGCTCAAGCCGTACGGAGTCGGGCACCGCCCCCGTACCGCCGGCCCGCACCGGGTTCTCCAGGACCTCGAAGATCTCCTCGGCGGCGGCCAGCCCCTCCGCGGCCGCGTGGTACTGCGCCCCCACCTGTCGCAGCGGCAGATACGCCTCGGGCGCGAGGACCAGGATGACGAGCCCGGTGTAGAGGTCCAGGCTTCCGTGGACCAGTCGCATGCCGATGCCGACCGCGACCAGGGCGACCGACAGGGTCGACAGGAGTTCCAGGGCGAAGGAGGAGAGGAAGGCGATCCGCAGCGTGCGCATGGTCGCCCGCCGGTAGTCCGCGGTGATCGACCGGATGTTCTCGGCCTGGGCCTTCGCCCGGCCGAAGACCTTGAGCGTCGGCAGGCCGGCCACCACGTCGAGGAAGTGGCCGGAGAGCCGGGACAGCAGCTTCCACTGACGGTCCATCCGGGCCTGGGTGTACCAGCCGATAAGGATCATGAAGACCGGGATGAGTGGCAACGTCACCACGATGACGGCGGCCGAGACCCAGTCCTCGGTGACGATCCGGGCGAGGACCGCCACCGGAACCACCACAGCGAGCCCCAGCTGGGGCAGATAGCGAGCGAAGTAGTCGTCGAGCGCGGCCACCCCCCTGGTCGCGAGCGCGGCCAGCGAACCGGCCCTCTGACCGCTCAGCCACCCCGGTCCGAGCCGCGCCGCGTGCGCGAGGAGCCGGCCGCGCAGCTCGGACTTGACCGCCGCGCTCGCCCGGTGGGCGGCGAGCTCGGTCAGCCAGGCGACGAGCCCGCGCCCCGCCGCCACGCCAGCGAGCAGCAGCAGGGGCGTGGTGAGCCCGGAAACCGACAGACCTTTCTGGAAGCCCCCGACCACGACCTCGGCGATGAGCATCGCCTGGGCGATGACCAGCGCCGCCCCGACGAGGCCGAGGACGACCACGGCCGCGAGGAAGCCGCGGGTGGCCCTGGCGTACTGCATGAGCCGCGGATCGATCGGTTTCACGTGAAACATGCTCCCCTTGGGTGAGGGCCGGCGGGACAGCGCCGCCTGGAGAGGGCTGAGGGCTGCCTGGAGAGGCCCGCTAGTGCGCCTCGGCGATGTGCTGTGTGCCGATCCGCTTGCGGAAGACCCAGTAGGTCCAGCTCTGGTAGAGCAGCACGAGCGGGGTCGCGATGGCCGCACACCAGGTCATGATCTTGAGCGTGTACGGGCTGGACGACGCGTTGGTCACCGTCAGGCTCCACGCGGGGTCGAGCGACGAGGGCATGACGTTCGGGAAGAGCGCCAGGAAAAGCATCGCCACCGCTGCCACGATCGTGACGCCCGAGAGCGCGAACGACCAGCCCTCGCGTCCGAGCCGGATCGCCCCGATCGCCCCGACCAGCGCCACCGCGGCGATCACCATCGCCAGGAGGCTCCAGCCGTCGCCCTTGTCCACCTGGGTCCAGATGAGGAAGGCGAGTGCGAGCGCCACCGTGACCGGGCCCAGCCTGAGCGCGAGCACCCGCGCCCTGGTGCGGATGTCGCCGACCGTCTTGAGCGCCGCGAAGACCGTGCCGTGGAAGGTGAAGAGGGTGAGCGTGACCAGTCCGCCCAGGAGGGCGTACGGGTTGAGCAGGTCCCAGAACGTGCCGACGTACTCCATCTCGCGGTCGATCTTCACTCCGCGCACGATGTTGCCGAAGGCCACACCCCACAGGAACGCGGGGATCAGGGAGGTCCAGAAGATGGCCTGCTCCCAGTTGCGCTGCCAGTTCTCCTCGGGCCGCTTCACCCGGTATTCGAAGGCGACGCCTCGGATGATCAGGCAGACCAGGATGATCAGCAGCGGCAGGTAGAAGCCGGAGAAGAGCGTTGCGTACCACTCGGGGAACGCGGCGAAGGTGGCGCCGCCGGCTGTGAGCAGCCACACCTCGTTGCCGTCCCAGACCGGGCCGATGGTGTTGATCAGCACCCGCTTCTCGGTGCGGTCGCGGGCCAGCAGCTTGGTCAGGACGCCGACCCCGAAGTCGAAGCCCTCGAGGAAGAAGTAGCCGGTCCAGAGGACGGCGATGAGTACGAACCAGACGTCGTGGAGTTCCATGCCTCGATCTCCTCAGCCTCAGTACGAGAAGGCCATCGGCCGGTCGGGGTCGCGGTGGTCCCCGCCGATCTTGGTGGGCGGGTTGAGGTCGTCCTCGGTGAGCTCGGGCGGGCCGGCCTTGACGTACTTGGCGAGCAGCTTCACCTCGATCACGGCGAGGACGGCGTAGAGGAGGGTGAAGACCGTCATCGAGGCGATGACCTCGCCCTGGGAGACCCCGGGGGACACGGCGTCACGTGTGCGCAGCACGCCGTAGACGACCCACGGCTGGCGGCCCATCTCGGTGAAGATCCAGCCCCAGGAGTTGGCGATCAGCGGGAAGGCCATCGTCCACAGGGCGATGATCCAGTACCACTTGGTCAGGCGGGGGTTGAGCGCCTTCCGCTTGAACAGGACCAGATGCGGCACCTCGTCGTCACCGGTCCGCAGCCCCGGTGCCAGCATGAACTTCTTGCGGGTCAGCCAGAGGCCCAGGATTCCGATGGCCAGCGAAGCCATGCCGAAGCCGATCATCCAGCGGAAGCCCCAGTAGGCGACCGGGATGTTCGGCCGGTAGTCGCCGGGGCCGAACTTCTCCTGCTCCGCCTTGTTGACGTCGTTGATGCCCGGGACGTACGAGCTGAAGTCGTCGTTCGCGAGGAAGGACAGCAGGCCCGGGATCTCTATGGCGACGGTGTTGTGGCCCTTCTCGACGTCGCCGTAGGCGAAGACGGAGAAGGGGGCGGGTGCCTCGCCGTCCCAGAGCGCCTCGGCCGCGGCCATCTTCATGGGCTGCTGCTTGAACATGACCTTGCCGAGCAGGTCACCGCTGATCGCGGTGCCGAGGCCCGCGATGATCAGGGTGATCAGGCCGAGCCGCAGCGAGGTCCTCATCACCGGGATGTGCTTCTTGCGCGCCAGGTGGAAGGCGGAGACGCCCACCATGAAGGCGCCGCCGACCAGGAAGGCCGCCGTCATGGTGTGGAAGAACTGCGTGAGGGCGGTGTTCTGGGTGAGCACCTGCCAGAAGTCGGTGAGTTCGGCGCGGCCACGCTCGGCGTTGATGCGGTAGCCGACCGGGTGCTGCATCCAGGAGTTGGCCGCGAGGATGAAGTACGCGGACAGGATCGTGCCGATCGAGACCATCCACATGCAGGCAAGGTGGATCTTCTTGGGAAGCTTGTCCCAGCCGAAGATCCACAGGCCGATGAAGGTGGACTCGAAGAAGAAGGCGATCAGTGCCTCGAAGGCGAGCGGGGCGCCGAAGATGTCGCCGACGAAGCGAGAGTAGTCGGACCAGTTCATGCCGAACTGGAACTCCTGCACGATGCCGGTGACGACACCCATGGCGATGTTGATCAGGAAGAGCTTGCCCCAGAACTTGGTCGCCCTGAGGTACTTCTCGTTCTCCGTGCGCACCCAGGCGGTCTGGAGACCGGCGGTGAGTGCCGCGAGGGAGATCGTCATGGGGACGAAGAGAAAGTGGTAGACGGTGGTGATGCCGAACTGCCAGCGCGCCAGAGTCTCCGGCGCCAGAGCGAGGTCCACGTCATCTCCTTACATCGCCGTGGTCACATCGGCAGTTTGCCCCTTTAATCCCACCCATCCAGGGAGAAACAGGGCCACGCTTGTGAACGCGTTCACATTCACAAGCATTATGGCTCATACGAAATCCGCACCTTCAGTCGGGGTCCCCCTACCGAAAGCCACCCCTTCCCAAGACCTTCAACATATTGTTGAATCCGGGCCATGACCCTTCGGATACGCATCTCATGGCCCGCCGGCCACGCCACGGCCACCCTCGACGAAACCCCCACGAGCAAGGCGCTCGTGGGGGCTCTCCCGATCGTCTCCACCGCCCGGACCTGGGGCGAGGAGGTCTACTTCGACACTCCGGTCTCCGTCGCCGTCGAGCCCGACGCCCGACAGGTGGTCGCCCCCGGCACGGTGGCGTTCTGGACGGAGGGCGACGCACTCGCCCTCCCCTACGGCCCCACGCCCATCTCGCGCGGGGACGAACCGCGGCTGGCGAGCCCGTGCAACATCCTGGGCGCGCTCGACGGTGACCCTCGGATCCTGGCCACCGTGCGGGACGGCGACCCGATCCGCGTGGAGGCGGTGGCCCAGGTGGACTAGGCCTCCTTGCGGAAGCCCTCCGCCGCCTTCAGGAACAGGTCGTTCGCCTCGGTCTCACCGATCGTGACCCGGACGCCCTCGCCCGCGAACGGACGCACCACCACGCCGTGCCGCTCGCACTCCGCCGCGAAGTCCATGGTCCGCTCGCCGAGCCGCAGCCAGACGAAGTTCGCCTGGGTCTCCGGCACGGTCCAGCCCTGGGCCACGAGCCCCGCATGGACCCGCGCCCGCTCGGCCACCAGCGAGCCGACCCGCCCGAGCAGCTCGTCCTCGGCGCGCAGCGAGGCCACCGCCGCGTCCTGCGCGAGCTGGCTGACGCCGAAGGGCACGGCCGTCTTGCGCAGCGCCGCCGCCACCGGCTCATGGGCGATCGCGAAGCCGACCCGCAAGCCGGCCAGGCCGTACGCCTTCGAGAAGGTCCGCAGCACCGCCACGTTCGGCCGGTCACGGTAGAGCTCCACGCCGTCCGGGATCTCGGTGTCGCGGACGAACTCGCGGTACGCCTCGTCGATCACGACGAGGACGTCGGAGGGCACCCGGTCCAGGAAGCGCTCCAGCTCCGCACGGCGCACCGCGGTGCCCGTGGGGTTGTTCGGGTTGCAGACGAAGATCAGCCGGGTTCGGTCGGTGATCGCCTCGGCCATGGCGTCGAGGTCGTGCACCTCGCCGTCGGTCAGCGGCACCTGCACCGGGGTCGCCCCGCTGATCCGCGTGATGATCGGGTACGCCTCGAAGGAGCGCCAGGCGTAGATGACCTCGTCGCCCGGGCCCGAGGTGGACTGCACCAGGGACTGCGCCACCCCGACCGAGCCGGTGCCCGTGGCCACGTGGGCGAGCGGGACGCCGAAGCGCTCGGCGATCTCGGCCGTCAGGCCCGTACAGGCCAGGTCCGGGTAGCGGTTGAAGTTCGCGGCCGCGGCCAGCGCGCTCTCCATCACACCCGGCAGCGGCGGATAGGGGTTCTCGTTGGAGGAGAGCTTGAAGGCGACCGGTCCGCCCGCGGCGGCCGGCTTGCCCGGCTTGTAGGTGGGGATGCCGTCCAGCTCTGCGCGCAGCTTCGGGCTGCCGGTGCTCGTCCCGCTGGTCTCGCTCACAGTGTGGCCTCCTCGACCGTCCGTACCACCAATGCTCCTCACCTTATGAGGATTCGGCTCCCCTGCGAATGGGCTGTGGACAACGGAGCGGCAACAGGGGGAGCGCGCCCAGGGGTGGCGTGCGCTGGTGGCGAGCGCCGTGGCGCGCATCCCCCGTAGAGGTGAGTTGAGACCTCTTCGAGACCTCGCCCCCTCGCCAGGCTCATGGGTACCGGGGACCGCAGGTCCCATGGAAATGGCCCCAACTTACTTGGTTTCAAAGGTCATTGGGCATTAATGATCATGCAGAAACGTGCCTGTCAACGCGTGAATATGCGACCGGCCCAACCCACCGCCCTCGCCCTACTATCGGCTCGCCATGACAGCAGCAGGGAAGCACCAGGTGAGCCGGGCACAGACCCGGGGAAGCCGGCAGGGCCGAGCGGGCATCCGGGACGTGGCCGCCGCCGCCGGGGTCTCCATCACGACTGTCTCCGACGCGCTCAACGGCAAGGGCCGGCTCCCGGACGCCACCCGCCGTCACGTCCGCGAGGTCGCAGACCGGCTGGGCTATCGCCCGTCGGCAGCGGCCCGAACGCTCCGTACCGGCAAGTCGGGACTCATCGGCCTGACCGTGACCACGTACGGGGATGAACCTTTCACCTTCACCGAATTCGCGTACTTCGCGGAGATGGCCAGAGCCGCCACATCGGCCGCGCTCGCGCGCGGCTACGCCCTGGTCATCCTGCCCGCCACCTCCCGTCACGACGTCTGGTCGAACGTCGCGCTCGACGGGACCGTCGTCATCGACCCCTCCGACCACGACCCCGTCGTCACCGAACTCGTCCGCCAGGGACTACCCGTCGTATCCGACGGCCGGCCCGCCGGCACCCTGCCGGTCACCGCCTGGGTCGACAACGACCACGAGGCGGCCGTCCTCGATCTCCTCGACCATCTCGCCGCCGCAGGCGCCCGCCGGATCGGCCTGCTCACCGGCACCACCACCGACACCTACACCCGGCTCTCCACCACCGCGTACCTCAACTGGTGCGAGCGGGTCGGCCAGGACCCCGTCTACGAGGCCTATCCGGCGCACGACCCGTGCGCGGGCGCCGTCGCGGCCGACCGGCTGCTCGCCCGCCCGGACCGCCCCGACGCCGTGTACGGGCTGTTCGACCCGAACGGCACCGACCTGCTCGCGGCCGCCCGCCGCTACGGGCTGCGGGTGCCGGACGACCTGCTGCTGGTCTGCTGCAGCGAATCCACCGTCTACGCCAACACCGAACCACCCATCACGACCCTCTCGCTCAAGCCGCGCCGGATCGGCACGGCCGTCGTCCAGCTCCTCATCGACGCCATCGAGGGGATCGAGACGGACGGACCGGTCGAACAGGTGATACCGACGGAGCTGATCGTCCGCACCTCCTCGCAGAGGCGCTCACCGCGGACGACGGTCAGCCCGCCGCGATCTCCCTCGAAGGACTGAGCCGGGGTCGAAAGGCCGGGGAGCTCCTTTAGGGGGCACTTCAAAGGGCAGCATCGGGGGCAGCTTCTGGGCCGCGTCGAGGGCAAACCTCGGTGCGGCCCGGCCACATCCCCGGTCTGTACCTTCTCAATTCGGGCGAAACAACCGGTGAACCCGGAGTGGACCCGGATTCACCACCCCTGGTGCGTCACACAGGAGGAACCTCATTCCTATGATGGGCGGACGACACCGCGGACCACCCCGACCAGGCCGGTCCGCGATGTGCAGGGCATCGCGAAGGTGGTGGAGGGGTCGATGACACAGGGGGCCGGGCAGGAACCCGTGGTGCGCACGGCGACGTTGCGTGACTTCCGTGTACCTCCGTATGCCCGGGTGCCCGTCCAGGGGCACGCGGTGGAGCCCTTCCCCGCCGAGGTCCCCGCGGCCTCCGTGGCTCACGCGGCACCCGCCGCCCCCGTGCCCGCCGACGCCACGCTCCACCTGGGCGGCGGCTCCTCCATCGTCTCGGTCGCCACGGGAGACGCCACGGGCTCGGTGCCCATGGGCACCGCCCCGACGGGAACCGTCCCGCTGGGCGCCGTCGCGAGCGGCCACCCCGGGAACGCGTACCCCGACGACGAGCCGCCCGAGGGCTACACCCCGACCGAGCGCGACCTCCCGGTCATCAACCGCGGCGACACCGTCCAGGTGCAGGTCACCCCCGTCCCCCGGCCCGCACCCACCGGCGACGGCGGCACCGGCCCGCTGTACGTCGTGGGCGACGTCCACGGCTATCTGGATGAGCTCATCGCCGCGCTGCACGCCCAGGGCCTGATCGACGACAACGGCCGCTGGGCCGCGGGCAACGCCCGTCTGTGGTTCCTCGGCGACTTCACCGACCGCGGGCCCGACGGCATCGGCGTGATCGACCTCGTGATGCGCCTGTCCGCCGAGGCCGCGGCCGCCGGCGGCTACTGCAAGGCCCTCATGGGCAACCACGAGCTGCTGCTCATCGGCGCCAAGCGGTTCGGCGACACCCCGGTCAGCTCGGGCGCCGGCACCGCCACCTTCCAGGCCGCCTGGCTGCTCAACGGCGGCCAGAAGCACGACATGGACCGGCTCCAGGACGTCCACCTCCAGTGGATGTCCCGGCTCGACGCCGTGGTGGAGGAGGACGGGCACCTGCTCCTGCACTCGGACACCACCGCATATCTGGAGTACGGCCAGACCATCGCGGACGTCAACGACACCGTCCACGAGATCCTCAACCGGAACGACGCGGACGAGGTCTGGGACCTGTTCCGGAAGTTCACCAAGCGCTTCGCCTTCCGCGACGAGGCCGCGGGCCCGCACGCCGTGCAGGAGCTGCTCGGCACCTACGGCGGCCGCCGGATCGTGCACGGCCACAGCCCCATCCCGTACCTCCTCGGCCAGGTCGGCACGGAGGACGGCGAGGAGGGCGACCGCCCGGTCGTCGACGGACCGCACGTGTACGCGGACGGTCTGGCGATCGCGATGGACGGCGGCGTGACCATGGCCGGAAAGCTGCTGGTCGTTCAACTCCCGCTGCCCGCCTGACGCATAACCCTACGCATCCGGGGAAGTCGATTTCCCGAAACACCCTGTCACCGCGTGCCGTAACCGCAATACCATCGGCTCATCCGTAGCAGGCTCTCCTCCGTTTCCGCCCAACGGGCCGTTCACCACGGCCGCCGAAGGCCCTACGGAGCATCGGGGGATGCACATGAACGTGGCTCCGCACCTGCTGACCGAGGACCGCGCCGAGTTCGAGCGGGTCCTCGACGACGCACTGCGCAACGCACACGAACGGCCGGATCTCACCGAGGTCGGGACCCGGCTCACGACGGCACAGCTGCGCTCGATGGCGCTGAATGCGACAGCGCTCATCACGACCGCCGCGGCGGTCGAGTACGACCACTTCGTGAAGGTCCGCGAACAGGTCCGCTCCACGAGCGGGACGGGCGAGGTGCTGAGCGACACGGGCGGCGCGGGCGTCGTCGCGATCGTCACCGTCCTCGCCCCGATCCTCGCCGGCACCGCGGCGGTGATCCTCCTCCTGGTCGGCGCGGTCCTGAAGATGCTGGACCCTGCGCCCGCCTTCGCCGACACCCTGCTGACCGCGGGCCTCCTCTTCGGCGCCGTCGCCGCGGCCGGCCTGCTCTGCGCCGCCGCCGGCCTGCTGGTGACGGCGCTGCGCAACAGCGCCACGGAAGTCCCGGCCCCGGACCCGGACGACGAACTCTCCCGCGCCCGGCAAGCCTGGTGCCGCGCCCTCCTGGACCGCGGCATCCTGCCCTTCCTCCGCGACGCCCTGGCCGCCCCGCCGCCGCCGTCCCTCCCGAAACAGCACCAGCCGCCGGCCGGCCGCATACCGAAGGTCGGGTACAGCGGCCCGGACTTCACCAGCCCCAACGAAGGCTCCCCGTCCCCCCGCCCGACCTTCACGAGCCCGGACTTCACCAGCCCGGACTACGCCCCGCCGGAACACGGGCCGGAATAGCCCCGCAGCAGAGCGGCCGGAGCAGCACACAGCAGAAAGGGACCGTCCCGCGACTCCCCCCGTGGCTCGCGGGCCGGTCCCGTACCGGGCAGCTCCCGGCGGCTACTCCGCCATCGGCAGGTAGACCCGGTTGCCGGACGCCGCGAACTCCGCCGACTTCTCGGCCATGCCCGCCTCGATCTCCTCCGCCTTCAGGTCGCCGCCGTGCTCACGGCGGATGTCCTGGGAGATCTTCATGGAGCAGAACTTCGGGCCGCACATCGAGCAGAAGTGCGCCGTCTTCGCGGGCTCCGCCGGCAGCGTCTCGTCGTGGAACTCGCGGGCCGTGTCCGGGTCGAGGGCCAGGTTGAACTGGTCCTCCCAGCGGAACTCGAAGCGCGCGTCGGACAGTGCGTCGTCCCACTCCTGGGCGCCCGGGTGGCCCTTCGCCAGGTCCGCCGCGTGTGCCGCGATCTTGTACGTGATGACGCCGGTCTTCACGTCGTCGCGGTTGGGCAGGCCCAGGTGCTCCTTGGGTGTGACGTAGCAGAGCATCGCCGTGCCCCACCAGGCGATCATCGCCGCGCCGATGCCCGAGGTGATGTGGTCGTACGCGGGCGCGACGTCCGTGGTCAGCGGGCCGAGCGTGTAGAACGGCGCCTCCTCGCAGATCTCCTGCTGGAGGTCGATGTTCTCCTTGATCTTGTGCATCGGGACATGGCCCGGGCCCTCGATCATCGTCTGCACGTTGTGGCGCTTGGCGATGGTGTTGAGCTCGCCGAGGGTCTTCAGCTCGGCGAACTGCGCCGCGTCGTTGGCGTCCGCGATCGAGCCGGGCCGCAGGCCGTCGCCGAGCGAGTACGTGACGTCGTACGCCGCCAGGATCTCGCAGAGCTCCTCGAAGTTCGTGTAGAGGAAGTTCTCCTGGTGGTGCGCCAGGCACCAGGCGGCCATGATCGAGCCGCCGCGCGAGACGATGCCGGTCTTGCGGCGGGCGGTCAGCGGCACGTACGGGAGCAGCACGCCGGCGTGCACCGTCATGTAGTCGACGCCCTGCTCGGCCTGCTCGATGACCGTGTCCTTGTAGATCTCCCAGGTCAGCTCCTCGGCCTTGCCGTCGACCTTCTCCAGGGCCTGGTAGAGCGGCACGGTGCCGATCGGCACGGGGGAGTTGCGCAGCACCCACTCGCGGGTGGTGTGGATGTTGCGGCCGGTGGACAGGTCCATGACCGTGTCGGCGCCCCACTTGGTCGCCCAGGTCATCTTCTCCACCTCCTCCTCGATGGAGGAGGTGACCGCGGAGTTGCCGATGTTGGCGTTGACCTTCACCAGGAAGCGCTTGCCGATGATCATCGGCTCGATCTCCGGGTGGTTGACGTTCGCCGGCAGCACCGCGCGACCCGCCGCGATCTCCTCCCGTACAACCTCGGGGGAGACGTTCTCGCGGATCGCGACGTACTCCATCTCCGGGGTGATCTCTCCCCGGCGGGCGTACGCGAGCTGCGTCACCGCCTGCCCGTCGCGGCCCCGGCGGGGCAGCCGCGGACGGCCGGGGAAGACCGCGTCGAGGTTCTTCAGACCGCCGCCGCGCGGCGAGGTGTGCTTGATGCCGTCGTCCTCGGGGCGGACCGGGCGGCCCGGGTACTCCTCGGTGTCGCCGCGGCCGATGATCCAGTTCTCGCGCAGCGGCGGCAGACCGCGCCGTACGTCGGTGTCGATGGTGGGGTCGGTGTACGGACCGGACGTGTCGTACAGCGTCACGTCCTTGCCGTTGGTGAGGTGCACCTGACGGACGGGCACCCGGAGGTCGGGGCGTGAGCCCTCGACGTATCCCTTGTGCCAGCCCGGCGTGCGCTCGCCCTGGCTGGAGGCAGGCGTGTGTGCATCCTGAATGGTCATGAGACCGATCTCCCTACGCCGGCATTACCCGGTAACAGGTTCGGCGGTCGGCGCAGCGAATCGTCAGCGCCCTCTCAGCCCGGTGCTCCGAGCTCCCGCGTGTGCAAAGGTGTCACCACGCTAGCGCCATCCCTGGCGTGCTGAACAGTGGGTCTCTCTACGTTCTTGCGATGATCGGTCGGTGACTTCCACCGAGCAGACCCCCGAACCACACGGCCACGACGGGCAGGACGGGCACGTCGGCGACGGACACGGCGGCCACGGACAGTCCGGCAACGGGCCCGGCGGCCACGGAGACGGCGGCCACGGACACGGGGGCCACGGCCACTCGCACAGCCACGGTCCGGCCGCGCCCGTCTCGCGTCATCTGCGCAAGGTCATCGCCGCGGTCCTGATCCCCTTCGCCACCGCCGTGGTGGTCGGGCTCGCGGTGCTGTGGCCGGGTGGCGCCCCCGCGCACGAGCGCACCGGGGTCGGCTTCGACCGGCAGACCGAGCAGGGCAAGGTCAGCTCCGTCGAACACGTCGACTGCAAGGACGTGAACGCCGCTCAGGTCCCGCCGACCGGCGACACCTCGACCCCCGAGGGGCGCGAGGCGGTCAACGCCCAGCAGGGCCGGTGCGCGAAGGCGACCGTCGTCGTCACCACCGGTCCGAACAAGGGCCGTACCTTCACCGAGATCGTGCAGCCCGACGCTCCACGGCAGCTCCACGAGGGACAGGGGGTGGTCGTCGCGTACGCGCCCGACGCGCCGCGCGACCTGCAGTACTCGGTCACGGACGTGAACCGGAAGCTGCCGATCGCCCTGCTCGCCGGCATCTTCGCGCTCGCGGTCGTGCTCGTCGGCAGGATGCGCGGGGTGATGGCGCTGATCGCGCTCGCCGCGAGCTTCGTCGTGCTGACCTTCTTCATCCTCCCGGCGATCCTGCAGGGGTCCAATCCGCTGCTGGTCGCCGTCGTCGGATCGAGCACGATCATGCTGATCGCGCTCTACCTGTGCCACGGGCTGTCGGCCCGTACCTCGGTCGCGGTGCTCGGCACGCTGGTGTCGCTGCTGCTGATCGGCTTGCTCGGCTCGCTCTTCGTCGGCTGGGCCTCACTCAGCGGCAACACGGACGACAACACCGGTCTCATCCACGGGCTCTTCCCGCAGATCGACATGTCCGGTCTGCTGCTCGCCAGCATCATCATCGGCTCGCTCGGCGTGCTCGACGACGTGACGGTCACCCAGACCTCCGCCGTCTGGGAGCTGCACCAGGCCGATCCGCGCATGGGGCCGCGGGCGCTCTACCGGGCCGGAATCCGGATCGGCCGCGACCACATCGCGTCGGTGGTGAACACCCTGGTCCTCGCGTACGCCGGTGCCGCGCTGCCGCTCCTGCTGCTGTTCTCGATCGCCCAGAGCAGCGTGGGGACGGTGGCCAACAGCGAACTGGTGGCGGTGGAGATCGTCCGCACGCTGGTCGGGTCGATCGGCCTGGTCGCCTCGGTCCCGGTCACCACCGGACTCGCGGCGCTGGTGGTCTCCGCCGACCGCCCGGGGACCACCGAGCCGGGGTCGGTCCGGGCCGGACGGGCCGGACGGGCCGGCCGAGCCGGCGGGGGCGGACGCCGGCGACGGGCCAAGTGACGTGCGGGGACGTCGTCAGCCCGCGTTCTCCTCCGCAAGAATCCGGCCGAGTGCCGCCTCCAGGTGGTCCTCGAAGTCACCCAGTGTCCGTTCCTGACCGAGCGGGACGAGCTTGTCCGTACGGTCGAGGAAGGCGACCAGCGGGGGCGCGCTCGCCCGGAACAGGGCGCGGTCGGCGCCGACCTGGAGCCGGATGATCACATCGGAGAGGCCCTCGGGCTCGGTCGGGGCGATGTGCACATCACCGTCCCCGCTGGGCCGGTTGATCCCGTCGAGCAGCAGCTCCCTCCCGAACGCCCAGGTCACCGGAGCGTCTCCGGGCAGGTGGAAGGTCATCCGCACCGCATAGGGGTCACGGGTCTCGTATCGCAGTTCCACCGGGATCCTGAAGGAGAGCTCCTCGGAGACGAGGAAGCTCATCAGGACCTCGGCCTGAACCGTCTCTCGCATCATGTACCCCGCAGTCGGTGGAGCAGTTGTGTAAACACTCTGCTGAAAGCTGTGGTCGAAACGGCCAGGAATGATCCCCCATGGCCCTCTTGACGCAATCGTGGTGCACGCACTAGCAGATCACAAGGAGTGATTTTTCAGATACTGATAGAGAGCGCGAGGGAACTGAAGAGCCTTCCGATCTCATTGCGTAGCCATTCGACTGCGGGCAGCAACCGTTCTTCCTGGTGAAGGGGGAGGGAAATCGCCACCGCGGCCGCCGTGGACCCCGCCGTGATGGGGATGGCGGCACAGACCGTGCCCAGCGCATATTCCTGACGCTCCACCAGGGGCTCCATTCGCCCCATTCCGCCCAAACGATCCAAAAAGGCACGGCGGTTACGCACCGTATACGGCGTGATGGCATCCACCGGATGACGGTCGAGGTGGTCTTGACGACTCTTCAGATCGAGTTGACTGAGCAGACACTGCCCGATGGCGTGCGCGTGGCCGGTCTCCCGGAAGTCGGCCCACTCCTCGACGGCGGGGGACGAGGGGGTGTCGGCGACGGCGACGAGTTCGATCTCACCCTCGCGGTAGATCGCGAAGTAGACGGGGACGCCGATCACGTCCCGCCAGTGCGCGAGAGATTTTTCGATCTTGGTGCGACGATTCTGCAGAACTCCGCCGCCGACCAGACGGCCGGCGGCGTCGCCGAAGACGAACACACCCTTCTCGCGACGCAGATAGCCCTCGTGCGTCAGGGTGCGGAGCAAGTGGTACGCGGTGGGAAGCGGGAGTCCCGCCTCGCGCGCGAGCTGTTTGGCGGGGGCTCCGTCCTCATGGGAGCCCACGGCCTCCAGTAGTCTCAGCGCGCGCTGCACCGAGCCGATCAGGGTAGGAGCGGCGGGCTGCGAAGCCATGGCCAAAGGTCACCCCCAGGCGTGTCGACGAGTGCGTCGCACCCGCCCGCGGGGGCCGCCCCCGCGCGCCCGCCGCGGCCTGGAACCGGTGGGAGATCTACGCCTGTTGTCCCGGGGCGGCAGAGCTTTACCAATGTAGTAGCAGCCTCTGCGGGCACACTCCCTTTCCACCTGCGCGTTCCCTCGGCCGGGCTAATCCCCGGCGGACGCCCGTACCCATAGATAACTCGTGCTACCAGTCCTCACGCGAGGAGGACGAGGACGTGAACTTCCGTACGACGTAGATCAGTCCACCCACCAGCGCCACGAAGACCAGCAGCTTGAAGAGCAGACCGACCACGAAGGTCAGGACGCTGGTGATCAGACCGCCGAAGACGACCAGTGCGATGAGCGGTATGGCGACCCACTTCACCCACCACGGCATCCCCGCGAGAATCTCCTTCACCGCCATTGCGCTTACCTCATCTCCGAAGAGTCCGAGCCCGAAGGGTCAGCCGGCGCTCTCTGCGCCGGACACCTTCGATGCTAGGGGCGCACAGCAAGCGAACGGGGGCCTCACAGCCCCCGGACTTCCCTGATCCGCCCCCTAGGGGGTCAGCCCTCCGGCGGGGAGAACACCACCATGACCCGCAGATCCTCGGTGATGTGGTGGAACTTGTGCGCCACCCCCGCCGGCACGTACACCACGCTGCCCCGCGCCACCTGGGTCGTCTCCGTCCCGACCGTGATCGCGGCCCGGCCGCTGACCACGAAGTACACCTCGTCCTGACCGTGCGGCTGCTGCGGGTCGAGCTGCCCCGCGTCGAGCGCGTACAGGCCGACGGACATGTTCCGCTCGCGCAGGAACTGGAGGTAGGCGCCGTCGTTCGCGGCGCGCTCCGCCTCCAGCTCGTCCAGTCGGAATGCCTTCATCGCTCGTCCGCCCCTGCCGTTGGCCCGATCGTGTCTGCCACGATCTGACACATGAAGAATTTCGTAGTCAAGACGCTCGCCAACGCGGGCGCGCTCCTGGTGGCCATCTGGCTGATCCAGGACATCACCCTGACCGGTGACAGCACCGGCAAGAAGGCCTGGACCCTGATCCTGGTCGCGCTGGTTTTCGGCCTGGTGAACTTCCTGGTGAAGCCGGTCGTGAAGCTGCTCACGTTTCCGCTCTTCATTCTGACGCTCGGTCTGATCACCCTCGTCGTCAACGCGCTCATGCTGCTCCTGACGTCCTGGCTGGCCGACCAGCTCGACCTCAGCTTCCACGTGGAAGGCTTCTGGACCGCCGTCCTCGGTGGCCTGATCATCTCCGTCGTCTCGTGGGCGCTGAACGTCGTACTCCCCGACGGGGACTGAGGGCCATGCCGTACCGCGTCTGTTTCGTCTGCACCGGCAACATCTGCCGCTCGCCGATGGCTGAGCACGTCTTCCGGGCCCGTGTGACGGAGGCCGGTCTGGCCGACGCGGTCGTCGTGGACAGCGCCGGCACCGGGGGCTGGCACGAGGGCGACGGCGCCGACCCGCGCACGGTCGCCGTCCTCGAGGAGGGCGGCTACGGGTCGGAACACACCGCCCGCCGGTTCCGCGCCTCCTGGTTCGCGGCGCTCGACCTGGTGATCGCCCTCGACGAGGGCCATGTACGGGAGCTGCGGCGGCTGGCCCGTACACCCGAGGAAGCCGCCAAGATACGACTGCTGCGCTCCTACGACCCCGGCGCCGGCGCCGACCTCGACGTACCGGACCCCTACTACGGCGGCCGGGACCTGTTCGAGGAGTGTCTGGAGATGGTGGAGGCGGCGAGCGAGGGCCTGCTCGCCGCCGTGCGCGACGAGGTGGAGGAACGGACGGCATGAACAGCACGAACGGCACGGGGCGTGCCCCTGGCCCGGCCTCTGCGGCCGCGAGCACCGGCGGCTTCGGCGACGGGACCCTCGCGGTGCGGGCCGGGCTGCCCGAGCCCGTGAAGTACGAGCCCACCCTGCCGGGCCCGGTCTTCGCGGCCCACTTCCACCTGCCCGGCGACCCGACCGGCCCGTACACCTACGGCCGCGACGAGAACCCCACCTGGACCCATCTGGAACGCGCCATCGGCGAGCTGGAGGCACCGGGGGAGAGCGGCGTCGAGACCCTGGTCTTCGCCTCCGGGATGGCCGCCATCTCCGCCGTCCTCCTCTCCCAGCTGCGCACCGGCGACGCCGTCGTCCTCCCCGACGACGGCTACCAGGCGCTACCCCTGCTGCACGAACAGCTGCGGGCGTACGGCATCGAGGTCCGCACCGCGCCGACCGGCGGGGACGCCCAGCTGTCCGTCCTGGACGGCGCCAAGCTGCTGTGGCTGGAGACCCCGTCCAACCCCGGGCTCGACGTGTGCGACCTGCGCCGCATGGTGGCCGCGGCCCACGAGGCCGGTGCCCTGGTCGCCGTCGACAACACCCTGGCCACCCCGCTCGGCCAGCGGCCCCTGCAGCTGGGCGCCGACTTCTCCGTCGCCAGCGACACCAAGGGCATGACCGGGCACGGCGACATCCTGCTCGGCCACGTCAGCTGCCGTGATCCGCGGCGAGCCGCCGAGGTACGGCGCTGGCGCAAGATCGTCGGCGCGATCCCGGGCCCGATGGAGGCCTGGCTCGCCCACCGGTCCCTGGCCACCCTCCAGCTGCGCATCGACCGGCAATGCGCCACCGCGCTCTCCCTCGCCGAGGCCCTGGCCGCGCACCGGGACGTGACCGGGCTGCGCTACCCGGGGCTTCCCGGCGACCCCTCGCACGAGGTCGCAGCCCGGCAGATGCGGCGCTTCGGCTCCGTCGTCTCCTTCGTCCTGCCGGACCGCGCGTGGGCCGACCGGTTCCTTGACGCACTGCGGCTCGTCGACGACGCCACCAGCTTCGGCGGGGTGCGGTCGACGGCCGAGCGGCGCGGCCGCTGGGGCGGGGACGCCGTGCCCGAGGGCTTCGTCCGCTTCTCAGTGGGCGCGGAGGACCCGGAGGACCTGATCGCGGACGTCCTGCGGGCGCTCGACAAGGCCGCCGGATAGCGCGCGGAGCAGCGTGAAGGGGCGTTCCGAACCTCCCCCCTCGTGGCTCGGAACGCCCCCGTCCCCCCTGCGGATTCCTCAGCGGACAACCGCCTGAACAAGGCTAGTTGACTCTGCGTCAGTGTCCAATCACCGTAGCGACAGAGACCTATCGACTTATTTATAGTTGGACGGTCCTGAGGCGCCGTCAGCGGGCCGCCTGAGTCGAACGGCCGCACCCGGCCGGGAGGGGGCGGACATGGATCTGACCCTGCTGCGCACGTTCGTCACGGTGCACCGGGCCGGCTCCTTCACCCGCGCCGCCGCGCTGCTCGGCCTCTCCCAGCCCGCGGTCACCAGCCAGATCCGCACCCTGGAACGGCAACTCGGCCGCCCGCTCTTCCTCAGACAGGCCCGTGGGGTCACCCCCACCACCATCGGCGACGAGCTCGCCCATCGCGCCGCCCCACATCTGGACGCACTCGTCGAGATCACCGAGACCGGTCTGGACGAGCAGAGCGGGGTCCGCACCCTGCACGTCGCCGGGCCGCCCGAGTTCACCTCGGCCCGCGTGCTGCCCGCCCTGACCCCGCTGGTCGCCCAGGGCTTGGCGGTCCGCGCCTCCTTCCTGGGCAGTGCGGAGGAGACCCTCGACGGGCTCGCCGCCGGACACCACGATCTGGCCGTCGCCACGGCACGGCCGCGCGGCGGGCTGTTCGCCGCCACCCCGCTCTGCGACGAGGAGCACGCCCTGGTCGCGGCGCCCCGCTGGGCCGCCCGGCTGTCGCCCGGGTTGCTGCTGAGCAGGGGCGCGGTCGTCCTGGAGCAGCTGCCCGTGGTCGAGGTGCACGAATCGCTGCCGTTCGTCGCCCGCTACTGGGCGACCGTCTTCGAGACCAAGCCGACCGCCGCCGCGACCGTGATCGCCCCGGACCTGCGGGCCGTCCTCGAGTCCGCCGCCTCCGGGGCCGGCCTCGCCGTGCTGCCGCGCTATCTGTGCGAGGACGCCCTGGAGCGCGGCCGGCTCGTGGCCCTGCTCGACCCGCCGGTGCCGCCCCTGCGCACCTACTTCCTCGTCGTCCGTACGGGCACGCTCGCCCTGCCTCACATCGCGCGGGCCCATGAGTGGCTGCTGAGATCCGCAGAGGACTGGTGAGTTTCAGGACACCGGGGACGGGCCATTTTCTTCCCATGACCGAACGACCTGTGGTAAAGCGCACCGCACGCGCCATCCTGCTCGACGGGGACGACCTGATCCTCATCAAGCGCACCAAGCCGGGGGTGGATCCCTACTGGCTGACGCCCGGCGGCGGGGTCGAATCCTCCGACTCGACCGTCGTCGAGGCCCTGCACCGCGAGGTGCACGAGGAACTCGGCGCCAAGATCACCGACGTGGTGCCCTGCTTCGTGGACACCGTCGAGCACATCGTCGACGGCGGGGTCTCCGGGGTGAAGGTGCAGCACTTCTTCGTCTGCCGGCTGGAGTCGATGGACACCTCGCAGCGGCACGGTCCCGAGGTCGACGAGCCCCTGGGCGAGTACGAGATCGTCCGGGTGCCCTTCAGCCGCGTGGGCATCGCCGCCGTCCACCTCGTACCGCTCTCCCTGCGCCACTACCTGGACGGCAACATCGAGGGCGTCCGCGCGATGCACGCCCCCGACCTGGGCTGACGGCCCCAGGGCACGCTTCAGGGCACCAGTTCCTCAAGGTGGTCGTGGCGGATCCGGTCGGTGGGGATACCGGCGCCGCGCAGGGCGTCGACCCCGCTGCGGATCATGCCGACCGGCCCGGAGAGATAGGCGTCGTACTCGGCCCACGGCCCGTACCGGCGCAGGGCGTCCGGGAGCCTGCCCTGCTCCTCCGTGACCGGGCGGACGGCCAGCCAGGGGAAGGTCTTCTGGAGCCGCAGCATCGTGTCGATGTCATAGAGGTCGTGGTCGCTGCGCGCCCCGTAGAAGACCTCGACGGGGCGCCGGTCCCCGTGCTCGGCGACGTCCTCGACCAGGGCCTTGATCGGTGCGATGCCGGTGCCGCCGCCGAGGCAGAGCAGCCCGTTGTCGGTGGAGTGGTCGACGGTCATCGATCCGGCGGGCGGCCCGAGGCGCAGCACGTCCCCCGGACGGGCGCGGTGCACCAGGGCGTTGGACACCCAGCCGGCCGGTACCGCCTTCACGTGCAGGGTGAGCAGCCCGTCGGGGCGGGGCGCCGAGGCGAAGGAGTAGTGCCGCCATATCCGCGGCCACCAGGGGGTCTCCAGCGTCGTGTACTGCCCGGCGAGGAACGGGTAGGGCTGGTCGGGGCGCAGGGTGACCACGGCGACCTCAGGGGTCCGCAGGTCGTGCGAGACCACTTCGGCCTGCCACCAGGCGGGGGCGTGCTGCTCGTTCTCGGCCGCCGCGTCGATCATGATCTGCGAGATCGTCGTGTACGTACGGATCCAGGCCGCCTCCGTCTCCTCGTCCCAGGTGGTGGTGGCGTACCGCAGCAGCGCGCCGATCAGGGCCTCGCCGACGGCCGGGTAGTCGACGGACCGGGTGCCGTACTTGCGGTGGCCGCGGCCGAGGTTCTGGAGGTACCGGGTGAGCACGGGGGCGTCGTCCAGGTGCTCGGCGGCCGTGAGCAGAGCCTTGAGCAGCCGGTCGCGCTGGGTGTCCATGGCAGCGGGGAACATCGCGCGCAGCTCGGGGTTGCGGACGAAGAGCAGGGCGTAGAAGTACGAGGTCAGCCGGTCGGCGACAGGTGCGACCTCGGCCAGGGTGCGGCGGACCAGGACCGCGTCGAGTGAGGGCGCCGGGGGCGGCACACGGCTCTGCGCCCCCGGTATTCGAGGCGGCGGCGCGTCCGTGGCCGCAGCCGGAGCATTCGTCATGTCCTCGCCTCCCCGCAGTCGGCCTCCGTGGTCGAAGGATGGCAGTACTGCGGCGGCCCCGGACAGAAAGTGGGAATCCCGGCCAATCGACCCGTGCGGGCGACTAAGCTGCGCCCTTTCGGACCAGGGCGTACGCCTCACGCAGATCGGTTCCGGTGTAGCGGTGCCGGGCCAGGTCCGCGAGGTGGTGGTCCGCGTTCACGGCCACGGTCTCCCGGACGGTCGCGAAGAGCGCAGCATCGGACATCGAGTCCCCGTACGCCACACAGTCGGCCGGCTCCACCCCGAACCGCTCGCAGAGCTCCCCCGCGATCCGTACCTTCGCCGACGCGTCGAGGATTCCGGGGCGGTGGATCTGCTCGGTGAACGGGACCGACGGCCAGCGAGACCCATGGGCCGCGTCGGCTCCCCAGGACAACAGCCGCTCGACGAAGAAGTCGGGTGAGAGGGAGATGACCGCGCAGTGGCCGCCCTCGGCCCGGATCTCCGCCCACACGTCCCGGATGCCGGCCAGCCAGGGAGCACCCTCGAAGGCCGCCGTCACCTGCTCCGGGGTGAGCTCCGCCCAGAGGGCCCGCGCCCGGACCGCGAACTCGTCCGGGGTGAGCCCGTGCAGCAGAAAGCCCTGCTCCAGCTCCGCGATCTCCTCGCTCAGCCCGAGCTGCCGCGAGATCTCCACCGCGGCCGCCGAACCGTGGATCAGGGTGCCGTCGAGATCGAAAAGATGCAGCCTGCGCCTGCCGCCGATGGTCCTCATGTACGCCGAGGCTAGTACGGCCGGTTACTCCCCCGGTCAGACGCGGCAGATGACGGCCGGACGGCACCGTGTTTCACGTGAAACATCTCCAGCGGCCCGCGCGGCGGGCACTTCTCGTCGTCCATGTGGCGGTCTCCGTGGCCTGGCTCGGCCTCAGCCTGGGACTGTTGACGCTCGGCATCACCGCCTACACGACCCAGGACCTCTCCCTGACGCAGGCGGCATACCGGGCGATGAAGGTGTTCGCGGACTGGCTCCTGGCCCCGGTCGCCCTGGTGACCCTGGTGAGCGGCCTGGTCCTCTCCTTGGGAACCCCCTGGGGGCTGGCCCGGCACCGATGGGTCTGGATCAAGTTCTGGATCACCCTGGCCACGGCGACCGCGACGATCTTCGCGCTCCGCCCGGGGATCACCCACGCGGCAGCGGCCGGTGTGCCGGACGTCAGCCTGGTCGCGGCCCCGATCGTCTCGACCACGGCCTATCTCTTCATGACCGCGATCTCGGTGCTCAAGCCCTGGGGGCTGACCAGGCGCGGCCGTCGCCTGCGCCTCTCGGCCACTTCCCGCACGCGCGCCCCGGCCACTTCCCGTAAAGCGGTGGACGTGCCCCGGCCGGGTCGGACAGCCTGAGCCGCATGCCCTCATCGCACCTCCCGCTTGATCAGCTCCCCATCCGGCGCCTCACCTCGGAGGACGTCCTCGCCTGCGCCGACCTGTCCGAGAACCGGGGATGGGCCCGGGAGGAGTACAAATGGGGCCTGCTGCTCACGGCGGGGCAGGGGTACGGCATCGACGACCCGTCCGGCGAGGGGCTGGTGACCGCCTGCGTGGTCACCTCGTACGGCCCGGGCCTCGCCGCGATCGGCATGGTGCTGGTCTCCGACCGCTACGCGCGCCAGGGCATCGGCCGCCGGCTGATGCGGCATGTGATCGCCGAGGCCGGTGACACCCCGCTCACCCTGTACGCCACGTCGAACGGACAGCCGCTCTACGAGCAGCTGGGCTTCGCCGATGTCGGCCACGCCGAGATGCTCAGGGGCCGCTTCGACTTCGCCGAGCCGGCGCCCGACGTCGCGATCCGTCCGGCCACCGCGGAGGACCTCCAGGCGGTGCTGCGGCTCGACAACGAGATCTTCGGCGTGGACCGCACCCCGATGATCACCCGTCTGCCGGCCTTCGCCGATCATCTGAGGGTCGCGGAAGAGGGCGGGGAGATCACGGGCTTCGCCGCGATCTGGCCCAACATGGACACCCATGTCATCGGCCCGCTGATCGCCCGCGACACCGCCACGGCGCAAGCCCTGGTCGCCTCCCTGGCCGCCGCCACGGACCGCCCGCTGCGCACGGACGTCGACACCCGCCACACGACCCTCACCACCTGGCTGAAGGCGAACGGCCTGGAGCAGATCGCCACCACGGCGATCATGATCCGCTCCCTCCCCGACCTTCCCGGCGACTGGCGCCGCCGCTTCGCCCCGCTGACCGTCGCGGCGGGCTAGGACATCCCTGGTAGGCCGAGGCGGCCGCCGACCGGATTTAATTGCACACGCGGACTTTTGCGCTTCATCGATTACGCTGGTAAGGAGCCGGACCGGGGAGACACCGAGGAACCGAGGAGACACGATGACCGCGACGGACCCCGCAATGACGGCCCTCTCCCAGGGCTGGTGCGCTCTCTCCCTCCTGCACGGCAGGATCGAGTCGAACATCGAGCGCGCCCTGGAGTCCGGGCACGGTCTGAGCGTGCGCGAGTTCTCGCTCCTCGACGTCCTCAGCCGCCAGCACGACGGCCCGGGCGGACACCTGCAGATGAAGCAGGTCGCCGACGCCGTCGTCCTCAGCCAGAGCGCGACCACGAGGCTCGTCACCCGCCTCGAGGACCGTGGACTGCTCACCCGGTACCTCTGCGCCACCGACCGGCGCGGCATCTACACCGATGTCACCGAGGCCGGCCAGAAGCTGCTCGACGAGGCCCGCCCCACCAACGACGCCGCCCTGCGCGAAGCCCTGGACGAAGCCGCCCTGAACCCGGAGCTGGCCCCCCTGGTCCGCGTGGTCGAGGGCCTCGGCGCCCCGGTCTGAGCCGCCATGCAGGCGTAGCCTGCCGTCCATGAGCGATCTTGAGATACGGCCGGCGCGCCAGGACGACCTTCCCGCCATCGTCGCGATGCTCGCCGACGACCCCCTGGGCGCCCAGCGCGAGTCGCCCGACGACCTCGCGCCGTACGAGGCCGCCTTCGCTCGTCTCGCCCAGGACCCCCACCAGCATGTGGTCGTGGCCGAGCGAGCGGGCAAGGTCGTCGGCACCCTCCAGCTCACGATCGTTCCCGGGCTCTCGCGCCGGGGCACGACCCGCTCGATCATCGAGGGGGTCCGGATCCACGCCGACGAACGCGGCAGCGGACTGGGTACCCGGTTCATCGAGTGGGCCGTCGAGGAGTCCCGCGCCCAGGGTTGCGCGCTGGTGCAGCTGACCTCCGACGTCGCCCGCACCGACGCCCACCGGTTCTACGAGCGACTCGGCTTCGAGGCCTCACATGTGGGCTTCAAGCTGAGCCTGTGATCCGCAGCGTCTGCGATGCGGCGAGCCGGCGATCCGGGTTCTTGATCGCGCGGGCGCTGTTTCACGTGAAACAGCGCCCGTCCGGCTTCAGAGGCCGCGCCAGCCGGCCTCGTCCACGCCACCCGGCACCGCGTCGCCCTGCTCGTACGGCTCGCGCGTGAAGACGAAGGACCCGAGGTCGAGATGGCTCACGGTGCCGTCCGGGCGCCGCACCACGCGGAGCGTCTCCCCCTGGTAGTACCCGTCGAGGCCGATCCATCCGCCCTCGGGCAGCGCCCGGAAGGCCGCCCGGCGTCCGACACCCCGCAAGGGCTCCAGGGTCACCCCGCGCGCCGCCCCGACCCGCAGCCCGAAGGCGTAGGTCCCCCAGTACCAGGGACCCGTCAGCGCCAGGAGCTCCTGGTCGACCTCCGCCTCGGGAAGGGGGCGCCAGGGCTCCGGAACGCGCGGCTCGGCCTCCGCCACGATCCGCACGAGATCGGCGGCCACGAGCCCCACCAAGGGGCCCGAGGTGGCATTCGCGAGCGCCACCGCCGCGAGACCGTCCTCGACGCTCACCCAAAGAGTGGCGACGAAACCCGGCAACGAGCCCGTGTGGCCGATGAGCGTGCGACCGTCCTTGCGCACCAACTGAAGGCCCAGGCCGTAGCCCGACTCCGGATCAGCGGCCGCCGAGGGCGCCGCGGGGACCCTCATCTCCTCGACGGACGCGCGGGCGAGCACCCGGTCGTCACCCTGCGCCAGGAAGCCGGCGAACCGGCAGAGGTCACCGACGGTGGACCAGAGCTGCCCGGCCGGCGCCATCAGCCCCAGGTCCTCGGCGGGTTCGGGCATCATCACATCGGCCCACGGATGCACCGCCCAGCCACCGGCGTGCGGCGCAACAGGCTGGAGCGTCGTCCGCGTCATCCCCAGGGGCTCCAGGATCTCGGTGCGCAGCGCCTCCTCCCAGGAGACCCCGCGCACCGCCTCGACCAGCGAACCGAGCAGCGTGTAGCCCGGGTTGGAGTAGTGGTGCACCCGTCCGACGGGATGCACCATCGGCCGCTCCCCCAGCACGTCGGCCAGCTCCGGCCGCAGCGTCCCCGGCGTCCGCTCCCACCACGGCGACGGCGCCTCCGCACCGAGACCGGAGCTGTGACCCAGGAGCTGAGCAATCGTCACCTCGCCGACGCCGGTGCCCTGCAGATGCTTCTCCAGGGGGTCTTCGAGACCGAGCAGCCCCTCGTCCCTCAGCCGCATCACCAGCACCGCCGTGAACACCTTGGTGATCGAGCCGATCCGGTACTGCGTATCGGCGTCCGGGGCATGTCCGTCAACGCAGCTGCGCGCCCCGAACCAGACCGTCTCACCCTCGCGGACCACGCCGCCGACGAGCGAGGGCGCCCGGCCCTCGGTCTGCGCGACGGCGATCCGGTGCAGCAGGGCGCGCTCGGTACTGGGCAGCAGGGCTTGCAAGGAAGATGTCATGCGGTGATCATGCCGCGAGTCCCCGCCGTTCTCTCCTTCATTTCAGAACGGACCACGCCGGGGGGAGACGGTGTTCACGCGCACGTCCTGGGGCCCTGACTCCTCGGCCAGGGACTTCCCGAGCGAGGCGAGGACCGCCTTGGCCGCGCCGGTGACACGGACGGCACGGAGCGGGTCGAGGTCGAAGCCGCGGGGCAGCGAGCAGCGGGCACTCCGACGGAAGTCCCGCCTTCGATCAGGTCTGCGCCATGTCCACGAAGCGTGAGTAGTGGCCCTGGAAGGCCACGGTGATGGTCGCGGTCGGGCCGTTACGGTGCTTGCCGACGATGATGTCGGCCTCGCCCGCGCGGGGGGACTCCTTCTCGTACGCGTCCTCGCGGTGCAGCAGGATGACCATGTCCGCGTCCTGCTCGATCGAGCCGGATTCACGCAGGTCGGAGACCATCGGCTTCTTGTCCGTGCGCTGCTCGGGGCCACGGTTCAGCTGGGAGAGCGCGATGACCGGCAGCTCCAGCTCCTTGGCGAGCAGCTTCAGGTTTCGCGACATGTCGGAGACCTCCTGCTGGCGGCTCTCGGCGCGCTTGGAGCCGCCGGACTGCATCAGCTGGAGGTAGTCGATGATGACGAGCTTCAGGCCGGTGCGCTGCTTGAGCCGGCGGCACTTGGCGCGGATCTCCATCATCGACAGGTTCGGCGAGTCGTCGATGAAGAGCGGGGCCCCGGAGACGTCCGGCATCCGGCGGGCCAGCCGGGTCCAGTCCTCGTCGGTCATGGTGCCGGAGCGCATGTGGTGCAGCGCCACCCGGGCCTCGGCCGAGAGCAGACGCATCGCGATCTCGTTGCGGCCCATTTCGAGGGAGAAGATGACGCTGGGCAGGTTGTGCTTGATCGAGGCGGCCCGGGCGAAGTCCAGGGCGAGCGTCGACTTACCCATGGCGGGACGGGCCGCGATGATGATCATCTGGCCGGGGTGCAGACCGTTGGTGAGCGCGTCGAGGTCGGTGAAGCCCGTGGGCACACCGGTCATCTCACCGCTGCGGGAGCCGATCGCCTCGATCTCGTCGAGCGCGCCCTCCATGATGTCGCCCAGCGGCAGGTAGTCCTCGGTCGTGCGCTGCTCGGTGACCTGGTAGATCTCGGCCTGCGCCCGGTTGACGATCTCGTCGACGTCGCCGTCGGCCGCGTATCCCATCTGCGTGATCTTGGTGCCGGCCTCGACGAGGCGGCGCAGCACGGCGCGCTCGTGGACGATCTCCGCGTAGTACGAGGCGTTGGCGGCGGTCGGCACCGACTGGACCAGCGTGTGCAGATAGGAGGCGCCGCCGACGCGGGTGATCTCACCGCGCTTGGTGAGCTCGGCGCCGACCGTGATGGGGTCGGCGGGCTCGCCCTTCGCGTACAGGTCGAGGATCGCCGCGTAGACCGTCTCGTGGGCCGGCTTGTAGAAGTCGTGGCCCTTGATGATCTCCACGACATCGGCGATGGCGTCCTTGGAGAGCAGCATGCCGCCGAGGACGGACTGCTCGGCGTCCAGGTCCTGCGGGGGAACCCGCTCGAAGCCGGAGATGCCGGCGTCCCAGGAGCCCTCACTCCCTCGCTCGTGCTGGTCCTCACGACCGCGGCCGCGTCCCCGGGCCTCACCGCGGGTACGGGTAGGCAGCCGGTCGCCTGGTCCGCCGTCGGTCCAGGGATCGTCCATGGGCTCGGGAATGCTCACCAAGCCACCTCCTCCCGTCCGCTCCGCGGACCTAGCCGTGCCACTCTTTCTTACGCCACGGCTCGGACAAACAAGAGGCTTTGACTCCGCTTCTGGCGCGTCGGGCGCCGGACCACGGTAGGCCCGCGGGCACCGTCAGCCAATCTGGTTATCCACAGGGCCTGTGGGTGAACGCCCAGATGCTGTGGAGAACTCCCCAGAACCTGTGCACGGATCAGGGGACAGCCATGTGGACAAACTCATATCGGACTCGTTCAAGCCACTCTGACCTGCGGTTTTTCCGTCCACGGGCTGTGGGGGAGAAAAACTTTTCCACGGGAACCAAGATCAGAACAAACGGCGCACACGCGAAGACTCACCCACCGCCGAAGTAAGGGTCTCAATGTCATTGCGTCTCTTACCTGTGGAAGATTAGATTGACCCCATGCATCAGGCTCCCGCGACCCCCAAGGCCGTTCGTCGGCAACACGACCGCGAGATCGTCTCGCTCGCCGTTCCGGCCTTCGGCGCACTCGTCGCCGAGCCCCTGTTCCTGATCGCCGACAGCGCCATTGTCGGCCACCTCGGCACCCCCCAGCTCGCCGGACTCGCCATCGCCTCGACGCTGCTCTCCACCGCGGTCAGCGTCTTCGTCTTCCTCGCCTATGCCACGACCGCGGCCGTCGCCCGCCGCGTCGGCGCGGGCGATCTGCAGTCCGCCATCCGCCAGGGCATCGACGGCATCTGGCTCGCCCTGCTCCTCGGCGCCGCCGTGGTGGCGCTCACCCTGCCCACCGCGCCCTGGCTCATCGACGTCTTCGGCGCCTCAGACACGGCAGCGCCGTACGCCGTCACCTATCTGCGGATCTCCAGCCTCGGCATCCCCGCCATGCTCGTCGTCCTGGCGGCCACCGGCGTCCTGCGCGGCCTCCAGGACACCCGGACGCCGCTCTACGTCGCCATCGCCGGCTTCGTGGCCAACGCCGGGCTCAACCTCGGACTGGTCTACGGCGCCGGCCTCGGCATCGCCGGCTCCGCCTGGGGCACGGTCATCGCCCAGGTCGGCATGGCCGCCGCCTATCTCTACGTCGTCATCCGCGGCGCCCGACGGCACGGAGCCTCCCTGCGCCCCGACGCCGCCGGGATTCGGGCCAGCGCCCAGGCCGGCGCCCCGCTCCTCGTCCGTACGCTGTCACTGCGCGCGGTTCTGATGATCGCCACCGCCGTGGCCGCCCGGCTGGGCGATGCCGATGTCGCCGCCCACCAGATCATCCTGTCCCTGTGGAACCTGATGGCCTTCGCCCTCGACGCCATCGCCATCGCGGGCCAGGCCATCATCGGCCGCTATCTCGGCGCAGAGGACGCTGAAGGCGCCCGCCAGGTCTGCCGCCGCATGGTCCAGTGGGGCGTGGTCTCCGGGGCTGTGCTCGGACTGCTGCTCGTCCTCACCCGCCCGCTCTTCACTCCGCTCTTCACCAGCGACTCCGCAGTCCAGGACGCCCTGATGCCCACCCTCCTGGTCGTGGCGCTCTCCCAGCCGATCTCCGGGGTGGTCTTCGTCCTCGACGGCGTGCTCATGGGCGCGGGCGACGGCCCCTACCTCGCCTGGGCGATGCTCCTGACGCTGGCCGTCTTCGCTCCCGTCGCCCTCCTGGTGCCCGCACTCGGCGGCGGACTCACAGCTCTCTGGGGAGCGATGACGCTGATGATGACCGTTCGCATGGCGACGCTCTGGTTCCGCGTGCGCTCCGGCCGCTGGATCGTCACCGGCGCCACGCGCTGATGTTTCACGTGAAACGGCGGAAGGGCCGCACCCCGAGGGGTGCGGCCCTTCCTTACTGCTGAGCGGCTGCTGAGCGCAGACTGCCCGGCGGCAGCGTTACGCGGCGACGACCTCGACGCCGAGCTTCGCGGCAACCTCGGGGTGCAGACGCACGGACACCTGGTGCGAGCCCAGGGTCTTGATCGGCGAACCGAGCTCGACGCGACGCTTGTCGACGTCGGGGCCACCCGCGGACTTGATCGCCGCAGCGATGTCACCCGGGGTCACGGAGCCGAAGAGACGGCCGGCGTCGCCGGAGCGAACGGCCAGGCGCACCTTCGTGCCCTCGAGCTGGGCCTTGATCTCGTTGGCCTGCTCGATGGTCGCGATCTCGTGGATCTTGCGGGCGCGGCGGATCTGCGCCACGTCCTTCTCGCCACCCTTGGTCCAGCGGATCGCGAAACCACGCGGGACCAGGTAGTTGCGAGCGTAACCGTCCTTGACGTCGACGACGTCGCCAGCGGTGCCGAGGCCGGAGACCTCGTGGGTCAGGATGATCTTCATTTTTCGGTCACCCTTCCCTTATCGCGCGGTGGACGTGTAGGGCAGCAGCGCCATCTCACGGCTGTTCTTGACGGCCGTGGCGACGTCACGCTGGTGCTGCGTGCAGTTGCCGGTCACGCGACGGGCACGGATCTTGCCGCGGTCGGAAATGAACTTCCGCAGCATGTTCGTGTCCTTGTAGTCGACGTACGCGACCTTGTCCTTGCAGAACGCGCAGACCTTCTTCTTAGGCTTGCGCACAGGCGGCTTCGCCATGGTGTTTCTCCTGTGTGATCAAGAAGTTTGGGTGCGAGCTGCTTCGAGGGGAGTGCCCTAGAAGGGGGGCTCGTCCGAGTAGCCGCCGCCGGAGCTGTTACCACCCCAGCTACCGCCGCCCTGCTGGCCGCCGGAAGACGGGGCGCTGGAGGCCCAGGGGTCGTCGGAGGGAGCTCCGCCGCCCTGCTGGCCACCGCCGGAGTTGCCACCCCAGCTACCGCCGCCACCCTGCTGGCCACCGCCGCCGTATCCACCCTGGCCGCCGCGACCGGTGGTCTTGGTGACCTTGGCCGTGGCGTTCTTGAGACTGGGGCCGACTTCCTCGACGTCCAGCTCGTAGACCGTGCGCTTGACGCCCTCGCGGTCCTCGTAGGACCGCTGCTTCAGCCGGCCCTGCACGACGACGCGCATGCCTCGCTGGAGCGACTCGGCGACGTTCTCCGCCGCCTGACGCCAGACCGAGCAGGTCAGGAACAGGCTCTCGCCGTCCTTCCACTCGTTGGTCTGACGGTCGAAGGTGCGGGGAGTGGACGCGATACGGAACTTCGCGACCGCCGCACCGGACGGGGTGAAGCGCAGCTCGGGGTCGTCGACAAGATTGCCGACGACCGTGATGACGGTCTCGCCTGCCATGGGTGAACCTCTCGGCGGGATTGCTTCTGGCTGCTTACTGCTACTCGAAACCCGATGACCTCTGAGCTAGATGCTCAGTGGGTCTCGGGACGGAGGACCTTGGTCCGGAGGACCGACTCGTTCAGGTTCATCTGTCGGTCGAGCTCCTTGACGACCGCAGGCTCGGCCTGCAGGTCGATGACCGAGTAGATGCCCTCGGGCTTCTTCTTGATCTCGTAGGCGAGACGACGACGGCCCCAGGTGTCGACCTTCTCGACCTTTCCGTTGCCCTCACGGACGACAGAAAGGAAGTTCTCGATCAGCGGGGAGACAGCGCGCTCCTCGAGATCGGGGTCGAGGATGACCATCACCTCGTAGTGACGCATGTGGAACCCACCTCCTTTGGACTCAGCGGCCACGGTCGTTCCGTGGCAGGAGGGTCGTGATGCGTAAGCAACGGTATCCGCCACCACTGACAGTGGACTGGGCAGAGACCGGTGCAGACCGTACAGAGTACCCGGTCACCCGCTTGCGGTTGAAATCCGGCGGTGAGGGGACGCAATCTGTACACATCGGATGTGGGCGGCGCCACAATGCGCCGCCTTCCGGCTGGCACGCCAGGAGGTGCCCCATGGCACAGGCAATGCGACCCGACCCCGGACACTCCCTCTTCGCGACGGACGGCAAACCACACCCGCTCCAGGACACCCTGATGGGAGTGACGCTCTTCCTGGGCGTCCTCTCCTTCATCACCGCGCAGTTCCACAGCCTGCACGCGCTGGCGTCCTGGGCCGGACTGATCGGCATCGTGGCCGGTGCCTACGGACAGTTCATCTCCGTCACCACCAGGGAACGCTTCGTCCTCATCGTCGGCCTCGGCGCCTCGGCCGTGGGCTTCTATCTCGGCATGTTCTACGGGGGCCTCACCTGAGGCGAAGGGTCGGCCGCCCGGCCGAGGGACACACGTCCCATCGGGGGCGCTCCCCGGTCGCAGTAGGCTTCGGCGCGAGAGCCGGAGCCCCTGAACCGATGGGGACACACCTGCCGAGGAGCGCCCCGCATGAGCCTGACCCTGAGGACCATCAGCCGTGAGCAGCATCTGGCATTCATCCAGAGCCAGCCCTCGGCGAGCCACTGCCAGGTCCCGGCGTGGGCGGATGTGAAGACCGAGTGGCGCTCGGAGAACCTCGGCTGGTTCGACAAGGCCGGCGAGCTCGTCGGCGCCGGCCTGGTGCTCTACCGCCAACTCCCCAAGATCAAGCGCTACCTGGCCTATCTCCCCGAGGGCCCGGTCATCAACTGGTACGCCCCGAACCTCGACGACTGGCTGCAGCCGATGCTCGCGCACCTCAAGCAGCAGGGCGCCTTCTCGGTGAAGATGGGCCCGCCGGTCGTCATCCGCCGCTGGGACGCGGCCGCCATCAAGTCCGGCATCCAGGACCCGGACGTCAAGCGCCTGCGGGACGTCGAGGCCACCCACATCGAGCCGCGCGCCTTCGAAGTCGCCGACCGGCTGCGCAAGATGGGCTGGCAGCAGGGCGAGGACGGCGGCGCCGGCTTCGGCGACGTACAGCCCCGCTACGTCTTCCAGGTCCCGCTCGCCAACCGCTCGCTCGACGATGTCCTCAAGGGCTTCAACCAGCTGTGGCGCCGCAACATCAAGAAGGCCGAGAAGGCCGGCGTCGAGGTCGTCCAGGGCGGCTACGAGGACCTGGCCGAGTGGCAGCGGCTGTACGAGATCACGGCCGTCCGCGACCACTTCCGCCCGCGCCCGCTCTCGTACTTCCAGCGCATGTGGACCGTCCTCAACAACGAGGACCCCAACCGCATGCGGCTGTACTTCGCCCGGCACGACGGCGTGAACCTGTCCGCCGCGACCATGCTCGTCGTGGGCGGCCACGTCTGGTACTCCTACGGCGCCTCCGACAACATCGGCCGCGAGGTCCGGCCCTCGAACGCGATGCAGTGGCGGATGCTGCGCGACGCGTACGCGATGGGCGCGACCGTCTACGACCTGCGGGGCATCTCCGACTCGCTGGACGAGACCGATCACCTCTTCGGTCTGATCCAGTTCAAGGTCGGCACGGGCGGCGAGGCGGTGGAGTACGTCGGCGAGTGGGACTTCCCGCTCAACAAGCTCCTGCACAAGGCCCTGGACATCTACATGTCGCGTCGCTGACGACGCGACCGAGGCTTGCGTAGTCTCGTACACACCTTTGATACACCGCAGCCACCAGAAAGGTTCCGGGCCGGCCATGGCGCTCTCCCTCTACGTCGACACCGCGCGCTGGCGGGCGCACCAGAAGACCGTGATCGACCAGTTCCCCGGTCTGATCCCGGTCTGCAAGGGCAACGGCTACGGCTTCGGCCACGAGCGGCTGGCCGACGAGGCCGCCCGGTTCGGCGCCGACATGCTCGCGGTGGGCACGACATACGAGGCGGCGAAGATCAAGGACTGGTTCAGCGGCGACCTGCTGGTCCTCACCCCGTTCCGGCGGGGCGAGGAGCCGGTGCCGCTGCCGGACCGGGTGATCCGCTCCGTCTCCTCCGTGGACGGCGTACACGCCCTCGTGGGGGCCCGCGTGGTCATCGAGTGCATGAGCTCGATGAAGCGCCACGGCGTCCGCGAGGAGGAGCTCGGCCGACTGCACGCCGCCATCGAGGACGTACGCCTGGAGGGCTTCGCCCTGCACCTGCCCCTGGACCGGCCGGACGGCACCGACGCGGTCGAGGAGGTCATCGCCTGGATGGACCGGCTGCGGGCCGCCCGGCTGCCGCTGCACACCATGTTCGTCAGCCACCTGCGCGCCGAGGAGCAGGCCAGGCTCCAGCAGCAGTTCCCGCAGACCCGCTTCCGCGCCCGGATCGGCACCCGGCTGTGGCTGGGCGACCACGAGGCCACTGAGTACCGCGGCTCGGTCCTCGACGTCACCCGCGTCGCCAAGGGGGACCGTTTCGGCTACCGCCAGCAGAAGGCCGCGTCCGACGGCTGGCTCGTGGTGGTCGCCGGCGGCACCTCGCACGGCGTGGGCCTCGAGGCCCCCAAGGCGATGCACGGCGTGATGCCGCGCGCCAAGGGCGTGGCCCGCGCCGGTCTCGCGACCGTCAACCGGAACCTCTCCCCGTTCGTCTGGGCCGGCAAGCAGCGCTGGTTTGCCGAGCCGCCGCACATGCAGGTGTCGATCCTGTTCGTACCCGCCGACGCCCAGGAGCCTCAGGTCGGCGACGAGCTGGTCGCCCACCTGCGCCACACCACCACCCAGTTCGACCGGATCGTCGAGCGCTGAGCCGCCCGAGACGAGCGGCCCCCGGGGGAGTCCCCCAGGGGCCGCTCGTCGCTTCCCGGGCTCACTCCCGAGGAGCCGCCCAAGGGTTGCTCCCGGGAGCCGCCCAGGGGTCGTTCCCTGGGGCCGCCGCCCGGGGACCGCTCCCCGGAACGCCCCAGTCCACTCGGGGGCCCTCCACGGCCGGAGCCGCGTGCCGCGCGGGATGCGCCGCCCTGCCCAGGACGAAGACGTCCTCGGCGCCGTCCAGGACGCCTCCCGAGGGGTCGTCCGAGCCGTCCTGCCGCACCCGGTCCCGGTCGGGCACCAGGATGTCGCGGACGATCAGGGCGCACAGATAGAGCGTGCCGAGGACGTGCAGGACGATCGCGAACTGGTAGCCGTCGGTCGGCAGCCCCTGCTTGTTCCCGCTGCTCGTGTAGGCCAGGTAAAACCAGATGGCGAGGAAGTACATGACCTCGCACGCCTGCCACACCAGGAAGTCCCGCCAGCGCGGCCGGGCGAGCGCGGCCAGCGGAATCAGCCACAGGACGTACTGCGGCGAGTAGACCTTGTTGGTGAGCACGAACGCGGCCACGATCAGGAAGGCCAGCTGGGCCAGGCGCGGCCTGCGGGGCGCGGTGAACGCCAGGTACGTGAGGCCCGCGGCCGCCAGGAGCATCAGGAACAGCGCCCAGATGTTGGCGGTCGCCGGCGGGATCTGCCCGCCGGTGGTCTGGCTGAGGAACAGCCAGACCGACCCGAAGTCGACGTTCCGCTCGGTGCTGAAGACGTAGAACTGCTTCCAGCCCTCCGGCGCGAGGAGCATCACCGGCAGGTTCACCACCAGCCACGCGCCGGCCCCGCCGAGCACCGCCGTACCGAACTCACGCCATTTCCCGGCCCGCCAGCACAGCAGGAACAGGGGCAGGAGCAGCAGCACCGGATAGAACTTGGCGGCCGTGGCGAGCCCCAGCAGGACGCCCGAGCCGAGCGTGCGGCCCCGCGACCACATCAGCAGCGACGCGGCCGCCAGGGTGACGGCCAGCAGGTCCCAGTTGATGGTGGCGGTGAGCAGGAAGGCCGGCGCCAGCGCGACGAGCAGGGCGTCCCAGGGGCGCCTGCGGTGGGTCTTGGCCACGCAGACCGCGAGGACGGCGGTGCACACCATCAGCAGACCCGCGTTGACCATCCAGTACGTCTGCTCGCGCTCCGGCAGGGTGCCGCCGCCGGGCGTGAGCCAGGCCGCGACCTCCATGAACAGCCCGGTCAGGACGGGGTACTCCAGGAACGGTATGTCGCCACCGATCCGGTCGAAGTAGGGCACCAGCCCGTCCGCGAAGCCGCGTCCCGCGAAGAGGTGCGGGATGTCGGAATAGCAGGCGTGGGTGTACTGGGAGGTGGAGCCCCGGAACCAGGCCCAGTTGTAACAGGGCAGCTTCTGCACCATGCCGAGCGCGAACATGCCGATGGCCACCAAGGCGATGACGCGCACAGGGGTGAGCTGCCCGGCGCCGAGCAGCGCCCGGCGGCCGACCGGTCCGCCGATCAGTGCGCTGCCCGCGGCGGCCACGTCGTCGGTGCGCGTGGGGCAGACCACCGCCGGTTGCTGCGGAGGGCTCGACTTCTGGAGGCTCGGCATGGGGGACATCCTGCCGTACCGGCCTGGGAAAACGGTGAGGGCCACCGCACTCGTTCCGTACGCGGGGTACGGAGCGGGCGCGGCGGCCCTCGGGTCACTCGGTGGCGGCCGGCCGGGCGGGTCGGCCGCCGGGGCCTTGGCGGGTCAGCCGCCCAGGTTTCCCCAGGTGCTGCCGCCGGCGGGCTTTCCTGCGCCGCCGGCCGGGTCGGTGGTGGCGGTGCCGGTCGGGGTCGGCGGAGGTGACGTGGTGGACCCTCCGCTGGCGCCGCCGTTGTCGGTGCCCTTGCTGGTGCCGCCGTTCTGGTCGTCGCACGGCCAGTCCCACACGCTGCAGGTCTTGCCCGGGTCGGCCGTCTTGGTCGGCTTCGTGGTGGGCGTCTGCGTGGAGGGGGTCATGGACGGCGTCTGCGACGGGGTCTCCGTCGGCGTCGGCGTCGGGCTCACGGCGCCGCCGCCGAAGACCGCCTCGGCGTCCAGGTCCTCGGGCTCCGGGAAGTCCACCGGCTCGGTGCCGTCCAGCGCGTCGGTCATGTAGTCGTGCCAGATCTGCGACGGGAACGACGAACCGTGGATCTTCGGCTGGGCACCCGTACCGAACATGGACTCGAACTTACGGTCCTTGAGCGTCTCGTCGTCGGCGAAGCGGTACATGTCGATGGCGGTCGACAGCTGCGGGGTGTAGCCCACGAACCAGGCCGAGTTGTTGCCGTCGGTCGTACCCGTCTTGCCGGCCGCCTCGCGGTCGTCGAGCGCGGCCTTCTTACCGGTGCCCTTCTTGACGACGTCCTTGAGCACGTCGGTGACGTTGCTGGCGACGGCCGTGGAGAACGCGCGCTTGGGCGCGGCCTCGTGCTGGTAGATGACCTGGCCCCGCTGGACGACCTTGGTGACCGAGTAGGGGTCGTTGCGCTCGCCGTTGTTCGCGAAGGTCGCGTAGGCGCCGGCCATGCGGATCGCGCTCGGGGAGGAGATACCGAGGGAGAACGAGGGCACGTTGGCCTTGATCAGCGACGATTCGAGCAGACCGGCGTCGACGGCCGACTGGCGGACCTGGTCGATGCCCACGTCCATGCCGAGCTGCACGTACGGCGAGTTCGCGGACTTCTGCATCGCTTCGCGCAGCGTCATGTTCTTGTAGCTGGCGCCGTCGTCATTGGTCTGGAGCCACTCGTTGCCGTTCTCGTCGTGCCAGATCGTGCCGTCGTAGTTCTTGATCCTCAGCTTGTTCTGGCCGTTGTAGATGCTCTTGTCGGGATCGACGATCCTGCGCGTGGAGGCGTCCTGCGTCGGGCCCATCTTCCTGTCCCGCACACCGTCGCGCATCGCGGCGGCGAGCACGAAGGGCTTGAAGGTCGATCCGACCTGGGCACCGGTCTGGTCGGCGTTGTTGGTGAAGTGCTTGGTGGCGTCGGCGCCACCGTAGATCGCCTTGATCGCGCCCGTCTTCGGGTCGATCGAGGCGCCGCCGAACTGGACGTGGGTGTCGGTCCTGGGACGCTTCTCCGGCTTGATGTGCTCGTCGTAGACGTTCTTGACGGCCTTCTCGAGCGCGCTGACCTTCTTCTTGTCGAAGGTTGTGTGGATCTCGTAGCCGCCCTGGGCGAGCTTCTGCGCGTCGACGTTCCGGTCGTTCTTGTTGAGGAAGTTCGCCTCGGCCGTCCGCACCAGATAGCCGACCTGGCCGCCCAGCTGCGCGCCCGGCGTCCGCTTCTTCACCTCGGGGAACTGGGTGTACTTCGCCCGCTCGGCAGCCGGCAGCTTCCCGTCCTTGGCCATCTCGTCGAGGATCCACTTCCAGCGTTCCTCGGCGCGCTTGCGGTTCGCCTCCGCCGTGGCCGCCGGGTCGATCTCGGGATAGCCCGCCGGGTCGTAGTAGGTGGCGCCCTTGAGCAGCGAGGCCAGGAAGGCGGACTCGCTGGCGTTGAGCTCCCTCGCGTTCTTGCCGAAGTACGTACGGGCAGCGGCCTGGATGCCGTAGGCGCCGCGTCCGTAGTACGAGGTGTTGAGGTAGCCGGCCATGATGTCGCGCTTGTCCAGCTCGTTGCCGACCCGGATGGAGATGAAGAGCTCCTGCACCTTGCGGGTCAGCGTCTGCGACTGGTCGTTCAGCCGGTTGTTCTTGACGTACTGCTGAGTGATGGTCGAGCCACCCTGGGTCTCGCCACCCTTGGCCATGTTCCACACGGCCCGGCCGATGCCCATGGGGTCGATGCCCGAGTCCGTCCAGAAGGTCTTGTTCTCGGCCGACACCACCGCGTTCTGCATGGCGAGCGGGATCTGCTCGATCCCGATGATCTGCCGGTTGACCTCACCACCGGTCGCGGCCATCACCGTGCCGTCGGACCAGTAGTAGACGTTGTTCTGCGCCTTGGCGCTCAGGTCCTCGTTCGGGATGCCCACCATGGCGTACCCGATCGTCGCCGCACCCAGGAGGCCGCCGATGAACGTCAGGAACAGGCCCGTCGTGAGCTTCCACGAGGGCATCCAGCGCCGCCAGCCGTACTTCCCGTACCGCGGGTAGTCGATGATCTTCTTCTTGCCGGGCGGGCGCCCACCGCGGCCGCGTCCGGGACCGCCGCCGTTGCCTCCGCCTCCGCCGCGCCTGCCGCCGCCGCCAGGGCCGCCGGGGCCACCAGGGCCACCGCTCTCGGGCGCGCGCCTGCGGCCGCCCCGCTGAGCGGCCCGCCGGGCTTCGGCACGCCCCCCGTAGGGGCGCTGCTCCTCCCCATAGGCTGACGGCTGTCCGTAGGAGTCCGAAGGCGACCCCGTACTGACATCACGGCCGTGAGCCGACCTGCGGCCCATCGGCTGCTGGGCGGCGCGCCGGGCCGCAGCACGACCGCCACTCGGCGGCTGCTGCTGCGGCATTTTGCGACGATGCTCGCTCATCGAACGACTACTCCTCGGGCAGGCGCGTACGCCTGGAAGCGGCAGTTGAGTTCCGGTCCCCCCGAAATGCACACGGCCGGACCTCGGAAAAGGCCCTTCCGTGCCGCAGCCGGTCACCCGCTTCACTGACGCTTAGCGGCATCTCTCGGTTCCCGGTGGTCTGCATGCCGCACAGACTACGCACGGTCAAAACCTGCCTAGGGCCGAACTTCACCCCAAATCCGGCAAGTCGATCCCTGTGAATTGACGATGTGACGCCGGTCACTCGCGTCCCACTTGTCGCAACAGAAGCCCCGTTCTATCGTCAGGATGTATCGAGTCGATACATCAGCACGGCACATCGACTCGGCATATCGGTTTTCCCAGTGTCCCGACAGCGGAGGAGGCAGCGGATGAGCAGGCGCTCAGGAATCCTTGAGTTCGCCGTGCTCGGCCTGCTCCGTGAAGCCCCGATGCACGGTTACGAGCTGCGCAAGCGGCTCAACACCTCGCTGGGGATCTTCCGTGCCTTCAGCTACGGGACCCTGTACCCCTGCCTCAAGACGCTGGTCGCCAACGGCTGGTTGATCGAGGAGCCGGGCAGCGCCCCCGAGGAAGCCATGGCCGCTTCACTCGCAGGACGCCGCGCCAAGATCGTCTACCGGTTGACGGCCGAAGGTAAGGAGCACTTCGAGGAGCTCCTCTCCCACACCGGCCCCGACGCCTGGGAGGACGAGCACTTCGCCGCCCGCTTCGCGTTCTTCGGCCAGACCGAGCGTGAGGTGCGGATGCGGGTGCTCGAAGGCCGCCGCAGCCGGCTGGAGGAGCGTCTGGAGAAGATGCGCGCCTCTCTGGCCCGGACCCGCGAGCGCCTCGACGACTACACGCTTGAGCTGCAGCGCCACGGAATGGAGTCCGTGGAGCGCGAAGTGCGCTGGCTGAACGAGCTCATCGAGAGCGAGCGGGCGGGGCGGGATCAGCGATCCGGCCAGGACGCCCCCGCTCAGCACGACAACGATTCTGGAGAAACGGGCGGCCTGCCCCGGCACGGGGGCAGTACCCGGCCGGATCCGTCCGACGACACCGCCAAGTGAAACCCTGCGTCAGCAGGGCTTCCATGACACACAGGGAGCAACCGGAAATGGGTTCGGTTCGCGTAGCCATCGTCGGCGTGGGCAACTGCGCCGCCTCGCTGGTGCAGGGCGTCGAGTACTACAAGGACGCCGACCCGGCGTCCAAGGTGCCCGGCCTGATGCACGTCCAGTTCGGCGATTACCACGTCCGTGACGTGGAGTTCGTGGCCGCGTTCGACGTGGACGCGAAGAAGGTCGGCCTCGACCTGTCGGACGCCATCGGCGCCAGCGAGAACAACACGATCAAGATCTGCGACGTCCCGAACAAGGGCGTCACGGTCCAGCGCGGTCACACGCTCGACGGTCTCGGCAAGTACTACCGCATGACCATCGAGGAGTCCGCCGAGGCGCCGGTCGACGTCGTCCAGGTCCTCAAGGACCAGCAGGTCGACGTGCTCGTCTGCTACCTCCCCGTGGGCTCCGAGGCCGCCGCGAAGTTCTACGCGCAGTGCGCCATCGACGCCAAGGTCGCCTTCGTCAACGCCCTCCCGGTCTTCATCGCCGGCACCAAGGAGTGGGCGGACAAGTTCACCGAGGCCGGTGTCCCGATCGTCGGTGACGACATCAAGTCCCAGGTCGGCGCCACCATCACGCACCGCGTGATGGCCAAGCTGTTCGAGGACCGCGGTGTCCGTCTCGAGCGCACCATGCAGCTCAACGTCGGCGGCAACATGGACTTCAAGAACATGCTCGAGCGCGACCGCCTCGAGTCCAAGAAGATCTCCAAGACGCAGGCCGTCACCTCGCAGATCCCCGACCGGGAGCTCGGCGAGAAGAACGTCCACATCGGCCCCTCGGACTACGTGGCCTGGCTGGACGACCGCAAGTGGGCGTACGTCCGTCTCGAGGGTCGCGCCTTCGGTGACGTTCCGCTGAACCTGGAGTACAAGCTCGAGGTGTGGGACTCCCCGAACTCCGCGGGTGTCATCATCGACGCCCTGCGTGCCGCGAAGATCGCCAAGGACCGCGGCATCGGTGGCCCGATCCTCTCGGCCTCCTCGTACTTCATGAAGTCCCCGCCGGTGCAGTACTTCGACGACGAGGCCTTCGCCAACGTCGAGAAGTTCATCAAGGGCGAGGTCGAGCGCTGACCTGACGGTCCTGCGGCTCGATGACGGAGGGTCCCCGTGGCACTGCCCGGGGGCCCTCCGCTTGTGTGAGTCTTGCTCCCATGTCTGTCGTGGGTGATCTGCGCGTCCTTCTGCGTCTGCGCAACTTCCGCCGCCTGCTTGCCGTGCGCCTGCTCTCCCAGTGTGCCGACGGCGTCTACCAGGTCGCCCTGGCCACGTACGTCGTCTTCTCCCCCGAGAAGCAGACCACCCCCGGGGCGATCGCTTCCGCCATGGCGGTCCTGCTGCTCCCGTACTCCGTCGTCGGACCCTTCGCCGGCGTCCTCCTCGACCGCTGGCGGCGGCGCCAGGTCTTCCTCTACGGCAACCTGCTGCGGGCCGTCCTCGCCTGCGGCACCGCGGTGCTGATGCTGGCCTCCGTGCCCGACTGGCTCTTCTACGCCTCCGCCCTCTCCGTCACGGCCGTCAACCGCTTCGTCCTGGCGGGCCTGTCGGCCGCGCTGCCGCGCGTGGTCGACGACGAGCGGCTGGTCATCGCCAACTCGCTCTCCCCGACCGCCGGCACCCTCGCCGCGACACTCGGCGGCGGACTGGCCTTCGGAGTGCGACTGATCTCCGACGACTCCAACGCCGCCGTGGTGCTCCTTGGCGCCGTCCTCTACCTCTGCTCCGCACTCGCCTCGCTACGGATGTCCCGCGAGCTCCTCGGGCCGGACCCGGAACTCGTCCAGCCCCGGCTTGTCACGGCGCTGCGATCCACCGCCCAGGGGCTTGCGAGCGGACTGCGCCACCTCTCCGAGAGGCGGCCCGCCGCCCGGGCGCTCGCCGCCGTGACGCTGATGCGCTTCTGCTACGGCGCCCTGTTCGTGACCGTGCTCATGCTCAGCCGGTACGAGTGGAGCACCACGGAGTCGGAGGGGCTGGCCGTGCTCGGGCTCGCCGTCGCCGCCTCCGGGGCCGGCTTCTTCGCCGCGGCGGTCCTCTCGCCGTGGGCGGTCGGCAGGCTGGGGCCGTTCGGCTGGATGACCCTCTGTTCAGGAGCGGCAGCCGTCCTCACCCCGGCCCTCGGGCTCGCCTTCGCCCGGACTCCCTTCCTCGTGGCGGCGTTCGTTCTCGGCCTGATCACCCAAGGAGCGAAGATCGCGACCGACACGGTCGTCCAGACCTCCGTGGACGACGCCTACCGCGGGCGGGTCTTCTCGCTCTACGACGTCCTCTTCAATGTCGCCTTCGTCGGCGCGGCCGGGGTCGCGGCGCTCATGCTCCCCGCCGACGGCCGGTCCGTCATGCTCGTGATCCTGGTGGCCGTTCTCTATGCCCTCGTCGCACTGGCCCTGGGCCGGAAGGCCCGGAGGGTGTGACGGCGAAGGGGCGATGTTTCACGTGAAACATCGCCCCTTCACGGCGCCCGGCGTCGGCCCTGCCCGTGTTTCACGTGAAACATCGATCGTGAAACACAGGCGCGCACGGGATCAGTCGCTCTGAGTCGCCCACCACTCCTTGAGCGCGGCCACGGCCGCGTCGTGCTCCATCGGCCCGTTCTCCAGCCTCAGCTCAAGCAGGAACTTGTACGCACGACCCACGGCCGGCCCGGGACGGATGCCCAGGAGTTCCTGGATCTGGTTGCCGTCGAGATCGGGGCGGATCGAGTCCAGCTCCTCCTGCTCCTGGAGCTGCGCGATGCGCTCCTCCAGACCGTCGTACGCGCGCGAGAGGGCGGCGGCCTTGCGCTTGTTACGCGTGGTGCAGTCGGAGCGGGTCAGCTTGTGGAGCCGGGAGAGCAGCGGTCCCGCGTCCCGTACATAACGACGGACGGCCGAGTCGGTCCACTCGCCCATGCCGTAGCCGTGGAAGCGCAGATGCAGCTCCACCAGACGCGAGACGTCCTTGATCATTTCGTTGGAGTACTTGAGCGCGGTCATACGCTTCTTGGTCATCTTCGCGCCGACCACCTCGTGGTGGTGGAAGGAGACCCGCCCGTCCTTCTCGAAACGACGCGTGCGCGGCTTGCCGATGTCGTGCAGCAGGGCCGCGAGGCGCAGCACCAGGTCCGGGCCGTCCTCCTCCAGGTCGATGGCCTGGTCGAGAACGGTCAGCGAATGCTCGTAGACGTCCTTGTGCCGGTGGTGCTCGTCGCTCTCCAGCCGCAGCGACGGGAGCTCCGGCAGCACAAAGGCGGCGAGGCCCGTCCCGACGAGGAGGCCCAGGCCCTTCCGGGGGTGCACGGAGAGCAGCAGCTTGTTGAGCTCGTCACGGACCCGCTCGGCGGAGACGATCTCGAGCCGGCCGGCCATCTCCGTCATCGCGGTGACGACCTCGGGGGCCACCTCGAAGTCCAGCTGGGCGGCGAACCGCGCGGCCCGCATCATGCGCAGCGGGTCGTCGGAGAAGGACTCCTCGGGCGTCCCCGGGGTCCGCAGTACCCGTGCGGCCAGGTCCTCCAGACCGCCGTGGGGGTCGACGAACTCCTTCTCCGGGAGCGCCACGGCCATGGCGTTGACGGTGAAGTCGCGCCGGACCAGGTCCTCCTCGATGGAGTCGCCGTAGGAGACCTCGGGCTTGCGCGAGGTGCGGTCGTACGCCTCCGAGCGATAGGTGGTGACCTCCACCTGGTACCCGTCCTTCTGGCACCCGACGGTGCCGAAGGCGATCCCGACCTCCCAGACGGCGTCGGCCCACGGACGAACGATCTTCAGTACGTCCTCGGGGCGGGCGTCGGTGGTGAAGTCCAGGTCGTTGCCGAGACGGCCAAGCAGCGCATCGCGGACCGAGCCGCCGACCAGCGCGAGGCTGAACCCGGCCTCCTTGAAGCGGCGGGCGAGGTCGTCGGCGACAGGGGACACACGCAGCAGTTCACTGACCGCGCGGTGTTGCACCTGGCTCAGTGCAGTCGGGGTGTCTTCGTTGGCGTTCGGCACAACAGAAAAGGGTACGTGCCCCGGCTCCCCGTAACGTCCCCGTTTTCCCGCGCGCACCACGGTTCCCCGGCGTTCGCAGCCCCGCGCGCTCCCATCGGCTGGAGCAGTCCCCGGCACTTGGCCACGGCGTGCCTCGTTACCATGCCTGGACACAGCAACCGGGAACCACCGACACCACTGACACCACAGACAACGACGAGGACGGGCGACGCGTGGCCGAGGCGGCAGATATCCAGGGGACCGTTCCCTCACCTGCCCGCCGCTGGCTACGGCGCACGGCCTCACTCGCCGTCGCGGCCCCACTACTGGCCGGATTCCTCCAGAGCGCGCCCGCCGTCGCCTCCGAGGCCGCCGAGAGCGCGAACGGCTCGTCGACCGTCGATGTGTCGGTCGACACAGTGGCGCCGAGCGCCCCGGTGGAGGGCGACACCCTCACCATCACGGGGACGGTCACCAACCAGAGCAAGCAGACGGTGACCCACGCCACGGTGGATCTCCGCGTCGGCCCGCAGATGACCAGCCGCAGCGAGATCGACTCGGTCGCCGGCCGCCGCGGCTACCGGGACGGCTACGACCCGGCCCCGATCGACGACGCCTACACCGTCAAGATCCCCGACCTGGGCGCGGGGCTCAGCCGGGACTTCACCCTCTCCGTCCCCGTCGCCAAGCTCGAAATCGACGACCCCGGCGTCTACCAGCTGGGGGTCTCGCTCACCGGGCAGACCGCGAGCCAGTCCTTCGACCGGGTGCTCGGCATCGAGCGGACCTTCCTTCCGTACCAGCCCGAGCAGGCGGAGAAGCGGACCGAGCTCACCTACCTGTGGCCGCTGATCTCCACCGCTCACGTCTCCGCGGAGACCGGCCCGGACCTCCAGCAGACCCCGGTCTTCGAGAACGACGACCTCGCCGCCGAGCTCGCTCCCGGCGGCCGGCTCCACCAGATGGTGACGCTCGGCAAGGATCTCCCGGTCACCTGGGTGATCGACCCCGACCTGCTGGCCAGTGTCGACGCCATGACCATGCCCTACCGGGTGAAGAGCGGCACGACCGAGGTCGCCGGGAAGAACCAGGCCGTCGCCGAGGCGTGGCTGGACGCACTGGAGAAGGCCGTCCAGGGCAAGAAGGTCGTCGCCCTGCCCTTCTCCGACCCCGACCTCGCCTCCCTCGCCCACCACGGCAAGAGCGTCCCCGGCTCCCTGAGCCACCTCCAGCAGGCGACCGCGCTGGCCGCGACCACGGTCGAGACCGTCCTCCACGTGAAGGCGTCCACCGACTTCTCCTGGCCCGTCGACGGCGCCGTCGACCCCTCGATCATGTCCGTCGCCACATCCGCCGGCGCGCACAACGTGATCGCCCGCAGCGACAGCTTCCGCGACGACCTCCCGTACACGCCGACCGCGGCCCGCGCCGTCGGCGGCGGCACGACCGCGGTCGTCAGCGACGCCGGCCTGTCGAAGGCCTTCCAGGGCGACCTGATCAGGGCCGAGAACTCCACCCTCGCCATCCAGGCCTTCCTCGCCCAGTCGCTCGCGGTCACGCTCGAGCAGCCGGAGGACCAGCGCAGCGTCGTGGTCGCCCCGCAGCGCATGCCCACCGCCGCCCAGGCGCAGACGATGGCGACGGCGCTGCAGGGGCTGTCCCCCCAGCGCTGGACCCAGCCCCAGGACCTGCTGGCCGCCGCGGCCGAGACGCCCGACCCGGACGCGTCGGACCGCGTGCCGGGCAGCCGCGCCTACCCGAAGAACCTGCGCGCCCAGGAGCTCGACACCGAGGCGTTCGAGCAGATGAAGGACACCCGGGACCAGCTGGACGACTTCAAGGTCATCCTGACCGCCCCGGACCGCGTGGTGCCCCCCTTCTCCAACGCGATCAGCCGGGAGATGTCCACCTCGTGGCGCGGTGAGCGGGCCTCGGCCGCGCTCTACCGCAAGGAAGTCCTCGACTATCTGCAGAGCCTCACCAAAGAGGTGCAGCTGATCGAGAAGTCGGACCTCCTCCTGTCCGGCCGCAGCGCCACCATCCCGGTGACCGTGCAGAACAAGCTGCTCCAGGGTGTGGACCACCTGGTGCTGCGGCTGACCTCCGGCAACAAGACCCGTCTGAAGCTGAACGACCACGACGCCATCGCCGAGCTGCCGGTGAAGATCGACGGCGGCCACAGCCAGTCGGTGAAGTTCCCCGCCTCGGCCAACGCCAACGGACCCGTGCCGATGGTCGCCCAGCTCTACACCGAGGACGGCACGCCCTACGGCGCGCCGATGAGGTTCACCGTGAAGGTCTCCGAGATCACCCCCACGGTGATGCTCGTGATCGCCGGCGGTGTGCTCCTGCTCGTCCTCGCCGGCGCCCGGATGTACTCCTCGCGCAAGCGCGCCGCGGCCCGCACCGCCGAGGCGGAAGCCGAGGCCGGCGCCGCGACGCAGAGCGAGGCGGAGAACGAGGCGCGGGGCGAGACCGGGACCGAGCCGCAGAGCACGGAGACCCGGGCCGTCGGGGACACCGAGGACGCCGATCCCGGGCAGCCGAGTGACCTGACGCCGGACACCGGTCCCGAAAGCGGCGACCCGTCGGGCCCGGGTGAGAAAGTGGACCGTTGAGCGATGTCGTGGCCGGTCGGCCGGGGACGATGAGGTGGGGTAACCATGAACGCGCCGTACGACGGTGACCGCGGCCAGGGCGCGGGCGGCAACGCGCCGTCCGGTGGGACGCCCGCTGCCCCGGCACCCGGCCACGCGCCGGTCCCGCCGCCGCAGCAGCCCGCCCCGGACCCGTACGCACCCGCCCCGGACACCCCCTACGCCCAGGACCCGTACGTCCAGGACGCCTACGCCCAGGACCCCTACCAGGCGCAGGACCTGTCCGCCCAGGACCCGGTGACCGAGGCGCTCTACGACCGCGCCGCGCACCCGCCTCCACCGCCGGGCACCTACGCGGAGCCGCAGCCGCTCTACCAGCAGCCCGCCGTGCCCCCGCACGCGCCGGACCCGAGGGTGTGGGCGCAGACCCCGGCGCCCGAGCCCGACGGCCCCTCCCGCCACCTGCCGTACGGCGACGACGCCCGCACGGTGCAGTTCACCGGCGTCGACGACCTGGTCACCCGGGCGGGGGAGGAGGAGCCGGAGACGGACGCCTTCGCGCACCTCTACCGGGACCAGCAGACGCCCGGCCAGGTGCCTCCGCCCTCCCCGGAGCCGAACCCCATGCCCGCGCCCGCCCCCAAGAAGGCCGGCCGTGCCTCCGGGCTGCTCAAGTCGAGCGCCGTGATGGCCGCCGGCACCCTCGTCTCCCGCCTCACCGGCTTCGTCCGCAGCCTGGTGATCACCGGTGCCCTCGGCGCCGCACTGCTCGGTGACACCTTCACCGTCGCCTACACCCTGCCGACGATGATCTACATCCTCACCGTGGGCGGTGGCCTCAACTCGGTCTTCGTCCCGCAGCTGGTCCGCTCGATGAAGAACGACGAGGACGGCGGCGAGGCCTACGCCAACCGGCTGCTGACCCTGGTCATGGTGGCGCTCGGCGCGATCGTCGCCATCGCCGTGTTCGCGGCTCCGCTGCTGATCCGGCTGATGTCGAACACGATCGCCGACGACGCGGCCGCCAACAGCGTCGCCGTCACCTTCGCCCGCTACTGCCTGCCCACGATCTTCTTCATGGGTGTGCACGTGGTGATGGGTCAGATCCTCAACGCCCGCGGCAAGTTCGGCGCGATGATGTGGACCCCGGTCCTCAACAACATCGTCATGATCACCACGTTCGGCCTGTTCATCTGGGTCTACGGCACGTCCGCCGAGTCCCACATGGGTGTCCAGACCATCCCGGACGAGGGCATCAGGCTGCTCGGCCTCGGCACGCTGCTCGGCCTGGTCGTCCAGGCCCTGGCGATGATCCCGTACCTGCGCGAGACCGGCTTCCGCTTCCGCCCCCGCTTCGACTGGAAGGGCCACGGCCTCGGCAAGACGGTCAGGCTGGCCAAGTGGACCGTGCTCTTCGTGCTCGCCAACCAGGCCGGTGTCCTGGTCGTCACCCAGCTCGCCACCGCGGCCGGTGAGGAGTCGGGCAAGGACGGTGCCGGCTTCCTCGCCTACTCCAACGCCCAGTTGATCTGGGGCATGCCACAGGCCATCATCACCGTCTCCGTCATGGCCGCGCTGCTGCCCCGCATCTCGCGCGCCGCGTCCGACGACGACCCGGGCGCCGTCCGCGACGACATCTCGCAGGGGCTGCGCAACTCGGCCGTGGCGATCGTCCCGGTGGCCTTCGCCTTCCTGGCGCTCGGCGTTCCGATGTGCACCCTGCTCTACGCCTCCAGCGGCGTCCAGGCCGCCCAGGGCATGGGCTTCATCCTGATGGCCTTCGGCCTCGGTCTGATCCCCTACTCCGTCCAGTACGTCGTGCTCCGCGGCTTCTACGCCTACGAGGACACCCGCACGCCCTTCTACAACACCGTCATCGTCGCCGCGGTCAACGCGGCCGCCTCGGCGGTCTGTTACGTCGTGCTGCCCGCCCAGTGGGCCGTGGTCGGCATGGCCGGCTCCTACGGACTCGCCTACGCCGTGGGCGTCGGCGTCGCCTGGCGACGGCTGCGCAACCGCCTCGGCGGCGACCTGGACGGTGTCCACGTGATGCGCACCTACGCCCGGCTGTGCCTGGCCTCCCTGCCGGCCGCGGTCGTCGCGGGAGCGGTGGGCTTCGCCCTCCTGAAGGTGCTCGGCGAAGGGGCCCTCGGCTCCCTCGTGGCCCTCATCGTGGGCGGAGCGGTCCTGCTCGGCGTCTTCTTCGTCGCGGCCAAGCGGATGCGGATCGCGGAGCTCAACTCCATGGTGGGCATGGTCCGCGGGCGTCTGGGACGCTGACGAACAGGGTTCGCACAACCATCGCCTGCCGACGCGTGTCGTGCATAGCGTCGGACTGTGGGCACAATTGGCATGGCTGTTGGATGTGGCGCAACGGATGGGGAGGCAGGAACGACGGTGGCGGAACGTAGCACGGCTGCCGTCGACGTGGCCGACAACAGCGGTGACGACCCGCTGACCGCCAAGGCGGACAAGGCCGCGACCGACGGGGTGGCGGAAGCGAAGAAGAAGGCGGACGAGTCCGCCGAGGCCACGGAGAACAAGGCGGTCGAACGACAGAGCGGCGAACAGCCCTCCATCACGGCACCGGAGCTGCACAGCGGCCACAAGCTGGCGAGACGCTACCGGTTGGAGGAGTGCGTCACCCGTCTGGACGGATTCAGCAGCTGGCGTGCCGTGGACGAGAAACTCCGCCGGGCCGTCGGGGTGCACATCCTGCCCGCCGACCACCCACGGGGCCGCTCGGTGCTCGCCGCGGCCCGATCCGCGGCGCTCCTCGGCGACCCCCGGTTCGTCCAGGTCCTCGACGCCGTCGAGGAGAACGACCTCGTGTACGTCGTGCACGAGTGGCTGCCCGACTCCACCGAGCTGACCGCCCTGCTCGCGGCCGGCCCGATGGAGCCGCACGACGCCTACCAGCTCGTCAGCCAGGTCTCCCAGGCCATGGCCGCCGCTCACCGCGAGGGCCTCTCGCACCTGCGGCTCACCCCGAGCGCCGTACTGCGCAGCTCCACCGGCCAGTACCGCATCCGGGGCCTCGCCGTGAACGCCGCCCTGCGCGGCATCAGCGCCGAGCGCCCGCAGCGCACGGACACCGAGGCGATCGGCGCCTTGCTCTACGCGGCGCTCACCCAGCGCTGGCCGTACGACAGCGACGCCTACGGCCTCTCCGGGCTCCCCAAGGGCGTCGGGCTGCTCCCGCCGGACCAGGTCCGCGCGGGCGTCCACCGCGGGCTCTCCGAGATCGCCATGCGCGCCCTGGCGAACGACGGGGCCACCGCCTCGCGCCAGGAGCCGCCCTGCACCACCCCGGACGAGCTCGCCAAGGCCGTGGCGGCGATGCCACGCATCCGCCCGCCGGAGCCCGAGTTCCCGCTCCCGACGCCACCCGAGTACCAGCGCACCACATACCAGCAGGGCACCTACGGGCGCCCCCAGCAGCACCCCGCGGTCACCCAGCCGGTCGTGGCCCCGCCACCCCCGCTGCAGAGCCGTACCGGCAAGGCGCTGAAGTGGGCCGTCTCGGCCCTGCTGATCGCCGCCCTCGGCCTGGGCAGCTGGCAGATCGCGGACCGGCTGCTCGACCAGAACAAGAACACCGAGACGCCTCAGAACACCCAGCCGCAGAACAACGGCGACGACGAGAAGGACAAGCCGAGCGGCAAGCCCGTCGCGATCGTCGGCGCGCGCGACTTCGACCCGCTGGGCGACGGCTCCGAGAACGCCAGGGAGATACAGAACGCCTACGACGGCGACCCCGGCACCACGTGGTCGACGAGCAACTACTACGGCTACTCGAACTTCGGCAGGCTCAAGGACGGTGTCGGCATCGTCCTGGACCTCGGCAAGGTCCAGCAGGTCGCCAAGGTCGAGATCACCTTCCAGGGGAAGACCTCGGTCGAGCTGCGGACGGCGCCCGAGAGCGCCTCGTCCGAACCCGGTCAGCCCGGCGATTACGCCACACAGGCCTCGGAGTCGGGAACCAAGGTGGCTCTCACTCCGGACAAGCCGGTGAAGACGCGCTACGTGCTCGTCTGGCTGACCGACCTGCCGAGCGACGGAGGCGGTTACCGCGGTCAGATCGCGGACATCAAGATCATCAGCTGACGGCACCGGGGGGAGGGGCTCACCGTTGGACGACGCCATACGCGACGAGCGCAGCGATCAGGAACTCCTGGCCTGCCATGTGGCCGGCGATCAGGACGCCTTCGGTGAGCTCGTACGCCGCCACCGGGACCGACTGTGGGCAGTGGCTCTGCGGACACTCGGCGACCGCGAGGAGGCCGCTGACGCCGTCCAGGACGCCCTCGTGTCGGCCTTCCGGGCCGCCCACACCTTCCGGGGCCAGTCGGCCGTCACGACCTGGCTCCACCGCATCACCGTGAACGCCTGTCTCGACCGTGCCCGCAAGACGGCCTCGCGCAAGACCTCCCCGGTGGACGACACCGCCCGCTTCGAGCAGCTCCTCGAACCGCACGAGTCCGCCGAGGCCCCCGCGGAGCGCCAGGACCTCCACCGTGAGCTCCTCGCCGCGCTCGCCACTCTGCCCGCGGATCAGCGAGCCGCGCTCGTCCTCGTCGACATGCAGGGATACCCGGTCGCCGAGGCCGCTCGTATCCTCGATGTCCCCACCGGAACCGTGAAGAGCCGCTGTGCGCGCGGGCGGGCCAGACTCCTGCCGATGCTCACTCATCTGCGCGACGACACGGTGGGTAACCACGGCTCGGACCGGGGAAGGAACCGGACGCCGGGGGCATCCGTCCCACCGGTGTCGGGACCGACGGATACCGGACCGAGCAATCCGACTGCTGTGAAGGGCGGAGGTGGGCGCGCGTGACTTCCACGGCCGACACGACTCAGCACCCGGACGTCTCGGAGATCTCCGACCTCACCGAAGGCCTGCTCTCGCCGTCCCGTAGCGCTGCCGTGCGCGGGCACCTCGACGCCTGTCCCCTCTGCGCGGACGTGCGGACCTCCCTGGAGGAGATCCGGGGCCTGCTGGGCACCCTGCCGGGGCCGCCCCGGATGCCCGCCGAGATCGCCGGACGGATCGACGCCGCGCTGGCCGCGGAGGCCCTTCTGAACGCCACCGCACCGGACCCCAACGCCCATGTTTCACGTGAAACACCGCGCAGCCGTCCCGCCACGACCGCGCCGACCGCCCCCGAGCGGCCCGCGGGACACTCCTCGGCCACCACCGGACCCGGCCGGCCCCGCAAACCCCGGCGCCGCCGCGTCGCCGTCCTGGGAGCGGCCTTCGGGGCCGCGGCCCTGGGGCTGAGCCTGTTCTTCGTCCAGTCGGGGCTCGACCTCGGCGCCGGCGGGGCCGACACCAAGTCCGACACCGCCGCCAGCGCTGCCGCGACCGCCCGCTTCGACGGGCAGCCGGTCGACACGACCGTGCAGGCCCTCCTGAACGAGGGCGGGACCTTCAGGGCACCCCAGGACGCCAGCCCGGAATCGCTCTCCGCCGAGAACAACGGCGCCAAGGAACGGTCCGTCGACGGCACCCTGCCCGACTGCGTCAAGGCAGGCACCCAGCGCGCGGACGCGGTTCTCGGCTTCCGGCAGGGCGACTACCAGGGGACGCCCGCCTATCTCGTCGTCCTGCCGGACACCGCCGACAGCACCCGGGTCCAGGTCTATGTGCTCGACGCCTCATGCGCCGCCGGCGGCAGGAACGCCAAGGCCGAGGTGCTGCTGCAGGAATCCGTTCCGCGCTCCTGAACTCCGCGACGTGCCGAGCGGCGGTCTGGGGAATGCACGCCCCTTAGGATCGGTTGGGTGGGGTGAGAGTGACCGATCCGACCGGCCCCCCGTAGGCAGTCAGCAGTCTGCAGAGACGAGGAAGACATCCGTGAGCGACGTCCGTAACGTGATCATCATCGGCTCCGGGCCCGCGGGTTACACCGCTGCGCTCTACACGGCCCGCGCGTCGCTGAAGCCGCTCGTGTTCGAAGGTGCCGTCACCGCCGGTGGCGCCCTGATGAACACGACCGACGTGGAGAACTTCCCGGGCTTCCGTGACGGCATCATGGGCCCGGACCTGATGGACAACATGCGTGCCCAGGCGGAGCGCTTCGGCGCCGAGCTCGTTCCGGACGACATCGTCGCCGTGGACCTCACCGGCGAGATCAAGACCGTGACGGACACCGCCGGCACCGTGTACCGCGCCAAGGCCGTCATCGTCACGACCGGCTCCCAGCACCGCAAGCTCGGCCTGCCGAACGAGGACACCCTTTCGGGCCGCGGTGTCTCGTGGTGCGCCACCTGCGACGGTTTCTTCTTCAAGGACCAGGACATCGCCGTCATCGGCGGCGGCGACACCGCGATGGAGGAGGCCACCTTCCTCTCGCGCTTCGCCAAGTCGGTCACCATCGTCCACCGCCGTGACTCGCTGCGCGCCTCCAAGGCGATGCAGGAGCGCGCCTTCGCCGACCCGAAGATCAAGTTCGCCTGGGACAGCGAGGTCGCCGAGATCCACGGCGAGCAGAAGCTCAGCGGTCTGACCCTACGCAACACCAAGACCGGCGAGACGAGCGAGCTCCCGGTCACGGGCCTCTTCATCGCCGTGGGCCACGACCCGCGCACCGAGCTCTTCAAGGGCCAGCTGGAGCTGGACGCGGAGGGCTACCTGAAGGTCGACGCCCCCTCCACGCGGACCAACGTCCCGGGTGTCTTCGGTGCGGGCGACGTCGTCGACCACACCTACCGTCAGGCGATCACCGCCGCGGGCACCGGCTGCTCGGCCGCGCTCGACGCGGAGCGCTTCCTGGCCGCCCTCGCCGACAGCGAGAAGCTCGCCGAGACCCCCGCGGTCTGACCCCACCAGCCATCACCCCACACCCCGCAACATAAGGAGGTCGCCGTGGCCGGCGCCCTGAAGATCGTGACCGACGCTTCCTTCGACGAGGACGTCCTCAAGAGCGACAAGCCCGTCCTGGTGGACTTCTGGGCCGAGTGGTGCGGCCCGTGCCGCCAGATCGCCCCGTCGCTCGAGGCGATCGCCAAGGAGCACAGCGAGATCGAGATCGTGAAGATCAACATCGACGAGAACCCGGCCACGGCTGCCAAGTACGGCGTCATGTCCATCCCGACGCTGAACGTCTACCAGAACGGCGAGGTCGTGAAGACGATCGTCGGCGCCAAGCCGAAGGCCGCGCTCCTGCGCGACCTGGAGGGCTTCGTCCAGCCGCAGGCCTGACGCTCCCGCTGTTTCACGTGAAACAGCAGCGGCCCGCCCCCCTTCCGAGGGGGCGGGCCCCTGTCGTCTCCGGTGCAATGTCAGAGAGGCCGGAGAGCGGGCTCCTTCTGTACGGCCCCCAACAGCCGGTCGAGGGCCAGCTCGACGTCCTCCTTCCAGGAGAGCGTCGTCCTCAGCTCCAGCCTCAGCCGGGGAAACGTCGGATGGGGCCGCACGGTCTTGAAGCCCACGGCCAGCAGGTGGTCGGCCGGCAGGACACAGGCCGGCTCCTTCCAGCGGGCGTCACCGAACGCCTCGATCGCCTTGAAGCCGCGCCGCAGCAGATCCTTGGCGACGGTCTGCACCATCGTCCGGCCCAGTCCCTGTCCCTGATACCCCGGCATGATCCAGCCCGTCATCAACTGGACGGCGTCAGCCGCGACCGGGCTCGTGGGAAAGGCGGTGGAGCGGGGCACATACGCCGGGGGCGCGTACAGCACGAACCCGACCGGCACATCGTCGACATAGACCACCCGCCCGCAGGACCCCCATTCCAGGAGGACCGCGGAGATCCACGCCTCTTTCTCCAGCTCCGGCCGGCCGGCCTTCACCGCGGCCTCCCCGCTCACCGGATCCAGCTCCCAGAACACACAGGAGCGACATCGCTTGGGGAGATCCGGAAGGTTGTCCAGCGTGAGCGGTACGAGCCGACGCCCCACGGCTGATCCTCACTTCCCCTCGGCCATCGCTGTACGAATACGCCTCTCAAGAATCGTAACGACGGGACGATCGGGGCGATACCGCGCACAGGCAAAGGCGGGGCGTGTTCCGGTGGTTGCCGGTACACGCCCCGCCCTTGAGGACATCGAGATGGCTCAGTCCTCGGAGTCAGAGGTCCCCTGGTCCATGACGCGGCCCTCGCCCGGGGCCATCGTCGACAGGATCCGGTCCAGATCCTCTATCGAGGCGAACTCGACGACGATCTTGCCCTTCTTCTGCCCCAGGTCGACCTTCACCCGGGTCTCGAAGCGGTCCGACAGACGGGTCGCCAGATCCCGGAGAGACGGGGAGACGCGCGCCCCCGCCCGCGGGCCCTTGGGCTTGACCGACGACGAGGGCTCCGAGCCCATCAGCGTCACGATCTCCTCGACGGCCCGCACCGACAGCCCCTCGGCCACGATCCGGTACGCGAGCTTGTCCTGCGTCTCCGGGTCCTCCACCGAGAGCAGAGCCCGGGCGTGACCGGCGGACAGGACGCCCGCGGCGACCCGCCGCTGCACGGGCGGCGAGAGCCGCAGCAGTCGCAGCGTGTTGGAGACCTGGGGACGCGAACGCCCGATCCGGTCCGCCAGCTGGTCGTGCGTGCAGTTGAAGTCCTTCAGGAGCTGGTCGTAGGCCGCGGCCTCTTCCAGCGGGTTCAGCTGCGCCCGGTGCAGGTTCTCCAGGAGGGCGTCGAGCAGAAGCTTCTCGTCCTCGGTGGCCCGGACGATGGCCGGAATGGCCTCCAGGCCGGCCTCACGGCAGGCCCGCCAGCGCCGCTCGCCCATGATGAGCTCGTAGCGCTCGGGACCCAGCTGCCGGACGACGACCGGCTGGAGCAGACCGACCTCCTTGATGGAGGTGATCAGCTCGGCGAGGGCGTCCTCGTCAAACACCTCGCGCGGCTGGCGCGGGTTCGGGGTGATGAAGTCCAGCGGCAGCTCGGCGAAGTGCGCCCCGGCGGGGGACTCCGGCAGGGCCTCTGGCTCGCTCACCGGGACCACGGAATCGGGCGACTGCGGGCTGGAGGGCAGGGTCGCCAGCTTCGCGGCCGCCACCCCCCGGTCCGAGCCGAGCGCCGGAACGGCTCCGGGAGAGGTCGTGGCCGAGGCCGTACCCACCCCGCCGGCCGGCACCTGTCGCTCCTGGGGAGCAGCGGGGATCAGCGCACCGAGCCCGCGCCCCAGCCCCCTACGTCGCTCACTCACTGCATCCCCTCCGACATTCGCTGACTGTTCTGGTGGCCCATGCCCTGGTATCCGACATGGGCGTGCGTGGCGTCGTAGTGGAGATCGACACCGCGCAGGGCGATCTCCCGCGCCGCTTCGAGGTACGACAGGGCACCGCTGGAGCCCGGATCGTAGGTGAGCACGGTCTGGCCGTAGCTCGGCGCCTCCGAGATTCGCACGGATCTCGGGATGCTGGTCCGCAGCACCTCGTCGCCGAAGTGGCTGCGCACCTCGTCGGCGACCTGCGAGGCGAGCCTCGTCCGGCCGTCGTACATGGTGAGCAGGATCGTCGACACATGCAGCGTGGGGTTGAGGTGGCCCCGCACCAGGTCGACGTTCCGCAGGAGCTGGCCCAGGCCCTCCAGCGCGTAGTACTCGCACTGGATGGGGATCAGCACCTCGGCGCCCGCCACGAGGGCGTTGACGGTGAGCAGACCGAGCGACGGCGGGCAGTCGATCAGGATGTAGTCCAGAGGCTGCTCGTACGCCTGGATCGCTCGCTGCAGTCGGCTCTCCCTCGCCACCAGGGACACCAGCTCGATCTCCGCACCTGCGAGATCGATCGTGGCGGGGGCGCAGAAGAGTCCTTCGACGTCCTGGACGGGCTGGACGACCTCGGCGAGCGGCTTGCTCTCCACCAGGACGTCATAGATCGAGGGGACCTCGGCATGGTGGTCGATGCCCAGTGCCGTGGAGGCGTTGCCCTGCGGGTCGAGGTCGATGACCAGGACACGAGCACCGTGCAGCGCCAGGGAGGCAGCAAGGTTGACCGTCGTGGTCGTCTTGCCTACCCCGCCCTTCTGATTGGCGACCACCATCACGCGGGTCTGGGCAGGCCGGGGAAGCCCCTCACCAGCGCGGCCCAGGGCCTCTACGGCCAGCTGGGCAGCACGACCAATGGGGGTGTCGTCCATCGGGGGCGGTGTTTCACGTGAAACATCCTCCCCCACCGATTCGGTTCGGGGACCGGGGACCGGATCGGTCATCGGTCCCGCGATGTTGGCGTCGGACCGCAAGGATTCACTCTCCTCGGCTTCAGGCTCGCGATGAACAGAGCCTGCCATGCTTTCGGGGTCGTGAACCAGCGAGGCCCGTGGTTCTGTGGATGAATCCACCTCTGTGGACAATCCCTTAACCCTCACGGGGGGTTTCACCGGGGGCTTACGGTCCCGGGGCGTGGCAGCCGCGCGGCCGCGGCTGATGATCCCCTGCAGCAGTGAGCGACGTTTCACGTGAAACACGATGCACGCGCCGCGGGGCCGGGACCGCTCGACACTCCGAAATCTGTACGTATCGCAGCTTGTACGGATCAGTGGGCAGGGGTCAGCGGCCGCGTCGGGGTCGGCTCGCCCTGGCCGCCTTGGCCCGCTTCGCGGCGAACCTCACACCGCCCGGGCTCTCGCCGACCTCGACACGGACCACGGTGGACAGCGGGTCGACGATCCCCTCGCCGACATGCAGCACGGAGGTTCCCACCACACCGAGCTTGGAGAGCGCGGCACGAGCACCGTTGATCTCCTCCTCGGCGGTGTCGCCCTTGAGGGCCAGCATCTCGCCGTAGGGACGGAGCAGCGGCACACCCCAGCCGGCCAGCCGGTCGAGCGGCGCCACGGCGCGGGCCGTCACGACATGCACGGGCGGGAGCTTGCCCAGCATTTCCTCGGCGCGGCCGCGAACCACGGTCACGTGATCGAGGCCGAGCAGCTCGACGGCCTCCTGGAGGAAGTTCGTCCGGCGCAGCAGGGGCTCGAGAAGCGTGATCTTCAGATCCCGGCGGACCAGGGCCAGCGGGATACCGGGCAGGCCGGCACCGGAGCCGACATCGCACACCGTGACGCCCTCGGGGACGACCTCGGAGAGCACGGCGCAGTTCAGCAGGTGGCGCTCCCACAGCCGGGGCACCTCACGCGGGCCGATGAGACCACGCTTGACCCCCGCGTCCGCAAGGAGCTCCGCGTACCGGACCGCCTCCGGGAAGTACTCGCCGAAGACTGTCCGTGCCTGCTCCGGCGCCTGGGGAAGCTCCGCTGCCTCCATCACGGGGAACCGTCCTTCCGTACCGCACGCGTACCGTGCGGGCGCACGGTGTGGATGACTATCAGGCTGACAAAATTCGGCCCCGCCTGCGAACAGACGGGGCCGACACTACGGGAGGGTTCAGGCAGGGAGCACGACGACGAAGCGCTGCGGCTCCTCGCCCTCGGACTCGCTGCGCAGACCGGCGGCGGCGACCGCGTCGTGCACGACCTTGCGCTCGAACGGGGTCATCGGGTCCAGCTTGACCGGCTTGCCGGACGCCTTGACCTCGTCCGCGGCCTTGGCACCGAGCTGCGCGAGCTCGGAGCGCTTCTGGGCACGGAAGCCGGCGATGTCGAGCATCAGACGGCTGCGGTCGCCGGTCTCCCGGTGCACCGCCAGTCGCGTGAGCTCCTGAAGGGCCTCCAGCACCTCGCCGTCGCGCCCGACCAGCTTCTGCAGGTCGCGACCGCCGGAGTCGCTGATGATCGAGACCGAGGCCCGGTCCGCCTCGACGTCCATGTCGATGTCGCCGTCGAGATCGGCGATGTCGAGCAGGCCCTCGAGGTAGTCGGCCGCGATCTCACCCTCCTGCTCCAGGCGGGTCAGGGTGTCGCCACCCTCGGCGGCGGAGGTGGTGCCTTCCGTCACGGATGGACTCCTTCTTGCTTCGTGGAGGCTTACTTCTTGGAAGAGGGGTGCTTGGGCCGCTGCTGGCCCTTGCGCTGGCCGGACTTGGCCTGGCGGGAGCCGCCGGAGTTGGCCCGGCTCGGCCGCGCCGGCTTGTCTTCCGCTTCCTGGGACCCGGCCTTGGCGCCCTTGGCCGGAGACTGCGGCTTCTTCTCCAGCGAGGGAGCGGCCTTCTCGTCGGCCTCGGCAGCCGGCTCGGCGGCCGCCGACTCCTCGGCGTCCTTCACCGGGTGCTGACCGCTGCCGGACTGGCGCTGGGCCTTGGTCTGGCGCTTGGGCTGCTGGCGCCGGGTGGCGGCACCGCCCTCCGCCTCGACGGAGACGCTGTCGCTCTTGATCACGGTGCCGTCGGCCTGGGCGGCGAAACCGGCCTTGGCCAGGCCCGCGAAGAAGCGGCGCTCGTTCTCGTTGCGGTCGCTGCCCTTGGCGACGATCACCTTGACGATGTTCTTGCGGCGGCGGCCGCGGACCTCGTCGTGCTGCGTGACGCTCTTGAGCAGGCGCTGCAGGTAAGCGTCCTGGGCCTTGCTGCCCGGGGTCGGGTTCTGGTTGATCACGTACATCTGCTGGCCCATGGTCCACACGTTGGTGGTCAGCCAGTAGACGAGGACACCGACGGGGAAGTTGATGCCCATGACGGCGAAGATCAGCGGGAAGATGTACATGAGCATCTTCTGCTGCTGCATGTACGGGGTCTTCACCGAGAGGTCGACGTTCTTCATCATCAGCTGGCGCTGGGTGAAGAACTGCGAGGCCGACATCATGACGATCATGACCGCGGTGACGATGCGGACCGAGGTCAGCGAGGCGTCGAGAGCGGCGACCTCAGCGGCGCTGTCCGTGAACTTCGCGGCCAGCGGGGCGCCGAAGATGTGCGCCTGACGGGCGCTCGCGAGCAGCGAGTCGTCGATGACCCCGATGGTCTTGCCCGAGGCGATGCTGGAGAGCACGTGGTACAGGGCGAAGAAGAACGGCGACTGCGCCAGGATGGGAAGGCACGAGGAGAGCGGGTTGGTACCCGTCTCCTTGTACAGCTTCATCATCTCTTCGGACTGACGCTGCTTGTCGCTCTTGTAGCGCTCCTGGATCGCCTTCATCTTCGGCTGGAGCGCCTGCATGTTGCGGGTCGACTTGATCTGCTTGACGAACAGCGGGATCAGGCAGATCCGGATCAGCACCACCAGGGACACGATCGACAGGCCCCAGGCCCAGCCCGTGTCCGGGCCGAAGATCGCCCCGTACACCTTGTGGAACTGGACGATGACCCAGGAAACGGGCCAGGTGATGAAGCTGAACAGACTGGCAATCGTGTCCACTAATCAGGCTCCTTGAGCATTGGGCGAGGTCTCTGCGGCCGGGCTCGTCTCGGCGGAGCTCCCGCCCTTGTCGCCGCGCAGCGCGTTCCTGAGCATCTCGTGCCAGCGCGGACGCTTACGCGGAGGAACATGGTCCACGCCGCCCGGCGACCACGGATTGCACCGCAGGATGCGCCAGGCGGTCAGGGCTGTGCCCTTGATCGCGCCATGCCGGTCTATGGCCGTGAATCCGTAGTGGGAACACGACGGGTAGTACCGGCAGACGGGGCCCAGGAGCGGGCTGATCGTCCACTGGTACAGCTTGATGAGGGCCAGCAGCGGGTACTTCATCGCGTGCCCCCTCCCAGCAACCGCTGGAGAGCGGCGTCCAGGTCTCGGGCCAGCTGTGCATGGTCGGCGTCGCCGGCTCCGGGCAACGCCCGTACGACCACCAGGCTACCGGGGGGCAGCTCGGACAGTCGTTCGCGGACGAGATGGCGCAGGCGTCGCTTCACCTGGTTGCGTACGACGGCACCGCCCACGGCCTTGCTCACGACGAAACCCGCACGCGTCGGGGGAGCGCTCTCCCCAGGCGCGTGCGGGTCCGTTGCACCGCTGCGTAGGTGGACGACGAGGAGCGGGCGACCGGCCCGGCGCCCTCGGCGTACCGCGGTTGCGAAGTCCTCGCGCCGCCTCAGCCGATTCTCGGTAGGCAGCACGTCATGACCTGTTTAAGCGGATCAGGCGGACAGGCTCGCGCGACCCTTGGAACGGCGGTTCGCCAGGATGGCGCGGCCGGCACGCGTACGCATCCGCAGGCGGAAGCCGTGGGTCTTGGCGCGACGACGGTTGTTCGGCTGGAAGGTGCGCTTGCTCACTCGGGGGCTCCAGAAATGATTCGTAGATGGCGGGACATCGCCTGGCTGTCACCGTGCGCCCACGAGTAGCTCGCAATACGCCCGAGTGCACCGCTTTCGCGATCACATATGGTGATCTTTGCCCATCGGAGGCAGGCGGCAGCAGCCATCGACAACTCGACCTGGTTACGGTACGCGCGGCTACGCCATCCGGTCAAACCGACCGGTCACCGGGGTCCATTGTGCACAGGCTGTGGACAACAACTTGAACCACGTCAGCCGCCCCGACTACCTTGGCTGGACTCCGCAATCTTTTCCGTTCTGTCCTTACCTGTCCTTACGGACTTCGACCCACCGTCCCGAGAACCACACATTCGTGGGACCTGCGAGGAAGCGTGCCCCGTGGCTGACGTACCTGCCGATCTTGCCGCAGTGTGGCCACGCGTGCTGGAACAGCTCCTCGGCGAAGGCCAGGGCATCGAGCCCAAGGACAAGCAGTGGATCGAGCGCTGCCAGCCGCTGGCACTGGTGGCCGACACCGCGCTCCTTGCCGTCCCCAACGAGTACGGCAAGCAGGTCCTCGAGGGCCGGCTCGCCCCGCTCATCAGCGAGGCCCTCAGCCACGCCTGCGGCCGCCCGATCCGGATCGCGATCACCGTCGACGACTCGGTCGGCGAGCCGGCCCCGCCCACGTCCCCCGCCCGGCCGACGCAGCCCCAGCAGCAGCGCTATGACGAGCGGCCGCAGGCGGAGCCGTACGGCGGCTACGAGAAGTACGAGAAGTACGACGACTACGGGCGTCCGATGCCGGACGACGGTCTGCCGACCGCCCGCCCCGCCTACCCCGAGTACCAGCAGCAGCGCCCCGACCCGGGCTCCTGGCCGCGCGCCCAGGAGGACCTCTCCTGGCAGCAGCAGCGGCTCGGCGGCTTCCAGGAGCGCGACCCGTACGCGTCGCCCCGCCCGCAGCAGCCCCAGCCGCGGTACGACGAGCGGCCCCCGGCGTACGAGCAGCAGCCGCAGCGGCCCGAGCGCGGCGAGCTGCCCGACCCGCAGGGTCCCGGCGGCGGTCCGGGTCGCCCGGGCGGTCCCATGCCCGGCCGGATGGGCACCGGACCCACCGGCGGCCCCGGCATGGGCGGTTCCTCGTCCGGGCAGGGTGCCGGCTCCGGCGCGCCCGGCGAGCAGCACGCGCGACTGAACCCCAAGTACCTCTTCGACACCTTCGTCATCGGTTCCTCGAACCGCTTCGCGCACGCGGCCGCCGTCGCGGTGGCCGAGGCGCCGGCGAAGGCGTACAACCCGCTCTTCATCTACGGGGAGTCGGGGCTCGGCAAGACCCATCTGCTGCACGCGATCGGTCACTACGCCCGCAGCCTCTATCCCGGTACGCGGGTGCGGTACGTGAGCTCCGAGGAGTTCACCAACGAGTTCATCAACTCGATCCGCGACGGCAAGGGCGACGCGTTCCGCAAGCGCTACCGGGACGTGGACATCCTGCTGGTCGACGACATCCAGTTCCTCGCGAGCAAGGAGTCGACGCAGGAGGAGTTCTTCCACACCTTCAACACGCTGCACAACGCCAACAAGCAGATCGTGCTCTCCTCGGACCGGCCCCCCAAGCAGCTGATGACCCTGGAGGACCGGCTCCGCAACCGCTTCGAGTGGGGTCTGACCACCGATGTGCAGCCGCCGGAGCTGGAGACCCGTATCGCGATCCTGCGCAAGAAGGCGGTCCAGGAGCAGCTCAACGCCCCGCCGGAGGTGCTGGAGTTCATCGCCTCCCGGATCTCGCGGAACATCCGTGAGCTGGAGGGCGCGCTGATCCGGGTGACCGCGTTCGCGAGCCTCAACCGTCAGCCTGTGGACCTCGGGCTCACCGAGATCGTCCTCAAGGACCTGATCCCGGGCGGCGAGGACTCGGCGCCCGAGATCACCGCCGGCGCGATCATGGCGGCCACGGCGGACTACTTCGGTCTGACGGTGGAGGACCTGTGCGGCTCCTCGCGCAGCCGGGTCCTGGTCACCGCCCGGCAGATCGCCATGTACCTGTGCCGGGAGCTCACGGATCTGTCGCTGCCGAAGATCGGCGCTCAGTTCGGCGGTCGCGACCACACCACGGTCATGCACGCGGACCGCAAGATCCGCGCGCTGATGGCCGAGCGGCGCTCCATCTACAACCAGGTCACCGAGCTCACCAACCGCATCAAGAACGGCTGAGCCACCGCAGCGGACCCCTCCGAAGGGCGCCCAGGGACACCTCCCGGGGCGCCCTTCGGCGTTCCCGGGCCGGCCCGGAGGCCGGTGGGCGCCTGTGTACGAGGCTCCGCGGCGGCCCGTCGGCGGTCCCGCGGCGGTCCCGTGCTGGTCCGCCGACGGTCCCGGGGACGGTCCGCCAGGGGTCCGCGCCGGTGCCGCGGCGAGTGCGCTGTTCGATTACTCCGTTCCGGTGGCGGGTTCTCCACAGATTGGGGGATGATCTCCCGTCCACAGGGTGGGGACTGCGAAGTTATCCGGATTGCTTCCACAGGCCCCGCTGCTGACAGCTCATCACACCAGGTCAGAGGGGTGTGGAATTGTTGGCAAACGATCTCCACAGCCTGTGGACGAAAGATCCGTCCACAGGTGCCCCGCTCCGTTGTCCACCGGCAACCCACAGGGTGGGGTCGGTTGCCCACAGCTTCTCCACACCGCTGTCCACTGTTCGGCAACGAAACACGCGGTCTCACCGCCCGGAGTGAAAGCCGTCACACCAAGGGAGACGATTGGGCTGTGGGGAACCTGGGTAAAGCTGGGGACAGCACTGGGGAGAAGTCCCCCTGTCCTGTGCATCGGGTGTGCAGAACTTTCGCGTGTCCACAGAGCACCCCGGTTTTCCACGGGCTCCACCCACAGGCTCGGTGGACAAAAAACAGGCAGTGACCTGCGGAAACGACGTTATCCACGGTTTCCACAACCCCTACTACTACTCCCACATAGAGTTAGCCCGGAATCCGCTTCGAAGCGGGGCCTGTGCACAACTCGAGCCCGGAGCCTCGGCGACCTCTTGTCGCGACTTGACCCCGAGCCGCACCGAGTGTCGGTGGCGTACGTCAGACTGGTTCCCGCAGTCGACGAAGAGCCAGCAACAAGCAGGAGGCGGTTCCGGTGAAGATCCGGGTGGAGCGCGATGTACTCGCGGAGGCGGTGGCGTGGGTGGCTCGCAGCCTTCCGGCCCGTCCGCCGGCGCCCGTGCTCGCTGGCCTTCTGCTGAAGGCCGAGGACGGCGCGCTGAGCTTCTCCAGCTTCGACTACGAGGTCTCGGCCCGGGTCTCCGTCGAGGCGGAGGTCGAGGAGGACGGCACCGTCCTCGTCTCCGGCCGCCTGCTCGCCGACATCTGCCGCGCCCTCCCCAATCGCCCCGTGGAGATCTCCACAGACGGTGTACGGGCGACCGTGGTCTGCGGCTCCTCCCGCTTCACTCTCCACACCCTGCCTGTGGAGGAGTACCCGGCGCTGCCGGAGATGCCCACCGCGACCGGCACCGTCCCCGGTGAGGTCTTCGCCTCCGCCGCCGCCCAGGTGGCCATCGCCGCCGGCCGTGACGACACGCTGCCCGTCCTCACCGGTGTGCGCATCGAGATCGAGGGCGACACCGTCACCCTGGCCTCCACCGACCGCTACCGCTTCGCCGTCCGCGAGTTCCTGTGGAAGCCGGAGTCCCCGGACGCCTCCGCGGTCGCCCTGGTGCCCGCGAAGACCCTCCTGGACACCGCCAAGGCGCTCACCAGTGGCGACACGGTCACCCTGGCGCTCTCCGGCTCCGGCAAGGGCGAGGGCCTGATCGGCTTCGAGGGCGCGGGCCGCCGCACCACCACCCGCCTGCTCGAGGGCGACCTGCCGAAGTACCGGACGCTCTTCCCCACCGAGTTCAACTCGGTCGCGGTCATCGAGACCGCTCCCTTCGTCGAGGCCGTCAAGCGTGTGGCCCTGGTGGCCGAGCGGAACACCCCGGTCCGGCTCAGCTTCGAGCAGGGTGTGCTCATCCTGGAGGCCGGCTCCAGCGACGATGCACAGGCTGTGGAGCGGGTGGACGCGCAGCTGGACGGCGACGACATCTCGATCGCCTTCAACCCGACCTTCCTCCTGGACGGTCTGAGCGCGATCGACTCCCCGGTCGCCCAGCTCTCCTTCACGACCTCCACCAAGCCGGCGCTGCTGAGCGGCAGGCCGGCCGTGGACGCCGAGGCGGACGAGGCGTACAAGTACCTGATCATGCCGGTCCGACTGAGCGGCTGACGGCGTCGACTGAGCGGCTGACCCCACAGGTGTGCACGGGGGTCCGGGCGTAGGCTCGGACCCGGGTACGAACCGCACACGACGCTTAAGGAATCTCTGATGGAGCTTGGTCTCGTCGGTCTCGGCAAGATGGGCGGCAACATGCGTGAGCGCATCCGCCGCGCAGGCCACACCGTCATCGGATACGACCGCAATCCGGACCTCGCCGATGTCCCCAGCCTCGAAGAGCTCGTGGGCAAGCTGAAGGGTCCGCGCGTCGTGTGGGTCATGGTCCCTGCGGGTGCCGCGACCCAGTCCACGATCGACGAGCTGGCGAACCTGCTCTCCCCCGGCGACATCGTCGTGGACGGCGGCAACTCCCGCTGGACGGACGACGAGAAGCACGCCGAGGAGCTGGCGGCCAAGGGCATCGGCTTCGTCGACTGCGGCGTCTCCGGCGGCGTGTGGGGCCTGGAGAACGGCTACGCGCTGATGTACGGCGGCGACGCCGAGCACGTGGCGCGCGTCCAGCCGATCTTCGACGCCCTCAAGCCCGAGGGCGAGTTCGGCTCGGTCCACGCGGGCAAGGTCGGCGCCGGTCACTTCGCGAAGATGGTCCACAACGGCATCGAGTACGCGATGATGCAGGCCTACGCCGAGGGCTGGGAGCTCCTGGAGAAGGTCGACTCCGTCACCGACGTGCGCGAGGTCTTCCGCTCCTGGCAGGAGGGCACCGTCATCCGCTCCTGGCTGCTCGACCTCGCGGTCAACGCCCTCGACGAGGACGAGCACCTGGACAAGCTGCGCGGCTACGCGTCGGACTCCGGCGAGGGCCGGTGGACCGTCGAGGCCGCCATCGACAACGCCGTACCGCTGCCGGCGATCACCGCGTCGCTGTTCGCGCGGTTCGCGTCGCGTCAGGACGACTCGCCGCAGATGAAGATGATCGCCGCGCTGCGCAACCAGTTCGGCGGCCACGCGGTCGAGACGAAGAAGTAATCCACAGGCTGTGCACCCCGCGGTGCACAGCAGCCGGGGGAAGGTCGGCGCCCACCATGCATGTCACGCATCTGTCGCTGGCCGACTTCCGCTCGTACGCCCGGGTCGAGGTCCCGCTCGATCCGGGCGTCACCGCTTTCGTGGGGGCGAACGGGCAGGGCAAGACGAACCTCGTCGAGGCGGTCGGCTATCTGGCGACCCTCGGCAGCCACCGGGTCGCCTCCGACGCCCCGCTGGTCCGCATGGGAGCGGAGCGGGCGGTCATCCGGGCCGCCGTCACCCAGGGCGAGCGCTCCCAGCTCGTCGAGCTCGAACTCAACCCGGGCCGCGCCAATCGTGCCCGTATCAACAGGTCCTCGCAGGTCAAGCCACGTGACGTGCTGGGCATCGTACGGACGGTGCTCTTCGCTCCGGAAGACCTCGCGCTGATCAAGGGCGACCCCGGCGAGCGCCGGCGCTTCCTCGACGAGCTGATCACGGCGCGCGCGCCGCGCATGGCGGGCGTGCGCTCCGACTACGAGCGGGTGCTCAAGCAGCGCAACACCCTCCTGAAGTCCGCGGCCATGGCCCGGCGGCACGGCGGCCGCGGCATGGACCTGTCCACCCTCGACGTCTGGGACCAGCACCTGGCCCGCGCCGGCGCCGAACTGCTCGCCCAGCGACTGGACCTCATCGGGATGCTGCGCCCGCTGGCCGACAAGGCGTACGAGCAGCTGGCGCCCGGGGGCGGACCGGTCCACCTGGAGTACCGGTCGTCCGCGCCCGGCTCCGGGCACACCCGCGAGGAGCTGTACGGGCAGCTGATCGCCGCGCTCGCCGACGTACGCAAGCAGGAGATCGAGCGGGGCGTCACGCTCGTCGGGCCGCACCGCGACGACCTGCTGCTCAAGCTCGGCGACCTGCCGGCCAAGGGGTATGCGAGCCACGGCGAGTCCTGGTCGTACGCGCTGGCGCTGCGGCTCGCCTCGTACGACCTGCTGCGCGCCGAGGGCAACGAGCCGGTGCTCGTCCTCGACGACGTGTTCGCCGAGCTTGACGCGCGGCGGCGGGAACGGCTGGCCGAGCTGGTGGCGCCTGGCGAGCAGGTGCTGGTGACGGCGGCGGTGGACGACGACGTGCCGGGGGTGCTCGCGGGGACGCGGTACGCCGTGGCCGGCGGAGAGGTGGAGCGGGTATGAGCGAGCAGTTCTCTCCCCAGCCTGTGGACAAGTCGACGGCTCCGGCCACGCCGGAGGTCTCCGGGGTCGACCTCGCCCGGGTCGCGCTGCGCGCCGCCAAGGAGCAGGCGAAGGCGCGGGGCGCGGCGGCGCAGCAGAAGAAGCAGGCCCGGCGCGGGGGCGGGCTGCGCTCCGGCGCGCGCGCCGACGGGCGCGATCCGATGGAGCTCGGCGCCGCGATCAACCGGCTGATCACCGAGCGGGGCTGGGAGACGCCGGCGGCGGTCGGCGGGGTCATGGGGCGCTGGCCGCAGATCGTGGGCGAGGACCTGGCCAAGCACTGCGTACCGCTGAAGTACGACGAGGAGCCGGAGGAGCGGGTGCTCACCGTGCAGTGCGACTCCACGGCGTGGGCCACACAGCTGCGGCTGCTGGCGCCGCGGCTCGTCGCGCGGCTGAACGAGGACCTGGGGCACGGGACGGTGCGGGTGATCAAGGTCCTGGGTCCCGGTGCGCCGCGCCGGGGGTACGGGCCGTTGCGGGCGCCGGGGTCGACGGGCCCGGGGGACACGTACGGCTGAGCCGGCGGTCCGGCGTCCGGCGGCCGGTGGGGGCGCGGGGCACTGAGCCGGCGGTCCGGCGGTCCGGCGTCCGGCGGTCCGGCGGCCGGGCGGCCGGGCGGCCGGTGGTGGCGCGCGGCCAGGAAAAGGGGCGCGGGCGCGCGCGTGGGCGTCGTCCCCACCCGTTCCCCTCCCAAGGACTGCGTCCAAGGGTGGCCCCAGCGGAACGACTGCCCACAACCGGTGGGGACGGCATGCCCGCGACTCCGCCCACTCGCCGTCACCGCCCGAAGCGCTAGGTGGCCACCAGAGGCGTCTGGAGCCCCTCCCCGGATATGGGGAGTCGTCTCGCGCCCGCCGAGGGCGGCACATGAGCATTCAGGTACCGGCAAACCCCCATGAGTGTCAGTGGTACCGGTAGACTGGGAGACAATCCCGCCACCCTGCGGAACATGTCGAACGACGCAGCCGCTCCCGTATGCCCGGAGAACGGCCTGTGCTGTGCCAGAAAGGGCGCTTCGTGGCCGATTCCGGCAACCCCAACGAGAACAACCAGTACACCGCCAGCAACATCCAGGTACTCGAGGGTCTGGATGCGGTGCGCAAGCGCCCCGGCATGTACATCGGCTCGACCGGTGAGCGCGGTCTGCACCACATGGTGCAGGAGGTCGTCGACAACTCCGTCGACGAGGCCCTGGCGGGCCACGCGGACACCATCGACGTCACGATCCTGGCCGACGGCGGCGTGCGTGTCGTCGACAACGGCCGTGGCATCCCGGTGGGCATCGTCCCGTCCGAGGGCAAGCCGGCCGTCGAGGTCGTGCTGACCGTGCTGCACGCGGGAGGCAAGTTCGGCGGCGGCGGCTACGCGGTCTCCGGTGGTCTGCACGGCGTCGGCGTCTCCGTCGTGAACGCCCTGTCCACGAAGGTCGCCGTCGAGGTCAAGACCGACGGCCACCGCTGGACGCAGGACTACAAGATGGGCGCTGCGACCGCGCCCCTCGCCCAGCACGAGGCGACCGACGAGACCGGCACCTCGGTCACGTTCTGGTCCGACCCGGACATCTTCGAGACGACCGAGTACTCCTTCGAGACGCTCTCGCGCCGCTTCCAGGAGATGGCCTTCCTCAACAAGGGCCTCACCATCACGCTCACCGACGAGCGCGAGTCCGCGAAGGCCACGGTCGGCGCCGACGACCCGGACGCCGAGGCCGCCGCCGAGCCCGTCGCGCGCACGGTGAAGTACCACTACGAGGGCGGCATCGTCGACTTCGTGAAGTACCTCAACTCGCGCAAGGGCGAGCTGATCCACCCCACCGTCATCGACGTCGAGGCCGAGGACAAGGAGCGCATGCTCTCGGTCGAGATCGCGATGCAGTGGAACTCCTCGTACAGCGAGGGCGTGTACTCCTTCGCGAACACGATCCACACCCACGAGGGCGGTACGCACGAGGAGGGCTTCCGCGCCGCGTTGACGACCCTCGTCAACAAGTACGCGCGCGACAAGAAGCTGCTCCGCGAGAAGGACGACAACCTCACGGGCGACGACATCCGCGAGGGTCTGACGGCGATCATCTCGATCAAGCTCGGCGAGCCGCAGTTCGAGGGCCAGACCAAGACCAAGCTCGGCAACACCGAGGCGAAGACCTTCGTGCAGAAGGTCGTGCACGAGCACCTCACGGACTGGTTCGACCGCAACCCGGTCGAGGCCGCGGACATCATCCGCAAGGGCATCACCGCCGCCACCGCGCGCGTCGCCGCGCGCAAGGCGCGCGACCTGACCCGCCGCAAGGGCCTCCTGGAGTCGGCCTCCCTCCCGGGCAAGCTCTCCGACTGCCAGTCGAACGACCCCACCAAGTGCGAGATCTTCATCGTCGAGGGTGACTCCGCCGGCGGCTCGGCCAAGTCCGGCCGCAACCCGATGTACCAGGCCATCCTGCCGATCCGCGGCAAGATCCTGAACGTCGAGAAGGCCCGGATCGACAAGATCCTGCAGAACACCGAGGTCCAGGCGCTGATCTCCGCCTTCGGCACCGGTGTGCACGAGGACTTCGACATCGAGAAGCTCCGCTATCACAAGATCATCCTGATGGCGGACGCCGACGTCGACGGTCAGCACATCAACACCCTGCTCCTGACCTTCCTCTTCCGCTTCATGCGGCCGCTGGTCGAGGCCGGGCACGTCTACCTCTCCCGCCCGCCGCTCTACAAGATCAAGTGGGGCCGGGACGACTTCGAGTACGCGTACTCGGACCGGGAGCGCGACGCGCTGGTCGAGCTGGGCAAGCAGAACGGCAAGCGGATCAGGGAAGACTCGATCCAGCGCTTCAAGGGTCTCGGCGAGATGAACGCCGAGGAGCTGCGGGTCACCACGATGGACGTCGAGCACCGGGTGCTCGGCCAGGTCACCCTGGACGACGCGGCACAGGCCGACGACCTGTTCTCGGTGCTGATGGGCGAGGACGTCGAGGCGCGGCGCTCGTTCATCCAGCGCAACGCCAAGGACGTTCGCTTCCTCGACATCTGAGTCGGTCTCAGCTGACCGTACGAAAGGACTGACGACCAGCAATGGCCGACGAAAACATCACCACCGAGACCCCCGAAGAAGAACCGCAGCTGCGGATCGAGCCCGTCGGTCTCGAGACCGAGATGCAGCGCTCGTACCTCGACTACGCGATGTCCGTCATCGTGTCCCGCGCGCTGCCCGACGTCCGTGACGGCCTCAAGCCGGTGCACCGCCGTGTGCTGTACGCGATGTACGACGGCGGATACCGGCCCGAGAAGGGCTTCTACAAGTGCGCCCGCGTCGTCGGCGACGTCATGGGTAACTACCACCCGCACGGCGACTCCTCGATCTACGACGCGCTCGTCCGGCTCGCCCAGCCCTGGGCCATGCGGATGCCGCTGGTGGACTCCAACGGCAACTTCGGCTCCCCGGGCAACGACCCGGCCGCCGCCATGCGCTACACCGAGTGCAAGCTGGCGCCGCTGTCGATGGAGATGGTCCGCGACATCGACGAGGAGACCGTCGACTTCACGGACAACTACGACGGCCGCTCCCAGGAGCCGACCGTCCTGCCCGCCCGCTTCCCGAACCTGCTGATCAACGGCTCCGCCGGTATCGCGGTCGGCATGGCGACCAACATCCCGCCGCACAACCTGCGCGAGGTCGCCTCCGGCGCCCAGTGGTACCTGGACCACCCCGAGGCCAGCCACGAGGAGCTCCTCGACGCGCTCATCGAGCGCATCAAGGGCCCCGACTTCCCCACCGGCGCGCTCGTCGTCGGCCGCAAGGGCATCGAGGAGGCGTACCGCACGGGTCGCGGCTCGATCACCATGCGCGCGGTCGTCGAGGTCGAGGAGATCCAGAACCGCCAGTGCCTGGTGGTCACCGAGCTGCCCTACCAGGTCAACCCGGACAACCTCGCGCAGAAGATCGCCGACCTGGTCAAGGACGGCAAGGTCGGCGGCATCGCCGACGTCCGCGACGAGACCTCCTCGCGCACCGGCCAGCGCCTGGTCATCGTGCTCAAGCGGGACGCGGTCGCCAAGGTCGTCCTGAACAACCTCTACAAGCACACCGACCTCCAGACGAACTTCGGCGCCAACATGCTGGCGCTCGTCGACGGGGTGCCGCGCACGCTCTCCCTCGACGCGTTCATCCGGCACTGGGTGGCGCACCAGATCGAGGTCATCGTGCGCCGGACGAAGTTCCGGCTGCGCAAGGCCGAGGAGCGCGCCCACATCCTGCGCGGTCTGCTCAAGGCGCTCGACGCGATCGACGAGGTCATCGCCCTCATCCGGCGCAGTGACACCGTCGACGTCGCCCGCGAGGGCCTGATGGGCCTCCTGGAGATCGACGAGATCCAGGCCAACGCCATCCTCGAGATGCAGCTGCGCCGGCTCGCCGCCCTGGAGCGCCAGAAGATCGTCGCGGAGCACGACGAGCTCCAGGCGAAGATCAACGAGTACAACGCGATCCTGGCCTCGCCCGAGAAGCAGCGGACGATCGTCAGCGAGGAGCTCGCGGCGCTGGTCGAGAAGTTCGGCGACGACCGCCGCAGCCAGCTCGTGCCCTTCGACGGCGACATGTCCATCGAGGACCTGATCGCCGAGGAGGACATCGTCGTCACCATCACGCGTGGCGGCTATGTGAAGCGGACGAAGACCGAGGACTACCGCTCGCAGAAGCGCGGCGGCAAGGGTGTGCGCGGCACGAAGCTGAAGCAGGACGACATCGTCGACCACTTCTTCGTCACCACCACGCACAACTGGCTGCTCTTCTTCACCAACAAGGGCCGGGTCTACCGGGCCAAGGCGTACGAGCTGCCGGACGCCGGCCGGGACGCCCGCGGCCAGCACGTGGCCAACCTGCTGGCCTTCCAGCCGGACGAGCAGATCGCCCAGATCCTGGCGATCCGCGACTACGAGGCCGCGCCGTACCTGGTGCTCGCCACCAAGGCCGGCCTGGTGAAGAAGACCGCGCTGAAGGACTACGACTCGCCGCGTTCGGGCGGTGTCATCGCGATCAACCTGCGCGAGCGGGACGGCGCCGAAGGCACGGCCGACGAGCTGATCGGCGCCGAGCTGGTGTCGGCGGACGACGATCTGCTGCTCGTCAGCAGGAAGGCGCAGTCGATCCGCTTCACCGCGACGGACGACGCGCTGCGCCCGATGGGACGAGCGACTTCCGGCGTCAAGGGGATGAGTTTCCGCGAGGACGACGAGCTGCTCTCGATGAATGTCGTCCGGCCGGGTACGTTCGTCTTCACCGCGACCGACGGTGGCTACGCCAAGCGCACCCCGGTCGACGAGTACCGCGTCCAGGGCCGCGGCGGCCTCGGCATCAAGGCCGCCAAGATCGTGGAGGACCGCGGCTCGCTCGTGGGCGCGCTGGTGGTCGAGGAGACCGACGAGATCCTCGCCATCACGCTGTCCGGCGGTGTGATCCGTACGCGAGTCAACGAAGTCAGGGAGACCGGCCGTGACACCATGGGCGTCCAGCTGATCAACCTGGGCAAGCGCGATGCCGTCGTCGGTATCGCCCGCAACGCCGAAGCCGGCGGTGAGGACGAGGACGCCGACGACGCTGTCGAGACGGCCGAGGCAGTCGAGACGACGGAGACGGTTGAGGCGGTCGAGGGCACGGAGCCCGCGACCGGGGAGCACGAGGAGTAGAGCGTGAGTGGAGCCACGGGCGCCGGTCCGGCCGACGGCCGGACCGCAGGATCGAGCGGTGCCCGTGGCTCCGCCACGGACTCCCAGGGGGTTACGGTGACGGACACTCGGGGGCAGCGGCCCTCGTACGACGCGTACAACGGGCCACTGCCCGGTGAGCGCGCGGGGACGCAGCCGCAGGGCGGTCCCTACCATCCGCCGCAGGCTTACGGCGCTCCCGCGCAGGGCGGCCCGGCGACGCAGGGCGGCCAGTCGCAGGGCGGGCCGGCCGGGCAGAGCGCGGCGGCGATGCGCAAGGCGCGGACGGGGGCGCGGACCACTCCGCGTACCCGCAAGGCGCGGCTGCGGGTGGCCAAGGCCGACCCGTGGTCGGTGATGAAGGTCAGCTTCCTGCTCTCCATCGCGCTCGGCGTCTGCACGGTCGTGGCCGCCGCGGTGCTGTGGATGGTCATGGACGCCATGGGCGTCTTCTCGACCGTGGGCGGCACCATCAGCGAGGCCACCGGCTCCAACGAGTCGAACGGCTTCGACCTGCAGTCGTTCCTGTCGCTGCCGCGGGTGCTGATGTTCACCTCGGTGATCGCGGTGATCGACGTCGTCCTGATGACCGCTCTGGCCACCCTGGGCGCGTTCATCTACAACCTGTCCGCCGGTTTCGTGGGCGGTGTCGAGCTGACGCTCGCCGAGGACGAGTGACCTGCGCGGGGGCCGCCCAGGAACCGATTTTGGGACTGGCCCCCACGTGCGCTAATCTTCAGGAGTCAGCGCGCGGGACACACACCGCAGAGCGCGGCGGGGCTATAGCTCAGTTGGTTAGAGCGCATCCCTGATAAGGATGAGGCCACAGGTTCAAATCCTGTTAGCCCCACCAGCACGAAGACCCCCAGCCAATCGCGGCTGGGGGTCTTTGACATCTGCGGCTGGCATCAGCCGATCAGCGGGTCTTCCAGAAGCTAGCGAGCATGGCCACGGCTTCCCGCTCGCCGTCGCCCACAGCGTGTGTATAGACATCCATCGTCATGCTGATCTGGTTGTGTCGCAGGATCGCCTGAGCGACCTTGGGGTGCACCTTCAGGCGGACGTCGGCAAGCTGCGGATGTGGCCCGCAGGGGCAGGGCGTAATGTGGGCCACGTATCCGGACCGCGCCCGCTGGGCGTGAAGTCCCGCGTGCCCCCCACCGATTCCTCCGTGGCTGGGGTGCGCCTGGACGAGCGGAGGATCTGCGATGGGTACAGTCACGACCGACGACGGCACCACGATCTTCTACAAAGACTGGGGTCCTCGGGAGGGGGAGCCGATCGTCTTCCACCACGGGTGGCCGCTGAGTGCCGACGACTGGGACAACCAGATGTTGTTCTTCCTGGCGCAGGGCTACCGCGTCATCGCCCACGACCGCCGTGGCCACGGACGTTCCACCCAGACCGCGACCGGCCACGACATGGACACCTACTCCGCGGACGTGACCGCCCTGACCGATGCACTCGACCTGCGGGGTGCCGTGCACATCGGCCACTCCACCGGCGGCGGCGAGGTCGCCCGCTACGTCGCCCGCGCCAAGCCCGGCCGTGTCTCGAAGGCGGTCCTGGTGGGCGCGGTGCCACCGCTGATGCTGAAGACGGAGGCCAACCCGGGCGGCCTGCCGATGGAGGTCTTCGACGGCTTCCGTGAGGGCGTTGCCGGCAACCGGGCTCAGTCGTTCATCGATATTCCCTCGGGGCCGTTCTACGGCTTCAACCGTCCCGGAGCGCAGGTGTCGCAGGGTTTGATCGACAACTGGTGGCGCCAGGGCATGATGGGCGCGGCGAACGCGCACTATGAGTGCGTTGCCGCGTTCTCCGAGACCGACTTCACTGAGGACTTGCAGCAGATCAAGGTGCCCGTCCTCGTCGCGCACGGAACCGACGACCAGGTCGTCCCGTACGACGACTCGGCACCCCTGACGGTCAAGCTTCTGAAGAACGGGACCCTCAAGTCCTACGAGGGCTACCCGCACGGGATGCTGTCGACGCACCCGGAGGTCCTCAACCCGGACATCCTCGCGTTCATCCGTTCCTGACCGGCTGCCGGGCTGCACGGCGGCAGGGTAGTCCGTCAAGGTCGGCCGCGGCGGCTGACATCAGCGGCTGGCGCAACTAGCGCGGACAGTGGCGGTCGGGGCCGGACCGCTGTGGACGATCGACCAGGGCTCGTGGCCGTCGGGTCGACTTCGACGGTCCCCCGTGATCGACCTGATAAGGATGAGGCCACAGGTTCAAATCCCGTCAGCCCCACATCGAAGATCGGCCCGGACGGTTCACCCGTCCGGGCCGATTGCTTTGTCGGACGCGTTGTCGACCTAGGTCACCGATCGGTATCGGTCGGTGTGTAGAGTGGGCGTCAGAAGTCTCCTACGTCAACGAAAGACGAGGTCGCGCGGTGAAGAAGCTTCTCCTGGTCGCACTGGCCGCCATCGGCGGGCTCCTCGTGTACCGCCAGATCCAGGCGGATCGCGCCGAGCAGGATCTGTGGACGGAGGCGACCGACTCCGTGCCCGCAGGTTCGGGTGTGTGAGACGAAACCGTCTGTGTGCGAGGCCCCGGCCGCGGTGAGCGGTCGGGGCCTCGTGCTGTCCGGGGGTGGTGGACCGGTGTCCGCGTGTCGCCCCCGTGTACGGACCCTGTAGGTCGTTCGCCTGAGCGAATAGATGGCTTGCTCTTGCAAATTTGTTGGGTCGCGGTCAAGCGGGCGGGCAGGATGGGCCGGCACGGACACGACGAGGGGAAGCGCGTTGACGAGGCAACGGGGTAGCGGCCGTACGGCAGGCGTGCTGGCGGCTGCGGTGTGCATGGCCGCCGTGCTGCTGCCGGGCGGGGCGTGGGCGGCCGGTGAGGACGGCTCGTACGGCTTCGACGGGACCGCCCAGCGGGTGAAGGGCGCCGTCTCCAATCTGGACGCCGAACAGCTGAAGGCCGGGCAGAGCTATCGGGACTCCATCAAGACGAACGGCAAGCAGTACTACCGCGTCGACCTCGACACGAAGCAGAACGCCTACGTCTCCGTCGTCGCCGTCCCCAAGGGGGCCGCGAAGGCCTCGTACGGCGACGGCATCAAGGTGAGCATGCAGGACGGCTCCGGCACGGACTGCGGCTACCAGACCACCACCTTCGGATCCTCCGCGTTCACCCGGCCCATCGCCGCCTACACCCACCGCACGATCGAACCGGGGTCCTCCAGCTGCCAGCAGGCCGGCGCGTACTACGTCCTCGTGGAGCGGACCTCCGAGTCCGACACCGCGGACTGGGACCTGGAGATCCGCTACCTCACCGAGCCGGGCGTGAAGAAGACGGGGCCCACGGCGCTGCCGGACAACTGGGCCTCGGGCACGCCCCAGCCGCCCGCCGGCGGGCCGCAACGGCGCGACGGCGGCACCGGGTTGGCCGGCGCGACCTCGCTGCGCCAGGGCGAGTGGCGCACCGACATCAAGCCGGGCCAGACGGTCTTCTACCGGGTTCCCGTCGACTGGGGCCAGCAGCTCTTCGCCAGCGCCGAGCTGGGCAGCAGCCCGGCCTCGGACGACTACGTCGGCAACGCGCTCGTGCTCTCCCTGGAGAACCGGGCCGGCGGCCACGTCGACCGGCAGGACTCCATGAGCTACGACGGAGACCCGGCCACCACGGCACTGGACCCGCAGCGGCCGGTGGCCTTCGAGAACCGCTTCTCCTCGGACGACTCCACCAGTGCCCTGCGGTTCGCCGGCTGGTACTACCTGTCGGCCACGCTCAACCCGGAGATCGCCGAGGCGTACGGGAACAAGCCGCTGCCCCTGACGCTGCGGGTGAACGTCACCGGGCAGGCCAAGCCCGGTCCTGCCTACGACGGGGCCGCCGGGCCCTTCACGGTCACCGAGGACGACCGGGACGCGGCCGCCAGCGGCCAGAGCGGGCCTCAGGCGACGCGCAGCGGCACCCTGCGGGTGGTCGGCGTGACGGGCATCGGCGTCGGGACCGTACTCGTCCTGGGTCTGGGCGCCTGGTGGCTGCTCGCCCGGCGCGCGGCGGGCTCGGGGCCCACGCCCGGGTGAGCCCGGTCTACGCCTGGAGAAGCGCCCAGATGCCCACGGCGAAGCAGACCACGGCCGCGAACAGCACCGGGACCGCCACCTTCGCGGGTGGTCCCGGCCGGCGCGCGGGAACCTGAACCGCCTGTCCGGTGTATTCACGAGTAGAGAGCTGCTCGTACGGCACCGCGGACGTGGGGGCCTGGGCGAAGGAGGCGGGGGAATGCACGGGGGACGTGAGGGCCTGGCCGGGGGCCGGGGCCGGGCCGGGGGCCGGAGCGTACGCCGGGGCCTGTGCCGGGGCGTGTGCCGGGGACGGCGGGACGGCGACCGGCTGCGTGGGCGTCCGGGGCGGCGGAGGCAGGTGGAAGCTGCCGGTCTCGGACGGGCCCGGCAGCTGCTTCGGCTCCTGCTGGGCGGGCTGCGCGGCCTCTGCGGGCTGTGCGGGGGGTACGGGCTGCGCGGACTGTACGGGCTGCACGGACTCGGGGCCGATCGGGCCGAAGCCGGCCGGCAGCGGGCCGATCTGGTCGAAGACCTCGACGGGCTCCTCGCCCGGGCCCGGCTCGGGCAGCAGCTCCGCCGCCGCGTGCAGCGCCTTGCGCGCGCCCGTGGCCGTCCGGAAGCGGGCCTGCGGGTCGGGCTGAAGCAGGCCCGCCAGGACCTGCCACAAGGGCTCCGGGATGCCCTGCGGGGCGCCCGGGGTGCCGTACGTCACGAAGTGCTCCACCAGGGCCTGGGAGTCCGGCTTGCGCCCCTGGAGCAGATAGAGCGCGACCAGGCCGACGGCGAACAGGTCGGCGGTGAAGTCCGGCTCGGCGCCCATCAGTTGCTCGGGCGCGAAGTAACCGGGCGTCCCCACCACGTAGTTGGTCTCGGTGAGCCGGGGCTCGCCCTTGCGCATCGAGATGCCGAAATCGGACAGCCGCAGATGCGGCCGCCCGGTTCCGGTGACCTCCATCAGGATGTTGGCCGGCTTGATGTCGCGGTGCACGACCCCCTCCGCGTGCACCGCGGCAAGTCCGGACAGCAGCTGGTCGAGCAGGGTGCACACGAAACGGGGCGGCAGCGCGCCGTAGTCCCCGATGACGTGGGCCAGCGAACCACCCGCCACGAGGTCCATGGTGAAAAGGACCTTGTCGTCGTCCGCGGCCCAGCTGGCCGGGGCGAGGACGTGCGGGTGGTCGATCCTGAGCGCCTGCTCGCGCACGAAGCGCAGCAGGGTGTGGGCGTCGCTCTGCTGGAGCACCTTGGCGGCCACATAGCGCCGCCGCCGGTGGTCCCAGGCGCGCCATACCGCGCCGACCCCGCCGCGACCGATGGGATCGATCAGCTCGTACCGACCGGCGAAGACCTCACCCATTGCCCTGCGCCCGCTCCCCGTGTCCTGGATCGTGCCGTCCCTGCGCCGGAGGCGTCAGTTCTGGTGCGCCTCGTAGTGCGCGACCGCGTCCGCGGTGCGCCCGGCGCCGTACACCCGGAGGAACTCTGCCAGTTCCGGGTGGGCCGGGGCGAGGGAGTCCGCGGCATCGATGATGTCGCCCGCCGCGGCCACGGAGCGCAGCAGCGACTGGATCTCGCGGACCACGCGGCGCACGGTCGGCGCACCGGCGCCGGTGGTGGACTGGCCGCTGGAGGTGAGGACGGAGCCGCCCTGGGACTTCTTGATCTCGTCCATCCGGTCGGTGGCCTCTGCGGCGCTGACGCTGCCGTCGGCGACCTGGCCGGCGAGCTCCTGGAGGGCCTGGACACGCTGGACGACGGCCGGGTTACCGATCTTGGCCCGCTGGCCGCTCATCAGCTGGGAGAGCATGGGCGCCGAGAGGCCCAGCACGGCCGCCAGCCTGGCCTGGTTCAACCCGAGATCGTCGATCAGCCGACGGAAGAGCGCCCCCAACGGCTCTCCGTACCAACTGCGCTGAAGCTCCCTGGCTCTGGCCGTGGCTTCCTGCTGCGCTGTATCCATTACTTCTCCCCATCCCTTGGGTTCGCCACTGCGAACCCCGATCAGCATCTTACGGAGAGTGGTCGCCGACGGGGAGTCCCAATCCTTTTGCGGGATACGGGGGGTGACCCGGTAGTCTGTTGTCGTTCCGGGGCCTTAGCTCAGTTGGTAGAGCGCTGTCTTTGCATGGCAGATGTCAGGGGTTCGACTCCCCTAGGCTCCACTCCGGAAGATCACCAGAAAACCCCTCCTGACCTGCGAATACGCTGGCCCGGAGGGGTTTTTTCGTCTTCTGCTCCACGTGACCGCGGCGCTCTGTTCCTCCCGGACCGCCGGCCTCTCCGCCGCCCGGATCGGGCGCGGGACTCGCTCTCGCGCGGGCGTCGACTCGATCGCCGGGCTCGCCGTCGACGCCGTGCTCGGCGGCCTCTGGCTCTGCCGCTGTGGATCGTGGAGCGGACCTCGGCGCCCGGCTGGACGGTCTCGGAGCTCTGCGCGCACTGAGCCGGACGGGTGGTGTTCATCGGAAGAACTGCACGGCGGTGGCGTCGCTCCGGGGATTCCCGGTGTGCGTCCCCATCATGAGGAAGGTACGAAAAACCCGCAATCCGAAATGAACCATCCGAGAACGCCCGTAACGTCACGAAAGTGAGGGGCCATGGCCACCGCCAAGGTCAAGCAGTTCTGGACCGCCTTCATCTCCGTCTTTTTCGCCCTGTTCGCCTCCCTCGGCCTCGCGACTCCCGCCACCGCCGCTCAGCAGCCCTCCCTCCAGCAGGGCGAGGAGCCGGCCGCCACCGGTGCCGCCGGCACGGCAGCCGCGCGTCCCGCCGTCCCCGTACCGGCACAGCGGAGTCATGACTGGCACACGGCACAGGGGCGGGCCCTGCCGCCCACCATCAAGCAGCGGATCCGCGCCGAGGCGCACGGCTCCTCTCCCTCCGTCCGCCACCTGCGCGCGGACACCCCGGCCGACACGGACCTCGCCGACCAGGCCGAGCTGACCGGCGCGGCGCTCGCGGCGAAGGCGGACCAGGACGAGAAGGACGCGCAGGCCGCAGCGGCCGCGTAGGGCGCGGCGGGAGTCTCCGCCACGCCCCCACGTTCAGCGCTTCACCCGTTCGTGCTCCACCTGTCAGTGCTCCACTTGCTTGTGCTCCACCCGTTCGTGCTCCACCTGTCCGTGTTCCACTCGTCGTGCACCGCACGACGACCGGCCGGTGATCAGCGATGCTCCTCGTCGCGGTCCGCAGCCTCCGCCTCGGCCTTCTTGGCCGCCACCTCGGGATCGAGGGGAGAACCCTCCTCGTCCACCTCGGTGGGAGCGGGCGGCTCGACCAGCCAGTCGGGATTGGCCTGCTTGTCCCACCACTTCCAGGCGGCGAACGCGCCGCAGACCAGCACGCCGAGGACCACGAGGCCCTTGGCGAGGCGTCCGGCCCTGGCCCGACGCTCGTGCTTCCTCACGATCTTCTGAACGTCCTTCGGTGTCACCTGACCGCGTAGCGCGGCCCAGGCGGCAGTCGAACGCGAACCGGCCTCATCGAGGACCGGACCGGTCGCGGCGACCGCGTGCTCGACACGCGGAACGGTGTAGTCGGTCGCCTGACGCGCGGCCTTGCGGGTCACGGCCGCAGCGCGTTGCGCGGCCTCGTCGACCCGCGGTGGCACGTGCGGTGCGACCCGGTTGTCGTACTGCAGACGCGCCTGAACACGGGCCTGCGACGCGGCCTTCGAGACTTTCGGGGCGAGCTTGACGCGCGCCTCCTGTGCATACTGAACGGCCTGGTCCCTGGCCGTCTCGGCGTACGGCGCCACCACTTCCGCGGCGTGCAGGACGCTCTCCTTCGCCGAACCTGTCGCGGCGCGCACGCTGTCCATGCGGGTCACAGGATTCCTCCTCCTCGGTGGCGATGTCGGTTTTTCACCTTTCCATCCTTTTCGGAATCATGCCTGTCCGATCGCTGTCCGGCATGCGGGGCGGGCATCCGGGGCATGCGAGGATCGGACGCGCGGGCGCAGACGCGCCGGTGCAGAGGTGGAGGAAGGCGGATCGTGGCCGAGCAGCTGTACGCGACTCTGAAGACCAGCCAGGGTGACATCGAGATTCGGCTGCTGCCGTTCCACGCCCCGAAGACGGTCAGGAACTTCGTCGAGCTCGCCCGCGGCGAGCGCGAGTGGACGCACCCGGCGACCGGCACGGTCTCCTCGGACCCGCTCTACGACGGCACGGTCTTCCACCGGGTGATCAAGGGCTTCATGATCCAGGGCGGCGACCCGCTGGGGAACGGCACGGGCGGCCCCGGCTACGAGTTCGCCGACGAGTTCCATCCCGAGCTCTTCTTCGACAAGCCCTACCTGCTCGCGATGGCCAACGCGGGCCCGGGCACCAACGGCTCGCAGTTCTTCATCACCGTCGGCGCGACGACCTGGCTCAACCGCAAGCACACGATCTTCGGCGAGGTCGTCGGCGAGGCGAGCAAGAAGGTCGTGGACGCGATCGCGGCCGCCGAGACCAACCCGCGTACGGAGCGCCCGGTCGAGGACGTCGTCGTCGAGACCGTCGTGATCGAGAGCCGCTGAGCCTCGCCCGTCCGTACCCGTACGCAGATGCCTGCACGGGAACCTTCGCGCCCCGCCCGTCCGTCAGGAGGGCGGGGCGGTCTGTTGATCCCCGCCCCCCGCTGATCACCCCCGCTGATCCCCGCCCCAGCCGCCCTGTCCTCGGGAGGACGCCTCATGGACCCGCAGTCCGGCCTGCCGCGCTGCTACCGCCACCCGGATGTGGAGACCGGCATCCGCTGCACCCGCTGCGACAAGCCGATCTGCCCGCAGTGCATGGTCTCCGCGTCGGTCGGGTTCCAGTGCCCCGACTGTGTGCGCAACGGCTCCGGCACCGGCCACGCCCCTGACGCCAACCAGCCGAGGACGCTCGCGGGCGGTCGGGTGGCCCACGACGACCGGCTCGTCACCAAGATCCTCATCGCGGTCAACCTGGCCCTGTTCATCGCGGTCCAGGTGGCCGGCGACCGGTTCACGGACCAGCTGGTGATGATCGGCCACGCCTACAACCCGCAGCTCGGCGAGGTCGTCGGGGTCGCGGACGGCGAGTGGTACCGGCTGATCACCTCCGCCTTCCTCCATCAGGAGATCCCGCACTTCCTCTTCAACATGATCGGACTGTGGGTCATCGGCGGGATCGTCGAGCCGGAGCTCGGCCGGGTCCGCTACGCCGTCCTGTGCCTGCTCTCCGGGCTCTCGGGCTCCGCGCTCGTCTATCTGCTCGACGCCCCGAACCAGGCCTCGCTCGGCGCCTCAGGGATCGTCTACGGCCTCATCGGCTCCTGGGTGGTGCTCGCCCGGCGCCGGCGGTACGACATGCGGCCGGTGCTGCTGTTCGTGGCGCTGTCCCTGCTGCTGACGTTCACCCGGCCGGGGATCTCCTGGGAGGCCCACATCGGCGGTCTGGTCGGGGGCGCGCTGGTGACGTACGGCCTGGTGCACGCGCCCAGGGCGCGGCGGGAGCTGGTGCAGTACGCGGTCTGTGGACTGGTGCTGCTGATCGATCTGGGAATGGTGTTCGCCCGGACCGCTGCGCTCACCTGAGCGGGCAGGGCTGTGGACGAGCTTCTGGGAAAGCTTTCCCCAGAGTTATCCACAGCGTGTGCCGACTCGGTCGCGCTGGTCTGGACATGACTACGCCCCCCGCCTCTGAACTGGCATTTTCTGTCAGAGGCGGGGGGCGAAGTGTTCCCCGGGCGGAGTACGCGCGGTCGTACCGGCGTCAACACCGCGGGAGTTATCCACAGATCGTCGTAAGTTATCCAGTGCTGTGCACAACGCTGTGGATAACCTCAGGGCAGAACTTGACGAGCAGCGGGGCGGGCCGCTACTTCCACTGCGTCGAGACGCCGAAGCCCGCGGCGATGAAGCCGAAGCCGACCACGATGTTCCAGTTGTTGATGGACTTGACCGGCAGGGTGCCGTCGGTGACGTAGAAGACCACGATCCACACCAGCCCGATGGCGAACAGCGCCAGCATCACGGGCGCCACCCAGCTGCGGTTGGTCAGCTTGATGGAGGCTGCCTGCTTCGAGGCGGGCGGAGGCGTGAAGTCGGCCTTCTTGCGGATCCGTGACTTCGGCACGAGGGACTCTCCTGTCGATGCGCTGCGTGACCGCGCAGGGAACGTGTGGCTGGCGCCGGGATGTGACGTACGAGGACCGCTGCGTCCCCCGGGCGTCCGTTAGCGTAGTGGTTCCGCGGCACCGAAGGGGATCAGGGTACGTTGAGCAATTCCGCCGACACTCCCACAGGGCCGGGCCGAACCGTCAGGTGGCGCCCCGTCCGGGTGCTCACCGCTGCCGTTTTCGCGCTCGCCGGGCTGATCTTCGTCACGAGCTTCAACACCGCCAAGGGCACCAACATCCGCACCGACGCCTCCCTCCTCAGGCTCTCCGACCTGATCGAGGAGCGCAGCCACAAGAACGCCGGCCTCGACGAGTCCACCGCCGCCCTGCGCCGCCAGGTCGACGGCCTCGCCGCCCGCGACGACGGCTCCACCAAGGCGCAGGACGCGCGGCTGCGGGCCCTGGAGGCCGCCGCGGGCACCACCGAGACCTCGGGCCCCGGCCTCACCGTCACCCTCAACGACGCCCCGCCCAACGCCCAGGCCGCCCCGGGCTACCCCGAGCCGCAGGCCAACGACCTGGTCATCCACCAGCAGGACCTCCAGGCCGTCGTCAACGCGCTGTGGCAGGGCGGCGCCCAGGGCATCAAGGTCATGGACCAGCGGCTCATCTCCACCAGCGCCGTGCGCTGCGTCGGAAACACGCTGATCCTCCAGGGCCGCGTCTACTCCCCGCCCTACAAGATCACCGCTGTCGGTGACCGCGGCCGGCTGACCAAGGCCCTCGCCGGCTCCCCCGCCATCCAGAACTACCAGCTGTACGTGAAGGCCTACGGCCTCGGCTGGAAAGTCGACGAGCACAAGGCGGTGACTCTGCCCGGCTACTCGGGCACAGTGGACCTCCACTACGCGAAGCCGGTGAGCTGAGCCGGTGCGCTGATCCGGGGGGAGCCGGGGCGGTGACGGTGCGACTGGTCGTACGGAGCCTCAGCGAGCTGTGCATCACCGTCGGCGCGCTGATCGTCCTCTTCGTCGTCTACGTCCTGTACTGGACCGGCGTGCAGGCGGACAGCGCGACCTCGGGACAGCTCGAAACGCTCCAGCGGGAATGGGTCGACCGGCCCGTCGAGGCCGCGCCCCCGCAGGCCGCCCCGCCCGCCCCCGCGCCGTACACCGACGGCAAGGGCCTCGCCGTCATGTACGTACCCCGCCTCGGCAAGGACTGGGAGTGGCCCGTCCTGGAGGGCACCAGGGCCGGCACCCTGAAGAAGGGGCTCGGCCACTACGCCGGCACCGCCCGCCTCGGCGGGACCGGAAACTTCGCCGTCGCCGGACACCGCCGCACCTACGGCGACCCCTTCAAGGACTTCCCCCGGCTGCGCAAGGGCGACGCCGTCGTCCTCACCGACGGGACGACCTGGTACACGTACCGCGTCGACCGCCCGCCCTACCGGACCGTGCCCACCGACACCGGCGTCATCGACCCCGTACCGAGGAAGTCGGGCTTCGACGGGCCCGGCCGCTACCTCACCCTCACCACCTGCGACCCCGAGTGGGGCAGCAGCCACCGGCTGATCGCCTGGGCGCATCTGGACGCCGCCCAGCCCGTGACCGACGGTCGTCCACAGGCTTTGGACAGCTGACCCCCGACCGCCCCGGCGCCCCGTACTCTGGTGCCGTAACGAACGGAAGGGGCAGCGGACGTCATGTACGGATGGATCTGGCGGCATCTGCCGGGCAACGCCTGGGTTCGGGCGCTGATCTCGGTCGTGCTCGTCCTCGCGGTCGTCTACGCCCTCTTCCAGTACGTGTTCCCCTGGGCGGAGCCGCTGCTTCCGTTCAACGATGTGACGGTGGACGGCCAGTGAGCGCGCGAATTCTCGTCGTCGACAACTACGACAGCTTCGTCTTCAACCTCGTTCAGTACCTCTACCAGCTCGGCGCCGAGTGCGAGGTGCTGCGCAACGACGAGGTCGAACTGAGTCACGCCCAGGACGGGTTCGACGGCGTGCTGCTCTCGCCCGGGCCCGGCGCGCCCGAACAGGCCGGGGTCTGCATCGACATGGTGCGCCACTGCGCCGCCACCGGGGTGCCCGTCTTCGGCGTCTGCCTCGGCATGCAGTCGATGGCCGTCGCGTACGGCGGGGTCGTCGACCGCGCGCCCGAGCTGCTGCACGGCAAGACCTCCCTCGTCTCGCACGAGGGCAAGGGCGTCTTCACCGGGCTGCCCTCGCCGTTCACCGCGACCCGCTACCACTCGCTGGCCGCCGAGCCCGCCGCGCTGCCGGCCGAGCTCGAGGTCACCGCGCGCACCGAGGACGGCATCATCATGGGGCTGCGCCACCGCGAACTTCCCGTCGAGGGCGTGCAGTTCCACCCCGAGTCGGTGCTCACCGAGCACGGCCACCTGATGCTCGCCAACTGGCTGGAGCAGTGCGGCGACAAGGGGGCCGTCGCGCGGTCGGCGGGACTCGCGCCGGTGGTGGGCAAGGCCGTCGCGTGACGGCCGGGTCGCCGTGGTTCCGGGCGACGAACCTGCCGGAGGACGAGCCCGAGCACCAGCAGATACCGGTACCGGGGCCCGTGACCCCGCCAGCGGCCCCGTACGAGCCCGAGACGGCCGTCTACGAGCCGATACCGGGATCGGAGGCCTACCAGGGCCATCAGACGCCCCAGACGCCCCAGGAGGCCTACCAGGCGCCGTACGAGCCGCCCTATGAGGCGTCGTACGAGCCGCCGCGCCAGCCGGCGTCGTACGAGCCGCCCTACGAGGCCCCCTACGAGCCCGCGTACGAGCCCGCGCCCGTGCCCGAGACCGCCGCCCCCGCCGGGGAGCGGCACGACGAGACCATGGCGCTGCGCACCGTCGAGCAGGCCGGCGGCGCGACCCTGCCCGGGCCCGGTCGCGCCGAGCGTCGGCGTGCCGCCAAGCGCAAAGGGCGCGCCCCCGAGCCCGCCGCCGCGCAGGCGCCGGCCGCCCCGCTCTCCCGCGTCGAGGCCCGCCGGGCCGCCCGTGCCGCCAAGGACAGCGTCGGCGTCGTCCTCAGCCGTGTCGTGGGCGAGCTGTTCATCACCTTCGGCGTCGTCATGCTGCTCTTCGTGACCTACCAGCTGTGGTGGACCAACGTCCGCGCCGGACAGCAGACCGACAAGGCCAAGGCGGAGATCGAGAACTCCTGGTCGCACGGCGAGAGCAAGCCGGAGGCCTTCGAGCCCGGCCAGGGCTTCGCCATCATGTACATCCCCAAGCTCGACGTGGTCGTCCCCGTCGCCGAGGGCATCAGCAAGACCAAGGTCCTCGACAAGGGCATGGTCGGCCACTACGGCGAGGGCAAGCTCAAGACCGCCATGCCCGCCGACAAGCAGGGCAACTTCGCCGTCGCAGGCCACCGCAACACCCACGGCGAGCCGTTCCGCTACGTCAACCAGCTGAAGCCGGGCGACCCGATCGTCGTCGAGACCCAGGACGCCTACTACACGTACGAGATGGCGAGCATCCTGCCGCAGACCTCGCCGTCGAACGTCTCCGTCATCGACCCCGTACCGAAGGGATCCGGCTTCACCGGTCCCGGCCGGTACATCACGCTGACCACCTGCACGCCCGAGTTCACCAGCACGTACCGCATGATCGTGTGGGGAAAGCTCGTCGAGGAACGCCCGCGCAGCAAGGGAAAGCCGCAAGCGCTCGTAGGCTGAGCCCCACTGAGACCACCCACCTCCGGACGGGAAGACCTAGTGGCACGTGCGCGCAACCGGATCGCCGGGATCATCAGCGTCTTCGGCGAACTCCTCATCACCGCGGGCCTGGTGCTCGGTCTCTTCGTCGTCTACTCCCTGTGGTGGACCAACGTCCTCGCCGACCGCGCCGCCGACAAGGACGGCGACCAGGTCCGCAACCACTGGGCGGACAGCGGCCCCGGCGCGCTCGACACCAAGGACGGCATCGGCTTCCTCCACGTCCCGGCGATGGGCGACGACGAGGTGCTCGTGAAGAAGGGCACCGACACCAAGACCCTCAACAACGGCGTCGCCGGCTACTACAGCGACCCGATCAAGTCGGCGCTGCCGCAGGACAAGCAGGGCAACTTCACGCTCGCCGCGCACCGGGACGGGCACGGGGCGAAGTTCCACAACATCCACAAGTTGAAGACCGGCGACCCGATCGTCTTCGAGTCGAAGGACACCTGGTACGTCTACAAGGTCTACAAGACCCTCCCGGAGACGACGAAGTACAACGTGGACGTCCTCCAGCCCGTCCCCAAGGAGTCCGGGAAGACCAGGCCCGGCCGCTACATCACCCTGACGACCTGCACCCCGATGTACACCTCGGACTACCGCTACATCGTCTGGGGCGAACTCGCCCGCACCGAGAAGGTCGACGCGCAGAGGACACCGCCGGCGGAGCTCCGCTGACCCCCACCCGCACGACGCGGGCCCACGACGTAGGCCCACCCCACGACGTCGGCCCACGACGTCGGCCCACGACGCGGGCCCCGCACGAAGTAAGCCCCGGCATCCAGGATGCCGGGGCTTACTCACGTCAGTGACGAGGGCGTCTTCAACCGAAGAAGCCGCCGCCCCTCTTCTCGGTCTTCACGTTGACCACCTGGTTCGGCTGGCCCTGCGTGCCCGGCGGCGGGTCCTGCTCCTTGATCACAGCATCGCCGCCGTTGGGGCCGTCGATGCTGCCGAGCTGGTAACCGAAGGCCGTGAGCGTCGCCCTCGCCTGGTCGACGGTCATGCCCGTGACCGGCGGGACCGGCTGCGCCGTCTGCTGCGGGCCCTTGGAGACCTTCAGCGTGACCTGCACGTCCTTCGGCTGGTCCGAGTTGCCGTTCGGGGTCTGCCCGATGACCGTGCCGAGCGGCTGGTCCGAGTCGACGTCCTGACGGGCGACCTGCGTGAAGCCGAGCGCGGCCAGCTGCTGCACCGCCTGGTCGTACGTGCGGTTCGTCACGTCCGGCAGCTGCGACTTCTCCTGCTTGGCCACGGTGATCGTGACCTCGGAGTTCTTCTCGGCCTGCGAGCCGCCCTTGGGCTCCTGGCTCAGCACCTGGCCGGGATCCTCGTCGGACTCCTCGGTCTTCACGACGACCTTGAAGCCCTTGCCGCGCAGCAGCTCCTCGGCGCTCGCCTGCTGCTTCTCGACGACGTCGGGGACCTCGACCTGCGGGGCGCCCTCCGAGACGACCACCGAGATCGTCTCGCCGACGTCCATCTTCGTCGTGCCGTCCGCCGCCGGCATCTGGCTGCAGATCGCGCCCTTCGGCTGCTCGCAGCGCTCGGTGCCGGTCTGCGCGACCTTCACCTGCGAGTTCGGCGCGAGCGCCTCCGCCTCCTTCAGCGTCTTGCCGACGAACTGCGGCACGACCACCTGCTCCGCGCTGTCCTTGGTGTCGAACACCGCGCGGCCGATCAGGATCGCGCCGACCAGCACCAGGACGCCCGCCAGGATCAGCAGGATCGTCGAGGTGTTGGACTTCTTCTGCCGCCGGCGGTCCGGCCGGTCGTCGTAGCCGTAGCCGCCGTCGTCCGGGTTCATCGGCGGCAGCATCGTGGTCTGGCCGCCCGGGTCCGCCTGGCGCAGGGCCGTCGTCGGCTGGTCCTCCGGCGGGTAGCCGTAGCCACCGCCGTACGCGACCGCGCCCATGGCGGCGGTCGCCGCGACGGGCTGGCCGTCGAGGCAGGCCTCGATGTCCGCACGCATCTCGTCGGCGGACTGGTAGCGGTAGTCCGGGTCCTTGACCAGCGCCTTCAGGACGATGGCGTCCATCTCGGGCGTGATCTCGGGGTCGTACACGCTCGGCGGCTGCGGCTCCTCCCGGACGTGCTGGTAGGCCACCGCGACCGGCGAGTCGCCGACGAACGGCGGCCGGACGGTCAGCAGCTCGTACAGCAGGCAGCCGGTGGAGTACAGGTCGGAGCGGGCGTCGACCTGCTCGCCCTTGGCCTGCTCCGGGGAGAGGTACTGGGCCGTGCCGATCACCGCGGCGGTCTGCGTCATGGTCATGCCCGCGTCGCCCATGGCGCGCGCGATGCCGAAGTCCATGACCTTGACCTGGCCGGTGCGCGTCAGCATGACGTTCGCCGGCTTGATGTCACGGTGCACGATCCCGGCGCGGTGCGAGTACTCCAGCGCCTGCAGGATGCCGACGGTCATCTCCAGCGTGCGCTCGGGCAGCAGCTTGCGCCCGGAGTGAAGCAGCTCACGCAGGGTCGACCCGTCGACGTACTCCATCACGATGTACGGGATGGACACCCCGTCGACGTAGTCCTCGCCGGTGTCGTAGACCGCGACGATCGCCGGGTGGTTGAGCGAGGCGGCCGACTGGGCCTCACGGCGGAACCGGGCCTGGAAGGACGGGTCACGGGCGAGGTCCGCCCGCAGCGTCTTCACGGCGACGGTGCGGCCGAGCCGGGTGTCGTGGGCGAGGTAGACCTCGGCCATGCCACCACGGCCGAGCACCGAGCCCAGCTCGTACCGGCCGCCGAGGCGACGCGGCTCTTCCATAGCTTCTCCAGCCCTCTCCGTCTGTCCCGACCGCACCCGTGTGTGCTCCGGCGGTGTGTGCTGTTCGCGCATACGCTACCGGCCGCGGGCAGCCGCTTCGTCCGCCGACCGCCACCTGATACCCGACCGGTATGCGGCCGCCCCCGACCGGGAGGCCGGGGCCGGAAGATCAGCTCTTGCTCTTCATGACCGCCTTCATCACGGCCTTGGCGATAGGCGCCGCAAGGCCGCCACCGCTGATGTCCTCGCGGTCGGTGCCCTCCGAGTCCTCGACGATCACCGCGACGGCGACCGGGGAGCCCTGGGAGGTCTTGGCGTATGAGATGAACCACGCGTAGGGGCGCTTGGAGTTCTTCTCGCCGTGCTGGGCCGTACCCGTCTTGCCGCCGACCTTCACGCCGTCCATGTTCAGGTCGGCGTTGCCACCGGTGCCCTTCTCGACGACGTTCTCCATCATCTCCTGCAGCTGCTGGGCGGTGCGCTGCGAGACCGGGCGGCTGAGCTCCTCCGGCTCGTTCTTCTTGATGAGGTCCACGTTGGGCGCGCGCAGCTCGTCGATCATGTACGGCTTCATCAGCTTGCCGTCGTTGGCGATCGCGGCCGTCACCATCGCCATCTGCAGCGGTGTGGTCGCCGTGTTGAACTGGCCGATCGACGACAGCGCGTTTCCACCGCGGTCGGCATTCTTGTCGTAGACGGAGGCGGCGGAGCGGACCGGGGTGAACTGCTCGGCGTTGAAACCGAACTTCTCGGCCATCTCGACCATCTTGTCCCGGCCGACGTCGTCACCGAGCTTGGCGAAGACCGAGTTGCAGGAGATCCGCAGCGCCTCGTTCAGGCTGGCGTTGGCACAGCCGTTCGCGTGGTTCTTCATCGGCACCGAGGACAGCGGGATCTTCCAGCCCTCGGGAGTCTCCGTCGCCGCGTTGATGTCCGTGACCTTGCCGCTCTCCAGCGCCGCCGCGGCCGTGACGACCTTGAAGACGGAACCCGGCGGGTAGATCTCGCGCAGCGCGCGGTTCAGCTTCGGCTTGTTCTTGTCGCTCTCCAGCGCCTGCCAGGCCTTGGCGTCCTTGTCGTGGTAGCCGGCGAAGGAGCCCGGGTCGTACGACGGGGTGGAGGCGAGCGCCAGGATCTTGCCCGTCGACGGCTCGATCGCGACGACCGCGCCCGTCTTGTTGCCGAGGCCCTTGAACGCGGCCTTCTGCGCCGCCCCGTTCAGGGTGGTGACGACGTCGCCGCCCTTCTTCTTCTCCCCGGTGAACATGGCGAGCGTACGGTCGAAGAAGAGCCGGTCGTCGTTGCCGGTGAGGATGCCGTCCTCGATCTTCTCGATCTGGTTGGCGTCGAAGGCCTGCGAGGCGTAGCCCGTCACCGGCGCCCACATCGGGCCGTCGACGTACGTCCGCTTGAACTTGTAGAACGTGTCGCCCGAGTCGACGGTGCCGGTGATCGGCTTGCCGTCGACGATGATGTTGCCCCGCTCGTTGGAGTAACGCTCGATCGTGACCCGCTTGTTCTTCGGGTGGGCGTTCAGCTCGTCGGCGCGGACGTACTGGAGCCAGTTGTCCCGCAGCAGCAGGGCGAGGACCAGCAGGCCGCAGAAGATCGCGACTCGGCGCAGCGGCTTGTTCACGGACGGACCACCTGCGTCATCTCGGCGTCGGGATTCGGGGCGGGGGAGGGCGCGGGGCGGCGCGCGGTGTCGCTGATACGGATGAGCACACCGATCAGCGCCCAGTTGGCGATCACGGACGAACCACCGTAGGCGAGGAACGGCATCGTCATACCGGTCAGCGGGATGAGCCCCATCACACCGCCGGCGACGACGAACACCTGCAGCGCGAACGCGCCCGACAGGCCCATCGCGAGCAGCTTGCCGAACGGGTCGCGGGCCGCGAGCGCGGTGCGCACACCGCGCTCGATGATCAGGCCGTACAGCAGCAGGAAGACCATGACGCCGGCCAGACCCAGCTCCTCGCCGACGGTGGCGAAGATGAAGTCGGAGTTGGCGGCGAAGCCGATCAGGTCGGAGTTGCCCTGGCCGAGGCCGGTGCCGAGGATGCCGCCGGAGCCGAACGACATCAGCACCTGCGTCATCTGGTCACAGGCGTTGGCCATGTTCGAGGCCTCGGGGGCCGTCTTCAGGCAGCCGAACGGGTCGAGCCAGGCCGCCACACGGGACTGCACGTGGCTGGCGGTCGAACCGACGACCACCGCGCCGCCCGCCGACATCAGCAGACCGATCACGATCCAGCTGGTCCGCTCCGTCGCCACGTACAGCATGATCACGAACATGCCGAAGAACAGCAGCGACGTACCGAGGTCGTTCTCGAAGACCAGGATGAGGAGGCTGACCGCCCAGATCGTCACGATCGGGCCGAGGTCACGGCCACGCGGCAGATAGAGCCCCATGAACCGGCGGCTCGCAAGCGCCAGCGCGTCCCGCTTCACCATGAGGTAGCCGGAGAAGAACACGGCCAGGACCAGCTTGGCGAACTCGCCCGGCTGGATCGAGAAACCGGCGACGTTGATCCAGATCTTCGCGCCGAAGACGTCCGAGCCGAGGCCCGGCACCAGCGGCAGCAGCAGCAGGACGAGCGCCGCCACCATCGAGATGTACGTGTAGCGCTGCAGGACCCGGTGGTCCTTCAGGATCAGCAGCACACCCACGAACATGGCGATGCCGATCGCCGAGTACAGCATCTGCTTCGGAGCGTCCGGGCTGAACGAGCCGTACGCGTTCGTCGCCCGCTGGATCAGCCGCGGCGACTGGTCGAGCCGCCAGATCAGCACCAGGCCGAGCCCGTTGAGCAGCGTGCCCAGCGGCAGCAGCAGCGGATCCGCGTACGGGGCGAACTTGCGCACCACCAGGTGCGCGACGCCCGCGAGCAGGCCGAGGCCCAGCCCGTACCCGAGCATGCCCGGCGGCACCTTGCCGTCGATCGCCAGACCGACGTTGAGGTACGCGAACACCGGGATGACGACGGCGAACGCGAGCAACGCCAGCTCGGTGTTGCGGCGGCTCGGCGCCTCGATCGCGCCGATGGTGGTCGTGTTGGTGACAACGCTCATGGTGGTGAAAGGCCCCCTACGGGTCTGCCTACTGCTTGCCGCAGTTCGAGGCCAGCTTCTGCTCCTCCGCGGACAGGGTCGGACCCGGGGACGGTGCGGCTGTGGTGGGCTTGGAGTTCGGGGTGGAGCCCGCGGTGCCCTCGGACGGCGGCGGCGTGCTCGCCTTGTCCGCGGCGTCCGCGGCGGCCTTGCGGCGCTCCTCGGTCTTCTTGCAGGCCGAGGCCTGCACGGAGAGCTCCGCGATCTTCGTCTGCGCCTTGCCGAGGTTGCCGCCGGCGATCGTGTCCTCGACCTGCTTGCGCTGATACGCCGGCAGGTACTTGAGTTCGATCTCGGGGTGGTCCTTCTCGACCTCCGAGAGCTTCACCCACGCCAGGTCCTGGCTGATGCCCCGGTACAGCGCCACGTGCTCGTCCTTCGACCCCACGTAGTACTGCGTCTGCGTCCAGCGGTACCCGCCGTACAGCGCGCCACCGACCACGGCGAGCGCGAGCACGAGCAGGAAGGACCGCTTCAGCCACTTGCGGCCGGCCGAACGCGGCTTCACGAAGTCGTCGTCCACGTACGAACCGAAGGAGCCCTGCGGGGGCATCCCGCCGTAGCCGTGGTCGTCACCGCTGCCGGGCGGGCCGAACCCGCCCGTGGGCGGCTGCTGGTGCGGCGGACGGCCGAGCCCGGACGCGCGGCCCGCCGGCGTGTGCATCGCACCGCCGTCGTTCAGCTGCGCCTGGTTCTCCGCGACCGCGCCCACGATCACCGGGGTGTCGCTGAGGTGACCGGCCAGGGTGTCACCGCCGTCGACGTCGAGGACGTCGGCGACGATCACCGTGATGTTGTCCGGGCCGCCGCCGCGCAGCGCGAGCTGGATCAGCTCCTGCACGGTCTCCTGCGGGCCCTGGTAGCTGGCGAGGGTCTCCTCGAGCGTCTGGTGCGAGACCACGCCCGACAGGCCGTCGGAACAGACCAGATAGCGGTCGCCGGCCCGCACCTCACGGATGGAGAGATCGGGCTCGACGTGGTCGCCGCTGCCCAGCGCCCGCATCAGCAGCGAACGCTGCGGATGCGTCGTCGCCTCCTCCTCGGTGATCCGGCCCTCGTCGACGAGCCGCTGCACCCAGGTGTGGTCCTGCGTGATCTGCGTGAGCACGCCGTCGCGCAGCAGATAGGCGCGCGAGTCGCCGACGTGCACCAGGCCGAGGCGCTGGCCCGTCCACAGCAGGGCGGTGAGCGTCGTGCCCATGCCCTCCAGCTGCGGGTCCTCCTCGACCATCATCCGCAGCTGGTCGTTGGCGCGCTGCACCGCCGTACCGAGCGAGGTGAGGATGTCGGAGCCGGGGACGTCGTCGTCGAGCGTCACCAGGGTGGAGATCACCTCGGACGAGGCGACCTCACCGGCGGCCTGGCCGCCCATGCCGTCGGCGATGGCGAGCAGCCGCGGACCGGCGTAACCCGAGTCCTCGTTGCCCTCGCGGATCATGCCCTTGTGCGAGCCCGCGGCGAAACGCAGTGACAGACTCATGCCCACCTGCCCTGTCGGCGCCGACTCGGGGTGCCGCCGGTCTCGAGCCACACTGCCCACCCTCCGGTCGGGAGCCGGTACCCGCCCTGGCCCGCTGCCCGGGCTGCCGCGCGGCTCTGGAGACGGCCCGTCGTGGGGACCGTCCCGGCGCGCTCGCTCCGCTCGCACTCATACATGACGTAGCACTACTTCCGCAGCTCGATGACGGTCTTGCCGATGCGGATCGGCGCGCCCAGCGGAATCGGTGTGGCGGTGGTCAGGCGGGTCCGGTCGAGATACGTGCCGTTGGTGGACCCGAGATCCTCGACGATCCACTGGCCGTCCCGGTCCGGGTAGATCCTGGCGTGCCTGCTGGACGCGTAGTCGTCGTCCAGCACGATCGTCGAGTCGTGGGCCCGGCCCAGCGTGATGGTCTGCCCCTGCAGGGCGACCGTCGTGCCGGTGAGGGTGCCCTCGGAGACGACGAGTTTGGTCGGGGCGCCGCGGCGCTGGCGGCCACCGCCGCCCGCCGGCTGCTGGCCACGCTGCTGCGGGGGCGCCGCCTGGCGCGCGTTCTGCTGCTGCGGACGCGCCTCCTGGCGACGCGAACCGCGCTGGGTGACCCGCGTGCCGAACAGGTCACTACGAATGACCTGGACGGCCACGATCACGAACAGCCACAGAACGGCCAGGAAACCCAACCGCATGACCGTCAGGGTCAGCTCTGACATTGCCCCCGCTTCACCCTTCGGCTTGCCGGTAAACGATGGTGGTGCTGCCCACGACGATCCGCGAGCCGTCGCGGAGCGTAGCGCGGGTGGTGTGCTGCCCGTCCACCACGATGCCGTTGGTGGACCCGAGATCCGCGATCGTCGAGGGCGTTCCGGTCCGGATCTCGCAGTGCCGGCGCGAGACGCCGGGATCGTCGATCCTCACGTCCGCGTCGGTGCTGCGGCCGAGGACCAGGGTCGGGCGGGAAATCTGGTGACGGGTGCCGTTGATCTCGATCCAGCGGCGCACCTGACCGCCCCCGCCGGGCGCTGATGCCGCACCGCCCGGACGGGCGGTGGCCGGAGCCGTCGGACGGTGACCGGGCACGGCCGGGGCACCGGGCGGCGGGGACGCGGGCATCGGCGGAGCACCGGCCGGCGGATAGCCGTAGCCACCGCGAGCCGGCTGCTGCTGACCGCCCTGCGGCCCCTGCTGGAAACCACCGGGGGCGCCCGGACCGGGCTGCTGCGGCTGTGACGAACTCGACGCGAGGGTGCGGCTGCGTACCCGGTACAGACCGGTGTCGAGGTCGTCGGCCTTCTCCAGATGGACCTTGATCGGGCCCATGAAGGTGTACCGCTGCTGCTTGGCGTAGTCCCTGACCAGGCCGGCGAGCTCGTCGCCGAGCTGGCCCGAGTAGGGGCTGAGGCGCTCGTAGTCCGGCGCGCTCAGCTCCACGATGAAGTCGTTGGGGACGACGGTCCGCTCGCGGTTCCAGATCGTCGCGTTGTTGTCGCACTCGCGCTGGAGCGCGCCGGCGATCTCGACGGGCTGGACCTCGGACTTGAAGACCTTGGCGAAGGTGCCGTTGACCAGACCTTCGAGTCGCTGCTCGAACCGCTTCAGGACTCCCATGGGGCACCTCCTCCGTCGTTGTCGTCCTGGTACTGCTTACTGATCGTATCCACGCGTCGGGAAATCGGCTGGTTCCCCTTCTCTGCCCTGTGGACGAGTGTCACCTCTCACAGACCTTCCGCAGACCTTTCCCCATGGATCGTAGAGGCGGCCTGTGGACAGTGTCCCGCACCGGGGGCGGAGCAGGAGGGTCCCGTGCGTCAACCGTCCCTCATCCACCCCGCTGTTCCCCACCCTCCTCTCCTTCGCTCCCTGTTCCCTCCTCTCTCCTCCTCATCCGAGGGGCGGTCGAAACAACGGATGTGAATCCACGGTCTGCGACGTGCTAATCTTCAGATGTCGCCAGGCGAACGGACCGAAAGGTGAGGGAGCCGGGAGACCACCCAATGCGCGGGTGGCGGAATAGGCAGACGCGCTGGATTCAGGTTCCAGTGCCCGCAAGGGCGTGGGGGTTCAACTCCCCCCTCGCGCACAAGACGGAAGCCCCGTAGGTCGGAAGACCTACGGGGCTTCTGCGTTGCCGCCGGGCGGTGGGCGCGGGTGTGGACGCGTGGCCGGGCTTCGTCTTCGTGGTCGGGTTGGGTCCGCGCTTGGGTGTGCCCGCGTGGTCGGGCGGGGTTCGCGCGGCTCGGGCTGGGTCCGGGGTAGGCGGGCTGTGCCCGCGCGCCCCGCCGACGCGACGTTCGTCGCTGCGGGGAGAGACGAAAGAGGACCGCGGGCGGGCCGCGGCGGCGCCTATCGTGCGGGCGTGGAAGCTCCTACGAAGATCAGGGACTGGATCGGCGCCGGGTGGCGCTGGTTCGCGGTGCCCGCGCAATGGTCGCGGCGCAGGACCGCCGGCGAGGTGGTCCTCGCCGTCGTCATGGCGCTGCTCGCCGCCGGCACCCACGACGTCCTCGGGGGCGAGGGCTGGGAGCTCGCCGGCGTCGCCCTGGGCTCGGCCGTGCTGTCGGTGCTGCGGCGCAGACTACCCGCGAGCGTGCTCATCGTCACCTCGCTCCTCGTGCCCTTCATACCGGGCTTCCTCGCGCTGCTGATACTGATCGGCTGGTCGGCCGGGCGCTACATCGCGGGTGCCGGCCGGGCCCTCGCCGCGTACACCGCCGCGTACGTGCTGAACATCGCGGCCACGCTGGTCGAGGCCTGGGACCAGCACCTGATGCTGACCCTCGCCTTCGTCACGACGCTCTACTTCCTGGGGACGACGCTCGCCCCCGGCCTGGCCCACCGCTACTGGACCCAGCGCCGGACCCTGCTGCACGCGCTGCAACACAGCAACGCCCAGCTGATCAGGGAGCGGGCGATGGTCGCCGGGCAGGCCAGGCTGCGTGAGCGGCAGCGGATCGCCCAGGACATGCACGACAGCCTCGGCCACCAGCTGGCGCTGATCTCCGTGCACACCGGCGCCCTGGAGGTGGATCCCGACCTGACGGACCGCCAGCGGGAGGCCGTCGGCGTGCTGCGGAACGCGTCCGTGGACGCCATGCACGAGCTGCGCGAGGTCGTGGGCATCCTCCGGGACGGCGTGCGGGCCCCGGACGACACCGGGGGAGCGCCGGTGGCACCGCCGGGCGACGAGACGGGGCGGGCGGCGCGGGGGACCGCCGGCATCGAGGGACTCGTCACATCGGCCCGCTCCGCCGGGACCTCGATCGAGCTGTCCCGGCTGGGTGACTCCCGTGCGCTCGCGCCGGCCGTCGACCACGCCGCGTACCGGATCGTCCAGGAAGGCCTGACAAACGCCTACAAGTACGCGCCGGGCGCCCGGATCAGCGTCGAGGTGCGCTACGAACCGGACGCGTTCGTCGTCGAGGTCCTCAACGAGGAGGCGGCCGCCGAGCCGGCGGGCGTCGTCAGCGGCGGCCAGGGCCTGACCGGCCTGCACGAGCGGGCCCGTCTTGTCGGCGGCATCGTCCATGCCGGCCCGGCGGACGGCGGCGGCTTCCGGGTCGCGGGAGTCCTGCCCTACGGGGTGGTCGAGGCCGCGCCGTACGTCGACCCGGACGGCGATCCCTTCGCCGCACCTCCCGGTGCACTCGGCGGCGGATTCGCAGGGGGTTTCGCCGGTGGACTGGCCGGTGGGCTAGCCGGGCCGCTGCCGGGCGCCTTTCCCGCCGCGTCTTTCGTCGATGTGGCCGACGACTTCCGGCAGCAGTCGAAGCGGCCGCTCGCCCGCGACGGTGGTCGGGTCGCAGTCGGACCGTCCGACTGGACGGTGACCGAACGGGAGCTGGCGATGGCGATGAAGGCGGGCAGCGGCAGGAGCACGGGCGGCGGGATCGCGCTGGGATGCGGGATCGCGCTGGCGGCGCTCGTGCTGCTGCTGGTGGCGGGGGGCTTCGGCGTCTGGTTCCTGATCGGCTCGGTGGAGAAGGGGATGATCGACCCCGGCGAGTACGACGCGGTGAAGGTCGGACAGAGCGAGCAGGAGGTGCGCGACCGACTTCCTTCGGGCGACACGATCGCCACCACGGGCCTGCACGGAAAGGGCCCCAAAGAGCCCGAAGGATCCTCGTGCCTGGTCCTGATGAGCTCGGTGGTGACCGACGAGGTCGAGCGGGAGCCCGTTTTCCGGTTCTGCTTCAAGGACGGCAAGCTGATCGAGAAGAAGTCGTACGACGTCGTGCGCTAAGCCTGCCCCGGGGTGACCGGCGCTCGGGAGCACCCGGGAGGGTCCGGGGGTGCCCGGGGTGTGGGGGCGCAGGCCCGTTCGTATCGCTAGCCGTTGGGGAGTGGCTGTGGCAGGGCAGCACATCAGGGTCGTGATCGCCGATGACGAGCCCTTGATCAGGGCCGGAATCCGGATGATCCTCACCTCCGATCAGGAGATCGAGGTCGTCGCGGAGGCCGCGAACGGCCGGGAGGCCGTCGATCTGGCCCGCGCGCACGCGGCCGACGTCGTGCTGCTCGACATCCAGATGCCCGTACTGGACGGGCTCTCCGCCCTGCCGGAGCTGCGCCGCGCGGCGCCGTCGACTCGGGTGATCGTGCTGACCACCTTCGGCGAACGGGAGAACGTGCTGCGGGCGCTGGAACACGGCGGCGCGGGGTTCCTGCTCAAGGACACGGCGCCGGCCGAGCTGATCCGGGCCGTTCGGGCGGCCGCCGCGGGTGACGCGTATCTCTCCCCCGCCGCCACCCGGCACGTCGTCGAGCAGCTGGCCTCGGGGCGGGAGGCGGCCCGGGCGGAGCAGGCACGGTCCCGGCTGACGGCCCTCAGCGAACGGGAGCGCGAGGTCCTCGCCCTGCTCGGGGAGGGGCTCTCCAATGCGGACGCGGGGCGGCGGCTGCACATGAGCGAGGCCACCGTGAAGACGTACGTGAGCCGCATCCTGGCCAAGCTGGGCTGCGAGAACCGGGTCCAGGCGGCACTTCTCGCGCGGGACGCGGGGCTCTGACGGGGTTCTGACGGGGGCCTTCGGGAGCTGTTTCTTCGGGGCCGTCGGCGGTCGACGGGGGCGGACCCGGGGCTGAAGGGGGTGGACTGGGCTGGGCCGGGGCTGACGGCGGTGGACCGGGGCTGGCGGGGGCCGTCGTGTTCGTCCGGTCCTTACGGCTTGTCTCCTTGCAGCTTGTCTGTGGGGAGGCCGGCGCCGCCCGCCGCGTTGTAGCGCAGGAGGTAGCCGGCGAAGCGGGCGAGGTCGTCGGCCGACCAGTCCCTGAGGCGCTCCTCGTAGGCGGCGAGCCGGCTGGCCTGGGTCGAGGCGAGGAGCTCGGATCCCGCCCGGGTCGGGTGCAGCACCTGGACGCGGTGGTCGTCCGGGTCGGGCCGCCGCTCGACCAGCCCGAGCTTCTCCAGGCCGGCGACCTGGCGGCTCACCGTCGACTTGTCCAGGAGGTAGTGCGCGGCGAGGTCCGTGGCCCGGCAGCCCTGCTGGTCGTCGATGTGGGCGAGGAGCGTGTACGAGACCAGCGGCAGTTCCGGGTGGAGCCGGGCCGCCGCGGCCCGCGCCCGGCGGGCGAAGGCGGTCAGTTCCCGTTGGATCGTGTCGAGGGATGTCTCCCGCGCGCCGCCGCTCATGGTGCGCTCCTTGCTGCCGTCGGCCGGGCCCCGCCGGCCGGACCTTCCCCTTCAGTTGTATAGTACAACGGTTATCTAGTTGTAAAAGCCAACCATGGAGGTTGCGGTGTCCCAAGGACCGACCACCAAGGGAGCGTTGCGCCACGTCCTCGGGCATCTGCTCACCCCCCTGCTGATGTGCGTCGGCATGGGCCTCGCCTACCTGGGCGCCTTCCACGCCCCCGAACCCCACGACCTGCGCGTCGACATCGTCGGCTCAGGACCCCCGGCCCAGGTCCTCGCGCAGACCCTCCAGGACAAGGGCGCCGGCGCCCTCGACGTCCGCACCGTCCCCGACCGCGCCACCGCCATCGCCGACCTGCGCGACCAGTCCAGCTTCGGCGCGTACCTACCGGGGGCTACGGCTGCCACGGCGACGGCCACGGCTACTGCTGCAGGCGACGCCGCCGCGGCTGCCCCCGCCCGGCCCGAACTCCTCGTGGCCTCCGCCTCATCCGACACCAGCGCCATGGCCGTCGAGAAGGTCTTCACCAAGGTCGCCGCCACCCAGGGTGCGCCGCTCAAGGTCACCGACGTCGCCCCCGTCGCCTCCGGCGACCCCACCGGGCAGGGCGTCTTCTTCCTCCTGGTCGCCCTCAGCATCGGCTCGTACGCCTCCGTCGCCGTCATCGGCGGTGCCGGCGCCGTCCTGCCCATGCGGATCAGGGCCCTGCTCGCCGCAGGCATGTCCCTGGTCGTCAGCCTCATCGGCACCGTCTTCGCCGGACCCCTCTTCCACCTCGTCGACGAGGGACTAGGCGGCCTGTGGGCGCTGTCGTGGCTGTACTGCGCCGGCATCCTCCTGGTCGGCGTCGGACTGCACACCTTCCTCAGGCGCTGGACCACCCTCGGCGTGATGGTGCTGTTCGTGATGCTCAACTTCACCAGCTCCGGCGGCATCTACCGGCCCGAACTCCAGCCCGGCTTCTTCGGCTCCCTGCACGCCTTCTGGAACGGCGCCGGCTTCGTCGAAGGCGTCCGCAGCCACGTCTACTTCGACGGCCACGCCCTCGGCGGCAACGTCCTCGTCCTGGCGCTCTGGTTCCTCGCCGGGGTCGCCGTGACCGTGCTCGCCGGAGCCACCGAGGACCGGCGCGCCGCAGCCGCCGAGGCCTGGCGCGCCGTGGCCCCGGCTGCGGCGGCCCCGGTGGCACCGGCGGCTCGCCCGTCGGGCACACGGGCCCAGGCAGAGGCAGAGACAGGGGCCGAAGCCGAGGCCGAGGAGGAGATGGAGGAGGCGGTCGGCGTCTGACCGCGGTTATCCACAGGCCGTTGTCCACAGGGGCAGACGGCCTGGTGGCCCCGGCTGTACCGTCATGCCCGGTCGACAAAGTTGATGTTGGCCGGAAGACGAAGGTTGGCGGGGGAGGTCGTCCGATGGACGAGACCAGGACAGCGGTACCGGGACAGCGCGATCACACGACGAACGGCGGCGCACGCGTGCCGCACGTGACCGGATTCGCCCGGCGCGCGGCCGACGGCACCACCGACGGCACCGCCGCCGCCACCTCCGCCAAGCAGCACGGCAAGGAGCTGCGCCTGAGCGTCCCGCGCTCCGCGCACGCCACGCTCACCCTCGACGCCGGGCGGCCCGACGCCACCAGCGCCGTCGAGGATTCCAGCCGGGGCCGCGTCGCCGCCCTCACGCCGATACGGGTCGGCAGGATGGCGGCCAGCCCCTTCGCGTTCCTGCGCGGCTCCGCCGGACTGATGGCCCACGACCTCGTCGGCTCTCCCGTCACCGGCATCGCCGCCCAGATATGCGGCGACGCCCACGCCGCCAACTTCGGGCTCTACGGAGACGCCCGCGGCCGGCTCGTCATCGACCTCAACGACTTCGACGAGACCGTCGTCGGCCCCTGGGAGTGGGACCTCAAGCGGCTCGCCACCTCCCTCGTCCTCGCCGGACGGGAAGTGGGCGCCGACGACGACATGTGCCGGGCCGCCGCCTTCGACACCGTAGGCGCCTACCGCCGCACCATGCGGCTGCTTGCCCGCCTCCCCGCCCTCGACGCCTGGAACGCCATCGCGGACGAGGAGCTGGTCTCCCACACCGACGCACGCGACCTCATAGGCACCCTGGAGCGGGTCTCGGCCAAGGCCCGCAACAACACCAGCGCGCGGTTCGCCGCCCGCTCGACCGAGGCCGTCGCCGACGCCGAGGGCGGCGGCAGGCGCTTCGTGGACGCACCGCCGGTACTGCGCCGGGTCCCCGACGCCGAGGCGGCGGCCGTCGCCGCCTCCCTCGGCGAGTACCTGCGGACCGTCTCCGAAGACCGGCTGCCGCTCCTCGCCCGGTACGCCATCCACGACGTGGCCTTCCGCGTCGTCGGCACCGGCAGCGTCGGCACCCGCTCCTATGTGGTGCTGCTCCTCGACCACCGGGGCGAGCCGCTGGTGCTCCAGGTCAAGGAGGCCCGTCCCTCGGCACTGCTGCCCTATCTCCCGGCGGCCGGCTTCACCGTGCCGGACGCCGGACACGAAGGGCGGCGGGTGGTGCTCGGGCAGAAGCGGATGCAGGTCGTCAGCGACATCCTGCTCGGCTGGACCACCGTCGAGGGGCGGCCGTTCCAGGTCAGGCAGTTCCGTAACCGCAAGGGGAGCGTCGACCCCGCCGCCCTCACCGCCGAACAGGTCGACGACTACGGCCGTATGACCGGCGCCCTGCTGGCCCGCGCCCACGCCCATAGCGCGGACCCGCGGCTCATCGCCGGCTACTGCGGCAAGAACGAGGAGCTCGACGATGCCATAGCCTCCTTCGCCGTCGCCTACGCGGACCGCTCCACCGCCGACCACGAAGACCTGCTGTCGGCGATCCGCACCGGCCGGATAGCGGCGGAACTGGGCGTCTGAGGGAGCGGCCTGCTCGGGGTTCCTTCCGGGGCACTTTCCAGGTGCCTTCCGGGGGTGGCTGTCGAGGAGGGCTTCCTGGGGCCGCGCTGCTTCGCGGGGCGGTTCGGGGCTGGTTTTCACGGGGGTGGGGAGGAGGGGAGGGGGGAGGGAGGGGGACCCCCCCGAGAGGGACCGTAGGCTGGATGGGACGAGCCGGAACGAGGACGTGGACGGGCGTGGACGTGAGCGTGGACCAGGGCGTGAGTGGCGGGTCCGAGGGTGAGCGGCCCGAGGGTGAGCGGCCCGAGGCGCGCCTTGAGCAGGCTGTGCGGGTGGCCGAGCAGGCTCTGATCGAGTTCGAGATCGCGGTGGAGACCTTCCGGGTCGAGGTGGAGAACTTCTCCCGGCTGCACCATCAGCGCCTGGGCCCGATGTACGCGCGGCTCGACGAACTGGACGCGCAGATCGCGGAGGCGCGGGCGGCGCGGAGCGGTGATCCGGAGGATCTGCGGCGGGCGCAGGAGGCTCGGGCGGCGGTCATGCCGATGCCCGGGGTGGACGAGCTGTTCCATGACTGGGTCGACGCGGACGGACTGTCGGCGGAGGCGGCGGCGATGCTGACCGATCGGCCGGTGCAGCCGCCGAAGCGGGTCCGGCCGTCCGACGAGGTGCGCAAGCTCTACCGTGAGCTGGCCCGTAAGGCGCATCCGGATCTGGCCAGGGAAGAGGGCGAGCGCCGGCGGCGTGAGGAGTTCATCACGCGGGTGAACGCGGCCTATGCCCGCGGTGACGAGGGTCTGCTGCGGGAGCTGTCCGAGGAGTGGGCGGCCGGGCCGGTGCCGGAGGTGCGGCTGAGCGAGAGCGAGGAGCTGTACGCGCGGCTGGAGTGGCTGTCGCAGCGCAAGGAGATGTTGTCGGGGGCCGCGCGTGAGCTGGAGGACAGCGCGATCGGGGCGATGCTGCGGATGGCTCCGGACGATCCGGACCGGCTGCTCGAGGAGATCGCCGAGCAGTTGCTCGCGCAGGTCGCCGAGCGGGAGGCCGAGCTCGCGGGGTTCGTGCAGTAGGGCTCGTGCGGTGGGGCTGGTGCAGTAGGTTTCGATGGTTCGGCGCCTGTGTTCGGCGCAGAGATTTCAGAGAGAAGGCCAGTTCCATGAATTTCGCCCCGCTGCCGTCGGTGGACGCGGCCTCCGTGCCGGCCGATGCTCTGGTCCTGGACGTCCGGGAGAAGGACGAGTGGGCGGCCGGTCATGTCGAGGGTGCGCTGCATGTGCCGATGAGTGACTTCGTGGCGCGGTTCGGTGAGGTGACCGAGGCCGTGGCGGACGGGAGGCGCGCGTTCGTGGTGTGCCGGGTGGGTGGCCGGTCGGCGCAGGTCACGCAGTATCTGGTGCAGCAGGGCATCGACGCGGTGAACGTGGACGGTGGCATGCTGGCCTGGGAGGGTGCGGGGCGCCCGATGGTGACGGACGACGGCAGCCCCGCGTACGTGCTGTAGTCCGCGGGGCCGGGCCGGGCTCCGGGTGTCAGGCGAGGGGGTGGGCGGCCAGGAGGTCGCCCAGTTCTTCTTCGTGGGCGGCGGCGGGGCCGAGTGAGAGTTCGAGGTGCTTGGCCCACGCGTGGTAGCGGTGCAGGGGGTAGTCGGTGTCGGCGCCGAAGCCGCCGTGCAGGTGCTGGGCGGTCTGGACGACGCGGCGTACGCCTTCAGAGGCCCAGATCTTGGCTACGGCGATGTCTCCGGTGGCGGGGAGTGGCCCGGTGGCGTCGGCGGTGATGCGCCAGGCGGCCTGCCAGAGGGTGACTTCCATGGCGCGTAGGTCGATGTAGCGGTCTGCGGTTTGGACGGCGACGGCCTGGAAGGTGGCCACGGGGTGGCCGAACTGTTCCCGCTTGCCGGTGTACTGGCTGGTCATGGTGAGGACTTGTTCGCCGAGGCCGAGGGCGAGGGCGCAGGTTCCGGTGGCGAGGAGGTCGCGGAGGAACTCCCAGGCGCCTTCGGTGTCGATGACGTCGGTGGGGTCGAGGTGGACGCCGTCGAGGTGGAGTTCGGCGAGGCGTTCGCCGTGGGTGCCGTACTGGTCGGCCAGGGTGAGGCCGTCGTGGGTGCGGGGCAGCAGTGCGAGGACGGTCCGGCCGTCGGGGGTGTGGGCGGGGACGGCGATGTGGTCGGCGTGGTGGGCCCAGGGGACGGTGCTGGTGTGGCCGTCGAGGGTCCAGCCGGTGGTGTCGCGGTGTGCGGTGACGGCGAGGGGGGCCGGGTCGTGGCCGGTGCGGCCGTGGGCGGCGGCGGTGAGGACGAGTTCGCCGCGGGTGACGCGCGGGAGCAGGGTGGCGGCGGTGTCGGTGGGGGCGTAGCGCTGGAGGGTGAGGGCGACTGCGCTGGTTTCGAGGAGCGGTACGCGGGCGAGGACGCGGGCGGATTCGCGGAGTACGAGGCAGAGGGCGATGGGGTCGAGTCCGGCGCCGCCGTGTGCGGGGTCGAGGGTGAGGCCGAGGAGGTCGGCGGTGGCGAGGCGGGCCCAGAGGGGGCGGTCGTAGTCGTCGGCGACCGCGCCGGGGGTGAGGGCGGGGCTGGGTACGGCGTCGGGTGTGACGCCGGAGAAGACGGCCCTGGCCGCCTCGATGGCCGCGTGCTGTTCTTCGGTGAAGGTGAAGTCCACTGCCCTGTCCCTTCCGGCCCGCTCGTATCTGACGGATCGTCAAGATAGAACAGGTTCTACCGGAAGGGAATGGGCGGGCGGGCTGCGCCTGTCAGCGGTCGAAGTCGAGCTCCACTTCCGGGGTGGCCGGGTGGGACTGGCAGGCCAGGACGTATCCGGCGTCGGTCTCCTCGGGCTCCAGGGCGAAGTTGCGGTCCATCCGGACCTCGCCGGAGACGAGGAAGGCGCGGCAGGTGCCGCACACGCCGCCCTTGCAGGCGTACGGGGCGTCCGCCCGGGCGCGGAGCACGGTCTCCAGGAGCGTCTCGCCCTGCTGGACGGGCCAGTTGCCGGAGCGGCCGTGCAGGGTGGCGGTCAGCGTGGCGTCCGCGGGGGCGTCGGCCGCGGGGGCCGGGGTGGGGGCGGAGCCGTCGTCGACGTGGAAGATCTCCTGGTGGACGCGGGTGCGCTCGACGCCGAGGCCGCGCAGGGCCCGTTCGGCGCTCTGCACGAGGCCGAAGGGGCCGCACAGGAACCAGCCGTCGATGTCGCCGACCGGCAGGAGTGCGGGCAGCAGGGTGGTGAGCCGGTCGTGGTCGAGCCGGCCGGAGGGGAGTCCGGACTGCTGTTCCTCGCGGGAGAGCACGGTGACCAGCTGGAAGCGGTCGGGGAAGCGGTCCTTGAGGTCGGCGACCTCGTCCAGGAACATCGTGGAGGCCGCGGTGCGGTCGCTGCGGACCAGGCAGAAGCGGGCCTCGGGTTCCCGGGCGAGCAGGGTGGCGGCCATCGACAGGACCGGGGTGATGCCGCTGCCGCCGACCACGGCCACGAAGTGTCCGGGGCGGGGGGCGAGGACGAAGCGGCCCATCGGCTCCATGACCTCGACGGTGTCGCCGACGGCGAGCTCCTTGAGGGCGTAGGTGGAGAACTCGCCGCCGTCGACCAGGCGGATGCCGACCTTCAGCACGGGCGTCTCGCCGTCGGCGGCGGCCGGGGCGCAGATGGAGTAGGTGCGGCGGATCTCCTCGCCGAGCGGGCTGGTGCGGCGCAGGGCGAGGTGCTGGCCGGGGGTGTGGCGGTAGGTCTCGCGCAGCTCGGGCGGGACGGCGAAGGTGACGGCCACCGAGTCGTCCGTGAGCTGCTCGACCTCGCTCACCCGGAGCGGATGGAACCCGGCCCGTCCGGAGCTTGAGGGCAGCATCTACAACTCCTTGAAGTGGTCGAACGGTTCGCGGCAGGCCGTGCAGCGGCGAAGTGCCTTGCACGCGGTGGAGGAGAACCGGCTGAGGAGCTCGGTGTCGGTGGAGCCGCAGTGGGGGCAGCGGATCGCCAGGGTGAGGGGTATCGGTCCGCCGGCGGGGCCCTGGGGGCGGGGCGGTGCGATGCCGAACTCGGCGAGTTTGCGGCGTCCTTCCTCGCTGATGTCGTCGGTCGACCAGGCGGGGCTGAGGACGGTGATGACGTTGACCTCGGGCACTCCGTGCTCGTGGAGGGCGTGTTCGATGTCGGAGGACATCGCCTCGATGGCCGGGCAGCCGGTGTATGTGGGGGTGAGTTCGACCTCGACCCGGCCGGGGCCGAGGACGTGGACGCCGCGCAGGACGCCGAGTTCGGCGAGGGAGAGGACGGGCAGCTCGGGGTCGGGGACGGCGCCGGCGATCCGGGCGAGGTCCTCTTCGAGCGCGGTCGGCGCGGTCGGCGTGGTGGGCGCGGCCGGTCCGATGGGGGTGGTGGTCACCATGTCGCCCCCGGGTGGCTGCGGTGCAGGTGCTGCATCTCGGCGATCATGCGTCCGAAGTGTTCGGTGTGCAGGCCCTGGCGGCCGGCGCCGGCGGCCCAGGCGCCGGTGCGCGGCCCGGCGGGGACGGTGAGGGTGGCCTTTTCGAGGACGGCGGTGACGGAGTCGAGCCAGGCGCGCTCCATCGCGGCGCTGTCCACGTCGAGCTCCTCGTGGGGCTGGAACAGTTCGCCGGTGTACCGCCACAGTGCGTCGCAGGCCTGCTGCATGCGGCGGTGGCTTTCTTCGGTGCCGTCGCCGAGGCGCAGGGTCCAGTGTTCGGCGTGGTCCTGGTGGTAGGCGACTTCCTTGACGGCCTTGCCGGCGAGTCCGGCGAGGGGGCCGTCGCCCGCGGCCAGCTGTCCGTAGAGGAGCCGCTGGTAGGTGGAGAAGTACAGCTGGCGGGCGATGGTGTGGGCGAAGTCGCCGTTGGGCTGTTCGACGAGCTGGCAGTTGCGGAAGTCGCGCTCCTCGCGGAGGTAGGCCAGTTCGTCCTCGTCGCCGACGAGGGAGAGCAGGACGCGGGCCTGGCCGAGGAGGTCGAGCGCGATGTTGGCGAGGGCGACCTCTTCTTCGAGGACGGGGGCGCCGCCCGCCCACTCGCCCAGGCGCTGGGCGAGGACGAGGGCGTCGTCGCCGAGGGCGAGCGCGGCGGCGGGGGCGGCGGTGGGCTGCGTGGTCACAGGTGCTTCACCCCGTCCGGGATCTCGTAGAAGGTCGGGTGGCGGTAGGGCTTGTCCGCGGAGGGCTCGAAGAAGGGGTCCTTCTCGTCCGGGGAGGAGGCGGTGATCGCGGTGGAGGGGACCACCCAGATCGACACGCCTTCGTTCCGCCGGGTGTAGAGGTCGCGGGCGTTGCGCAGGGCCATCTCGGCGTCGGGCGCGTGCAGGCTGCCCGCGTGGGTGTGGGACAGTCCGCGGCGCGAGCGCACGAACACCTCCCACAGCGGCCATCCGTCGGTGGTCATGCGTGTGCCTCCCCGTCCGTGTGCGGTCCGGCGTCCTGGCCGGTGTCGTGCCCGGTGGTCTTGTGGTGCTTGCCGGCGTAGGCCGCGGCGGCGTCCCTGACCCAGGCGCCGTCCTCGTGCGCCTGGCGGCGCTTGGTGAGCCGCTGCTCGTTGCAGGGGCCGTTGCCCTTGAGGACGTCCCAGAACTCGGTCCAGTCGATGGGGCCGAAGTCGTGGTGCCCGCGCTCCTCGTTCCACTTCAGGTCGGGGTCGGGCAGGGTGAGGCCGAGGGCCTCGGCCTGGGGGGCGGCGATGTCGACGAAGCGCTGGCGCAGTTCGTCGTTGGAGTGCCGCTTGATCTTCCAGGCCATGGCCTGTGCGGAGTGGGTCGACTCGTCGTCCGGCGGGCCGAACATCATCAGCGACGGCCACCACCAGCGGTTCACGGCGTCCTGGGCCATGGCGTGCTGGGCCTCGGTGCCGCGGGAGAGGGCGAGCAGGGCTTCGTAACCCTGGCGCTGGTGGAAGGACTCCTCCTTGCAGACCCGGACCATCGCGCGTGCGTACGGCCCGTAGGAGCAGCGGCAGAGGGGGACCTGGTTGGTGATGGCGGCGCCGTCCACGAGCCAGCCGATGGCGCCGACGTCGGCCCAGGTCAGCGTGGGGTAGTTGAAGATCGACGAGTACTTCTGGCGGCCGGAGTGGAGCTTGTCGAGGAGCTCGTCGCGGCTGGTGCCGAGGGTTTCGGCCGCGCTGTACAGGTACAGGCCGTGGCCGGCCTCGTCCTGGACCTTGGCCATGAGGATCGCCTTGCGGCGCAGTGAGGGCGCGCGGGTGATCCAGTTCGCCTCGGGCTGCATGCCGATGATCTCGGAGTGCGCGTGCTGGGCGATCTGGCGGACCAGGCCGGCCCGGTAGGCGTCGGGCATCCAGTCGCGGGGCTCGATCCGCTCGTCGGCGGCGACGGCGGCGTCGAACACCGCTTCGAGGGCGGCCTCGGTCGCCATCGTCCCTGTCGTCGCTGCCGTCTCTGTCGTGCCTGCGGTCATCGGACCCCCTACCGACCGATCGTTCGGTTGAATGACTTCAATGGTCGTTCGGCGGCCCGTATGGTGTCAACCCTGTGGATAACTGCTGAGGCCGATCGGGGAGCGGGGCGCGATGGACGCGTATGGCGACGGGGGCGCGGAAGAGGCCGCACCGCAGCAGGCCCCGCCACCCGAACGAGCGCCCGATCGGGCGGCCGCACCCCCGCCCGAACGCGCGCCCGAGCCGACGGCCGGTCGAGTGCACGAGACGCCCGGGGCACCCGAATGGCCGGCCGCGCCGGACGGGCCGAGCGCGTGGGCCGTACCGACCGAGCCGACCGAGCCGACCCAGCCGACCCAGCCGACCCAGCCAACCGAGCCGGCCGGGCCGGCCGAGCCGGCGACCGAGCGGGCCGCCGCGGGCATCGCGGCGCTCCCCATGCCGTACCAGGTGGTCGCGGCCGTCGCGCTCGCCGTCATCGGCGTCCTCGCCTGCGTCCACCTCGCGATGGTGTTCCTGCACGTCGCGCCCTCGAACACGCTGACCAAGAAGCACGGCGAGGCCGTCGACGACTGGATCTACCCCGAGTTCGAACAGAACTGGAAGCTTTTCGCGCCCAACCCGCTCCAGCAGAACATCGCCGTCCAGGCCCGCGCCGAGGTCGCCGGGGCCGACGGCAGCCGCAGGACCACCGACTGGATCGACCTGTCCGCCGAGGACGCCGAGCGGATCCGCGGCAGCCTCCTGCCCAGCCACACCGAGCAGAACGAGCTGCGCCGGGCCTGGGACTTCTACCTCAACTCGCACACCGACGACCACCGCCCCAACGGGTTGCGCGGGCAGCTCTCCGAGCGCTACCTGCGGCGGATCGTGGTGCTGCGGCTCGACGCGCACGGGCTCGGCGGCACGGTCGAGCGGATCCAGCTGCGCTCCTCGACGACGCCCGTCCCGGCCCCCGCGTGGAGCAGCGAGAAGATCGACACCGCGCCGTCCTTCCGCGACTACCCGTGGTGGAAGATCACCGACGCCGACCGGCCGGCCGCGGCCGTCGGCGCCGAGAGCCGGGGCCTCGCGCCGAACCGTACGGAGGCGGGCCGATGAGCCACACCCCCGCCCCCGCGCGGCAGCCCCGTGTCCCCTTCGACCGCAGGCTCGCCCACGGCGTCCAGAAGGTCACCGCCCAGGCCCTCGGCCCGTACCAGACGGCGATCGTCCGGATCGGCTTCTCGTTCACCTGGCTGCTGTTCCTGCTGCGCGAATGGCCCCACCGCCTCGAGCTGTACGGGCCCGACAGCCCCTGGTCCTGGGAGATGGGCCGCCGGCTGATCGCCGACAACGACTCCTTCTCCGTCCTGATGTGGTCGGACGGGCGGCTGTGGTTCGAGATCGTCTACGGTCTCGCCGCGCTCTCCGCCGCGCTGCTGCTGCTCGGCTGGCACACCCGGGCCGTGTCGGTGGTCTTCATGGCCGGCGTGCTGTCCCTGCAGAACCGGTCCATCTTCATGGGCGACGGCGGCGACAACGTCGTCCACCTCATGGCCGTGTACCTCGTCCTCACCCGCTGCGGCCAGGTCTGGTCGCTCGACGCCCGCCGGGCCGCCCGCACCGCCGCGCAGCCCGCGCACCCCGCGGAGACCGCGGTGGCCGGGCCGCGCCGGGACATCGCCGGGCCGCTGCTGTGGACGGTGCTCGGCGGTTTCCTGCTCGCCACCACCTACTTCTCCGAGGTCACCGGCGAAGGATGGCTCGTGGTGCTGCTGTGGGTGCTGTGGCTGGGGCAGGGGCTGTGGTGGCTGGTGTGCCGCTACGCCGCCGACGAGCCGCGCACCCTGCTCGACGTGCTCGCCAACCTCACCCACAACGCCACCCTCGTCGTGATCATGGCGGAGGTCTGCCTGATCTACGCCACGGCCGGCTGGTACAAGGTGCAGGGCTCGCGCTGGCAGGACGGCACCGCGCTCTACTACCCGCTCAAGCTGGACTACTTCACCCCCTGGCCGGCCCTTTCCGACGTGCTGGGGACGAGCGGGGTGATGGTGCTGCTGCTGACCTACGGCACCGTGATCGTCCAGGTCGCGTTCCCCTTCACGCTGTTCAACCGCAAGGTCAAGAACGTGCTGCTGGCGGCGATGATCCTCGAGCACGCCGGCATCGCGCTGCTGCTCGGGCTGCCGTTCTTCTCGCTCGCGATGATCTCCGCGGACGCCGTCTTCCTGCCGACCGCGTTCCTGGTCTGGCTGGGCGCGCGGGCGTCGCGGGGCCGGGACAGGCTGCTGCGGCGGGCTCCCGCCGCGAAGGTGCCGGAGCAGCGTCCCCGTACCCTCGTCGGGTGAGCACCACCGAAGAACAGTCCCAGCCGGTCGAGAGCGTCTCGCAGACCGATCCGGTCCAGTACGACGAGGGGTACGGCCCCGAGGTCGGCGTCGGGCCGCATCCGCAGCCGTGGCCGCGGGGCGGGCACTACGACCCCGAGCTGCTGGCCGGCGGCGACCGGCGCAATGTCGTCGACCGCTACCGCTACTGGACGCGCGAGGCGATCGTCGAGGACCTGGACACCCGCCGCCACGACTTCCATGTGGCGGTCGAGAACTGGGGCCACGACTTCAACATCGGTTCGGTGGTGCGAACCGCCAACGCCTTCCTGGCGAAGGAGATCCACATCGTGGGCCGGCGGCGCTGGAACCGGCGCGGTGCGATGGTCACCGACCGCTACCAGCACGTGCGCCACCACCCGGACACCGAGTCGCTGACCGCGTGGGCGGCGGCCGAGGGCCTGCCGATCATCGGCATCGACAACCTGCCGGGAGCAGTGCCGCTGGAGCGGACCGAGCTGCCGAGGCGCTGTGTGCTGCTGTTCGGGCAGGAGGGGCCGGGCCTCACCGAGGAGGCCCGGAAGCACGCGGCGATGGTCTGCTCGATCGCCCAGTTCGGCTCGACCCGCTCGATCAACGCGGGGGCGGCGGCCGCCATCGCGATGCACGCGTGGGTGCAGCGGTACGCCGACGTGCCGGACGTCTCCGCCGTCCCCGTCCCCGTTCCTGGGCCCGGCGCCCCGTAGCCCCCGGGTGTCCGGGGGCCACAGGGCCGTAGCACCGCCCTGGCCTCAGGCCTGAGGCCAGGCGCCTGGGCTCAGGCCTGGCGGCGGACCTCCACCACCCGGAAGCGGTTGGAGACGAAGGCGCCGTCGCACAGCGCCGCGTTCGCCGCCGGGTTGCCGCCCGAGCCGTGGAAGTCGGAGAACGCGGCCGTCTGGTTCACATAGACCCCGCCCGTCAGGTTCAGCGAGAGCTGCGCCGACTCCTCCAGGCAGACCTCCTCCACGGCCCGCTCCGTGTCGGCCGAGGTCGTGTACGCGCCGACCGTCATGGCGCCCTTCTCGCGGACCGTGCGCCGCAGCAGCTCCAGGGCGTCGGCGGTCGAGTCGACCGAAACCGCGAAGGAGACCGGGCCGAAGCACTCCGAGAAGTACGCGGCCTCCGCGTCCGGCTTGGAGCCGTCCAGCTTCACGATGACCGGGGTGCGGACCACGGCCTCCGGGAAGTCCGGGTTCGCCACCTCACGGGAGGCGAGCGCCACCTCGCCCAGGCCCGCCGCGGCCTCCAGGCGCGCCTTCACGTCCGGGTTGACCAGGGCGCCGAGCAGCGCGTTCGCCCGGGCGTCGTCGCCGAGCAGACCGCCGACCGACGCGGCGAGGTCGGCGACCACCTCGTCGTACGACTTCGGGCCCTGGTCGGTGGTGATGCCCTCGCGGGGGATCAGCAGGTTCTGCGGGGTGGTGCACATCTGGCCGCTGTACAGGGACAGGGAGAAGGCCAGGTTGGAGAGCATGCCCTTGTAGTCGTCGGTGGAGTCCACGACCACTGTGTTGACGCCGGCCTTCTCCGTGTAGACCTGCGCCTGGCGGGCGTTGGCCTCCAGCCAGTCGCCGAAGGCGGTCGAACCGGTGTAGTCGATGATCCGGATCTCGGGCCGGACGGCCAGGGCCTTGGCGATGCCCTCGCCGGGCCGCTCGGCGGCCAGCGCCACCAGGTTCGGGTCGAAGCCGGCCTCGCCGAGCACCTCGCGGGCGACGCGGACGGTGAGGGCCAGCGGGAGGACCGCGCGCGGGTGCGGCTTGACCAGGACCGGGTTGCCGGTGGCGAGGGAGGCGAACAGGCCCGGGTAGCCGTTCCACGTCGGGAAGGTGTTGCAGCCGATGACGAGCGCGATGCCGCGGCCGACCGGGGTGAAGTCCTTGGTCAGCTCCAGGGGGTCGCGCTTGCCCTGGGGCTTGGACCAGGCGGCGCGGCCGGCGGGGGTGCGGGTCTGCTCCGCGTACGCGTACGCCACCGCCTCCAGGCCGCGGTCCTGGGCGTGCGGGCCGCCGGCCTGGAAGGCCATCATGAAGGCCTGGCCGCTGGTGTGCATGACGGCGTGCGCGAACTCGTGGGTGCGGGCGGAGATCCGGGCGAGGATCTCCAGACAGACCAGGGCGCGGGTCTCGGCGCCGGCGTCGCGCCAGGCCGCCATGCCCGCGCGCATCGCGGGCAGCAGCACGTCGATGTCGGCGTGCGGGTACTCGATGCCGAGCGCCGGTCCGTACGGCGAGGTCTCGCCGCCGGCCCAGCCGTCGGTGCCGGGCTGGTCGAGCTCGAAGCGGTTGTTCAGCAGGGCCTGATAGGCGGCGAGACCGGCGGCGGCGTCCAGCGAGCCGTCCTCCCCGTACGCCTTGGGGTGCTCCGGGTACGGCGACCAGTACGCGCGCGTGCGGATGGTGTCGAGGGCCTGGTCGAGGGTGGACCGGTGCTTGTCGGCCAGACGGTCGGTGGTCAGCTGAGCGGCGGCCATGGGCGCAACTCCTCAATGAGCTGGGCAGGGGCAGGCATACGGAGTTAGAGTAACCGAACGATCGGTCGGGACAAGGGGGTCCGTCGATCCTGTGGAAAACCCATCGGGGAGGATCACTCCTATGACCGCCAACACGAACGTCCAGGGGAGCGACGCGGTGTCGGCCGACGGAGCCGGACCCATCGATCCGAGCCGCACCGTCGCCGTCGTCGGTACGGGGACCATGGGCCAGGGGATCGCCCAGGTCGCCCTGCTCGCGGGCCATCCCGTACGCCTCTACGACAGCGCTCCCGGCCGTGCCGGGGAGGCCGTGGCCGCGGTGGCGGGCCGGCTGGCCCGACTGGTCGAGAAGGGCCGGCTCGACGCGGCGGAGCGCGATGCGGCGGTCGCCCGGCTGCACGCGGCGGACGGGCTCGCCGAACTGGCCGACGCCGCCCTGGTCGTCGAGGCCATCGTCGAGCAACTCGACGTCAAGCAGCGGCTCTTCGCCGACCTCGAGGAGATCGTCGGCGAGGGCACGGTGCTCGCCACGAACACCTCCTCGCTCTCCGTCACCGCCATCGCGGGAGGGCTGCGGCGGCCCGGCCGCTTCGTCGGCCTGCACTTCTTCAACCCGGCGCCGCTGCTGCCGCTCGTCGAGGTCGTCAGCGGCTTCGCGACCGAGCCGGCCGCCGCCACGCGCGCGTACGAGACCGCGAAGAGCTGGGGCAAGACGCCGGTGCGCTGCGCCGACACGCCCGGCTTCATCGTGAACCGGGTCGCCCGCCCCTTCTACGCGGAGGCGCTGCGGATCTACGAGGAGGGCGCCGCCGACCCGGCGACGATCGACGCGGCACTGCGCGAGTCCGGCGGATTCCGGATGGGCCCCTTCGAGCTGACCGACCTCATCGGCCAGGACGTCAACGAGGCCGTGACCCGCTCGGTCTGGGACTCCTTCCACCAGGACCCCAAGTTCACCCCGTCGCTCGCACAGCGGCGCCTGGTGGAGTCGGGGCGGCTGGGCCGCAAGTCGGGGCACGGCTGGTTCTCGTACGCGGAGGGTGCCGAGCGCCCGGAGCCGCACACGGCGGCGCCGGCGAAGGCGCCGGAGCGGATCACCGTCCGCGGTGACCTCGGGCCGGCCGAGCAGCTGGTGGGCCTCTTCGAGGAGGCCGGGATCGCGGTCCGCCGCAAGAAGGGGAACGACTCCATCGAGCTGCCGGGCGGTGCTCGGCTCTGCCTCGCGGACGGGGAGACCTCCTTCGAGTACCCCGACGAGGAGATCGTCTACTTCGACCTGGCGCTCGACTACGCGGCGGCGACCCGGATCGTCCTCTCCGCCCGGGAAGGGATCTCGCCCGACGCGCTCGGCGAGGCGATCGGCCTCTTCCAGGCGCTCGGCAAGCAGGTCTCCGTGATCGGGGACGTCCCCGGCATGATCGTGGCCCGCACGGTCGCGATGCTCGCCGACGTCGCCGTCGACGCCGTCGACCGGGGCGTCGCCTCCGCCGAGGACGTCGACACCGCGATGCGGCTCGGGGTCAACTATCCGGCGGGTCCGCTGGAGTGGGCGGCGAAGCTGGGGGCCCGGCGCACCTGCTCACTGCTGCGGGAGCTCCACGAGCGGTACCCGACCGGGCGGTACGCGCCGAGCCTCGGCCTCGTGCGCCGCGGTTACGCCGAACAGGTCGAGGAGAGCCGATGACCACCGCGCGACGCGACACGTACACCCCCGACACGCTGCTTTCGGTCGCCGTCCGGGTCTTCAACGAGCGCGGTTACGACGGCACGTCCATGGAGCACCTGTCCAAGGCGGCCGGGATCTCCAAGTCCTCGATCTACCACCATGTGGCGGGCAAGGAGGAGCTGCTGCGGCGCGCGGTCAGCCGGGCGCTGGACGGGCTCTTCGCCGTCCTCGACGAGCCGGGCGCGGGCCGCGGCCGGGCCGTCGAGCGGGTCGAGTACGTGACCCGGCGCACCGTGGAGGTGCTGATCGCCGAGCTTCCGTACGTGACGCTGCTGCTGCGGGTGCGGGGCAACACCAAGACCGAGCGGTGGGCCATGGAGCGCCGCCGCGAGTTCGACCACCGGGTGGCCGAACTCCTGAAGGCGGCGGCCGCCGACGGCGACCTGCGGGCGGACCTGGACATCCGGCTGGCGACCCGGCTGCTCTTCGGCATGATCAACTCGCTGGTCGAGTGGTACCGGCCGCACCCGGACTCCCCGGAGGAGCGGGAGCAGCTGGCGGAGACCGTCGTCCACCTCGCCTTCGACGGGCTGCGCGCGGCCGGCTGAGCGCCTTCGCGGGGCCGGTCCGGGGGCGGTGCGGCCGACTCCGGGGCCCGGCTCCGGCACGCCGCGGCTCCGGCGTGCTGTGGCTCCGGCGCGCTGTGGCTCGGCTCCGGAGCGCCCGCTCTGGTGCTCCGTGGCCCAGCGCCTGCACGCGGTGGCCCGGCGCCCGCACGCGTGGGCCGGCGCCCGCCCGCCCTGGTCCGGCCCCGCACGCCGTTGTCCGGCGCCCGCGTGGTTCAGCCGCGGGCGTCCGGGTCCGGGTCCAGGTCGGTCTCCTCGAAGACCAGCAGCGTGCGGGTCGAGAGCACCTCGGGGATCGACTGGAGCCGGGTGAGCACCAGCTCCCGCAGGGTCCGGTTGTCCGGGGTGTGGACCAGCAGCAGGACGTCGAAATCGCCGCTGACCAGGGCGATGTGCGCGGCTCCCGGCAGGGCCTGGAGCTGTTCGCGCACCGTGCGCCACGAGTTCTGGACGATCTTGAGCGTGATGTAGGCGGAGGCGCCGTGCCCCGCCCGCTCGTGGTTGACGCGGGCGCTGAAACCGCGGATCACTCCGTCGTCGATGAGCCGGTTGATCCGCGCGTACGCGTTGGCGCGCGAGACGTGCACCCGCTCGGCGACCGAGCGGACCGAGGCCCGGCCGTCCGCCTGGAGCAGCCGCAGGATGTCCCGGTCGATCGCGTCCAGCGGGCGGGCCGGAGGTATCGGGGAGACGATGGCGCCAGGGGGCGCGTTCAGGGGCTCGGTGCCCGTGCGCTCCTCGACGTCGGCCATTTGTTCATCCGCCATGTCCCCCCGCCTCTCTCTCGTGGACGACCTGCACCCATCCCAAGCTGTGGAGAACCGTTTGTCCACAGGCTGAAGGTGCCTGTAGCCAAAATGCCTCCACGACCGAACAATCGGTAGGTGAGGCGCGCCACATTTCGCGCCACCCGCCTTCGGGTCTTATGCCCGCTCCCACGAGGAGGTGGACTCGTTGCAACAGCGCAGTTCGACAGTCCAAGAGCCCCCCGGTGCCGCCCTTGCCTACCGGCCCACCCCGCCGCCGGCGTGGCAGCCGCGCACCGATCCCGCCCCGCTGCTGCCGGACACCGAGCCGCTGCGCGTGCTCGGCACGGACGCCGTGGCCGACGCCGACCCGGAGCTGCTGCGCCGCCTCTACGCCGAGCTCGTGCGCGGCCGCCGGTACAACGCGCAGGCGACCGCCCTCACCAAGCAGGGCCGGCTGGCCGTCTACCCCTCCACCACGGGCCAGGAGGCCTGTGAGGTCGCGGCCGCGCTGGCGCTGGAGGAGCGGGACTGGCTCTTCCCCTCGTACCGCGACACCCTCGCGGCCGTCGCCCGCGGCCTCGACCCCGTGCAGGCCCTGACCCTGCTGCGCGGCGACTGGCACACCGGCTACGACCCGCACGAGCACCGCATAGCCCCGCTGTGCACCCCGCTCGCCACCCAGCTCCCCCACGCGGTGGGCCTCGCCCACGCCGCACGGCTGAAGGGCGACGACGTCGTCGCCCTCGCCATGGTCGGCGACGGCGGCACCAGCGAGGGCGACTTCCACGAGGCGCTGAACTTCGCGGCCGTCTGGCAGGCCCCCGTGGTCTTCCTGGTACAGAACAACGGCTTCGCGATCTCCGTGCCGCTCGCCAAGCAGACCGCGGCCCCGTCGCTGGCCCACAAGGCGGTCGGGTACGGCATGCCGGGCCGGCTCGTCGACGGCAACGACGCGGTCGCCGTCCACCAGGTGCTCACCGAGGCCGTGACCCGCGCGCGGCGCGGCGGCGGGCCCACCCTCGTCGAGGCCGTCACCTATCGGATCGACGCCCACACCAACGCCGACGACGCCACCCGCTACCGCGGGAACAGCGAGGTCGAGACCTGGCGGGCGCACGACCCGATCCTTCTTCTGGAGCGGGAGCTGACCGAGCGCGGACTTCTCGACGAGGACGGCAGGCGCGCGGCGGCCGAGGCCGCCGAGACGATGGCGGCGCAGCTGCGCGAGCGGATGAACGCCGACCCCGTGCTGGAGCCGATGGACCTGTTCGCCCACGTGTACGCCGAGAAGACCGCGCAGCTGCGCGAGCAGGCGGCGCAGCTTCGGGCCGAGCTCGACGCCGAGAGCGAGACGTCATGACCACCCACGCGACCGCGCGGCCCGCCGCGAAGACGGCCGCCAAGTCGGCCACCATGGCGCAGGCGCTCCAGCGGGCCATGCGCGACGCGATGGCCGAGGACCCCACCGTCCATGTGATGGGCGAGGACGTCGGCACGCTCGGCGGGGTCTTCCGGGTCACCGACGGCCTGGCGAAGGAGTTCGGCGAGGACCGCTGCACCGACACGCCGCTGGCCGAGGCGGGCATCCTCGGTACGGCCGTCGGCATGGCGATGTACGGGCTGCGGCCGGTCGTGGAGATGCAGTTCGACGCGTTCGCCTACCCGGCGTTCGAGCAGCTGATCAGCCATGTCTCGCGGATGCGCAACCGCACCCGCGGCACGATGCCGATGCCGATCGTGGTCCGTGTGCCGTACGGCGGCGGGATCGGCGGCGTCGAGCACCACAGCGACTCCTCCGAGGCGTATTACATGGCGACCCCCGGTCTCCACGTCGTCACCCCGGCGACCGTCGAGGACGCCTACGGGCTGCTGCGGGCCGCCATCGCCTCCGACGACCCGGTGGTCTTCCTGGAGCCCAAGCGGCTCTACTGGTCGAAGTCCGACTGGTCGCCCGAGGCGCCTGCCGCGGTGGAGCCGATCGGCAAGGCGGTGGTGCGCCGCCGCGGCACCAGCGCCACCCTGATCACCTACGGCCCCTCCCTGCCGGTCTGCATGGAGGCCGCCGAGGCGGCACAGACCGAAGGCTGGGACCTGGAGGTCGTCGACCTGCGCTCGCTCGTGCCGTTCGACGACGAGACGGTGTGCGCGTCGGTCAAGCGCACGGGGCGCGCGGTGGTCGTGCACGAGTCCACCGGCTTCGGCGGGCCCGGCGGGGAGATCGCCGCGCGGGTGACCGAGCGCTGCTTCCACCACCTGGAGGCGCCGGTGCTGCGGGTCGCGGGCTTCGACATCCCGTACCCGCCGCCGATGCTGGAGCGCCACCACCTGCCCGGCGTGGACCGGGTCCTGGACGCCGTCGCACGGCTCCAGTGGGAGGCGGGGAGCTGATGGCCCAGGTACTCGAATTCAAGCTGCCCGACCTCGGTGAGGGACTCACCGAGGCGGAGATCGTGCGCTGGCTGGTGAACGTCGGCGATGTCGTCGCCATCGACCAGCCCGTCGTCGAGGTCGAGACGGCCAAGGCGATGGTGGAGGTGCCCTGCCCGTACGGGGGCGTGGTCACCGCTCGCTTCGGCGACGAGGGGACGGAACTGCCGGTCGGGGCACCGCTGCTGACCGTCGCGGTCGGCGGCCTGCCGGCGACGGAGGACGCGGCCCCCGCCGGGGCGCAGGCGGGCCGTGGCGCCCAGGCAGGGTCCGCGGGGTCGGCAGCATCGGCTGAGTCCTCGGAGCACTCCGGCAACGTGCTGGTCGGCTACGGCACCGCCGCGCCCGCCGCCCGGCGCCGCCGCGTGCGGCACGAGACGCCCGCGCCCGCGGCCGCTCCCGCACCGGTGGCGGCTCCCGTGGCCGCGCCCGCGGCTGTGGCTGAGGCTCCGGCTGCGCTGGGGCCGGTGCCCGTCATCTCGCCGCTGGTGCGCAAGCTCGCCCGGGACAAGGGGCTCGACCTGCGGGAGGTGCGCGGTTCGGGGCCCGACGGGCTGATCCTGCGCGCGGACGTCGAGAACGCCCTCGCGGTACGGGAGCGGCCCGCCCCGGCACCCGCCGCCACCCAGGTCCCGGCGCCGGCGTCGGCGCCGGCCGCCGCGGCCGCCCTGGCCGAGCGGATACCGCTGCGCGGGGTGCGGGGCGCCGTGGCCGACAAGCTGTCCCGCAGCCGTACGGAGATCCCCGACGCGACCTGCTGGGTCGACGCCGACGCGACCGAACTCATGGCCGCGCGGGCGGCGATGAACGCGGCGGGCGGGCCGAAGATATCCGTCCTCGCACTGCTCGCCCGGATCTGCACCCACGCCCTGGCCCGCTACCCGGAGCTCAACTCCACGGTGGACGCGGCCGCGCGGGAGATAGTCCGGCTGCCGTCCGTGCACCTCGGCTTCGCCGCCCAGACCGACCGGGGACTGGTCGTCCCCGTGGTCAAGGACGCGGGCGGGCGCACTGCCGAGTCGCTGACCGCCGAGTTCGCCCGGCTGACGGAGTCGGCGCGGCAGGGGACGCTCACGCCGGCGGACCTGACCGGCGGGACGTTCACGCTGAACAACTACGGGGTGTTCGGGGTCGACGGCTCCACGCCGATCATCAACCACCCCGAGGCGGCGATGCTCGGCGTGGGCCGGATCATGCCCAAGCCGTGGGTCCACCAGGGCGAGTTGGCGGTACGTCAGGTGGTGCAGCTGTCGCTGACCTTCGACCACCGGGTCTGCGACGGCGGGGCGGCCGGCGGGTTCCTCCGCTATGTCGCGGACTGCGTCGAGAACCCGGCGGTGCTGCTGCGCACGCTCTGACGGACCGACTGACGGACCGACTGGCGAATCGACTCGCGGACCGATTGGCGGACCGACAGGACTCCGCCGGGGCGGAGGCCGGGCGGGGCACCGGGCCCCGGCGGCTCCCGGCGGTTCGTCCGGGACCCAACCCCACGCCGGGTCCCGGACGCGTTCGACGTGGTCGGGCCGGTCCGAACCGGTCCGGCCGCAGGGCCCCGGCCGCTGCGGCGGCTCCTGCGGCTCCGGCCGACCCGGCCGCCCGCGGGCCGTTCCGGCACCCCGGCCACTCCGGCCGCCCCCCGGCGGCTCCGGGCCGTCTCCCTTCGTGAGACAACCGGCCCTGGCCGGGCGGTCGCGCGCGGGCGCGGACCATACTGCTGGGATGACGACCGCGTACGACGCCATCGTGCTCGCCGGAGGCGCCGCCCGGCGCCTCGGCGGGGCCGACAAGCCAGGGGTACAGGTGGGCGGCCGGGCCCTGCTCGACCGGGTCCTGGCGGGCTGCCGCGAGGCCGGGACCACCGTGGTCGTCGCCGAGCCGCGCAGCACCGCCCGCCCCGTGGCATGGGCCAGGGAGGAACCGCCCGGCGGCGGGCCCCTGGCCGCGCTCGACGCGGGCCTGCGGCGCCTCGAGGACACGACCACGGCCGCCACGGCCGCCCCCCTCGTCCTCCTCCTCTCCGCCGACCTGCCCTTCTTCGATCCCCGCGCCGCGCAGCGGCTCGTGGCCGCCCTCGTCGCCGCACCCGAGGCCGAGGCCGCGGTGACCGTCGACGCCGACGGGCGCGAGCAGCCGCTCGTCGCCGCCTACCGGGCCGGGGCGCTGCGGCGGGAGCTGGAACTCGTCGCGGCCGGGCACGGCACCCTGGCCGGTCTTCCCCTGCGGCTGGCCACCAAGGGACTGCGCGGCGTCCGGGTCACGGCCGACCCCTCGGCCTCCTTCGACTGCGACACCTGGGAGGACATCGCCACGGCCCGGGCACGGATCAGGGAGCATGGGAACGTGCTGGACGAATGGATCACCGCAGTCAAGGACGAACTGGGCATCGACCTGGACGTCGACACCGGCGTGCTGCTCGACCTGGCCCGTGACGCCGCTCACGGCGTCGCCAGGCCCGCCGCGCCGCTGACCACGTTCCTGGTCGGTTACGCGGCGGCCAAGGCCGGACCCGGGAGCGGCCCCGAGGCCGTGGCGGAGGCCGCCCGCAAGGCCGCCGCGCTCGCGCAGCGCTGGGCCGCCGAGCAGGACGAGGCCGGATGACCATGAAGGAGAGCGTGCCCGACGACGGCGTGGACGACGCCCTCGCCCTCGTCGGGCGCCCCCGCGAGGACTCCTCCCGTACGGACTCCCACCGCGCCCGGCCCCACTCCGCCGCCGAGTCGGGGACGGGCCGCCGTGGCGAGCCGGAATCCGGGCCCCACGCCGACGCCGAGGCCCCGACCGGAACCGGCCGCCCCCATGGCCCGACCGAAACCGGGCTCCACGCCGAGACCGGGACCCGCCCCCACGCCGAGACCGACACCGGCCCCCACGCCAAGACCGGGACCGAGCGCCACCGCGCCACCCCCTGGCCCGAGGCGCGCTCCGTCGCCGCCCGGGCCGGGGCGGCCGCGGCGGCCGGCCGGGAATCCATCCGGCTGCTGCTGGGGCGGGCGCTCGGGCACGTCCTGGCCGAGCCGCTGTGCGCGCTCACCGACCTGCCGTCCTTCGACACCTCCGCCATGGACGGCTGGGCGGTCGCGGGTCCAGGCCCCTGGCGGATCGACCCCGAGGGCTCCGTCCTCGCCGGGCACGGCCCGGCCGCCGAGCTCGCCGACGGTGACGCGGTACGGATCGCCACCGGCGCCCGGGTGCCCGCCGGGGCGACCGCCGTGGTCCGCAGCGAGCACTCCCGTACGGATCCGGCCGGACGTCTGCACGCGCTGCGCGAGGTCGTCCACGGCCAGGACATCCGCCCGCGCGGCCAGGAGTGCCGCACCGGCGACCGGCTGCTGCCCGCCGGGAGCCTGGTGACCCCCGCCGTCCTTGGCCTGGCCGCCGCGGCCGGCTACGACGAGCTGACCGTGCGCCCGCGCCCCTGCGTGGAGGTACTGGTCCTCGGCGACGAGTTGCTCACCGGCGGACTCCCCCGCGAGGGCCTGATCCGTGACGCCCTCGGCCCGATGCTCGGCCCCTGGCTGCACGCGTTCGGTGCCGACGTCCTCGGCACCCGCCGGATCGGCGACGACGCCGAGGAGCTCCACGCGGCCGTCACCGGCTCCGCCGCCGATCTGGTGATCACCACCGGCGGGACGGCCGCCGGTCCGGTGGACCACGTCCACCCGGTGCTCGCCAGGGCCGGTGCCACCCTCCTCGTCGACGGGGTGAAGGTCCGCCCCGGCCACCCCATGCTGCTCGCGCGGATCGGCGAGGATCCGGCCCGGGCCCGCTATCTGGTGGGCCTGCCCGGCAATCCGCTGGCCGCCGTCTCCGGTCTCCTCACGCTCGCCGAGCCGCTGCTCCGCGCCCTCGCCGGAAACCCGTCCCCGGCCTCGTCCCCGGCCTCGGCCCCGTACCCGGCCTCGGCCCCGTCCCCGGCCCCGTCCCCGGCCCCGTACCCGGCCTCGTCCCTGGCCGTGGCCCCGTACCCTTCCCTGGCCCCGGAGCCGTACCGCGTGCCCGTGCGCGCGGAGATCCACGGCCATCCGTACGACACCCGGCTCGTCCCGGTGGTCCACCGCGGCGACCAGGTCGTCCCCCTGCACTACAACGGCCCCGCGATGCTCCGGGGCATCGCCGCCGCCGACGGCATGGCCGTGGTCCCGCCCGGCGGAGCCCGCCCCGGGCAGCTCCTCGACGTCCTCGACCTCCCCTGGTCGGCCCCCCCTGCCCACGGGGCGGCCGAAGGCGCGTGTTTCACGTGAAACTGCCCAGCCGCGACGTGATGGCCCGGCAGGCCGACGAGAAGGTGGCGGGACCGCGGATCAGCCTGCCCCGGCGTGTGGTCGAGAAGCCCCTGCGCCAGGTGGGCAAACGCCTCCTCATGGCGCTGGGCGTGATGGTCCTCACCGTCCTCATCGTCTACGTCGACCGCGGCGGCTACCACGACAACGCCGACGGGACCGTCGACTTCCTGGACAGCGTCTACTACGCGACCGTCACCCTCTCCACCACGGGCTACGGCGATATCGTCCCGTACAGCGACTCGGCCAGGCTTGCGAACATCCTGCTGGTCACGCCGCTGCGCGTGCTGTTTCTGATCATCCTGGTCGGCACCACCCTCGAGGTCCTCACGGAGCGGACCCGGGAGGACTTCCGGCTGAACCGCTGGAGGAGCACCTTGCGCGAGCACACCGTCATCGTCGGGTTCGGCACCAAGGGTCGTTCGGCGATCCAGACGCTCTGCGCGACGGGGCTGCGCAAGGAGCAGATCGTCATCGTCGACCCCTCCGACAAGGTGATCGAGGCCGCCAACGCCGATGGCTTCACCGGTGTCATCGGCGACGGGACCCGCAGCGATGTGCTGCTGCGCGCCGAGGTGCAGAAGGCCCGTCAGATCGTCATCGCGACCCAGCGCGACGACACCGCGGTCCTCGTCACCCTGACGGCCCGCCAGCTCAACCGCGGTGCCAAGATCGTCGCCGCGGTCCGCGAGGAGGAGAACGCGCCGCTGCTGCGCCAGTCCGGTGCCGACGCGGTCATCACCAGCGCCAGCGCCGCCGGCCGGCTGCTCGGCCTTTCGGTGCTCAGCCCGAGCGCGGGCACGGTGATGGAGGACCTGATCCAGCAGGGCTCCGGGCTCGACCTCGTGGAACGCCCGGTCACCAAGGCGGAGGCGGGCCGGAGCGTACGGGAGACCGGCGACCTGGTGGTGAGCGTGCTGCGCGGCCACCGGCTGCTCGGTTACGACGATCCCGCGGCCAGCCCGCTGCAGTTGACGGACCGTGTGATCACCATCGTGCGGGCCGCTCCGGTCACCCCGCTCACCACACCGACCGACGACTAGGGTACGTCCGGCCCTGATCCGAAAGACACGGCCCAAGGCCTCACCCGGAGTCCGGGAGTAGCCTCGCCGACATGCATGCGATCACGATTCCGGAACCCGGCGGACCCGAGGCGCTGATCTGGGCCGAGGTCCCCGACCCCGTCCCCGCCGAGGGCGAGGTCCTCGTCGAGGTGGCGGCCAGCGCCGTCAACCGTGCCGACCTGCTCCAGCGCCAGGGCTTCTACGACCCGCCGCCCGGCAGCTCCCCGTACCCCGGTCTCGAGTGCTCCGGCCGGATCGTCGCGCTGGGCCCCGGGGTGTCCGGCTGGTCGGTGGGCGACGAGGTGTGCGCGCTGCTGGTCGGCGGCGGATACGCGCAGAAGGTCGCCGTCCCGGTGGGCCAGCTGCTGCCGCTGCCGGAGGGCGTGGACCTGGTGACGGCCGCCGCGCTGCCCGAGGTGGCCTGCACGGTCTGGTCGAACGTCTTCATGCTCGCCCACCTGCGGCCCGGCGAGACGCTGCTCGTGCACGGCGGGGCGAGCGGCATCGGCACCATGGCCATCCAGCTGGCCAAGGCGATCGGCGCACGGGTCGCGGTCACGGCCGGCGGACCCGAGAAGCTGGCCCGCTGCGCCGAGCTGGGCGCGGACATCCTCATCGACTACCGCGAGCAGGACTTCGTCGAGGAGCTGCACAAGGCGACCGACGGGGCCGGGGCGGACGTCATCCTCGACATCGTCGGCGCCAAGTACCTGGAGCGGAACGTCAAGGCGCTCGCCGTGAGCGGCCGGCTGGTCGTCATCGGCCTGCAGGGCGGCGTGAAGGGCGAGCTGAACCTGGCCGCCCTCATGGCCAAGCGCGCCGCCGTCCTGGCGACCACCCTGCGCTCCCGCCCGCTGAACGAGAAGGCCGCCGTGGTCGCCGCGGTCCGCGAGCACGTCTGGCCGCTGGTCGGCGCCGGCACGGTCACGCCGGTCATCGACCGCACCGTGGCGATGACGGACGCGGCGGAGGCCCACCGGGCGCTGGAGTCCGGCACCCACGTCGGCAAGGTGCTGCTGCTGGCGCCCACCGCCTAGAAGAGCGCGAACGAGGGCCCGGAACACGGTCGTTGACCGCGTGCCGGGCCCCGGTCCTTCGAACGCGCCTACAGATACGGCCCCGAGCCGACCGCACGCCCACGGCCGGGGCCGTGGTCGTCGTCGTCATCGTCGTGCGACGCTCCCGGCGGCAGCGCCCGGCGCATCTGCTCCAACTGGGCGCGGGCCGCCATCTGCTGGGCGAACAGCGCCGTCTGGATGCCGTGGAAGAGGCCCTCCAGCCAGCCCACCAACTGGGCCTGGGCGATCCGCAGTTCCGCCTCCGAGGGGATGGCCTCGTCGGTGAACGGCAGGGAAAGGCGTTCCAGTTCCTCCACCAGCTCCGGCGCGAGACCGTCCTCCAGCTCCTTGACCGAGCTGGCGTGGATCTCCTTGAGCCGGACGCGGCTGGCCTCGTCGAGAGGTGCCGCCCTGACCTCCTCCAGAAGCTGCTTGATCATGCTGCCGATGCGCATGACCTTCGCAGGCTGCTCGACCATTTCCGTCACCGGGACCTCGCGGGATTCGTCGTCACCCTGAGTGCCGCCGAGCGCCATCCCGTCCTGGCCCACGATGAGGACCTGGGGGCTCTCCTGCGACCTGTCATTCCTCGGCATCTCCATGCCGCCATTCTCTCGCACGCATGCCTCACCACACGGTGTGCCCCTGTACGAGGGTGATCCACCCTCGTACAGGGGCACAGACCGGCAACGAACGCCCGTGCGTCCGGGAGCGGGCGGCCGCGTGCGTCCGGCAGTGGACGCCCGCGCGTCCGGCTAGTGCGCGGCGCGGCGGGCCAGCGCCCCGCGGGAGCGGGTGACCAGGGCGGCCAGCAGGGCGGCGCCGAGCGGCACGGCCACCAGCAGGGCCGCGAGCGTCTCCCAGGGGACGACGATCGGCACGTACGGCGGGGTGTCCGCGCCGCCCCAGCCGTTGTCGAGGGTCTCCTGGTAGTAGCGCAGCTGCTCGCGCTCCTCGGTGAGCCGCAGCCCGATCGCGGGCAGCACGCCGGCCGCGGAGCCGAGGACCACGCCCATGGCCGCGACCACACCGCACTGGAAGCCGCTGAGGGTCCGGCGGACCCGGGGCGGGGCGCCGACCGCGGAGAGCGTCTTCAGGTCGGCCTCCGCGTCGGCCTGGGCGAGTCCGGTGGCGATGCCGGCCGCGCCGATGGTGACCAGTCCGGCGAAGACGGTCAGCGCGAGCAGCACGATGCTGTTCTGGCTGACGTAGCCCTGTTCCACGGTCAGCTCGACGTTGCTGCCGAGCTTGGCGATCTCGCCGTCGAGCTTCTGGCGCTGCTCGCCGCTGGGCATGCGGTCGGTGGAGAAGAACGCGCCCATGGGGACCGTGGACAGTCCGGCCGCCTTGGCGGCGGCGGGGCTGAGGATGCTCTGCGCGCCGTACGCGTTCGCCGCCCCGGGCACCTGGTAGGCGGGCAGCGTCTTCACCTCGCCGGGGACCGGCTTGTTCTGCTCCATGGCGCGGTCGGCGGCCTCGGTGTCGGTGATCAGCTTGATGCCGATGGTGCCGTTCTTGTCGACCTGCGGCTTGGCGAAGCTGACGACCTTGCCCTCGGCGAGGGCCTTGGCGGCGCCCGGGTCGTCGATGCCGAGGACCTTCAGGAGCTGGGCGTCGCCGATGAGCATGCCCTGGTCCACGTAGATGCCCTGGCTGTCGCTCTCCTTGCAGCGCCAGTCCTTGCCGAGCGCGCGCCGCTGTTCCTTGGTGTACCGCTCCGAGGCGTCGGAGCCGTCCGGCAGCGTCTGCCACAGCGGGCACTCGTTGGCCTTGGGGATGACGATCTCGAACCGGCCGCAGCCCTTGGCGCCGCTGTAGGGCGAGCAGCCGGGCTTGCCCACGGAGATCCGGGAGACGTCGGCGCGGACGTCCACGGGCAGCGTGCGCTGCACGGCCTCGCGGACGGCGGGGGCGTCCCGGCCGCCGTCCTCCATGACGAGGGCGGCGACGGCCCCGTGCGGCAGGCTCGCCCGGTACGCGGCGAGGTCCTGGGCGTCCCGGCTCGCGGCGTACGTGGAGACGGCGACGGTGCCCGCGACGGCGGCCAGGACCGCGGCTACGGCGGGTGCCGTACGACCCCGGTTGCGCACCGCGTCGCGCAGGGCGAGGCGCGGCGAGAGCGGCAGCCAGCGGCCGGTGCGGCCGAACAGGCCGACCAGGGCCGGGGTCAGGGCCACCACGCCGAGTTCGGCGATGGCCGAGCCGCCCGCGACCAGGATGAACTGGTCGGAGAAGACCGATCCGTACAGGGCGATGGCGGCGCCGAGCAGGACGGCGCCGAGGCCGACCAGGGGCAGCACCCTGCTGCTGCGGCGCACGCCGCGACGGCCCGTCAGGGAGGCGAGCACGGTCTGCCGGGAGGCCGTGACGGCCGGGACGATCGCGGAGAGCAGACCGGTCAGGACGGCGAGGGCGGCGATGCCGAGGAGTTCGAGCGGCCGGATGGTGAAGCCGCCGAACCGCTGTCCCATGTAGTCCTCGAGGACCGGGCGGAGCGCGAAGGTCAGGATCAGGGCGAGGACGGTGCCGACGAGGGCCGCGGCGACGCCGATGACGAGGCCGCCGCTCAGGACGATGGCCCGGATGTGGTTGCGGGCACCGCCGTTGGCGCCGACCAGACCGAGCTGGCGGCGCGAGCGGCGGGCGCCGACGGCGAAGGCGGGACCGGCGAGCAGGCAGATCTCCAGCATCGCCAGGCCGACCACCGTGCCCACGGCGGCGAGGGCGGCGGCGTTGGCGCCCGTGCTGGACTCGTAGTTGCGCCAGCCCTCCTTCTGGTAGAGCGGCACCTCGGAGTCGGCCGGCGGGTCGAGGAGCACGGCGCGGGACTCGACCACGACACCCTTGGTGTTGATCTGCTGGACCGCGTTCCACGTGAATCCGCCGGACTTCTTCACCAGATACGTGGTGGAGACGTCGGGTGCCTGCAGACCGGCCTTCTCGACGGCCTTGCCGTAGGCGTCGAGGAAGGCTCCCGGCAGGGCGTTGACCTGGTCGGCCTTGAGGTCGTCGGGCAGCTCGTACGAACCGGTGATCACATACGTACGGTCGAAGCCGCGGGCGGAGAGGGTGGAGCCGACGGACAGGCCGCTGGCCTCCAGGAAGTGGGTGCTCGCGGCGATCTCGTCGTTCTTCGCGGGGAAGCGCCCGTCCTGGAGCCGCATGATGCCGCGGGTGACGGGGTCGGCGGCCTTCAGCTCGCGGACCTCGGTCTGGAGCAGGCCGTGCTCGGTGGTGAGCTTGGCCGTGCCCGAGCGGTCGGTGAGGACGGTCGAGCCGGCCGGGACGGCCTTGGCGACATCGGTCGGGCCCGAGGGCCAGGGCTTGTCCTCGTAGTCCTGGACGGGCGTCTGCATCTCGCCCTTGGGGTCCTGGAAGATCGGCACCCCGTTGACCTGGGGGTCGCTGAAGCGGGCGTCGGCGGCGCCGATGGACCGCTCCACCTGCTGCGCGGCGGAGAGCTCCGAGCTGCGCAGGGTGAGGTCGAAGGCGCTGACGCCGAGGATCGGCAGGGCGATCATGGAGAGGACGAGGAAGCTGCGGCCCTTGGAGCGCCAGGCGTCACGGCGGGCGATCCGGATCGCGGCACGCCAGGAGTGGAACCAGTTGTTCACTGCTGTGCCGCCCGACCGGTCAGGAGCGAGTCGGCCTCGCTGCGTACGGTCTGGTCGACGACGGAGCCGTCCCGCAGGAAGACGACCCGGTCCGCCCAGGCGGCGAACCGCGGCTCGTGGGTGACCAGGACGCCGGCGGCCCCGGCGTCACAGCGGGAGCGGAGCAGGGCGAGCACGGACTCGCCGGTCTCGGAGTCGAGGGCGCCGGTGGGCTCGTCGGCGAGGACGAGCCGGCGGTCGCCGACGAGGGCGCGGGCGATGGCCACGCGCTGCTGCTGGCCGCCGGACATCTCGTCGGGGAAGCGGTCGGCGAGGTGGCCGAGGTCCATCTCGGCCAGCGCGGCGAGGGCCTCGGTGCGGGCCTTGCGGGCGGATATGCCGTCCAGCTCGCGGGGCAGGGCCACGTTCTCGGCGGCGGTGAGGGCCGGGATGAGGTTGTAGTCCTGGAAGACGTAGCCGATGCTGCGGCGGCGCAGGGCGGCGAGCTGCTTGCGGTTCGCGGTGGTGATGTCGGTGTCCTCGACGATCACCTGGCCGGAGGTGGGCATGTCGAGGCCGCCGGCGAGGGTGAGCAGGGTCGACTTGCCGGAGCCGGAGGGGCCCATGACGGCGACGAGTTCGCCCGGGTAGACGTCGAGGTCGATACCGCGCAGGGCGTGTACTTCGGTGGCGCCCGCGCCGTGGACGCGGGTGAGGTTCTGCAGACGCAGCACGGGCTGCTGTGTGGACATGGCGGGATCCCCCGGGTTGCTTGCGGAGCGGTCGAAAGCGGTACGAGAAGCGGTGCGGGTCAATACGGCCAGGGCGTGCAGGACACGTCCTGAGAGCGGTGGGGCACGCCTAAGAACGGTGGGGCACGGCATGCGCCGTCCGCACGGCCTGGGCGGCTGGAGCGGGCGGCGGGGCCGGCTCCGTGGCGGCCGCCGCCGAGAGCCGGATCAGCCGGGCCTCGCAGTGGTCCAGCCAGCGGGCCTCCGCCTCGGTCTGGAAGATCAGCTGTTCGAGGACGAGCAGCCAGGCGACGTCGTCGCGCTCGCGGGCGCCCCCGCTCTCGACGGCGAGGATCGCCTGCGACTTGAGCCGGGTGTAGTCCTGCATGGCCTGCACGGTGTGCCGGCGCTGGGACTGGATGACATCGCGGATGTCGACCCCGGGCGCCCCGACCGCCATGGCGAGCTTGATGGCGAGCTCGTCGCGGGCGGGGCTGGTGCGGTCGACGGGGTTCTCGAACCAGGCGCGGAGCTCGGCGCGCCCGTTGTCGGTGATCGCGTAGAGCGCGTGGCCGGCCTCGTCCTCGCCGTCCTGGGCGATCATGCCGTCCCGTTCGAGCCGGCTCAGGGTCGTGTAGACCTGGCCGACGTTGAGCGGCCAGGTGGAGCCGGTGCGGGACTCGAACTCCGTACGGAGCTGAGAGCCGTAGCGCGGGCCGCGTTCGAGGAGGGCGAGAAGCCCGTGGCGGATCGACATACCGAGTATGTATACCGAGTAAGTCCGCCCCGGCCAAGCGCCCTGAGACGGACCCCGCGGGTACGTCTCAAGGGGGACCCGGGCCTCGCGGCAGCGCTCAGCGGCGCCGCATCCGGACCCCGAGGAAGCCGATCCCGAGGCCCATCAGGGCGAGCCCCACGCCGAGCGTCAGGACCGGAATCCGCCGGTCGGAGAGGGTGGTGGCGGTCTCCGGGCCGATCGCGGGGGCGGCGGCCGGCAGCTCCGCGGCCGAGGGCCGGGCGGCCGGGGCGTCCGTCTCAGGTACGGCCCCGGGGTCGTCCTCCGCCTCCTCGGCGGACTCGTCCTCTGTTGCCGTTTTGGTACGTGCGGGCCGCCCCGGCCGGTTCGCGGGGTCAGGCGAGCTCGGCGCGGGGGAGGCCGCGGGCCGCCCGGGGCGTTCCCTGCCCTCCCCCGCCGGGCGTCCCGCGAGGGAGGCGGAGCTGCCGGGCCCGGGTGGCGCGGCGGAGGCGGAGGCGGAGCCCGAGGCATGCGCGGCGGCGGGCCCTGAGGCGCCCACGGGCGAGCCGCTCGACGCGGATGCGGGTGCGGGAGCGGGTGGGGGGGTGGACGCGGGCGCGCCCGAGACGGTCGGGGACCGGCCGCCCGAAGGCGTCGCCGACGGTTGCGGGACCAGGGGGGCGGCCGACGGCGCCGGCGCGCCGACCGGGCCGCGGCGCGCGTCCGTCCCGCCGGGGCCGCCGCGCACGTCCGGATCTCCGGGGCCGCCGCGCGGGGCGGTGCTCCGCGGCGTGGTGGGCGTGACCTCCGCCCCGTACGCGGCCGGCATCGCGCAGAGCGCGAGACAGCAGGTGAGACAGCAGGCGAGCACGGGACCGAGCGCCCGTGACCTCGCCGTGCGGAGTCCTGGAGTCACCGGGTGACCCCCTCCCGTGCCGAGCCGCCGAGTTGTTCAACTCAGCGTCACATGCCCGATCGGCACCGGCATCCCGGAGGAGCCGGACGGGGACGGGGTCCGGACCGCGTGACTACTGGGGCGGGTTGCCGGTCGAGATCTTGAGGGTGAACTCGGCGTCGTCCTTGGTCGCGTCCTCACCGGCCGGCGGGTACTGCTCCAGGACCGTGCCCTCGCCGTACGTGTTCTCGTCCACCGGGGTCTGGGTCGTGATCTTCCAGCCGGCGGCCTGGATGCAGTCCTTCACCGACTGGATGTTCTTGTAGGTGAAGTTCGGGATCTCGAACTTCGCCGGGTCGTCGCTCGACTCGGTCGGCTCCGTGCACTTCTTGGGGTCGATGGTCTTCGTGAGATCCGGACCCTTGTGGCCTGCGGCCACGCTCGAGCTCTGGCTCGGGTCGCCGCCCGCGTTCTTGACGGGGTCGTCGTCCTTGTTGAGGTTGATCGCGACGATCACGCCCACGACCGCGATCAGGGCCACCGCGATGGCACCGACCAGGACCGGCATGTTCCGATTCGAGCCGCCTCCGCCGCCGACGCCCCCGCCGACCGGGGCCGGCTGCTGCTGCATCGTGTACGGCGAGGGCACCGGCTGCGGCGCCGGGGTCTGGTAGACGGGCGCCGGAGGCGGCGTCTGCTGCGGGTAGCCGTACGAAGGGGCCGGCGCGGGGGCCGGCGTCGTCACGCCGTACGGACTGGGCTGCGGCGTCGGCTGGTACGGGGTCTGGACCCCGTGCACGGACGGCGGCGGGGTCTGGCCCACCGGCGGGAAGACGGCCGAGCCGACACCGGAACCGCTCTGGACCGGGCCGCCCGCGACGATCACCGGCGCACCGGTCTGGCCCGCGGAGAGCACCCGCAGGCACTCGTCGCGCATCGCGGCGGCGCTGGGGAAGCGCTCGTTCGGGTTCTTCTTGAGGGCGCGGGCCACCAGGGCGTCCATCGCCGGGGTCACCGAGCGGTTCACGGAGGACGGCAGGGCCGGCTCCTCCTGGACGTGCGCGTACGCGATGGCGAGCGGCGAGTCCGCGTCGAACGGCAGACGGCCCGTCAGCAGCTGGAACAGCATGATGCCGACGGAGTACAGGTCGGAGCGGGCGTCCACGCCGCGGCCCAGGGCCTGCTCGGGGGAGAGGTACTGCGGGGTGCCGACGACCATGCCGGTCTGGGTCATGGAGGTGACCCCGGACTGCATGGCGCGGGCGATGCCGAAGTCCATGACCTTGACCACGCCGCGCTTGGTCATCATCACGTTGCCCGGCTTGATGTCCCGGTGGACCAGCCCCATTTCGTGGCTGGTCTCGAGGGCGGCGAGCACGTCGGCGGTCACCTTCAGGGCCTTGTCGGCCGGCATCGCCCCGTAACTCTGGATGTCCGCGCCGAGCACCGAGCCGAGCGGCTGGCCCTCCACGTACTCCATGACGATGTACGGCATGACGGCGCCGTCGAGGGTGTCCTCGCCGGTGTCGAAGACCGAGACGATGTTCGTGTGCGACAACTTCGCTACAGCCTGCGCCTCGCGCCGGAACCGTTCGCGGAACGACTGTTCGCGGCCGAGTTCGGTGTGCAGCGTCTTGATGGCGACCTGGCGGTCGAGCGCGCTGTCGTACGCCAGGTACACCGACGCCATGCCGCCCTCGCCGAGCAGGTCGCGAAGCTGGTAGCGGCCGTTCGCGACCGAACCGCCCGCATAGCGGCCCTGTGCGCCGTCCTGGCTCATCTCGTGCTTCCCCCATACGCGCGTGGCGGCGCTGATCCGGAATTTCCTGGCCAAGTCTGCCCGAGGGCAGTGACACGTCAAGCCAGGCGCCCGTTCGGTGCCCGTTCCGTGACCCTCCGCGCAGGAAAGGGCCGGTGAGCGTGACAGGAACGGCAGGGAATTTGCACAGGCGTACGTCCGGGGAGTTGGATGACCGGTCATCGCGGACCGTGATGTCGTACGGAGCCTGTAGCGTGACGACTGGACACGGCACGAGAGACGACGGCGAGGACTGATGGCACCCGAATCCGGAGCAGGCGGCGGTCTGCCGGACGCTTCTGCCGAGTCCTTCGGCGTCGGCGGGGTGGTCGGCGACGGCCGCTACCGGCTGACCCACCGTCTGGGACGCGGCGGCATGGCCGAGGTGTTCGCGGCCGAGGACGTACGCCTGGGGCGCACGGTCGCCGTGAAGCTCCTGCGCGCCGACCTCGCGGAGGACCCGGTCTCCAAGGCCCGCTTCACGCGCGAGGCGCAGTCCGTCGCGGGGCTCAACCACCATGCGATCGTCGCCGTGTACGACTCGGGCGAGGACGTGGTGAACGGCCAGTCCGTGCCGTACATCGTGATGGAGCTGGTCGAGGGCCGCACCATCCGCGAGCTGCTGATCAGCGCCGAGGCGCCGGGCCCCGAGCAGGCCCTGATCATCGTCTCCGGCGTCCTGGAGGCGCTCGCCTACTCCCACCAGCACGGCATCGTGCACCGGGACATCAAGCCGGCGAACGTGATCATCACCCACGGCGGCGCGGTCAAGGTCATGGACTTCGGCATCGCGCGCGCCCTGCACGGCGCGCAGTCGACGATGACCCAGACCGGCATGGTCATGGGCACGCCGCAGTACCTCTCCCCCGAGCAGGCGCTCGGCAAGGCGGTCGACCACCGCTCCGACCTGTACGCGACGGGCTGTCTGCTCTACGAACTGCTCGCGCTGCGGCCACCGTTCACTGGCGAGACACCGTTGTCAGTGGTCTACCAGCACGTTCAGGACACCCCCGTCCCGCCGTCCGACGTCGCCCAGGGGGCGCCGCCGGAGCTCGACGGCCTGGTGATGCGCTCGCTCGCGAAGGACCCGGACGACCGGTTCCAGAGCGCGGAGGAGATGCGCGGCCTGATCCAGTACGGGCTCCAGATGCTCCAGGAGCAGGGCGGCCACACCGGCATGTGGAACACCGGGCCGGTGGAGATCCACGACGGCATGCACACGCCGGTCGGGGGTGTCGGCGGCGTCGGCGCGACGGCCGTGCTCGGCCACCCGATGCACCACGACACCGCTCAGCGCCCGATCCTGCCGCCGATGAACCCGGACGACGGGGGTTACGACGGCGGCCACGGGGGCTACGGCCAGGACGGTGGCTACGGCCCGCAGGGCGGCGGCAGGCGCTCGCGCGCCAAGCTGCTGCTGTTCGTGGCGCTCGCGCTGATCGCCATGGTCGCGGGTGTCGCCTACGCCATCGACAAGGCCGGCGACAAGGGGAACGGCGGCGGCACGAAGCCGCCGGCGGTCACCAACTCGCCGTCCACGAAGGCCGAGTCGCCGACGCCGTCCGAGGAGCCGTCGCAGGAGACCGAGGACCCCGACTCGTCGAGCGGCGGCAACCAGCAGCCCTGGACGCCGACCCACCGCCCGACCTACCGGCCGACGGACCCGCCGACGCCGACGGACACGCCGTCCACGGACCCGACGGGCACGACCGACGGCGGTACGGACACCGAGGGCAGCACCGAGGGCACGACCGAGGGGACCACGGAGGGCACCACCGAGGGCACGACCGAGGGCAGCTCCACGGGGACGTCCACGGGCACCTCGACGGGGACGTCCACGGGCACCTCGACGGGTACGGGGACGACGACGGGCACGTCGGCCGGCACCACCACCGGTACGGGCACGACGACGGGCACCTCGACCGGCGCCGGCGGCTGAGCCCAGCAAGCCGGATCACCCCGCGAAGGCGTCGCGCACCGCCTCGTACTCGCGGGTCCACCACACCACCAGGGCCGACACCGCCGGAAACTGCGGGTCGGCCCTCCGGTCGTGCAGCTGGTAGCGCCAGCGCAGCGTCCAGAAGTCGTTGAGCCGCTCCCACCACACCCGGTCCACCGCGGCCGCCAGTTCCGCGCGGTCCACGCCGGCGGCCCGCCGGTAGGCCCGCGCGTACGCCCGCACCTTGTCCAGGGCCAGCTCGCCGGCCGGCCGTACGAAGAAGATCGCGGCGGCCCGGACCGCCTCCTCGGCGCGCGGGCGGACGCCGAGCCGGTCCCAGTCGACGATCGCGGCCGGTTCGGCGCCCCGGTAGAGCAGGTTGAACGGGTGGAAGTCGCCGTGCACCCAGCCGGCCGCGGCGGCGGCGGGCGGCCGGCGGTGGGCGTGCTGGTGGAGCAGCACCCGGCGTTCCCTGAGCCGGTGCTCGGCCAGCTCGTCGAAGCCGTCGCGGGGGCGACGGGCGCGGACCAGGCGCAGCAGGTCGTCGATGAGCCGGAGGGTGTCCTCGGGGCGGGCGCTCTCGTGCCCGGTGTCGGGTGGTGGGGAGCCCATCACGTGCTCCAGGCAGGTGTGGACGTGCCCGAGGAGGGTGCCGAGCCGGCGGGAGCCGTCGGTGGAGAGCTGGGCGCCGTCGCGGTGGCGGCCCTCGACCCAGGGGTGCAGGGCGTAGCAGCGGCCGCCGATGACGGCGACGGTGCGGCCGGCGGAGTCGGCGAGCGGCGGGGCGACGGGCAGGCCGAGGGCGTGCAGGCGCAGGGTGGCCCGGTGCTGGCGGGTGATGGTGTCCCGGTCGGCGGTGCGGTCGTCCAGATGCTGCTTGAGGAAGTACGAGCCGCGGGTGGTGGCGAGCCGGTAGCCGCGGTTGAGGAGGCCCTGGGCGACGGGTTCGCAGGAGAGCGGCTCGCCCGCGTCCGCGTAACGGCGCAGCAGGGCGCCGACGGGAGGGGCGTAGGGAGGGGCCATGAGTGCAGATGAGCGCGGCACTCCCCAGATGTTAGATCACGCTACGTGGTGGAGATGTCGCTCGATGGAGGGAGCGGGCTCGGCCGGGGAGGCCTGCTCGATCGTGTAGTCGAGCGTGTGCACGGTGACGAACTGGGGCTCGACGCACATGTAGACCGGGTCGAAGGGCTCGCCGTCCACGGACCGGGGCCCCGGCCCGAAGGCGGCCGCCTGTTCGTCGGTCGGCTCGACGATCCGCGCGGTTCCGGTGAACTGCACGGACCAGAGGTGCTCCTCGCCGGAGGTGAGGTTGTCCGCGCCGTACGCGACCACGCTGCCGTTGCAGGCCCGGTGGTAGCCGAGGCCCCGGTGCAGCCGGAGCAGGACGCGGCCGTCGGTCACGATGTGGCGGGCCGGGGCGACGAACGGCATCGCCCGCATGCTCGTGGCCACCCGGCCGTAGGACACGCGGTCCAGCAGTTCGATGGCGCGGATCTCCTCGGTGGGCATGGTTCCACTCTCCGCTACCGGACCCGGGTCGGAAAAGGGGACCCTGCCCCGGTTGTCCGGGGACATAGGTCCCGAATACGGGCCGCCCACCCCCGTACGGGTGAACCGCCCGGGCTCCGGAATCCCACCGTCCTCAGTGGCGCTCGGCCTGCATTCTCGCCACGTAGGCGGCGGCCTGGGAACGCCGTTCCATGCCCAGTTTCGAGAGCAGGCTGGAGACGTAGTTCTTGATGGTCTTCTCCGCGAGATGGAGCCGCTCGCCGATGAGCCGGTTGGTCAGGCCCTCGCCGATCAGATCGAGGATCTTGCGCTCCTGCTCGGTGAGATTGGCGAGCCGGTCGTCGCCCTTGGGGCTGTTGCCGTCCCGCAGCCGCTCCAGGACCCGCGCGGTGGCCACCGGGTCGAGCAGCGACTTGCCGGCCGCGACGTCGCGGACCGCGCTCAGGAGCTCGTTGCCGCGGATGGCCTTGAGGACATAGCCGGAGGCTCCGGCCATGATCGCGTCGAAGAGGGCCTCGTCGTCCGCGTACGAGGTGAGCATCAGGCACTTGATCGAATCGTCCTGGGAGCGGACCTCGCGGCACACCTCGACGCCGCTGCCGTCCGGGAGCCGGACGTCGAGCACGGCCACGTCGGGGCGGGTCGCGGGGATCCTGACCAGCGCGTCCGCGGCGGTGCCGGCCTCGCCGACCACCTCGATGTCGGCCTCCACGGAGAGCAGCTCATGGACACCGCGCCGCACGACTTCGTGGTCGTCCAGCAGAAATACCCGGATTTTTCCCTCTTCGCGCACGGGGTCAGTCTCACATATTCGCTCTTCCCGTGCCCGGGGTGCGCGGGATAACGTGCCGCATGTTCCGACGACGGCGTCGGGCCGTTGTCCTCGCGCTGACCAGCAGCGAGTCCCGCTTTTCTCGATTTACTTGGAAATCCAAGCAAAATCGCAGGTCAAATGGGGTTTCGCAGGAATGCTGTGCTGTGGGTAACGTGCCTATGACGGCGTTCGCCGGGGCACCTGTCACGCCCGACCCCGGCCGCGTCGCACCCACCCCGTGCGAAGGTACGGATAAGGCGGAGCCGCACTGGCCATGCCCGGCGAACCCGGGGGCCGGACCGACGGAGGAGCACGCACGTGACCGTGGAGAGCACTGCCGCGCGCAAGACGACGCGACGCAGCAGCGGCACCAAGCGCACCGCAAGCGCGAGCGCGAAGAAGGCACAGGGTTCACCGAACTCCGAGCCCGAGCTCGTTCAGCTGCTGACGCCCGAGGGGGAGCGCGTCCAGCACCCCGAGTACGACATCGACCTGAGCGCCGAGGAGCTGCGCGGGCTCTACCGCGACATGGTTCTCACCCGCCGCTTCGACGCCGAGGCCACCTCCCTGCAGCGGCAGGGCGAGCTGGGCCTGTGGGCCTCGCTGCTCGGCCAGGAGGCCGCCCAGATCGGCTCCGCCCGCGCGCTGCGGGACGACGACTACGTCTTCCCCACCTACCGCGAGCACGGCGTCGCCTGGTGCCGCGGGGTCGACCCCGCCAACCTCCTCGGCATGTTCCGCGGGGTGAACAACGGTGGCTGGGACCCCAACAGCAACAACTTCCACCTGTACACGATCGTCATCGGCTCGCAGACTCTGCACGCCACCGGCTATGCCATGGGCATCGCCAAGGACGGCGCGGACTCGGCCGTGATCGCGTACTTCGGTGACGGCGCCTCCAGCCAGGGCGACGTCAACGAGGCGTTTACGTTCTCCGCGGTCTACAACGCCCCGGTCGTGTTCTTCTGCCAGAACAACCAGTGGGCCATCTCCGAGCCCACCGAGAAGCAGACCCGCGTCCCGCTGTACCAGCGCGCGGCCGGCTTCGGCTTCCCCGGCGTCCGCGTCGACGGCAACGACGTCCTGGCCTGCCTCGCGGTCACCCGCTCCGCGCTCGAGCGCGCCCGGCGCGGCGAGGGCCCCACCCTCGTGGAGGCCTTCACCTACCGCATGGGTGCCCACACCACCTCCGACGACCCGACGAAGTACCGCCGGGACGAGGAGCGCGAGGCCTGGGAGGTCAAGGACCCGATCCTGCGTCTCAAGGCGTACATGGAGCGAGAGGGTCACGCCGACGCGGCCTTCTTCGAGGAGCTGGAGACGGAGAGCGAGGCGCTGGGCAAGCGCGTCCGCGAGGCCGTCCGCGCCATGCCCGACCCGGAGCACATGGCGATCTTCGACAACGTGTACGCGGACGGGCACGCGCTCGTCGACGAGGAGCGCGCGCAGTTCGCCGCCTACCAGGCGTCCTTCGCGGACGGAGAGGCCGAGTAATCATGGCTGTTCAGAAGCTTCCCCTGGCCAAGGCGCTCAACGAGTCGCTGCGCAAGGCCCTGGAGACCGACCCCAAGGTCCTCATCATGGGCGAGGACGTCGGCAAGCTCGGCGGTGTCTTCCGCGTCACCGACGGCCTGCAGAAGGACTTCGGCGAGGACCGGGTCATCGACACCCCGCTCGCCGAGTCCGGCATCGTCGGCACCGCGATCGGTCTGGCGCTGCGCGGCTACCGGCCGGTCGTGGAGATCCAGTTCGACGGCTTCGTCTTCCCCGCGTACGACCAGATCGTCACCCAGCTCGCCAAGATGCACGCCCGCGCGCTCGGCACCGTGAAGATGCCGGTCGTCATCCGCATCCCCTACGGCGGCGGCATCGGCGCGGTCGAGCACCACTCCGAGTCCCCCGAGGCGCTCTTCGCGCACGTCGCGGGCCTCAAGATCGTCACCCCGTCGAACTCCTCCGACGCCTACTGGATGCTCCAGCAGGCCATCCAGAGCGACGACCCGGTCATCTTCTTCGAGCCCAAGCGCCGCTACTGGGACAAGGGCGAGGTCGACACCGAGGCCATCCCGGGCGAGCTGCACAAGGCCCGGGTCGCCCGCGAGGGCACGGACCTCACGCTCGCCGCGTACGGCCCGATGGTGAAGACCTGTCTGGAGGCCGCCGCGGCCGCCGCCGAGGAGGGCAAGTCGGTCGAGGTCCTGGACCTGCGTTCGGTCTCCCCGCTCGACTTCGACACCATCCAGACCTCGGTGGAGAAGACCCGCCGCCTGGTCGTGGTCCACGAGGCCCCGGTCTTCTTCGGCTCGGGCGCGGAGATCGCCGCCCGGATCACCGAGCGCTGCTTCTACCACCTGGAGGCCCCCGTCCTGCGGGTCGGCGGCTACCACGCGCCGTATCCGCCGGCGCGCCTGGAGGAGGAGTACCTGCCGGGCCTGGACCGCGTGCTCGACGCCGTCGACCGCTCGCTGGCGTTCTGAGGAGAGCACCGTGACGATCCGCGAATTCAAGATGCCCGACGTGGGCGAGGGCCTGACCGAGGCCGAGATCCTCAAGTGGTACGTCCAGCCCGGTGACACGGTCACCGACGGGCAGGTCGTGTGCGAGGTGGAGACGGCGAAGGCGGCCGTGGAGCTGCCGATCCCGTTCGACGGCACGGTCCACGAGCTGCTCTTCCCCGAGGGCACCACGGTCGACGTCGGCCAGGTCATCATCTCGGTGAACGTGGGCGGCGGTGAGGCCCCCGCGGCCCCGGCCGCCCCCGTGCAGGAGCCGGTCGCCGCGCCGGAGCCGGAGGCCGAGGTCGCGCCCGAGGGCCGTCAGCCGGTCCTCGTCGGTTACGGCGTGGCCGCGACCTCCACCAAGCGCCGGGCCCGCAAGGCCCCGGTCGCCGCGGCTCCGGCCGCTGCCGCTCCGGTCGCCGCTCCGGCCCCCGTCTCCGTACCCGAGCAGCTGAACGGTCACGGCCCGGTGGGCGCCCGCCCGCTGGCCAAGCCGCCGGTGCGCAAGCTCGCGAAGGACCTGGGCGTCGACCTGACCACGGTCACCCCGACCGGTCCGGACGGGATCATCACCCGCGAGGACGTGCACCGCGCGGCCGCCCCGGCCCCAGCGGTCGAGGCCCCGGCCACGGTCGCGGCCCCGGCGCCGGCCGTCGAGGCCCCGGCTGCCGTGCCGGCCCCGGTCGTCGAGGCCGGCGCCCGGGAGACCCGTATCCCCATCAAGGGCGTACGGAAGGCCACGGCGGCGGCGATGGTCGGCTCGGCCTTCACCGCGCCGCACGTCACCGAGTTCATCACCTTCGACATCACGCGCACCATGAAGCTGGTGGACGAGCTCAAGTCCGACAAGGACATGGCGGGCCTGCGGGTGAACCCGCTGCTCCTCATCGCCAAGGCGGTGCTGGTCGCGGTCAAGCGCAACCCGGAGATCAACGCGGCCTGGGACGAGACCGCCCAGGAGATCGTGCTCAAGCACTACGTCAACCTGGGCATCGCCGCGGCCACCCCGCGCGGTCTGATCGTGCCGAACATCAAGGACGCGCACGCCCAGACCCTGCCCGAGCTGTCGCGGTCCCTGAGCGATCTCGTCGCCACGGCCCGCGAGGGCAAGACGACCCCGGCGGCGATGCAGGGCGGCACCTTCACCATCACCAACGTCGGCGTCTTCGGCGTCGACACCGGTACGCCGATCATCAACCCGGGTGAGTCCGCGATCCTCGCGGTCGGCGCGATCAAGCCCCAGCCGTGGGTCCACAAGGGCAAGGTGAAGCCGCGTCAGGTCACGACCCTGGCGCTGTCCTTCGACCACCGCCTGGTCGACGGCGAACTCGGCTCCAAGTTCCTGGCCGACGTCGCCGCGGTCCTGGAGCAGCCGAAGCGGCTCATCACCTGGGCGTGAGCCCGGGCATGAACACCGGGGCGTAACACCCCGATGTGACCGTTTCACGTGAAACAGGCCCGTCCGTCATGCGGACGGGCCTGTCTGTTGCACCCCTGTTGTATCTAAGCTGTGTGCATGCCGCCCGCACCCCCAGCCGCCGACCGCGTCTACATGCACGTCAAGCAGGCGGTACTCGACCGCCGGTACGAAGGAGGGACCCTTCTCACCGAGGGGGAGCTCGCGCAGGCCGTCGGGGTGTCGCGGACGCCCGTGCGGGAGGCGCTGCTCAAGCTGGAGATGGAAGGGCTGCTCAAGCTCTATCCGAAGAAGGGCGCCCTCGTGCTCGCCGTCTCCGCCCAGGAGATCGCGGATGTGGTCGAGACCCGGCTGCTCGTCGAGGAGTTCGCCGTACGCCGGGCCGTGCCGGCCTCGCCGGCGCTGATCGCGCGGCTCGAGGAGCTCCTGGAGGAGCAGAAGCGGCGGGCCGGGGCGGGGGACCTGGCCGAGGTGGCCGTCACCGACCGGTGTTTTCACGCCGAGATCGTCAAGCACGCGGGGAACCAGATCCTGGCGCGGTTGTACGACCAGCTGCGGGACCGTCAGCTGCGGATGGGCGTGGCGGTGATGCAGTCGCAGCCCGACCGGATCGCCAAGAACATCACCGAGCACGCCGAGATCCTGGAGCGGATCCGGGAGGGCGATGTCGAGGGCGCCGCCCAGTGCGTGCGCCGGCACCTCAGCTGGGTCAAGGTCCTGGTCCGGGGTGAGGAGCGATGAGCCGGGACGGGTACGGGGCGGCTGTCAGCCTGCCCGGCGATCCGCCCGGCGGGCCTCGCGCCGCGCTCGTGTGGGGCGTGGGGGTCGCCGTCTACTTCGTCGCCGTCATCTTCCGCACCTCGCTCGGGGTCGCCGGGCTCGACGCCGCCGACCGCTTCGAGGTCAACGCCTCCGCGCTGTCCACCTTCTCCATACTCCAGCTGCTGGTCTACGCCGGCATGCAGATACCCGTCGGCCTCATGGTCGACCGGCTCGGCACCAAGAAGGTGCTGACCATCGGCGTCCTGCTGTTCACCCTCGGGCAGCTGGGCTTCGCGCTGTCCCCCTCGTACGGCATGGCCCTGGCCTCCCGTGCCCTGCTCGGCTGCGGCGACGCCATGACCTTCATCAGCGTGCTGCGGCTCGGCAGCCGCTGGTTCCCGGCCCGCCGGGGCCCCATGATCGCCCAGCTCGCCGGACTCGTCGGGATGGCCGGCAACCTCGTCTCCACGATCGTCATCGCCCGGCTCCTGCACGGCGTCGGCTGGACCGCCGCCTTCGCGGGCAGCGCCGCGGCCGGAGTGGTCGTCCTCGTCCTGCTGCTGCTCTTCCTGAAGGACCACCCCGAGGGCCACGAGGCACCCCCCTCGCACGCGGGCGCCGTCTTCGTCCGCCGGCAGATCGCCGAGTCCTGGCGCGAGCCCGGCACCAGGCTCGGGATGTGGGTGCACTTCACCACCCAGTTCCCCGCCATGGTCTTCCTGCTGCTGTGGGGCGTGCCCTTCCTCGTCGAGGCGCAGGGGCTGAGCCGCGAGACCGCCGGCGAGCTGCTCACCCTGGTGGTGGCCTCCAACATGGTGGTGGGGCTCGTCTACGGGCAGATCATCGCCCGGCACCATGCGGCCCGCGCCCCGCTCGCGCTCGGCACCGTGGCCGCGACCGCCACTCTGTGGGCGACCACCCTCGTCTACCCCGGTGACCACGCGCCGATGTGGCTGCTCGTCACCCTGTGCACCGTCCTCGGCGCCTGCGGACCCGCCTCGATGATCGGCTTCGACTTCGCCCGCCCCGCCAACCCGCCGGAGCGGCAGGGCACCGCCTCGGGCATCGTCAACATGGGCGGTTTCGTCGCCTCGATGACGACCCTCTTCGCCGTCGGCGTCCTCCTCGACGCCACCGGCGACAACTACCGGATCGCCTTCGCCTCCGTCTTCGTCCTGGAGGCGCTCGGCGTCGTGCAGATCCTCCGCCTCACGTCCCGCACCGCCCGCAGGGAGCGGGAACGGCTGGTCGCGAGCCGGGTCGAGGCCGTCCACGTCCCCGTCTGAGGGGAGCGGCCTCAGTTCGGCGTGACCGCGAAGTGGTCCAGGATCGCCCGCGCCAGGTCCTCGTCGCCCTCGGTCTTCACCCGGTCGGCCACCTCGGCCGGCCGGACCCGGCCGCAGGCCAGCCGGACGTACGTCTCCCAGTCCGTCGCCAGCGTCGCCGCGGGCCCGAGGGAGGGGGCGCCGTCGACCGAACCGCGGCCCTCGGCGTCCACCCGTACCGTCCGCAGGAACTCCACCGGGCCGCTCACGTCGAACACGACCGCCGAACTCGCGGGCGCGCCCGCCTCCTTGGCCACCACGTGCGGCAGCGCCTCCAGGAGCACGTCACGGGTGATGTACGCGCCGGGGGAGTCCAGGTTGCCCGGGACGCCGAGCGTGGCGCGCAGGTCCTGCTCGTGCACCCAGCAGTCGAAGGCGCGCATCCGGTAGGCCAGTTCCAGGGTCTGCTCGGCACCGAGCGGGGCGCGGATCAGGGTGTCGGGCTCCCGGTTCTCGTTGCGCAGCTGGCGGGCCCGGCGGATCAGGATGTACTCCAGCTCGGAGGTCATCTCCGGCGCGGTGTGGTGCCGCCGCACGTCCACCTGCATCTCCATGTAGCGGGCGAAGTCGCTGCGCACGTGGTAGAGATCGCGGGGCAGGCTGTGGATCGGCCGCGGGTCGCCGAGCATCTCGGTCTCCATGCCGATGACATGGGACACGATGTCGCGGACCGACCAGCCCGGGCACGGCGTGGCGCGGTTCCACTCACCCTCCACGAGCGGCTGCACCAGCTCGGCTATCGCTTCGATGGAGTGGGTCCAGGCGTCGGCGTAGTTCTGGAGGCTGGGATGGACGGTCACGGGACCCCTCGGCGGTTCTGCGGTGCGCGAAAGCGGCTGGCGGCTGGCGGGCTGGCTGTCGGCGGGCTGGCGGCGATCGGCGGGCTGGCGGGCTGAAACATGACTGCGTGGGAGGCTCGGACGCTAAGTTACGCTGCCCGAAGGCACCCCGGCAGTGCTTTCGTGTGACGATCGTAGGCCGGTGTTGACGGCTCGAATGCCAGGACGGTGGTAGTGTGCGCGCCTCGCTGATCCAGATCGCGGTAGAACCGGACGAACCGGTCGAGACCCGACGGGCCCGCGTGGCCCGCCTGGTTCGGGAGGAAGGCGGCGCCGCCGACCTCGTGGTCCTGCCCGAACTGTGGCCCGTGGGCGCCTTCGCCTACGAGTCCTTCGCCGCCGAGGCCGAGCCGCTGAAGGGCCCCACGTACGAGGCGATGGCCGCGGCCGCGCGCGACGCCGAGGTGTGGCTGCACGCGGGCTCGATCGTCGAGGCCGCCTCGGGCGCCCTCTACAACACCTCGCTGCTCTTCTCCCCGGACGGCGAACTCGCCGCCTCCTACCGCAAGATCCACCGATTCGGCTTCGACAAGGGCGAGGCCGTGCTGATGGCCGCCGGCGAGGACCTGGTCACCGTCGACCTGCCGCAGCTCACCGTCGGCGTCGCCACCTGCTACGACCTGCGCTTCCCGGAACTGTTCCGCGGCCTCGTCGACGCCGGCGCCCAGGCCTTCGTGATCCCGGCCGGCTGGCCGGCCCGCCGCCGCGCGCACTGGACGCTGCTCGCGCAGGCCCGCGCGGTCGAGAACCAGGCGTACGTCCTCGCCTGCGGCACCGCCGGCACCCACGCGGACGTCGAGCAGGCCGGCCACTCGATCGTCGTCGACCCCTGGGGCGAGGTCCTCGCCGAAGCGGGCCCGGACGAGGAGATCCTGCGGGTGGTCCTCGACCCGGCGAAGGTCACCGCGACCCGGGAGCAGTTCCCGGCGCTGAAGGACCGGGTGCTGAAGGACCGGGTGCTGTAGGAGCGGGGGCTGTCGGGGCGTCTTCTCGCCGTCAGACGGCGATGGCGTTCAGGGCCCCGGACCCGGCGGAGCCACCGGACCTGCCGGACCCGCCGGCCGGTGCGTACTCCGCCCACGCCGCCGCAAGTCTGCGCACCCCCTCCGCCAGGACGTCCCGCGGGAGCAGGAAGGGCAGCCGCAGCATGCGGGTGCTGCCGCCCAGGGCGTCCATCGTCGAGCCGGGCAGCACGGCCACCCCGTGGCGCAGCGCGACCTGCGCGAAGGAGACCCCGTCGCCGTGCGGGAGGCGCACCCACAGGGTCTGGCCGCCGGCGGCAGGCGAGCAGGTCCAGGAGGGCAGCAGGCGGGCGAGGTCGGCGCGCAGGCGGTCGTGGCCGGCGCGCAGCTCCCGTACCCGGCGGCGCAGCAGGGGTGCGAAGCCGTCCAGGAGGCGGACCGCCGCCAGCTGCGCCGGAACGTCGCTGCCCAGGTCGTGCAGGGCCTTCAGCCGGGCCAGGCGGCCGACCAGCGGGGCCGGGCCGCGGACCCAGCCGATCCGCAGGCCGCCCCAGACCGCCTTGCTGAGCGACCCGACGCCGATGACATCGGAGCCGTACGAGGAGAGGGGCGGCGTTCCGGAGCCGGCGCCGAAGTCCAGCTCCGACAGCACCTCGTCCTCGATCAGCGGCACCCCGTGCGCGCCCGCCGCCTCCACCAGGCGTCGCCCGGGCAGCGGCGGCAGCACGGTGCCCGTCGGATTCTGGAAGCGCGGGATCACATAGGCGAGGGACGGACGATGACGTTCCATCACCCGCACCGCCTCCGTCACGTCGAGGCCGTCGGGACCGACGGGCACCGGATGCGGCACGGCCGCCGCCTCCCGGAACAGGTCGAGCGCGCCCGGATACGTGGGCGCCTCCACGAGCACCCCGTCGCCGGGCGCCACCAGGAGCCGGGTGAGCAGCGCGATCGCCTGCTGCGCGCCGGTGGTGACCAGGACCTGCGCCGCCTCGGTCGGCACGCCCCGCCGCTCGTAGCGTCGCGCGACCGCCTCCCGCAGGGCGGGCAGTCCGGCCGGGTGGTAGCCGAGGTCGTCGCCCGGCAGCACGAGTCCCGCGTACGCCTCGGCCAGTTCGGGCGGTGCGGCCGCCGGCGCCGCACAGCTCAGCAGGATCACCCCGTCCTCGCCCGACGGGTCGAGCAGGTGCAGGAACATCGGGTTCGAGGTCTCGGTCACCCGCGGCTCCGCCGGCGCGAGCACCGCCGGCGCCACCCGCGTACCGCTGCCCTGACGGCGTACCAGGCGCCCCTCCTGACGCAGCGTCTCGTACGCCGACACCACCGTCGTACGCCCCACCGCGAGCGCGGCGGCGAGCCGGCGGTCCGGCGGCAGCGGGGTGCCGGGTGGCAGCAGCCCCTCGTCGGCCAACTGCCGTATCCGCGCCGCGAGCAGCAGGTACAGCGGGCCACGGCCGGCCGACCAGCGGCCGAGCCGGGCGACGAGTTCGTCCGGGGAGAGAGGTATTGGCTCCATCGGCGGACCAATCTGCTGGGATTGGTCCTGTGACCGCAAGCCCCCCGTCCCCAGACTGGACGTCATGAGCGCAGACGCCACGCACCCTTCCGCCGCAGCCCGCCGTCCCGAGACCCTCGCCGTCCACTCCCCGCAGCCGGAGATCCACGGCAGCAGGCCGCTCGGGGTCCCGCTCCACCAGGGGCACGTCTTCGCCTTCGAGACCGCCGACGCCATGGCCGAGGCCTTCCACTCGACCGAGACCTTCGTCTACAGCCGCATGGGCAACCCCACCGTCCGCGCCCTGGAGACCGCCGTCGCCCGCCTTGAGGGCGGCGCCGCCGCCCTCTCGTACGCCTCCGGCATGGGCGCCATCAACGGCGTCCTGCTCGGCCTGCTCACCAGCGGCGGCCACATCGTCGCCCAGCGCTGCCTGTACGGCGGCACCTACGCCGTCCTCACCGACCTCGCCGAGCGCTGGGGCGTCCAGGTCACGTACGTCTCCGGCACCGACCCGGACGAGGTGCGGGCCGCGCTGCGCCCCGAGACCCGGCTGCTCTACCTGGAGACCATCGCCAACCCCACCACCCGAGTCTCCGACCTGCCCGCCCTGATCGCCGCCGCCCACGAGGCCGGTGTACCGACCGCCGTGGACAACACCTTCGCCTCGCCCCTGCTGTGCCGGCCGATCGAGTACGGCGCCGACATCGTGGTGCACTCGGCGACCAAGTACCTGGCCGGGCACGCCGACGTCCTCGGCGGCATCGCCGTCTTCAAGGACGAGGAGCTGTACCGCCGGATCCGCCACTACGCGGTCGAACAGGGCGCCATCACCGACCCGTTCGCCGCCTGGCTGACCCTGCGCGGCCTCCAGACGCTGCCGCTGCGCATCGAGCGCCAGTGCGCCAACGCCGCCGAGCTCGCCACGCGCCTGGCCGACCATCCGGCGGTCGCCGCCGTCCGCCACCCCGCGCTGGCCGGCCACCCCGACCACGAGGTGGCCGCGCGGCTGCTGCCCCGGGGCGGCGGCGGGGTGATCTCCTTCGACCTGGCGGGCGGCCGCGAGGCCGGCCGGGCCTTCGTCGAGGCGGTCCGGGTGGCCTCGCTCAGCGCCTCGCTCGGCGATGTGAAGACCCTGGTCATGCACCCGGCCTCCACCTCGCACCGGCAGCTGGACGCCGACGCCCTGGAGGCGGCGGGCATCGGACCCGGCACCGTACGGGTCTCGGTCGGCATCGAGCACGTCGAGGACCTCTGGGAGGACCTGGAGCAGGCCCTCACCAAGGCCCTCTAGGAGACGCCCCTAGTCCTCCCGCTCCCGCTCCGCCATCCGGATCACGCACACCGCGACGGCGATGAGCAGCGCGGAGTCGGCGTCCTCGCGGACCACGTTCACGGCGTACGTCTCGCGGACGTGGAACCACTGCCGGGAGATGTGGGCCAGGAGTTCGCCGTCGTACTCGACGGTGAACTCCCGGTCCAGGATCCGCCCGCTGACGTCGAGTCCGGTCCCCTCGACCAGGGTGACGCGGAAGTGGTTGCGCAGCAGCGAGAGCCGCTTGCGGCGGATCGTGGCGAGCGGGCGGTCGTCCCGCTCGATCGTCATCGTGTCGCGCAGGCTGAACATCTTCTGCCGCAGCGTGACGAGGACGGAGCCGTCGGGGTCCTTCAGCTCCAGGGTGTCGCGCAGCCGCAGCGCCTTGCCGTCGACGAGGAAGGCGTGGCGGCCCCGCTCGTCCTCGATCCAGTAGTCGTCGCCGATGGCGAAGATCTTGTCCCGTACGAGGTATTTCATGGGGCGATGCCTTCCCCGTCACGCGGAGAAGTAGCAGGTGCGCGGAGGGTGATCGCGCGGATCGGCCGGCCGGTCCCGGCCGGCCGGGACCCCTCGTTCTTCCGCCGTGCCGGACGTACGGCACCCTTGAACCATGAACGACGACTCCGCGCGCGCTCGCGTCCGTGTCCGTGCCCCCGAGCTGATCGGCAAGGGTGGCTGGCTCAACACCGGCGGAGACGATCTGACCCTCATGGACCTGAGGGGAAAGATCGTTCTGCTCGACTTCTGGACCTTCTGCTGCATCAACTGCCTGCACGTCCTCGACGAGCTCCGTGAGCTGGAGGAGAAGCACCGCGACACCCTGGTGATCATCGGGGTGCACTCGCCCAAGTTCGTGCACGAGGCCGAGCACCAGGCCGTCGTCGACGCGGTCGAGCGGTACGAGGTGCACCACCCCGTGCTCGACGACCCCGAGCTCGGGACCTGGAAGCAGTACGCCGTAAGGGCCTGGCCGACCCTGGTCGTCATCGACCCCGAGGGCTACGTCGTCGCCCAGCACGCGGGCGAGGGCCACGCCAACGCCCTGCGCACCCTGGTCGAGGAGCTGGAGGCCGAACACGAGGCCAAGGGGACGCTGCGCCGCGGCGACGGCCCCTACGTGCCGCCGGAGCCGGTCGCGACCGATCTGCGCTTTCCCGGCAAGGCGGTCCTGCTGCCCTCCGGGAACCTCCTGGTCTCCGACACCACCCGGCACCAGCTCGTCGAGCTGGAGCAGGACGGCGAGACGGTGGTGCGGCGGATCGGTGGCGATGGGGAGTTCCGCGAGCCGCAGGGCCTCGCGCTGCTGCCGTCCGGGCAGGTCGTCGTCGCCGACACGGTCAACCACGCCCTGAAGCTGTTCGACCCGGCCACCGGAGCGATCGAGCGGATCGCCGGCACCGGCCGCCAGTGGTGGCAGGGCTCCCCCCATTCCGGGCCGGCCCTCGAGGTCGACCTGTCCTCGCCGTGGGACGTGGCCTGGTGGCAGGGCAAGGTGTGGATCGCCATGGCCGGCGTGCACCAGATCTGGACGTACGACCCCGAGGCCGGCACCGTCCAGGTCGCGGCCGGCACGACCAACGAGGGCCTGGTCGACGGGCCCGCCGCCGAGGCCTGGTTCGCGCAGCCGTCCGGGCTCGCCGCCACCGGGGACCGGCTGTGGATCGCGGACTCCGAGACGAGCGCCCTGCGGTGGATCGGCACCGACGGCGACACGTACGAGGTGCACACCGCCGTCGGCACCGGCCTCTTCGACTTCGGTCACCGTGACGGCGCCGCGGATCAGGCGCTGCTCCAGCACCCGCTCGGCGTCACCGCGCTGCCCGACGGTTCGGTGGCCGTGAGCGACACGTACAACCACGCCCTGCGCCGCTTCGACCCGGCGAGCGGCGAGGTCACCACCCTCGCCACCGATCTGCGCGAGCCCAGCGACGCGGTCGTGGTCGGCGAGGACGTCGTGGTCGTCGAGTCGGCCCGGCACCGGCTCACCCGGCTGCGGCTGCCCGAGGAGGCCGTCCAGGTCGAGTCGGTCGCCCACCGCACCCAGCGCGAGGCCACCGAGGTCGCCCCGGGCGGGCTCCGCCTCGACGTGGTCTTCCAGGCCCCGAAGGGCCAGAAGCTGGACGAGCGCTACGGCCCCTCGACCCGGCTCCTGGTCTCCTCGACCCCGCCGGAGCTGCTGCTCGCCGGCGAGGGCAAGGGCACGGACCTCTTCCGGGACCTGGAGCTGAACCCGGAGCTCACCGAGGGCGTCCTGCACGTCTCGGCGATGGCCGCGTCCTGCGACGACGACCCGGACAACGAGTACCCCGCCTGCCACGTCCACCAGCAGGACTGGGGCGTCCCGGTCCGGATCGGCGACGGCGGAGTGACCCGTCTGCCGCTGATCCTCGCGGGGATGGACGCCGAGGGGGTCTGACGGCCCTGGCCTAGCCCTCAAGGAAGGCGACGAGCGCGTTCGCGAGGTGGTGCGGGTCCTCGGATCCGCACAGCTCGCGGGCGCTGTGCATCGACAGGCAGGCGACGCCGATGTCGACGGTGCTGATGCCGTGGCGGGCGGCGGTGATCGGGCCGATCGTGGTGCCGCAGGGCATGTCGTTGTTGGAGACGAACGACTGCCACGGCACGCCCGCCTTCTCGCAGGCGGCGGCGAACACGGCCCGGCCGGCGCCGTCGGTGGCGTAGCGCTGGTTGACGTTCACCTTGAGGATCGGGCCGCCGTTGGGGCGCGGGTGGTGCGTCGGGTCGTGGCGCTCGCTGTAGTTGGGGTGCACGGCGTGGCCGACGTCGGAGGAGAGGCAGACCGAGCCCGCGAACGCGCGGGCCCTGTCCTCGTAGCCGCCGCCGCGGGCGTAGACCGAGCGCTCCAGGACGCCGCCGAGCAGCGGGCCCTGGGCGCCGGTGTCGGCCTCGGAGCCGTTCTCCTCGTGGTCGAAGGCGGCGAGGACCGGGATGTACGGCAGGTCCGGCAGCGCCGACACGGCGGCGAGGGCGGCGGCGCAGGCGTGCACGGAGATGAGGTTGTCCATCCGCGGGCCGGCGAGCAGCTCGCGGTCGCGGCCCAGGTAGGCGGGGGCCTCGACGGTGTGGACCATGAGGTCCCAGCCGGTCACGTCCTCGGCGGCGACGCCCGCCTCCTCGGCGACGAAGCCGATCAGGTCGCCCTCGCGCACCTCGCCGAGGCCCCAGATGGGCTGCATGTGGCGCTGGCGCTCCAGCTTCATGCCCTCGTTGACCTGCCGGTCCAGGTGGATGGCGAGCTGCGGGACGCGCAGCATGGGCCGGTCCACGTTCACCAGGTGCCGGCTGCCGTCGCGCAGGGTGAGCCGGCCGGCGAGCCCGAGGTCGCGGTCGAGCCAGCTGTTGAGCAGCGGTCCGCCGTAGATCTCGACGGCGACCTGGCGCCAGCCCTCGCGGCCGAAGTCCGGCTGCGGCTTGACCCGCAGGTTGGGGGAGTCGGTGTGGGCGCCGACGATCCGGAAAGGGGTGTGCGGGGCGGCGCCCTCGGGCACGTACCAGGCGATGATCGCGCCCCCGCGGATCACGTACTTCCCGCCCGCCGTCCCGTCCCAGGCGTCGGTCTCCTCGACCTTGCGGAAGCCCGCCTTCTCCAGCCGCTCGGCGGTGTTCGCCACCGCGTGGTACGGCGAGGGCGAGGCTGCGAGGAAGGTCATGAGGTCATCGGTGTGGCCGCGGTCGAACCGGGGAGCTGCGCTACTCATGGCTTCACCTTACGCAGGGCGCGTGGTCCGGATACCGGACCCCGGTGGGCCCGGAAAGGCGGAACGGCCCGCTCCCCTCCCCGGGAGCGAGCCGTTCCTCGTGTGAACGCGGGCGCGTGTCAGAACGCGGCCTCGTCCAGGTCCATCAGCGAGCCGTCCACGGCCTCCGCGAGCAGGCGCTCGGCGGAGACGCCGGGCAGGACGTTGGCGGCGAAGAACTTCGCGGCCGCGATCTTGCCCTGGTAGAAGGCTGCTTCCTTGGCGGACTTGTCCGCCGCGCCGGCGGCCAGCTTCTCGGCGGCGACGGCCGCGCCGCGCAGCAGCAGGTAGCCGACGACGACGTCGCCGGAGGCCAGCAGCAGGCGGGTGGTGTTGAGGCCGACCTTGTAGATGTTCTTGACGTCCTCGCCGGTGGCGGTGAGGTCGGTGAGCATCGCGCCGACGATGCCCTCCAGGTCGACGGCCGCCTTGGCGAGCGCGTCGCGGGCGCCGGCCAGCTCCTCGCCGCCGGTGCCGACCGCGAGGAACTTCTTGATCTCCTCGGCCAGCGCGTTCAGGGACGCGCCCTGGTCACGGACGATCTTGCGGAAGAAGAAGTCCTGGCCCTGGATGGCCGTGGTGCCCTCGTAGAGGGTGTCGATCTTGGCGTCCCGGATGTACTGCTCGATCGGGTACTCCTGCAGGAAGCCGGAGCCGCCGAAGGTCTGCAGCGACTGGGCGAGCTGCTCGTAGCCCTTCTCGGAGCCGTAGCCCTTGACGATCGGGAGCAGCAGGTCGTTCAGGCCGTGCAGGGCCTTCGCGTCCTCACCGGCCGCTTCCTTGATCGCGATCTCGTCCTGCACGGAGGCCGTGTAGAGGACGAGGGAGCGCATGCCCTCGGCGTACGCCTTCTGCGTCATCAGCGAGCGGCGGACGTCCGGGTGGTGCGTGATGGTGACCTTGGGGGCGGCCTTGTCCATGAAGTTCGCCAGGTCGGTGCCCTGGACGCGCTCCTTGGCGTACTCCAGGGCGTTGAGGTAGCCCGTGGAGAGGGTGGAGATCGCCTTCGTGCCGACCATCATGCGGGCGAACTCGATGATGAGGAACATCTGGCGGATGCCGTCGTGCTTGTCGCCGATCAGCCAGCCCTTGGCGGGGTGCTGGTCGCCGAAGGTCATCTCGCACGTGTTGGAGGCCTTGAGGCCCATCTTGTGCTCGACGTTGGTGGCGTAGACGCCGTTGCGGGCGCCGAGCTCGCCGGTCTCCCAGTCGAACTCGTACTTCGGGACGAGGAAGAGCGACAGGCCCTTGGTGCCGGGGCCGGCACCCTCGGGGCGGGCGAGGACGTAGTGGAGGATGTTCTCCTCCATGTCGTGCTCACCGGAGGTGATGAAGCGCTTGACGCCCTCGATGTGCCAGGAGCCGTCCTCCTGCTGGACCGCCTTGGTGCGGCCGGCGCCGACGTCCGAGCCCGCGTCGGGCTCGGTGAGCACCATGGTGGAGCCCCAGCGCTTCTCGACGGCGATCTGCGCGACCTTCTTCTGCGCCTCGTTGCCCTCGTTGTAGAGGATGCCGGCGAACGCCGGGCCGGAGGAGTACATCCAGATGGCCGGGTTCGAGCCGAGCAGCAGCTCCGCGTAGGCCCAGATGAGCGAGCGCGGGGAGACGGTGCCGCCGATCTCCTCCGGGATGCCCAGACGCCAGTACTCGGACTCCATGAAGGCGTTGTACGACTTCTTGAAGGTGGCCGGGACGGGCGCGGTGTTGGTCTCCGGGTCGAAGACCGGCGGGTTGCGGTCGGCGTCGGCGAAGGACTCCGCCAGCTCGTTCTCGGCGAGGCGGCGGATCTCGTCGAGGATGCTCTTCGCGGTCTCGACGTCCATCTCCTCGAACGGACCGGTGCCGTACACCTTGTCGCGGCCGAGGACCTCGAAGAGGTTGAACTCGATGTCGCGGAGATTCGACTTGTAGTGCCCCATGGCGACGGCTCCGTAAAGGCTCGGGGAGGCGGATTCCTCGTACGCGTACTCGTCGTACCGGTCACGTACTACCGGTGAGTAGCTCACGCTCTCTACGATGATGCTACCCACCGGTAATAAGGGCAACCCCTATCCGGACATCTGTGACGCGGGCCGCACCCGCTACTGGTCGCCCACGGTGTAGTCCGGGTCCACGTAGCACGGGGAGTCGAGCGCCACGTACAGCCCGTCGCGCCCCTTCTTCTCCCACTCCGAGACATCCGGCCCGGTCGGGACGAAGTCCTCCTCGATCAGGACGGTGTGGTGCTGCTTGGTGTCCTCCGCCTCCAGCTGCATCTGCTGGTTCTTCGACGCCGCCTTGTCGAAGCGGTAGACCTTCCAGCCGCGCTTGGGAAGCTCCTCGTGCAGCCGCCGCAGCGCCGCGCTCAGCTCGGCCTTGGAGGGGCCCTGGATCTTCCAGAAGTGCTTGACGCGGTAGCCGTGCTCCACGCCCTCGCAGGGGGCGGCGTGCGGCGCACCGTTCGTGGCGGACGCCTTCAGGCCGGAGGCGTCGAAGATCACGCTCGACTGGCTGCGCACCAGGTCCTTGGCCGCGGCGACCGACAGCTTCTGCGGCTCGTAGTCGAGTGCGTCCTGGTCCATGGATGAGCATCCTGTCGCGGTCGTGAGGAGGGCGGTGATCAGCAGGGCGGGCACGGTGAGCGCGCGGCGGATCTTCTTAATCGGCATGGGTCACCTGACCGTACTTGCCCACGGTCACGCGGGCCTGGTTGAGCAGACTCTCGGTTCCCTCGTCCCAGTAGCCGCTGTGGCCGCGGGAACCGTCGGTGTCGACGATGGTCGCTCCGAAGTCGGGGTTGGTCGGCGTCTGCGGCTTCACGACGCTCATCCCGTCGCCGTCGATCCACGAGGGCAGGACGTCGATGTCGAGCTTCTTCGGCGCGTGGCCCCAGCCGCCGATGTCCGGCACCGGGTCGCTGGTGACGAAGGGGACGTTGAAGCCGCCGTACTTGTCGTCGGTGAGGGCGTCGAGCGGGCCGGGCAGGCGCAGACCCTTGAGGTACGGGTTGCTGTCCGCCTCCGCCGAGAAGACATGGCCCTTGGACACGTCCAGGTCGCCGGCGCTGCCGACCTGCATGCCCGGGCTGCCCATGACGAAGACGTCGTCGACGGGCAGGGTGCCCTGACGGGCGGCGGACCCGACGACCGTGCTGCCGTAGCTGTGGCCCGTGACGGTGAGGTGGCCGGGGTCGCCCTCGTGCGAGGTGCGCAGACCGCCGAGGAAGTCGTTCAGGAGGGGACCGCCCTCGTCGGCGTACCCGCGCTTGGGCGCGTCGGTGAAGATGCTCTGCGGGGCGTCGTAGCCGAGCCACGTGATGGTCGAGACGCCGGCGCCGTCGGACATGGCCGTGCTCGTGCGCCAGAGCCGTTCCATGCGTTCGATGTTGCCCCCGATCCCCTCCAGGTTGGTCCCGGTGCCGGGGACGAACACCGAGGTGTGGGTGGCCGTGTCGGGGTTGCCGTTCGCGACGATGGCGCGGCCGATGCCCTCACTGCTGAAGCCGAGCAGGTAGGCCTCGGGGGTGGGAAGCTCGCCGTCGCGGCCCACCTGGCCGGTGCGGTCGAAGCGGGCCTGGATCGCGTCCATCCCCTTCTTCCGGGCGTTGAGCTCCTCGTACCGGTCCCCGTACTCCTTGTCCCACTTGATGTACTCGGGGTTCTTGATGACCGCCGGGTACTGGCCGCTCGGGTTCTGGATGTACTCCTGCGGCTGCTTCGGGATGGCGTTGAGGTCCAGCTGGGTCTGGGCGCGGGTCTCGGCCAGGACCATCCGGTTGGCGTCGTCGCGGACGGTGGACGGGATGCCGTCCATGGCGCCGATGGAGGCCGGGTAGAGCGTCGCGTACTCGTCGCGCTGCTCCTGGGTGAGGCCGTTCCACCAGTCGGCGTTCTCCTTGGGCGACTTGCCGTGGGGGATCTTGTCGTCGTCGGCGTACTTCCCCGCCGCCTGTTGCATCGCCTTGGTGTCCTTGGCGGCGTCGGCGAGGGTCGCGTCGCTGACGGTGAGGCCCGGTTCGGCCTTGAGCTCGCGCAGGGCGGCGGCGTATCGGCCGTCGATCTCGTTGGCCTCGCGGACGGCGTCGCCGATGCGCTGGGCGATGTCCTCGGCCTTGCCCTTGTTGGCGTCGGCGGATCCGACGCCCTCGCCCTTGCCGGGGGCGTAGGGCACGGGCGCGCCGTCGTGGGCGGTGTTGGTGCCGGGTGCGAGGACGAACGACTGGGTCGGGTAGTCGACCGAGCCGTCGGGCTTCACGGTGAACTTCAGGTTCTCCGCGTCCTCCAGCGCCTGCTTCAGCTTCTTCTGCGGCGCGGCCAGCTCGGCTGCGAGGCCGTTGAGCGCCGTGCGTATCAGGCCGCACTCGGTGTGCAGGTACTGGTAGTTGCGGGAGAGCTGGCGGACGTCGGCGGTCGCCTTGTCGGCGGTCTCGCCCTTCTGGGTGTCGTGGATCTTGGCGAACATGCCGTTGTCCGCGCGGTCCTTGTCGGCGTTCGAGCGGGAGCTGACCTTGCCCCATCCGTCGGCGGCGTCCGTGTACTCGTTCAGCTTCACGTCGCGCAGCTGCTGCCAAGTGGGCATGGCGGGTCAGTCCTCCTTCTTCTGTCTGCCGGACTGGTGGGAGCCCTCGCTCGCGACCCTGCGCTGGGTGTCCGCCTCCTGCTCGCCGAAGTCGCGTCCGGCGGCCTTGAGGGCGCCTTCGAGCCGGCCGCACTCCTCGCGGACGTTGGTGAGGCGGGTCTTCCAGGTGCCGATGATCTCGGTGAGGGCGGCCGAGGAGGCGAACCCGGCGGTGCCGCCGCTGACGCCCTCGTTCGCCGTGTCGAGGTCGGTGAGCGAGGTCGACGTGGAGACGCGCAGCTCGCCGGCCGCGCCGCCGGCGCTGTGCCAGGGGCCCACGTCGGCCTTGAGGTCCGGCCCGGTACCCCCGCCGCCGCCTTCGGCCGGAACGCCCGCGAGCGTCATCGCGGCAGGCTGTTCGCCGATCAGTTCCTGCCATTTGGCGTTCAACGCCATCTGTCACCCCCGTGGTGGCCGGATTGCTTCCGCGAACCTAGCAAGAGTGCCGGTGCGGTGCGAAGAGGAGTGCGAACGGTGCTGTGGCCGCCCGCGGGTCGATAGTCTGGGCGCATGTACGGCTACGAGCAGAATCCGGGTGCCGGGCAGCATTACGGCCCGCCGCAGCAGCCGATGCAGGGCGGCATGCAGGGGGGTATGCAGAGCGGCATGCCCGGGGGCATGCAGGGCGGCATGCAGGGCGGCTACGCCCAGCAGCCTCCGCTGTACCCGGAGCCGTCGCCGCCCTCGCTCGCGGACGCCGTGCGCGCCTTCACGACCGGCACGCTGTCGGCCGAGGACTTCCAGCAGATCTTCGCGACCTCGAAGGTCTACTGTCCGCGGGGCGACAACCCGGGCTTCCTGGCGCTGCACAACACCCAGCAGCCGGTGATCCCCATGTTCACCACGCTCAAGGAGCTGCGGCGGTACGCGGGCAAGGAGTCCAAGTACTTCGTGATCACGGGCGCCGAGGTGATCGACCTGCTGCCGACCGGGTACGGCTTCGTCCTCGACATGGAGGGCGACCACCGGATGGTCTTCGACGCGAAGGCCGTGGAGCAGATGGTCGACTACGCGATGCGCCGGATGTACGGCTGACCGACGCTGGCAGACGGAGCCTGGAGACAGGGAGAGCGCCCGGGAGGAATTCCTCCCGGGCGTTCCGCGTTCCGGGTGGCAGAAAGTTCAGTCTTCAACTAAAGTGGTCGTACGAAGGAGGCCAGCCATGCCCGCCGTGACTGTCGAGAACCCGCTCACCCTGCCGCGCGTCGCCGCACCCGCCGAGGCCGTGTCCCGCCCCGTGCTCGCCGTGACCACCGCGCCCTCCGGCTTCGAAGGCGAGGGCTTCCCGGTCCGCCGCGCGTTCGCCGGAATCAACTACCAGTACCTCGACCCGTTCATCATGATGGACCAGATGGGAGAGGTGGAGTACGCGCCGGGCGAGCCCAAGGGCACCCCCTGGCACCCCCACCGCGGCTTCGAGACCGTCACGTACATCATCGACGGCGTCTTCGACCACCAGGACTCCAACGGCGGTGGCGGCACCATCACCAACGGCGACACCCAGTGGATGACCGCCGGCTCCGGCCTCCTGCACATCGAGGCCCCGCCGGAGTCCCTCGTCCTCAGCGGCGGCCTCTTCCACGGGCTCCAGCTCTGGGTGAACCTGCCCGCGTCCGACAAGATGATGGCCCCCCGCTACCAGGACATCCGCGGCGGCCAGGTCCAGCTGCTCACCTCCCCCGACGGCGGCGCGCTGCTCCGCGTCATCGCCGGCGAGCTCGACGGCCACCAGGGCCCCGGCATCACCCACACCCCCATCACGATGCTCCACGCCACCCTGCGCCCCGGCGCCGGGATCACCCTGCCGTGGCGCGAGGACTTCAACGGCCTCGCCTACGTCCTGGCCGGCCGCGGCACGGCCGGCGAGGAGCGGCGCCCGGTCCACATGGGCCAGACCGCCGTCTTCGGCAAGGGGGGCGCGCTCACCATCCGGGCCGACGAGAAGCAGGACGGGAACACCCCCGACCTGGAGGTCGTGGTCCTCGGCGGACAGCCGATCCGCGAGCCGATGGCCCACTACGGACCGTTCGTCATGAACACCCAGGCCGAACTCCGCCAGGCCTTCGAGGACTTCCAGGCGGGCCGCCTCGGGACGATCCCGGCGGTGCACGGGATGGGCGAGTAGGCCGAGCAGGCCGAGTCCTCGACGGTACGGGTACGGGTACGGGTACGGGTACGGGGTCGCCGCCTCGCACCCGTGCCCGTGGGCGGCCGCCCGCCCCGTACCCGTATCCGCTCCTGACGGGCAGTCACCCGTCCGGTCCCGTACCGCAGGACGACACGCCGCGGCGCGTGGTCCGGTGGACGCGTGCCCACCGACCGACCGCTGCTCCCCGAGGGTGCCCGCCGCACCGCCGCCTGGTGCGCCGTCATGCTCCTCGTCGCCGGAGTCGCGGCCGTCTTCGTCTGGCTGTGCATCGTCTTCAAGACGGCCGTCACCCCCGTCCTGCTCGCCCTCCTCGGCACCGCCCTCCTCGGGCCCCTGCACCGCCGGCTGGTGCGGATGCGGGTGCAGCGCTCGCTCGCCGCCGGGCTCACGGTGCTCGCCGTCCTCGCGGTCGTCGGCGGCGCCACGTACATCGTCGTCGCCGCGCTCATCGAGACCGGCGACCAGATCGTCACCTCGCTGCGGCAGGCCGCCGAGGACATCGCCGGGCACTTCGGCGCGGCCGGCACCTCCCTCGACGACCTCGCCAGGAACTCCCGGCAGCTCCTAGAGAAGTTCGGCGGGACCGCCGCCTCCGGAGTGATCTCCGGGCTCAGCGTGGTCGGCCAGATGCTCGCCACCGCCGTCCTCGCCCTGCTCCTCATCTTCTTCTTCCTGCGCGACTCCGACCGGGCCGCCGGCGTCCTGCGCTCGCTCGCGCCCCGCTCCACCGGCGACATGGTGGAGGCCATGGGGCGGCGCGCCTTCGAGGGCGTCGAGGGCTTCATGCGGGGCACCACGTTCGTCGCGCTCGTCGACGCGGTCCTCATCGGCATCGGCCTGCTGGTCCTGAAGGTGCCGGGCGCGGTGGGGCTCGCCGCGCTCGTGTTCGTGACCGCCTACATCCCGTACCTCGGCGCCTTCCTCTCCGGCGCCGTGGCCGTCCTCGTCGCGCTCGCCGACCGGGGCTTCGTCATCGCCCTGTGGGTGCTCGGGGTGGTCCTCGCGGTCCAGGTCATCGAGGGGCACGTGCTCCAGCCCATGGTCCAGAGCCGGACCGTGCAGATGCACCCGGCGGTGGTCATGCTGGCGATCACCGCCGGGGCTTCCGTCGCCGGGATCCTGGGCATGCTGCTCGCCGTACCCCTGACGGCCGCGTTCTTCGGGGTGGTCGGCGTGCTGCGCGAGCGGTACGGGGGCGAGCAGACGGCATGAGAGCCGGCGAGACGGTCTGCGGGCCGGGGAGTCGGCCCGAGGGTCAGGTCGCCGCCGGCAGGCCGCCCGGCTCGAAGGACCGCAGCATCTCCTCCAGGGCCGCCTGGTCCGGGCCGACGAACGGATCCGCCTCGGGGGCCATCGTGAGCGTCTCGATCATCGCGCCGGTCATCCGCACGGCCGGCGGCAGATGCGTGCTCAGCACGATCTCCGGGTTCATCTCCCGCAGCTCGTCGACCCAGAGCCCGTACTTCAACCGGTCCACGATCTGCACCCACGGGCTGTCCACCTGCGCCCACAGCAGCTGCGCGGCACGCAGCTCCTCCGGCTTGAGGTCGTTGGCGTGCCCGCTCTCGGCGAGCTCGGCGGTCGGCATCGGGCCGCCGAGGCAGTCGGAGCTGAAGCAGATCCGGGTCTTCTCGTCGTAGAAGCCGACGGTGGCCGGGTTGTCGAACAGCGGCGGCCGGAAGGCGTCGAGCACGCGGTCGCCGACGTCGAGCGACTGGCCGGGGTTGAGGAAGTACAGGCGGTCCATGGGCAGCGGGCGCTCGGTGGACATGATCCCGGCGCCGATGAAGGTGGTCACGACCCGCGCCCGCGGAGCGGCGACGAGCAGGTCGAAGATGCCGCCCGTGTGGTCGCGGTCGGGGTGGGTGAGCCAGATCCAGACGATGTCGGCGGGGTCGACGACCGAGCCGATCGCCGCGACGAAGTCACGGTCGGAGAGGGAGAGCCCGGTGTCGACGACGACGGGTTCCCTGGCGGTGAGGACGTAGGCGTTGACGGGGATGTGGCCGATCCCCGGGACTTCGAGGCTGTCGGCGAGGACGGTGGTGTCGCTGCCGACCTTGTGGGTGTCCATGGCGCGCTCCGTGGTCCCCCCTCAGGCGGGGCCGTACCCCCACCAGTCTCCTCCGGCGTCCCGAAGGCCGCCCGCCAGGCGCCGCGTGCCACCACCGCGTGCCCGCCGGGACGCCGGGACGCCGGAACGCCGGGACGCCGGGACGTCGGGACGTCGGGACGCTAGGACCTGGCCTCCGACGGCGGCTCGTGCAGCTCGAACCAGATCGCCTTGCCCTCGCCGCGCGGGTCCACGCCCCACGCGTGCGCCAGCATCTCCATCAGGAGCAGCCCGCGCCCGCTGGACGCCATCTCGCCCGGGTGGCGCTTGTGCGGCAGCTCGTCGCTCGTGTCGGCGACCTCGACCCGCAGCCGGCGCGCCTTCTCCAGGCAGACGATCTCCGCGACCAGCAGTGCGTCGCCGTCCGTGTGGACGAGGACGTTGGTGACCATCTCGGAGACCATCAGGACCGCGGAGTCGACCTGGTCGTCGTCCGACCAGTCGTGCAGGAGCTGGCGCAGCTGCTCGCGGGCGGTGGCGATCCGTTCCGGCTCGGCCTGGGCGACCGTCATGATCGTTCGGCGCGGGGCCGGCCGTACCGCCGTGCCCTGGCGGGACAGCAGCAGGACCGCGATGTCGTCCTCGCGGCGGTCGGCGAGCGGGCCCGTGGTGTGGTGCGAGCCGGGCCCGTGGACGGCCTCGACGAGCCGGTCGGCGAGCGCCTCCAGGTCCTCGCCGTCGTCGGCCTCGAGAAGCTTCCTGACCCGCTCCCAGCCGCTGTCCAGGTCGTGGCCGCCGGTCTCCAGGAGGCCGTCCGTGCAGATCATCAGGGTCTCGCCGGTCTCCAGGGTGAGCCGGGTGGTGGGGTAGTCGGTGTCGGGGTCGATGCCGAGCGGCAGCCCGCCGGCCGTGGGCCTCAGCAGAACCGTTCCGTCGGTCATCCGTACCGCCGGATCGGGATGCCCGGCCCGGGCGATCTCCACCGTCCCCGTGTCCAGGTCGACCTCCAGGTACAGACAGGTCGCGAACCGGGGGCCGCCGTCCCCCCAGTCGGCCGCGTCGGCCCGGTCGGTGCCGTCGTTGACCCCGTACAGAAAGCGCGAGGCGCGCGAGAGCACCGCGTCCGGGCGGTGCCCCTCGGAGGCGTACGCCCGCAGTGCGATCCGCAGCTGCCCCATCAGCCCGGCCGCGCGTACGTCATGACCCTGTACGTCCCCGATGACCAGGGCGATCCGCCCCGCGCCCGCCCCGCCCGGCAGCCGGATCATGTCGTACCAGTCGCCGCCCACCTGTAGCCCGCCGCCCGTCGGCACGTACCGCGCGGCCACCTGGATCCCCGGGATGCCGGGCCCGAGGACCGGCATCATCGTCCGCTGCAGACCGAGCGACAGCTCCCGCTCCGACTCGGCCACCCCGGCGCGCGCGAGCGCCTGCGCCAGCATCCGCGCCACCGTCGTCAGGACCGAGCGCTCGTCGGGGGTGAACGCCACCGGATGCTTGAACGCGGCCATCCACGCGCCCATCGTCCGCCCCGCCACCACCAGCGGCACGAAGGCCCACGAGCGGCGCCCGAAGGGCCGCGCCAGCGGCCAGGTCATCGGGAAGCGGCGCCCGTACTCCTCCGGCGTCGGCAGATAGATCGCCCGCCCGGTCCGCACCACCTCGGCCGCCGGATAGTCGGTGTCGAGCGTCATCGAGCTGAACGGCCCCTCGTCGCCCTCGCCGTGCCCGTGGTGCCCTATGACCGTCAGCCGGTCGCCCGCCACGCCGAACACCGCGAGCCCGTCCGGCGAGAAGCCGGGCATGGACAGCGACGCGGCCACCCGCAGCACCTCGGCCGTCGACCGCGCCTCCGCCAGCGCCCGGCCCGCGTCCAGCAGGAACGCCTCGCGCGAGCGCCGCCAGTCGCCCGTGACGGGGGTGCGGGCGGCGGTGCCGGGGGGTTGCTCGGCGACCTCCTGGAGGGTGCCGACCAGCTGGTAGTCGTCCCCCTCGATCAGCGGCTTCGACCTGCTCCGTACGGTACGGATCACCCGGCCGTTCCCGTCCATGATCCGCAGCCGGGCCTCGGCGAGCGTGCCCTCGGCGACGGCGAGGTTCACCACCCCGTCGATCTCGTTCCAGTCGACCGGATGAAAACGGGAGCGCACGGCCGCCTCGGTGAGCTGTACGGGTTCCGCGGGCAGCCCGAGCAGCCGGGCCGCCTCGGCGTCGAGGGTGACGACCCCGGACGCGTTGTCCCAGCGCCACATGCCGGTCGCGATCGCGGCCAGGACGTCCTCGGTGCGCATTGCCCCACTTTATGAAGATCGGACAGCAGGTCGCCACCGAGAGTATTCGGATCGCGATCTTGGGTGGCCCGGTACCCTGAGTGGGCTTGACATATCAAGCGGCCCCACGGATCCCGAAGAACTGGATGAACGACGATGCATCGGTACAGGTCCCACACCTGCGGCGAGCTCCGCGCCTCTGACGTCGGCACCGACGTCCGGCTGAGCGGCTGGCTGCACAATCGGCGCGACCTGGGCGGCATCCTCTTCATCGATCTGCGCGACCACTACGGCATCACCCAGCTCGTCGCCCGCCCCGGCACCGCCGCGGCCGAGGTCCTCGACAAGCTGACCAAGGAGACCGTCGTCCGCGTCGACGGCAAGGTCGTCTCCCGTGGCGCGGAGAACGTGAACCCCGAGCTCGCCACCGGCGAGATCGAGATCGAGGCCGCCGACATCGAGGTGCTCGGCGCGGCCCAGCAGATCCCCTTCACCATCAACGCCGACGACGGCGTCAACGAGGAGCGGCGCCTCGAGTACCGCTTCCTCGACCTGCGCCGTGAGCGCATGCACCGCAACATCATGCTGCGCTCGGCCGTCATCGCCGCCATCCGCTCCAAGATGGTGGCCCTCGGCTTCAACGAGATGGCGACCCCGATCCTCACCGCGACCTCCCCCGAGGGCGCCCGTGACTTCGTCGTCCCCTCCCGCCTGAACCCGGGCAAGTTCTACGCGCTGCCCCAGGCGCCGCAGCAGTTCAAGCAGCTGCTGATGATCTCCGGCTTCGACCGCTACTTCCAGATCGCGCCCTGCTTCCGCGACGAGGACGCCCGCGCCGACCGCTCGCCGGGCGAGTTCTACCAGCTCGACGTCGAGATGAGCTTCGTCGAGCAGGAGGACGTCTTCCAGCCGATCGAGAAGCTCATGACCGAGCTCTTCGAGGAGTTCGGCGGCGGCCGCCACGTCACCTCCCCGTTCCCGCGGATCCCGTTCCGCGAGTCGATGCTCAAGTACGGCAACGACAAGCCGGACCTGCGCACCGACCTGGAGCTCGTCGACATCACCGACGTCTTCGAGAACTCCGAGTTCAAGGCCTTCGCGGGCAAGCACGTGCGCGCCCTCGCCGTGCCGGACACCGGTGACCAGCCGCGCAAGTTCTTCGACGGCCTCGGCGACTTCGCCGTCTCCCTCGGCGCCAAGGGCCTGGCCTGGGTGCGCGTCGGCGAGGAGGGCGCCCTCACCGGCCCCATCGCCAAGTTCCTCACCGAGGAGAACGTCAAGGTCCTCACCGAGCGCCTCGGCCTCGCCGCCGGCCACGCCGTGTTCTTCGGCGCGGGCGAGTTCGACGAGGTCTCCAAGATCATGGGCCCGGTCCGGGTCGAGGCCGCCAAGCGCGCCGGCCGGTTCGAGGAGAACGTCTTCCGGTTCGCCTGGATCGTCGACTTCCCGATGTACGAGAAGGACGAGGAGACCGGCAAGATCGACTTCTCGCACAACCCCTTCTCCATGCCGCAGGGCGGCCTCGAGGCCCTGGAGACCCAGGACCCGCTGGACGTCCTCGGCTGGCAGTACGACATCGTCTGCAACGGCATCGAGCTCTCCTCCGGCGCCATCCGGAACCACGAGCCCGCCATCATGTTCAAGGCCTTCGAGATCGCCGGCTACAGCCGCGAGACCGTCGAGACCGAGTTCGCGGGCATGCTGCGCGCCTTCCAGTTCGGCGCCCCGCCGCACGGTGGCATCGCCCCGGGCGTCGACCGCATCGTGATGCTCCTCGCCGACGAGCCCAACATCCGCGAGACCATCGCCTTCCCGCTCAACGGCAACGCCCAGGACCTGATGATGGGCGCGCCGACCGAGCTGGACGAGTCGCGCCTGAAGGAGCTGAACATCCAGCTCCGCAAGCCGGTCGCGGCCACCAAGCCGGCCGAGGAGCGCCCGGTCACCGAGTCGGTGCACCCGGACGCGGCGCGGTAAGCCTGCCGGAGCTGATAGGGGGCCCGGATCCGTCGGTACGTCCGACGGGTCCGGGCCTCACTCGTTCTCGCAGCGCGGAAGGTCCTCGGTCGAGATGGTCCAGCCGGCGACGGTGACATGTCGGCTTCGGCGATCAGCATGAGGTCCGGGCGGCGCATGATGCCTTCGGGTTGGTCCTCCACGTCGGGTTCCGTCACGTTCATGGTAGGCGGCAGCTCCCGCAGCGGCCCGGTTCCGGCCCTCGGTACGCCCGGTCACAGACGTCGCAGTTCTGCAGCGGATGGCGTTGCGGTGCGGGCGCCCGGAACGGGGGCGGCGCCGGGAGCAGAGCGGCGAGCCGGTGGGCCAGGAGGGCGGCGGGGCGCCACAGGGGTTCCGGGAGGTCGGCGGTCAGGGCATGCCGTACGGCGTCCGGGGCGACGTCCCGCTCCAGCCAGGCGGCGACACCGGGGGCCAGGTGCTCGGTGTCGGCGGCGGAGAGCAGCAGCCGGGGATCCCGGAGCCGGAGCCCGGTGAGGACCTCGGCGGCGGTCAGCAGGAGGTCAGGGGCGGGATACCCCGGCTGCGGCACGGCGGGCAGGGCGCGGCGACGCGGCTCGGGCCGGGGTGTGGGTGCGGGTTTCGGCACGGGGGGCAGGGCGCGGCGACGGGGCTCGGGTCGGGGTGTCGGTGCGGGCTCCGGCGCGGCGGGCAGGGCGCGGCGACGGGGCTCGGGTCGGGGTGTGGGTGCGGGCTCCGGCGCGGCGGGCAGGGCGCGGCGACGCGGCTCGGGCCGGGGCTTGGGCTGCGACTTCGGCTTCGGCGCCGCCGGTCGTGCGGTTCGGGTGTCGGCGCTGGTCCTGCCGCGGTCCGGCTGGTTGCAGAACACCGTCCGCGTCACGATCCGCCCGTTCGGCAGGCGTACGCGCTCGCGTCGCAGGTAGCCGTGGGCCTCCAACTCGCGCATGGCGCGCGCGGTCCGGGTGGTGCCCTCGCGCAGATTCCTGGCGATGCTCTTGATGTCGATGGGCGCGCCCTCGGGCAGCGACTGGATGTGGCTGCCGATGCCGATGGCCAGCCCCGTCAGCTCTCCGTGCTGGAGAAGGTGGTTGCCGACGATGGTGAAACGCTCGGTGTGGCGGGTGTTCTCGTGAATGACGCCGCCGCTCGTACCCCGGTGAGAGTGGTTCTTCCCGCCGTTACGGGACGGAGTGGACGGTCGCGCGCTAGTGTTCTGGCTATCCATCGGGAAGCTCCTACTTCCTGGATGGTCAGGCCCTCGCACTGGGATTGCCGTCCCGGCGGGGGCCGACTCATGTCCGGGTGGTGTCGGTCGTGCCGAGCGTAGATCAGGCAACCGGGCACCACGCCAGCCAAGTTGGCATATTTCACTGGCAAGAGTGATGGCTTCGGCGCCGGGAGGGGAAGGGTGGGTTTGGTGGGGTCATTTCCCCTCCGGTCCTTGGTACTTGGGATCGCCCGAGTCACCGGCGCACGGTTTTCCGGGCTCCGGTGAACCGAGGTCCAGCTCGGCCCAGACCGTCTTCCTGGGTACGGGCCCGACCTCGACGCCCCACCGGTCGGCCATCGCCACGACGAGCAGCAGCCCGAGCCCACGCCCGACGCGCGGGAGGGCGTCGTCGCGCGTGTCGGTGACCTTGATGCGAAGGGTTCCCGTGTCCACCGCGAGCGCCGCCAGGAAGTCCCGGCCCGGCACCCGCCCGTGGGTGACGGCGTTCGTGGCGAGCTCGGCGACGATCTGCGTGGCCGCGTCCCCCACGCCGTACGGCAGCTCGCAGGTCGCCAGCCACTCGGCGGCGAGCAGCCGGGCGAGCCGGGCCCCACGCGGGGTTGGCGACAACTGGACACGGAAATCAAGGGAGTTCTTCTGATTCACGACACTGAGCGTGGCGACCCCTGGCTACCGTGCACAGTGACTGTGCCGATACGTAGGGTGACTGTCCGGGGCTTGTCCACTGCTGTCCGGGCTGTCGGGTCGGCGCCGGCGGGTAGGGCCGTTGCGTCACTCACGCACGCACGGACGAGGGGAAGGGCGCGGCATGTCGGTCGGCGAAGAGGTAGGGCGGCTCAAGACCGAGGAGGACGAGCCGGGTTGGGAGGTGGATCCGGACGACGACTGGGGAGTGGCCGTCGTCGCCACGGTGGGACGGCAGTTGAGGCTGCGGCGGGAGGCGGTGGGCATGCGCGCCGCCGACTTCGGCGTGACCGTCGGCTACGGCGAGGACATGGTCTACAAGATCGAGTCCGGGAAACGGATTCCGCGGCCCGAGTTCCTGGACAGGGCGGACGAGGTCCTGGACGCGGGCGGTCTGCTGTCGGCCATGAAGGAGGATGTGGCGAAGGTCCGGTACCCGAAGAAGGTGCGGGAGCTGGGGAAGCTGGAGGCGAGCGCGGTCGAGATCCAGCTCTACGACCCGCTCAACATCCACGGCCTGCTGCAGACCCCCGCGTACGCGCGCGGGCTGCTCCTGATGCGACGCCCGGCGTACACGCAGGACGAGGTGGAGCGGATGGTGGCGGGCCGCATGGCCCGCAAGTCGGTGTTCGAGCGCGACCCCGCACCGGAGCTCAGCTTCGTCCTGGAGGAGTGGACGCTCCGTCGGCCGCTGGGCGGAAGGGCCCTGTTACAAGCCCAGTTGGAGCACCTGCTGGAGGTCGGACGGCTGCGGAACGTCGAGCTGCAGGTGATGCCGATGGACCGCGAGGAGCACGCCGGAGTGGACGGTGGCATCGAGGTGCTGAAGTTCGTGGACGGATCGGCGGTTGGGCGCTCTCCTGTGGTGGCCAACGGCCGACCCGTGACCGAGCGGAAGCAGCTGCATATCCTGGAGTTGCGCTATGGCATCATCCGCGCCCAGGCTCTCACGCCACGGGAGTCGACGGCCCTCATCGAGCAACTGCTGGGAGAGACATGATCCGCAACACCTCGGCCGGAGACGCCCCCGAACCGGCGTGGTTCAAGAGCAGCTACAGCAGCGGCAGCGAGGGCGACTCCTGCATCGAGGTCGCCACCACCCCCGGCACGGTCCACGTACGCGACTCCAAGGTCGCCGACGGCCCCCGGCTCGCGCTCGCGCCGGCCGCGTGGGCGGGCTTCGTGTCGTACGCCTCGGGCCGCTGACGCGCACGGCACACAGCAATCCACAGCCGCCACCCACGTCCCCTGACAGCCTGGCTGCCTAGCGTCCTCGCTCATGAGCGAGAACGAGAACCACGAGAGTCAGGGCGGCAAGCACCGCCGGACCATGACCCGGCGCCGGGCCCTCCTCGCGGGCGGCGGCGTCGTGGTCGCGGCGGGCGTCGGGGCGGGCGCGATCGCCTCGGCGTCGGAGGGCGCGAAGAAGAGCGCGACGGCGGGCAAGGGCGCTTCCGGGGAGGCCTGTTACGTCCTCACGTCGGAGACGACCGAGGGCCCGTACTACATCGACGCGGACAAGATCCGCAGGGACATCACCGAGGACCGGGAGGGCATCCCGATGACCCTCCGTCTGAAGGTGATCGACGCGAAGACGTGCAAGCCGCTGCGGAACGCGGCCGTGGACATCTGGCACTGCGATGCGCTCGGCATCTACTCGGGCTACGAGAGCCTGAGCACGGGCGGCGGGGATACGCCTCCCACGGGCCCGCCGCCCACCGACCAGCCGACCGGCACCCCGCCCACCGGAGGCCCGGGCGGCGGCGGTGGAGGCGGTGGCGGCCACGAGGAACCGACGGACGACAAGCGCTACCTGCGCGGCACGCAACTGACCGACAGCGGAGGCTTCGTCGAATTCACGACGGTCTTCCCGGGCTGGTACCGGGGCCGGTGCGTCCACGTCCACACCAAGGTCCACGTCGGCGGCAAGCTCACCTCCGCCGGCTACGAGGGCGGCCACACCTGCCATACGGGCCAGCTCTTCTTCGCGGAGTCCGCGGTCCTGGACGCGGCGAAGGTCGCTCCGTACTCCACCAGCACCACCGAGCGCACGACCCTCGACGAGGACACGATCTACCCGGACAACGGCACGGCGGGCGGCCTCCTCACCCTGAAGTACAGGAAGGGCCGCATAGCGAAGGGCGTCCCCGCCACCCTCACGATGGGCATGGCCCCCGCCGAAACCCACACGGGCACGGAGGCCGCGGCCCAGCCGGGCGCGTCGGCCTCGGCGTCCACCTCCTGACTTCCGCATCCACAGCGTGGACGCCTGGGACTTCGGCCGTCCCCTCAGCCATGGCGCGATGGGGCGTGGCGTGCAGTGTGGCGGAGGCAGCGTCGGCCGTCATGCGCGCCGGCCGACTCGTTCACGTCCTGTGTTGTCAAACGGTCTCACGTGAACGTGCGAGGGCTGATGCCCTGGCTCGCCCGGCTCCCTGTGGCCGAACCGGTGGTCTGACTAAGAGAAGCGATGTGTGACGATCCACGTCTCTGATTCCTCCGTCGAGACCGCGCACATCACTCGGCCATCCTCCGACACCGTCAAGAATTCAGCATTTCCGGTGCCAGCGCGAATTCGGGACGGGAGGGCGGCTCCGATAGGGTCCCTCACGTGAATCCAGGTAATTTCTCCACGCGCAATGGAAGTGAGAATATAGAATTCACCTCTCTTTGTGAGGAGGTGGTTGGCGGCGGCCTGATCTGCCCATTGGTGGTCCAGTTGTGCGGAGGCGTCCGGCAGTGAATCGGCGATGGATACCGTGGGTTCGACTTCTACTCCGTTGACCGCGTAGATCGCAGACATGACAGCAGGGAGGTCGGGGGGGACCTCTCGGTCCAGCACTGTGAGGCCGCTGGCTTCCAACTTCTTCTGCCACTCCGGTGTGGCGTCGTCATGAGCCTGTGTAGAAGAAATGATGGTCGCCGCCTTCCTTGTTGATTTTGAGGTATCTTTCCATGCTCTCGGGGTATCTGTGCTTGCCGTCCGAGCCCACGGTTCTGGCGTTGTCCCAGCCGAAGTTGACGAACGACCTGTCGGACGGGTTCTTCGGCATTCCGGCATGGAAATGTGTGCCGGCAGGGTCGTGAGTGTGCTCAACGATCACGCGGGACCCTTGTTCGGTCTCATACTGCCGGAAGTGTCCCCAATGCGTCTCGTCCTTGGCGTAGATGTACCCCGGCTCATATTTGAGACGCTCGTCGCCGACCACCTTCCATTCGGCGAGGGGCGTCTCGCCGTAGGGCACACCGGCTGCCTCGAAAGCCGCTCGCTCCGCATCCTCTCGGCGGTCGAATGGGTTGGAATGCTCCCCCTTAGGGGGGCACGGTGCCAGCCCCAGCGGGTCGCTCCACGTGTGCGGGTTGTGGACGTACGTCGACGGGTTCGGTGCCGGTGCCAGGCCCAACGGGTCCTGGGAGAGGTAGCGGGCCGGTTCCGGGTCGTAGTAGCGGAAGCAGTTGTAGTGGAGGCCGGACTCCGGGTCGAAGTACTGGCCCGGGAAGCGGAGTGGCGTGTAGGCCGTGGCCGACCTGGTCCAGGAGGTCGTGCCCCAGAGGGTGGTGCGGGAGCGCCAGGCCAGTTCGCCCGTCTCGTCGACGAGTTCGGTCGGTGTGCCGATCAGGTCGGTGACGATGGCGAAGAAGCGGGTCTCGTCGGTGTCGTGCCGGCGTTCCGTCTGGGCCAGGGGGCGCAGGCCCGCGTGGTCCCAGGTCAGGGTGAGGGTTTCCGTCGACTGCTCGCACAGGGTGGTGCCGTCCCACGTGAAGTGGACGGTTTCCGTGGGCGAGTGCTTCGCGATGCGGCGGCCCAGTGGGTCGTAGACGTAGCGCCATGCCGTGCCGTCGGGAGTGACGACGGACGTCAGGCGGTCTTCCGCGTCCCAGGTGTAGCGCCAGGTGTCCGGTTTCCTCGACAGGCGGGTCTTCTGCCGGAGGACGGTCCGGCCCTGCGCGTCGTGTTCGTAGCGGACCGCGCCCGCGCGGTTGATCCGGGTGCCCGTGTAGGCGCGCGGGCCCGTCGCCTCCGTGCCGCCGGGCCAGCCGGCATCCGTCTGGTTGCCGGCCTCGTCGTACGCGTACCGCTCCGTCCACCGGTCGGCCCGTACCGCCGTCACCCGGCCCGCCGCGTCCAGGTCGAAGCGGCGCGGCCCGGCGAGGTGGTCGTCGATGCCGATGAGGTAGCCGTCCGAGCGGTAGTGGTACTCCCGCTTCTGGAGGCGGTGGCCGCGGCTCGTCACCTCGTGCGCGGTCAGCCGTCCCACCTCGTCGAAGGTCGAGGCCAGCGATGCGAAGTCGCCTACTGTACGGGTCAGTTCACGGCCCGAAGCGTCGTACACGAAGGACATCGTCCGGCCGGACGTGGTCAGTTCCGTGCGACGTCCCGCCGCGTCGTACTGCCACGAGCTCGTCGTCCCGCCCGGGGTCGTCCGCCCTGTCCTCCGGCCCAGCTCGTCGTAGGAGAAGGCGAGCGTACGGCCGTTGACCGTCTCCGACGTCAGGCGGCCGTACCGGTCCCGTAGACGCGTCAGTGTCGCGTCCGGGCTCACCGCCATCGCCAGTTCGTCGAAGATGTCGTACTCATACGTCGTGACGGCGCCGCCCGCGTCCTTGCGGAGCAGCCGGCCGAGTTCGTTCCGCTCGAAGCGGACCGATTCGCCCGCGCCGTTGGTGCGGGACTCCAGGCGACCCGCCGCGTCGTGCGCGTAGGTCAGGGTCCTGCCGTCGAAGTCCGTCTCTGACACCGTACGACCGGCCGCGTCGTAGGCGTACGTCCAGGTCAGACCCTGAGGGTTGGTAACGCCCGTCAGTTGCAGGGCCGCGTCGTGGGCGAAGGAGTAGTGCGTCCCGTCCGGGTCGGTCCGGGACGCGAGGACGTCGAAGTCCCCGTAGGTGAAGATCGTCGTGCCGCCGTTGGCGTCTGTGTGCGTGAGGCAGTTGCCCTCGCCGTCGTACGTCCATGACTCGGTGGCACCGTCCGGGTCGACCCGGCGGCTGAGCCGGCCCTCGGGCGTCCACTCCAGTCGGGTCTCGGCACCCAGAGCGTCCGTGACGCGGACCTGACGTCCGAAGCCGTCCCGCTCGTACTCCGTCGTTCCGCCCAGCGGGTCGGTGACCGCGACCGGGAGCCCCACGCCGTCGGTGCGGATCCGGCTGACCCCTCCGAGTGGATCCGTGACCGTCGTGAGCCGGCCCCGGTCGTCATACGCGAACTCCGTGCGCGTGCCAGAGGGGCTCGTCGCCGATGTGCGGTTGCCGCGCTCGTCGTACGTCTGGTGGACCGTCGTGCCGTCCGGGCGCCTCACCCTGACCGGCAGGCCGAGTGCGTCGTACTCGGCCGTCGTGGTCCGTCCGTCGGGGCGGGTGACGGCTGTGAGCCGGCCCTCCTCGTCATAGGCGAAGAGGGTCGCGTGGCCCAGGGGGTCGGTGCGGGAGAGCAGGCGGCCCCGGGCGTCGTACGTGGAACGGGTGGTCGCGCCGTCCGGTGCCGTCTCGGCGGTGATCCTCGCCTGGTCGTTCACCTCGAAGCGGGTCGTCCGGCCGAGTGCGTCCGTGTAGGTCGTCTCGCCGTTGCCCCAGGTGAAGCGGCCGGCCATGACACCGTCGCGGCCCGACTGGGAGACACAGCGGTCACGGGCGTCGTAGACGTAGTCGTAGCGGTGGCCGTTGCTGTCGGTCCAGGACGTCATCCGGCCGTGCTCGTCGTAACCGAAGCACAGCCGGCGGCCCGCGGAGTCGGCGACGGAGGTGAGGTGGCCGTCGGTGTAGCCGTAGCGCCGGAGCTCCTGGTCGCCCAGGTGCAGGGCCGTGACCCGGGAGCCGTCCGTGGTGAGGCGGAGCCGGTACCCGCCGTGGTGGGCGATCTCCGTGGGTGCGCCCTGGGCGTCGTACCCGAAGGTGATCCAGTTGCCGTTGCGGTCGTCGATCTGGACGAGCAGGGCCTCGCCCCCGTCGCCGACGGTGGCGAAGTGGCGTACGGTGCCCGTCTCCGGGTCCGTCACCGTGTACGTGGCGTCCGACGCGTCCCGGTCCAGTCTCCAGCGGCGGGTGCCGTGGGTCGGCAGCACCGGGACGCCGGGCGCCGGATGCGGGTAGGCGAGGAGGCTGCCGTCCTCGCCGAGCAGGAGCACCCCCTCCACGTCGATCTCCAGACGCTGGTCGATCGTGCTCGCCCAGGACGGTCCGAACCAGCGGCCCGCGCGATAGGAGGACTCGTAGTTCCGGCCGAGCACCAGCGGCAGGGCGCCTGGCAGGGCGACGTCCGTCTGCGGCAGGGTGACCCGTCCCGTGGCCATGTCCACGGGGTCACCGCACTCGCACTTCTCGTCCGGTCTACGGCCGGCGCCGTGAGGATCTTCCGTCTGAGCGGTACGTGACGGGCGCTTGGCGCCTCCCGGCACGTCGTCCAGGTGCTTGAGCCGCGTCAGTGACTTCAGGCCGCCCGCGCCCTTCGTGCCGATCAGCTCCGGGACGAGTCGGCCGAGGAATTCCGACGGGTCGCCCTTCGCCGCGTCCCAGGCGTTCTTCAGGGCCCGGTCCGGGTTGGCGACGGTGGAGACGAGGCCGGCGAGGGTGGTGTTGACGCCCTTGTAGTACTCCGCCGGGTGGGTCAGGTTGTACGGGTCCACCGGATTGACCGAGCGGACGAAGTTGAGCAGGCCGGCCGTGCCCTTGACGATGCCGCCCCCGAAGTGGGCCAGCTCGAAGCCCTGGCCCACCCCGTAGTCCATCAGCTCGAGCTTGGCCTTCTCCAGCCCCGTCGGCTCCTTCGGCGCGTGCGCGAGCGCGGCGCGGACCGCGCTCTTCGCGGTCTCTCCCGCCTGGTTACGGGTCTTGCGGGCGTCGTCGAGGATCTCCTGGGCGCGCTTCCGCTTCGTCTCGCCGGGGTCGGAGAACTTGCCCGGGTGGGGCAGCGGGCTGTCGCTGTCGCGGGCCGCTTCGTAGGCCGCGGTCTTCTCGCGGTACGTCTTGTCCGCCGTCTTGGTGTCGTTGTCGCCCTCCTTGTACAGCGCGATCGCCTCGCGGGCCTTGCCCTGGGCGCTGGTCACCGCGTGCGCGTACGTCTCCAGCGCCTTGGCCGCGTTCTCCATCGCGTCCGCCGCGTGCAGCCAGTCCGTCGGCAGGGTCTGGAACCTCTCCCGGAAGGCGTCTGCCGCCGCGCCCTTCCATTGCTCGGAGTCCAGCTTCTTCATCCCGCCGCCGACCAGGTCGAAGGCCCGCTGGAAGTCCCGCAGGTTCTTCACCGCGGCCGCGATCTCGTCCGGCTTGCCGTGGACCAGCTCGTCCGCCTGCTCGGTCTGCCCGAGCCGCTGCTCCCCGACCTCCGCCCCCAGCGAGGAGGCGGTCTCGTCGCCCCAGTCCTCGACCGCGTCCGCCCAGTCGTGCGCACCGGCCTTGTCCAGGACCTGGCCGGTCTTGTCGGTCAGGGCGTCGACGCCCTCGCCGACGAGCTCCTTGCCCTTGTCGAGGCCCCGGTCGACACCGTCGACGATCTTGTCGCCCCACCCCTTCCAGTCGACCATCAGCGGCCCTCCCCCCACCGCGGCTGCTCGGCCTGTTCGATCGTCGTCTGATCAGGGGCGAGCTTCTCCTTGAGCTTCGCGTCCACGAGGTCGCGGTCCGCCGGGTCGATCAGCCCGGAGCGCTCCATCTGGTCCAGCTCCGCGTCCATCACGTCGTAGCCGGTGTTCCTCCAGGTCTGCTCGACCTCCTCGTGGGCCTCGGAGAACGACTCCGGGCTCCAGTCCGCGCCGTCCCACATGTGCTGGTCACGGACGGTGTCCCAGCGCATCTGCTTGACCTCGTCCTCGGACAGGTGCGGATTGCCGTTCAGGGAGTTCACACCGATCTTGAACGTGTCCTTGATGTACTGCTCCTGCTCCGCGAACGAGCCCGCCGACAGGCCCACCCCCTGCGCGAACCCGTTCCCGCGCAGGGTCAGCGACCGTACGCCCCACTCCCACCGGTTGCAGAACGTCTCGAACTCCGACGCCAGGCCGCCATGGCCCAACTCCAGCCCGGAGAGGGCCAGGTCGGAAAAGCCCCGTCCCGTCGACGCCTGGCCGGTCATCCCGAGGTCCTTCAGCTCGGAATGCGCCAGATCGATACCCTTCGCTATCTCCGCCAGCGCCGCCGGCGGCGCCGCGAGATCAGGCTCGTTCCCGCTCACTGCTTCCCCGTTCCCCCGAGATCCACCGCCACCTCGTCCGGAACGATCCCCGCCACCGGCGGAAACACCGTCCCGTCCGCACTGCCCGCATCCAGCGCCACCCCGCCCGGACCGGGCAGCATCGGCACCATCACGTCAAGCAGCCGCGCACCCAGAACCGTCCGGTAGGTCCACTCGCGCCCCGCCTCACCCCGCGCCACCGCGAACCGCGCCAGCGCCTCCTCGTCCGAGAACGCGCAGATCCACCGCACCCCGTCGAAGTCCGCCGTCCACAGACTCCCGAACTCGTCGAACGGCACCAGCACGGCCGTACGCCGGAACGCGCCCAGCAAACGCGCGAACTCGCCGCGCGCAGAAGCCGCTTCGTCGGTCCGCTCCTCGTCGGCCGCCCCCGATGACGACCCCACCGGCGCGGAGGTCGCCGCCAACTCGGTGAGTCTCGAAATCCTTTGAGGCCTCGCCTCGACATCCCCGTTGTCGGTCACTCGCTCATGTTTTCATGTGCGCATTTTCGTGAGCAACGAACATTCGGACGACATGTGATGCGTGATGGCGAGCAGCCCCCGCATGACACAGCGGCCGCCGTCCCTGAGAGGGGGCGGCGGCCGCTGCGTCGTGTTTGCGGGGGGTGAGGAAGGGCGTCAGTCCTTCTTCGGGTCCTCCAGGCGCGGGAAGAGGACCGCGCCCTTCGTCACCGTCGCGCCGGCGGGGAGCCTGCCCCACGTGGCCGCGTCCTGGACCTGCTGGGTGGGCAGGGCGCCCAGGGCGGGCTCGGCGCCGAGGGAGTCCCAGAGCTGCTGGGAGGTCTCCGGCATGACCGGGTTCAGGAGCACCGCGACCGCGCGGAGGGACTCGGCGGCCGTGTAGAGGATGGTCGCCAGGCGGGCCCGGCCCTCCTCCGACTCGTCCTTCGCGACCTTCCAGGGCTCCTGCTCCGTGATGTAGCCGTTGACCTGCTTCACGAAGTCGAAGATCGCCAGGATGCCGGCCTGGAAGTCCAGCTCCTCGCCGATCTTCTGGTCGGCCGTCGTGACCGCCTTGGCGAGGCCCTCCTGGATCGCCTTCTCCGCGTCGCCGTCGGCCGTGGCCGCCGGGAGCTCGCCGCCGAAGTACTTGCCGACCATCGCCGCCACGCGGGAGGCGAGGTTGCCGTAGTCGTTGGCCAGCTCGGAGGTGTAGCGGGCGGAGAAGTCCTCCCACGAGAACGAGCCGTCCTGGCCGAAGGCGATCGCCCGCAGGAAGTACCAGCGGTACGCGTCGACGCCGAAGTGCGAGGTCAGGTCCTGCGGCTTGATGCCGGTCAGGTTCGACTTCGACATCTTCTCGCCGCCGACCATCAGCCAGCCGTTCGCCGCGACCCGGCCGGGCACGGGCAGGCCCTGCGCCATCAGCATCGCCGGCCAGATCACCGCGTGGAAGCGGAGGATGTCCTTGCCGATGAGGTGGACGTCCGCCGGGAAGGTCTCGTCGAACTTCGCCGGGTTCTCGTTGTAGCCGACCGCCGTCGCGTAGTTCAGGAGCGCGTCGACCCACACGTAGATGACGTGCTTGTCGTCCCACGGGACCGGGACGCCCCAGTCGAACGTGGAGCGCGAGATGGAGAGGTCCTCCAGGCCCTGCTTGACGAAGTTCACGACCTCGTTGCGGGCGGACTCGGGCTGGATGAAGCCCGGGTTGGCCTCGTAGAACTCGAGCAGCTTCGGGCCGTACTCGCTCAGCTTGAAGAAGTAGTTCTCCTCCTTGAGGATCTCCACCGGCTTCTTGTGGACGGCGCACAGCTTGGTGCCGTCCTCGGCCTCGATGAGATCGCCCGGGAGCTTGTACTCCTCGCAGCCCACGCAGTACGGGCCCTCGTAGCCGCCCTTGTAGATCTCGCCCTTGTCGTACAGGTCCTGCACGAACTCCTGGACGCGGTCGGTGTGACGCTTCTGGGTGGTGCGGATGAAGTCGTCGTTCGCGATGTTCAGGTGCTCCCAGAGGGGCTTCCAGGCCTCCTCGACGAGCTTGTCGCACCACTCCTGGGGGGTGACCCCGTTCGCCTCGGCGGTGCGCATGATCTTCTGACCGTGCTCGTCCGTGCCGGTGAGGTACCACACCTTCTCGCCACGCTGGCGGTGCCAGCGGGTGAGCACGTCGCCTGCGACGGTCGTGTAGGCGTGGCCCAGGTGAGGAGCGTCGTTGACGTAGTAGATGGGGGTCGAGACGTAGTACGCCTTCGAGCCCTGCTTCTCGGATCCAGTGGCCGCCATGGTGCGAATTTTAACGGCCGGGAGGAGCTGCCTTCACACGGTTAAGCCCGGGGCCCGGCGGTCAGGCCGCCGGGCCCCGGGTTTCGGTGTCCTGTCGGGTCAGAGGGAGAAGCCGTCGAGCAGTCCGCGGTAGAAGGCGGCGTGCGGGGTCTCGACGGGGGTGAGGCCGGCCAGGTGGACGCCTGTACGGGGGGTGCCGGCGAGCTTACGGAGGTAGTCGAAGGCCTTGCCGTCCTCCTCGCCCCACGCCGTGAACCTCCAGTACACCGGCCGGTCCGCCGCCTGGGCGAGCGCCTGCGTGGCGGCCGTCCGCGACTCGGGCGCGCCGTCGGTCTGGAACACGACCAGGGCGGGGCGGTCGGGGTCGTTCTTCTCGTGGTGGGCGAGGACCTCTTCGATGGCGCGGTGGTAGTTCGTCCGGCCCATCCGGCCGAGGGTCGCGTTGACCGCGTCGATGCGGCCGTCGAGGTCGGCGGGGCGGAGTTCGGCGGTGCCGTCGATGTCGGTGGAGAAGAAGACGGCGGTGACGGCGGCGTCCTCGGACAGGTGTGCGGCGAGCGCCACCGTCTGCTCGGCGAGCCGCTGCACGGACCCGTCCTTGAAGTACGACCGCATCGACCCGGACCGGTCCACGACCAGGTACACGGCCGCCCGGGTGCCCGTGAGCCCCTGCTTCTTGAGCACGGCACCGGCGGCCTTGTAGGCGTCGACGAGCTGGGGAGCGGACGCCTTGACGGTGGCGAGGGTGAGGGCGGGGGTGCCGGTGCCGGTGGGGGTGGCGGCTTCGGCGCCGTCCTGCTCCTGCGGCTGCGCCACGGGCGCGTCGGCGGCCGGGGCGGGCTCGTCCACGGGGGCCTCGGCGGCGGCCACGGCGACGGGCTCGCCGGCCGGCACCTCCTCGGCCGGCACCTCCTCGGCCGGTGCCTCGTCGGCTGCCGCCGGGGCCGGCTCCTGCGTTGCGGCCTGCGGCTCCGCGACCGGCCCGGCCTCGGGCGCCACGGCCTGCGGCTCCGCGACCGGCCCGGCCTCGGGGTCGGTTTCGGCGTCGGCGACTGCGGCGGTCGGCTGCGGGTCGGTGTCAGGTGCCTCCGCCCCGGACGGCTTCGCCGGGTCGGCGTCGGTGGCCGAAGCCACCGCGACCGGCTCACCCGCGGGGGCGTCGGTGGTGGCCGCAGCCTCCGGCTCCGCCTCGGCCACGACGGACCCGGCCTCGTCGGCCGATGCCGTGGTCGGCTCCGCCTCCGCTTCACCGGTGGTGGAGCTTTCCGCGTCGGCCGACAGGACGGCTTCGGCGGGCTGCGGCTCCGCGGTGACGACCGACGCCTCGGCCGGGTCGACGGCGGTGGGCTCTTCGGCCGTCGCGGTAGGCGCCGGCCGCTCCGTGGCGTCGTCCGCTGTGGCGGACGAGTCGGCAGCGCTCGCGTCGGCGTCGGCCTGGGCCGGCTCGTTCGCCGGCGTACCGGTCGCCTCCGGCGCGGTGTCGAGGGCGTTGCCGGTCGCCGCCTGCGCCGCAGGCGCGTCGGCGTCGGCGGCCGGTTCCGGCTGCGCCTCGGCGTCGGCCGTCGCGGTCGGCTCCGCGGTCACCGTCTCCGTCGCGTCAGCCGTCTCGGTCAGCTCCGCCGCCGCCTCGGCTACCTCGGCCGCACGCTCCGTAGCGGCTGCCCCGTCCGCCGCGCCCGAATCCTCCGCCGCGACTACCTCGTCCGCCCCGCCCGAGGCCTCTGCGACAACCACCTCGTCCGTCCCGCCCGAACGCCCCGTCCCCGTGGTCGGCGACGACGCCCTTCGGGCCGGTGGGATCTGGGGGTTGTCGAAGGCGGCCGCCACCAGGTCCGCCGCCGCGCGTTCCGCGGCGGAGTCGTCGCCGGGGGTTTCCGACGGCGGGGTCGCGGCCTGGGCCGGGACGGAGGTTGCCGGGCCGTGTTCGGCGTCGTTTGCCTGGTCGCGGCCGAATACCTTGCGCAGCAAGCTCCGAATACCCATGGGCGAACCCCTTCGCATGAGTTGGGCGATATGCGTCCTTCATCCCTGGCCAGGGCGGACACGTAAGGTTAGCGGCCACGGCCCCCCGTCCCTACGACCCGGGCGCCCCCGGTCGTCGCGCATTCATCCGGCGTTCACTCCTAAGACCCCACCGTGCAGATGTGCGCACATATCGTCACCGCCGAACGGATTCCCGACACCATGTCGGCGCAGCATGCGCCGGAGGAGGACCAAGTGCGCAAACTGCTGCCGCTGCTGAGCAACCACTCGCACGGAGGCGGCCGTTCCGCCATGACCTGCCGGTTCCGTTGCGGGGACGCCTGCTTCCAGGAGGTGCCCAACACCAGCGACAACGAGTACGTCGGCGACGTCATAGCCGGTGCGCTCTCGCGCCGTTCCGTGATGCGCGCCGCCGCCGTCGTCACCGTCGCCTCCGCCGCGGGCGGTGCCGTGGTCCTCGGCAACGCCCCCGCCGCCGAAGCGCACGGCTCGCACGGCTCGCACCACAAGCCGAAGCCGACCGGCGCCCGCGGCCTCCGCTTCGACCCCGTCGCGCCCAACACCGCCGACCAGGTCACCACCCCCGCCGGCTACTCCCAGAACGTGGTCATCCGCTGGGGCGAGCCCATCCTCCGCGGCGCCCCCGCCTTCGACTCCGAGAAGCAGTCGGCGAAGGCCCAGGCCGGCCAGTTCGGCTACAACAACGACTTCCTCTCCCTGCTCCCGCTCCGCGGCGAGCACCACCGCCAGGTCCTCGTGGCCAACCACGAGTACACCGACGAGGTCCTGATGTTCCGGGGCTACGACCCCGCGAACCCGACCCGCGAGCAGGTCGAGATCGCCTGGGCCGCGCACGGCCTGTCCGTCGTCGTGGTCCAGGAGGAGCACCGCACGGGCCGCCTCACGCCCGTCAGCCGGCACCGGCTCAACCGGCGCCTCACCGCCACCAGCGAGTTCGAGCTGACCGGCCCGGCCGCCGGCAGCGAGCTCGTCAAGACCTCCGCCGACCCCGAGGGCCGCACCGTCCTCGGCACGCTCAACAACTGCGCCGGCGGCACCACCCCGTGGGGCTCCACCCTCCACGGCGAGGAGAACTTCAACCAGTACTTCGCCAACGGCTCCTCCGCCACCGACAAGCGCTACGGCATCGGTGCCGCCGCCACCGAGCGCAAGTGGGAGCGGTTCGACAAGCGTTTCGACGTCAGGCAGGAGCCCAACGAGGCCCACCGCTTCGGCTGGGTCGTCGAGCTCGACCCGTACGACCCGGACTCCACGCCCCGCAAGCGCACCGCGCTCGGCCGCTTCAAGCACGAGGCCGCGCAGCCCCGTCTGACCGCAGACGGCCGTCCGGTCGTCTACATGGGCGACGACGAGCGCTTCGACTACTTCTACAAGTTCGTCTCGAGCAAGCGGATGAAGAAGGGGAGCTCCCGCGCCGCGCGCGAGCACAACCTCACGCTCCTCGACGAGGGCACCCTCTACGTCGCCAAGCTCACCGGCGACTCCCCGGCCGCCGAGATCGACGGCACCGGCAAGCTGCCCTCCGACGGCGGGTTCGACGGTTCCGGCGTGTGGATCCCGCTGGCCACCGCCGGCAAGGACGGCGCCGTCTCGCACGTGCCCGGCATGACCGCCGAGGAGGTGTACGTCTTCACCCGCCTCGCCGGTGACAGGGTCGGCGCCACCAAGATGGACCGCCCCGAGGACGTCGAGCCCTCCCCGCGCACCGGCCGCGTCTACGTCGCGCTCACCAACAACACCGACCGCGGCAAGGCCGGCAAGGCCCCGGCCGACGAGGCCAACCCGCGCAACCTCAACAAGCACGGCCAGATCCTGGAGCTCGCCGAGCACTGGGACGACCCGGCCTCCGACGGTTTCGCCTGGCGCCTGTTCCTGGTCGCCGGCGACCCGAACGACCCGGCCACCTACTTCGCGGGCTTCCCGAAGGAGAGGGTCTCCCCGATCTCCTGCCCGGACAACGTGGCCTTCGACCCGCACGGCAACCTGTGGATCTCGACCGACGGCAACCAGCTCGGTTCGCACGACGGCCTGCTCGGTGTGGCCACGCAGGGCGAGCGGCGCGGTGAGCTCAAGCAGTTCCTGACGGTGCCGCGCGGTGCCGAGACGTGCGGCCCGCTCGTCCAGGACCGCCGGGTCCTGGTCTCCGTGCAGCACCCGGGCGAGATCGACGGCGCGTCCGTCGAGAAGCCGGCCTCCGTCTGGCCCGACGGCCCCGGCAAGATCGTCCGTCCGGCCGTCGTCGCCGTCTGGCGCACCGACGGCGGCGACATCGGCGTCTGACGCCGACGGGACGCCTCCGGGTGAGGGGGCGGGCGTCAGCCCGCCCCCTGCTCCACTCCCAGGCCCTCCCTGAACCGCACGAACTGTTCCTCCGGCTCGCCCGTGTACACCCACGGCACCCACGCCGCCCGTTTCCCGAGCAGCGTCAGCACCTCCCGTGCCACCTCCACCTGCCCCGCGTAACACGCCGCGTGTGCCAGGTAGTTGAGCTCCGCCACCTCCTCCGGGGCCACCGGGCGGCCCGGTTCGCGGCCGCCGATCCAGCGGGCGTGGGTGCGGCGCACCTCCGTCACCGCGAGCTCGTGCTTCCAGTGCTGGTCGAAGCCGCGCACCGGGCCGCGGCCGAGCGCCCCGTCCGCGATGTAGCGGTACTCCTCGACCCGCGCGATCTGCACCAGGATCGGCAGCGGCGAGCCCGGCGGTGCCACGCCCGCCGCGTCGCGCGCGAAGTCGTACATGGCGCCGTGCGTGCCGTGCCAGCGCGCCGACCAGTAGCGCAGCACCTGGGTGTGGCCTTCGGTGTTGTACGGGTCGCGGCGGCGCAACTCGTCGAACCAGTGCCGTAGCTCGCGACGCGGCACCCCGCCCTCGTACAGCCGGGCGACGGAGAGCAGCGAGACCCACGGCATCGGGTCGGCGGGTGCGGCCTGCGCGGCGGCGCGGCAGGCGTCGACGGCCGCGTCGATCCGGCCACGTTCGACGGCGGTGCCCCGGCCGGCGGCGATGGCCGTGTCGAAGACCCGTACCACCTCGGTCGCCGCCCGCAGCACCGCCACGTCCGGGTTGTCCGGTTCGGCGGCCCGCCAGGCCTCGACGGTGGAGCTGCCCGCGGCGGCGTGCGACAGGAGCCGCAGCCGGTGGGTGCGGCGGGTCCAGTCGTCGCCGGTGGCCCGCAACAGGTCCCGTACGCCCTGCCAGCGGCCGATGACCATGTCGTGCCGGGCCTCGGTGAGCGCCCGGTCGCCGAAGTCCGGGTCGAATTCCGGGGCGAACCGGCCCTGCCGGGACGAGCGTGACGGACGCGGCGAGCGCGATGGGCGGCGCAGTGCGGCCATCCGGATACCTCCCTCGAAGGCGGACCGTCAGAAGTCGGTGGCGAGCGACTCGTCGGCGCGGCGGGCGCGCGGCGAGTCCGGTGAGGTGAAGCGTTCGGCCGCGGCGAGTGCGCGGGCCGCGTCGAGCCGGGCGGGCCGGTAGTAGGAGCTGCCCTTCTTCCAGTACACGAGCATCGGTACGAGGCCGAGGGCGAGCCCGCCGAGGCCGATGGCGAGGGCGGCAGGGGAGAGCTCGCCGAGCGACTCGACGAAGGCCCACAGCATGAACGCGGAGCCGAGCAGCGGCCACACGCCGCCCAGGACGAAGTCGCGTACGGAGCTCAGCAGCAGCTTCTTGTACGCGACGACGGCGGCGAGGCCCGCGAGGCTGTAGTAGAAGGCGATCTGCAGACCGATGGCGCTGACGGCGTCGCCCAGGACCTGCCCGATCGACCCGGCGGCCGCCGCGGCCGCGAACATCACGAGCGCGGCGGCGCCGACGGCCGCGATGGCCACCCACGGGGTGTTCCAGCGCCGGTGGACGGTGCCGAGCGCGGCCGGCATGGTGCGGTCGCGGCCCATCGCGAACAGGGAGCGGGTGACCTGGATGAGGGTGGTCTCCAGGGTGGCGATCGTGGACAGCAGCACCGCGAGGACGAGCAGCTTGCCGCCGACGCCGGGCCAGATCTCCTGCCCGAGGACGGCCAGGACGTTGGCCCCGCCGGCCTTGATCTGCCCGGCGCTCAGCAGGACGTTGACGGCGATGGTGAAGGCCTCGAAGAGCAGGAAGACCACGCCGACGCCGACGAGCGCGGCGAGTCCGGCGGTGCGGCGGCTGTCGCGGGTCTCCTCGCTGAGGTTGCTGGTCACGTCCCAGCCCCAGTAGTAGAAGGCGGCGATCAGCGCGCCGGACGCGAAGCCGGAGGCCCCGCCGAACTGGCCGAGGCCGAACCACGACCAGTCGAAGGCGGTGGCGTGCCCGCGGTGCGCGAGCGCGGCAAGGACGAACACGACGAGGATCAGCAATTCGACGCCGGACATGAGGAGTTGGGCCCGCACGGTGAGCCGGGCGCCGCCCAGGACGACGAGCAGCATCACCAGGAACCAGCCGGCGCCGACCGCGCAGGACAGCGCGGTGTTCTCGGCGTGCTCCGGGGCGACCAGGGAGAGCGTGAGGGACCCGGCGGGCAGTGATCCGGCCACCATGAAGACCGTGGCGGCGAAGACGAGGGCCCAGCCGGAGAGGAAGCCGAGGAAGGGGTGGAGGGTGCGGCCCACCCACGAGTACCCGGCGCCCGCGTTGACGTCGATCCGGCCGAGGCGGGCGTACGCGAGGACGATGCCGAGCATCGGTATCGCGCAGTAGAGCAGCGCGGCGGGCCCGGCGAGGCCGACGGCGCCGAAGAGGACGGCGGTGGTCGCGGCGAGCGAGTACGCGGGGGCACTGCCGGCCACGGCCATCACGATGGTGTCGAAGGTGCCGAGGGCATTGGGCTGGAGACCTCTGCCGGGGGTGGTGCGCATGGCGATGTCCTCGGGGACGCGGGGCGCAGGGCGCGGAGGGGAGGGGGAGGGGGTGCCGGGAGGGAGGGGTGCGGAGGGGAGGGGGTGCGGCGGGTGGTGCGAGGGGAGGGTGAAGCGGCGTACCGGGGGAGGTACGGGGACGTGCGGGGTGCGGGGACGTGCGGCGGGCGGTGGGGCGGGCGGCAAGTGACCCCGCCACCAGGTCGCTTGTGGCCGGAGGGGAGGCGCGGATCACGGTGAATTCGTGCGCATCGTAGTCGCCCGCGTGGGATCCGGTAACGGCAGTGGGAGGGTTCCGTTCCGCAACCGCCGGTAACGGCTTCCGTACGCCCCTTTGGTCGGGTTTACGGCGTCGCGATGGCGCGTGCCGCCCGTACCTCCTGCCGCAGCGGCGCGAGCACGTCGTCCTCGTCGCCGAGCAGTTCGGCGCGGACCTCCACCAGGACCTCGCTGGAGCGCAGTCCGTCGGCGAGCTCCCGCAGCTGGCGTTCCACGGCGGCGACCTCGGCCGGTTCGGGCCCCGGGGCGCCGTGGTCGACGCGGATGCGGGCGGCGGTGGTGGCGTCCACGATCCGCTCCACGGCGATGGCCAGCGGCCACCACGCGGCGGCCAGGTCCCCGGCGGGCGGCGGTTCGGTCAGGGCCCGCTGGAACTCCGACCGTACGGTCGACATGTCCCGGTACAGCTTGCGGCGGGCCCGGTGCCGGGCGCCGGGGTCGCCGCCCGCGCCGGACGCGAACGCGAGGGTCACGTACGAGGCGGTGTCGGCGACCGCGTCGGCGAGCCGGTCGGCGACCCGGGTGTGCCAGGACTCCGGCCACAGCAGGTAGCCGGCGACCAGGGCGATGCCGCAGCCGATGAGCGAGTCGTAGAGCCGGGGCAGCACGAGGCCGAATCCCTGGTGGTTGAGCAGGTCGGACAGGAGCAGGATGACCGGGGTGATGGCCGCGGTCTGGAAGGCGTACCCCTTCGCCGAGAACGCCGGGATCAGCGCCGCGAGCACCAGCATCACCGGCACGTCCCACCAGCCGCGCGGCACCGCGGCCAGCAGCGGCGCGGCGAGCAGCAGTCCGCCGGCGGTGCCGAGGGCGCGCAGCACGGCACGGGAGAAGACCGAGCCGAAGTCCGGCTTCATGACGAAGGTGACGGTGAGCGCGACCCAGTACGAGCGGGGTACGGCGATCAGCGAGACCAGCGCCTGCGCGAGGCCGATGCACAGCGCGAGGCGCAGCCCGTACCGCCAGGACGCCTCGGACAGCAGCACGCTGCGGGCGGTGCGCCGGACCCGGACCCGCAGGGCGGCGGGCCGGCCGAGCCGGTCGTCCACGTTGTACGGGTTGGGCTCCGCGCTGTGGACGACCGTCGCCGCGTACCGTACGGCCGCGTCGACGGCCTTCTCGGACGGGCGGCGCGCCTCGGGCAGGTCCACGACCGGGGTGCCGGTGCGGCCCTTCTCGACGGAGGCGGCGAGTTCGCGCACGGTGGCCGGGATCCGCGGCGGCAGCGGCCGGTGGAAGCGGCGGGCGGCGAAGTGGGCGGCGGGCGCGGCCTCCAGGAGCGGGATGACCGCGTTGAGCTGGGCCAGCAGCCGCACCAGGGTGGGCGCACGGCCGTGCTGGCGGGCCCGGCGGGCGAGGACCAGGTCGTAGGACTGGTTGAGGGAGGCGGTGACGGCCTGCCGCTTCTCGTCGTACGTGTCGCTGCCCGCGGCCTCGAAGAGTTCGGCGACGGCCCGGTAGGTGCCGGCGACCGCGGTGCGTTCGGGCGCGGCGCGGCGCAGCGGCCAGCCGAGCAGGGTGAGGACGAGGACGACGACCCCGCCGCCGGCGAGCAGCAGCGGCGCCGTCCACCAGGGCTTCGGCATGGGCAGGCCCGCGCCGACCACGGCGTTGAGGAGGAGCAGCAGTCCGGAGACGGAGGCGACGGCGCCGATCGAGGAGATCATCCCGGAGACGAGCGCGACCAGGGTGAGCGCGGCGACGGCGAGCCAGCCCTGCCCGAAGACGAGGGTGCCGAGGGTGACGCCGAGGGCGCCGAAGAGCTGGGGGACGGCGATGTTGAAGACCCGCATCCGGTAGGCGTCGGCGGTGTCGCCGATGACTCCGGAGAGGGCGCCCATGGACACGAGGGCGCCGTAGGCGGGCTGGTCGAGGGCGAGCCCTACGGCGAGCGGCGCGGCGAGCGCCACCGACGCACGCAGGACGGCCGCCCAGGGGATGGGCGTGGGCTGCGGCCGGAGCCCTGCGGTGAGCCAGGCGGGCGGGGAGAGCCGTGCGGGTTTCGCCATGCGACCAACGTACGGGGGCGGCGGGGGCGGTTCCGGTCGGCTCGGCTCCGGCCGGTTGGGCTTCGGTCGGCTCCGGCCGGTTCGGCTCCGGTCAGCTCCGGTAGCCCTCCACCTCCGCCGCGGGCCGTACGGCCGCCGTGTCCGGGTCCTCGCCGTACTCGGCCTTCGCGCGGCGCTGCCGCAGCAGGTCCCAGCACTGGTCCAGCTGGACCTCGAGGTCGGCCAGGCGGCCGCGTTCCTCGTCCAGGAGACCGCCGGTGCGCTGCCGCAGGGCGCGCTCCTCCTCGACGAGGGCGCCGATGTTCTCCAGGATCTCGTCGTTGTCCATGCCTTCAGCGTGGCCGATCAGCGCGCGGCGTGCAGGTCGAGGTCGGCGAGGACCGCCCGGTGGTCCGTGCCCGCGAGCGACAGGAACCGCACGCCCCGGACCCGGAAGTCGTCGCTGACCAGCACATGGTCGATCTGTACGTAAGGCGGCACCGGCGAGCCCTGCGGCCAGGTGGGGGTGCGGGCCCGGCCGGCGAGGCGGGCGGCGTCGTGGAGGCGGCCGGCGTCCAGGACGGCGCGGAGGACGGCGTGGTCCTGGGAGGCGTTGAAGTCGCCCGCGAGCAGCACGGGCCCGGCGTCGCGGTGGGCGGCGGCGTAGTCCCGGATCCGTGCGCTCTCCCGCTCCCACAGGTGCACCTGGCGGGGCACCGGAGGCAGGGGGTGCGCGAGTTGCAGATGGACGGTGCGGCCGCCGAGCTCCGTGTCGGCGCCGGGCATGCCCATCCGGCCGGGGACGGCCCGCGGGTTCCGCAGCGGGCGGGCGCTGAGCAGCACCGAGCCACGCGACCCGGTGGACTCGACGGCGGTGCGGTACGGCAGCTCGGCCCCGAGGGCGGCGGCCAGGGCGCGCCCGCAGGCCGGGTCGCACTCGGAGACGTACGCGAGCTGCGGCCGTTCCTTCCGTACCGCCTCGATCAACGCCTCCGTCGCCTGCCCGAACTCGACGTTGGAGGCGAGCACCCGGACCCGGGCGACGAGAGGCCCGCGCGCGGTCGTCCCGTCCGCCCCGTACGGCTGGACGAACCAGGCGGTGACGGCCACGACGACCGCCGCCCAGGCGGCGAGCACCCGGCGGCGGGCGAAGGCGGCCAGGAGCAGCGCGAGCCCGGCGGGGACGGTCAGCCAGGGCAGCAGGGACAGGAACTGCGGTACGGGCGTGAACCCGTCGGAGTCGAGGAGCCGGCAGCCCGTCGTCAGGGTCGGTACGACGAGCAGCAGCCAGGCGGCCCAGGCGGCGACGCGCCGCCCGGGCCGGGCCGCGGGTCGTACGGGGGGTTCCACACGGGTCAGTGTCGCAGTGCCTGGGCGACCTCCGCCTTCGTGTCGCCCGACAGCGTCCGGTTGCTGCGCGCGGTGCCCGACGCGGACTTCCCCGGGGCGACGTCGTCGATGTTCAGGACGACGACGTCGAGCAGATTGCCGTCCTGGTCACGGAAGTTGACCATGACGGTGTAGTCGGCCGTCTTGTCCAGCGGGTTGGTCGCGGTGATCTCGGCGACGGTCCGGTCGCCGTCCGTGGACGTCGCTCCGGCCTTGACGTCCGCGGTCGCGTTCACCCCGTCCTTGACCTTGTTCATCTGCTCCTGGGCGGCCGAGGCGACCGCCGCCGTGGCGGAGGAGACGATGTCGCCTGCCGTGTCCTTGGCCTCGTCGCAGCCGGTGAGGACGAGGCCGAGGCCGAGGGCGAGGAGCGCGGCGGCGGCGCTGACGGAGCGGGTGCGGGTGCGTGTGCGGCTGCGGGTGCGCGTGTGGCTGCCGGTGCGGCCGGGGTTGCGCGTCACAGGAACTCGCGGCCGTAGTTCTCGTTGGTGGCCAGGGCCCAGACGATGAAGATCGAGACGGCCATGGAGAACAGGGCCCACCACGGCTGGTAGGGCAGGAAGAGGAACTGGGCGACGATGTTCAGCCCGGCCAGTGCGATACCGGCGATCCGGCCCCACTCCTTGGCCATCAGGATGCCGAAGGCGGTGATGATGACGACGACGCCGATGCAGAGGTGGATCCAGCCCCAGGCCGTCAGGTTGAACTTGAAGACGTAGTCGCCGACCCGCGCGTAGACGTCGTCCTCGGCGATTCCGGCGATGCCCTGGAGGACGTCGATGATGCCGGTGATCATCATCAGGCAGCCGGCGAAGAGGGTGCCGCCGGCGGCCCAGGCTCCACTGGTGCTCGACTTCTGCGGTGATGCGGTGTTCTGGCTCATGCACCCATCGTCGGAGCGTCCGTTCGGTTCCGAACCTTCACCTGGGCCGATCGGGTGAGCGAGCTCAGGAAGGCGTCCAGGGCCGCGTCGAACTCCTCCGGCCGCTCCAGGTTCGGCAGGTGCGCCGCGCCCTCGATCACCGCGAGCGTGGCGTCGGGCAGCAGCGCGTGCATCGCCTCCGCCTCCGCGACGGGCGTGTACGTGTCGTCCCGGCCGACCACGACCAGGGCGGGTACGGAGACGGTGGTGAGCAGCGCCCGGTAGTCCGGGCGCTCGGCGCGGCCGCGCAGGGCCGCCGCGGCGCCGGCCGGGTCCGTCGCGCACATCATGCGGTGCACATGGGGCGCGGCGTGGGTGTTGTACGGGGCGACCATTTTGTCCAGGACCTCGTCGGCGTACCCCCGCATGCCCTCGGCGAGCAGCCGGTCGGCGGTGGCGTTGCGGGCGGCACGGCCTTCCTCGGTCTCGGCGGCGGGGAAGGTGTCGGCGAGGACGAGGCCGCGGATCCGCCCGGGGAAGCGGCGGTAGCACTCCATGACGATCTGGCCGCCCATGGAGAGCCCGCCGAGGACGAACTCACCGACGCCCAGGTGGTCGAGGAGGGCGGCGAGGTCGTCGGCGTACGCGGAGAGCGGGGTGAGGCCGGGGACGACGGTGGTGGCACCGTAACCGCGCAGGTCGGGGGCGATCACGCGGTGGGTGGCGGCGAAGCGGTCGAGCTGCGGCCGCCACATGGTGCGGTCGAAGGGGTGGCCGTGGACGAGGACGAGCGCGGGGCCCGTGCCCCGGTCCTCGTAGGCGGCGACGATTCCGTTGATCTCTGCGGAAGGCATGGTCAGAGGCTAGGCAGCCGCAACTCCTCGGTGCAATAAGATCTTTGCTCTCGGTGCAATGCCGGGCAGGGGAGCACGGGCTGGGCACCTGGGCGGCGACATGCGCGGGGGCAGGGGGGTGGGCATGGCGGACGACTACCGGGCGATCGCGGACCGGATCGCACAGCGGATCGCGGACGGGCGGCTGCGTCCCGGCGACCGGCTGCCGCCGCAGCGGGTGTTCGCCCGCCGGCACGGGATCGCGGGCTCGACGGCGATACGGGTGTACGGCGAGCTGGTCCGCCGGGGCCTGGTCGTCGGCGAGGTCGGGCGCGGCACCTTCGTACGGGCGGCGCCGCCGCTGCCGGGGCCCGCGCTCGCCGAGGCGACCGGGCTCGCGCCGGTCGACCTCCAGCTCAACTACCCCTCGGTGGAGGGTCAGTCGGAGCTGATGGCGGGCGCGCTCGCGGCCCTGACCCGGCCCGACGTTTTCGCGGAGGCGACCACGCGCCCCGCCGCCGCGACCGGGACGCCGGCCGCGCGTACGGCGGCGGTACGGGTCCTCGCCCGGGCCGGCTGGGAACCGGCGGCGGAGGCGGTCCTCTTCGCGGGCAACGGTCGCCAGGCCATCGCCGCCGCGCTCTCGGCCCTCGTACCGCCCGGCGGCCGACTGGGTGTGGAGGCGCTGACGTATCCGCTGGTCAAAGCGGTCGCGGAGCGGCTCGGGGTGCGCCTGGTGCCGATCGCGACCGATGCCGAGGGCCTCCGCCCCGAGGCCCTCGCGGCCGCCCACCGGGCCGCGCCGCTCGCCGCGGTGTACGTCCAGCCGACCCTGCACAACCCGACGGCGGCGACGGCGGGCCCGGCCCGGCGCGCCGAACTGGCCGCGTTCCTGACGGAGTCGGGCCTGCCCGCGGTGGAAGACGCCACGTGGTCCTTCCTCGACCCGTCCGCCCCGCCCCCGCTCGCGGCGTACGCCCCGGACCAGGTGGTGCTGCTCGACAGCCTGTCCAAGCGGCTCTCCCCCGGCCTGACGGTCGGCTACCTCGTCGTACCGGAACGACTGCGCGCCCCGGTCGCCGAGGCGCTGCGCTCCGGTGCGTGGACGGCGGGCGGCCTGGCCCTCGCCGCGGCGACCCGCTGGACGGAGGACGGCACGGTCGCCCGCGTCGTCGCGGCCAAGCGCGCCGACACGGAGGCCCGCGCCGACGTGGTACGCCGCCGCCTCGCCGGCCACACCCTGCGCACCTCGCCCCACGCGCACTACTGCTGGTGGACCCTCCCCGCCGGCTGGCGCTCGGAGACCTTCGCCGCGGCGGCCGCGGCCAGGGCCGGAGTCGCGGTCACCCCGGGCACCGCCTTCGCGGTGGGCGCCGCCTCGGCCCCGGACGCCGTCCGCGTGGGCCTCGCGTCGCCGCCGGTGCCGGTCCTGGACGAGGCGCTGGGACGACTGGCGGCCCTGGCGGCGGAGGGCTGCTGAAGCCGGGCGGAAGGCGGCTGTGTGACCCGCCCGGACTTGCGGATTCCGCTTGTTGATCATGCTTGCGTGGAGTGATCCTGGATGTGTAGTGTCCAGGTTATGAGGATGAACGAGGGCGTGGAGTGGGCGCTGCACAGTTGCCTGAACCTCGCCTGGGTCGGGGAGGAGCAGGCCGTCACGGCGGCCCGGCTCGCCGCGTACCACGAACTGCCCTCGGCCTACCTCAACAAGCAGCTCCAGGCGCTCGTACGGGCCGGGATCCTGACGTCGGTCTGCGGGCCCAAGGGCGGCTTCCGGCTGGCCAGGCCGCTGGACCGGATCACGGTCATGGACGTGGTCGTCGCGATCGAGGGACCGGACGACGCCTTCCGCTGCACCGAGATCCGCGGCAAGGGGCCGGGCGCGGCGCCGGGGAAGCCCGACGCCGAGTGCGCCATCGCCGGTGCGATGGGCCGGGCCGAACTGGCCTGGCGGCGCGAGCTGGCCGCCCAGACCCTGGACGACGTGCGGATCCAGGCGGAACGGCAGGCGCCGACGGCGCCGGACCGCGTCCGCCGGCTGCTCGGCACGGGCTGAAAGCACCGGCTGAAAGCAAGCGCTGAAAGCAAGCGCTGACGGCGCCCCGGGGGTGTGGGGCGCACTGCGAGCAAAATCTGGACATCACATGTCCAGATCCACGAACGAGTCATCGGTTCTGTCATCGGTTCCGTCAACGGGAGGAAGACGTCATGAGCGTCACGACGAACGACCAGCGCACGATCACCAACCCCGCCACCCTGCACGACCCGACCCCCTTCGGTTACAGCCACGCCGCCTCCGCGCCCGGCGAACTCGTCTTCATCGGCGGCCAGTACGCCTCCGACAGCACCGGCGCCGTCGCCCCCGGCGACTTCGCCGCCCAGGTCGAACTGTCCTTCACCAACCTCCGGCTCGCCCTCGAAGGCGCCGGCCTCGGCTTCGAGCACGTGGTCCGGCTCGGCTCGTACATCGTCGAGCACGACCTCGCCAAGCTGGAGGTCCTCGGCAAGAACCTGCACGCCGCCTTCGGCGACCGGCTGCCCGCCCAGACCCTCAGCGGCGTCGCGGCCCTCGCCCTGCCCGGCATGCTCTTCGAGATCGACGCGGTCGCGGTACGGCCCGCCGGCTGATCCACTTGCGGCGCGCCGGGCGCGGGTGTGCCCTGGAGGGTGCAGGAACGGTCCGGGGAAAGGAGCTCCTGCCATGGCCGCACACGCAGCGGTACCCGCCCGGCGCCAGCTCGGTACGCACGGCTGGGGCCTGCCCGCCACGATCGGCATCGCCTACGGTCTGTACGCCCCGGTCATCGCCCGGCGCGGCGAAGCCCTGTCCTGGGGGCAGTTCTGGCTCGGCGTGATCAGCGCCGTCGCCCTCGCCGTGTCCATCTACGCACTGCGCCGTTACGGCCGGGCCCTGCGGCGTGAGGTGCGGGCGGTCGCCTGGGCCGTCCTCACCGGCGGCGCGATCGGCTTCCTCTTCAGCCTCTCCGACCACAGCGTGTTCTCGTCGTCGATGCTCGGCCTGATCATCGGCGCGTGCACCTTCGTCGCCGCCTACTACCTCTTCTACACCCACGAGGACGCGGCGGGCCGCCCCGCGCCCTATTAGTCAGGACCTGACCCGGCGGCGGTGGTACGCGACCGCCACCGCCGCCAGCAGGGCAGGCCAGACCACCACCAGGGGCACGTAGCAGGCCAGGAACAGGGCCTGCTGGGCGGTGGTCAGCACCATGTCGTCGCCGGCCAGGCCCGCCCATTGCGCGTACGCGGACCAGCCGCCCGCCGCGAAGAGCCCCACCGCCCCGGCGAGGGCGGCGTTCGTCGCCACGCGCGGATTCACCCGGCGGCCGAGGAAGACCTCGCCCCAGGAGCGGACCAGGCCCAGCGTGAGGAAGGCGAGCAGCTCGGCCCCGACGGTCAGGGCGATCATGTACGTCAGCTGGCCCGCGTTCGGATCGCTGTAGGGGGAGTACACGACGACCGGCAGCCCGAAGGCGAGCGCGAGCCGCCAGAGCCCCGCGGGCAGGACGACCAGCGGGACGGCGTGTGCGGCGACGGACGCCCAACGGGGCACATCGGGAAGGGTTTTGATCCTCAGCATGCGCTCAGCCTCCCGCCCGCCGCCCCCCGCGGCGTCGCCCCGGCGTCCGGTCCGCCTCCACCACACGGGGGAGACGGTCTCGTCCCTCCCCTGGCATCCGCGCCGGGCCCGTCGGAGACTGGACGAAAGCTTCCCGGCCCGGAGGACAGGCGCATGACCGACCTCGCCATCGAGACCGAAGGGCTGGTCAAGGTCTTCGGCTCCAACCGGGCCGTCGACGGCATCGACCTGAGGGTCCCGGCCGGCACCGTCTACGGCGTCCTCGGACCCAACGGTGCCGGCAAGACCACCGTCGTGAAGATGCTCGCCACCCTGCTCCGCCCCGACGGCGGCCAGGCCCGGGTCTTCGGCAGGGACGTCGTCAAGGACGCCGACACCGTACGCGGCCGGGTCAGCCTCACCGGCCAGTACGCCTCCGTCGACGAGGACCTCACCGGCACCGAGAACCTGGTCCTGCTCGGCCGGCTCCTCGGCCACGGCCGTGCCGCCGCCCGAGAGCGCTCCGCGCAGCTCCTGGAGGCGTTCGGGCTCGCGGACGCGGCCGACCGGCAGATCAAGAACTACTCGGGCGGCATGCGGCGCCGTATCGACATCGCCGCGTCCATCCTCAACACCCCCGACCTGCTCTTCCTCGACGAGCCGACGACCGGCCTCGACCCGCGCAGCCGCAACCAGGTCTGGGACATCGTCCGCGCGGTCGTCGCCCAGGGCACCACCGTCCTGCTGACCACCCAGTACCTGGACGAGGCCGACCAGCTGGCCTCCCGTATCGCCGTCATCGACCACGGCAGGGTCATCGCGGAGGGCACGAAGGGCGCGCTGAAGGCCTCCGTCGGCTCCGGCTCGGTGCACGTCCGGCTCCGGGACCCGGAGCAGCGCCCGGAGGCCGAGCGGATCCTCGCCACCGCCCTGGGCGCGGCCGTCCAGCTCGAACCGGACCCGGTCGCCCTCACCGCCACCGTCGACGGCCACGGCACCGACCTCGGCGCCGCCCAGCAGGCCGCGCGGGCGCTCGCGGAGCTGACCAGGGCCGGGATCACGGTCGACAACTTCGGGCTCGGCCAGCCCAGCCTGGACGAGGTCTTCCTGGCGCTGACGGACAGGAAAGGAACGACGGCATGACGACCGTCACCACCGGCAAGGACACCCGGAACACCGACACCCTCGACTTCGTCGCGCCCAAGGCGGACGAGCTCGCCGCGCTCCTCGTCGGCCACACCCGCCCGCCGCGCCCCAGCGCCCTCTCCGCCTCGCTGACCTTCGGCTGGCGGGCCATGCTCAAGATCAAGCACGTGCCGGAGCAGCTGTTCGACGTGACGGCGTTCCCGATCATGATGGTGCTGATGTACACGTACCTCTTCGGGGGCGCGCTGGCCGGCTCGGTCTCGGCGTACATCCAGTTCCTGCTGCCCGGCATCCTGGTGATGAGCGTCGTGATGATCACCATGTACACGGGGGTCTCGGTCAACACGGACATCGAGAAGGGCGTCTTCGACCGCTTCCGCACCCTGCCGATCTGGCGTCCCGCACCGATGGTCGGCTATCTGCTCGGCGACGTCGTGCGCTATCTGATCGCGTCCGCCGTCATGCTCACGGTCGGCATCGCCATCGGCTACCGCCCGGACGGCGGAGTGGTGGGCGTGCTGCTCGGCGTCGCGCTGCTGCTGGTGTTCTCCTTCGCGTTCTCGTGGATCTGGACCATGTTCGGGCTGCTGCTGCGCAGCGAGAAGTCGGTCATGGGCGTCAGCATGATGGTGATCTTCCCGCTGACGTTCCTGTCCAACGTCTTCGTCGACCCGAAGACCATGCCCGGCTGGCTCCAGGCCTTCGTCAACAACAGCCCGGTGACGCATCTGGCCACGGCGGTACGGGAGTTGATGGCGGGCAACCGGCCGGCGGCGGACATCGGCTGGTCGCTCGGGTGGTCGGCGCTGTTCGTGCTCGTCTTCGGCGCGGTGACGATGCGCCTCTACAACCGCAAGTGATCGACCCGCAGTCGGTCAGCGGTTGCGCGGGGTGGTCTGCTGGACCGCCCAGCGGTTGCCGTCGGGGTCGGTGAAGTAGACGAACGAACCCCACGGCTGGTCGTCGATCCCGGTGACCTCGACGCCCCGGCCCTTCAGGTCGGCGTGCGCCTCCTCGATGTCGGTGACGACGACCTGCATGTTGTCGAGGGAGCCCGGGGTCATCTCGGTGATGCCCTTGCCGAAGGCGATCGAGCAGGCCGAGCCGGGCGGGGTCATCTGGACGAAGCGGATGTCGTCGCTGACGGTCACGTCGTGGTCGGCGTGGAAGCCGACCCGCTCGTAGAAGGCCTTGGCGCGGTCGATGTCGGTGACGGGCACGCCGATCAGTTCGAGCTTGATGTCCATGGGGGCATCATGCGCCCGGAGCCCCCCGGGCGCATGGCGGACGCCGCTTCCGGCCGGCGCGGGTCAGGCGAGGCGCAGACCGGCCAACTGTCGCTCGAACGGGATGATCTCGTACGCGTCAGGGTCAGCGTCAGGAGCAGAGCCAGGGGCAGAGCCAGGGTCAGAGTCAGCGTCCTGGCTCGCGTCGTCAGGCCGGGCGGGCCGGGCGGGCCGGGCGGCGGCCTTCTCGGCGACCGTGTCCGCGAGCTCGTACCCCGCCCGGGTGATCCTGTCCGGCAGCCCCTCGGTGTACTCGTCGCCGCCGGTCCCCCAGTCCTCGGAGGCCGCGTAGACGGCGGTCGGGACGAGGAGGGCCCGCAGGTAGGCGAAGAGCGGCCGCAGCGCGTGGTCGAGCACGAGCGAGTGGCGGGCGGTGCCGCCGGTCGCCCCGACCAGCACCGGGGTGCCGGTCAGCGCGGCCGGGTCGATCAGGTCGAAGAAGGACTTGAACAGACCGCTGTACGAGGCCGTGAACACCGGGGTCACCGCGATCACCCCGTCCGCGCCGGTCACCGCGTCGATGGCCTCCTGGAGGCGGCCGGAGGGGAAGCCGGTCGTGAAGTTGTGGGCGATGTCGACCGCGAGGTCGCGCAGTTCGACCACCTGGACGTCGACGGCGTACTCGCGCTCGGCCAGCCGGTAGCGGGCCGCCTGGGCGAGCCGGTCGGCGAGCAGCCGGGTGGAGGAGGGTGAGCCGAGGCCGGCGGAGACGGCGACGAGCTTGAGGGTCTGCACGGTTCAGGCCTCCTGGTTGCCGCGCACGGCGGGGTGGAGCGGTGCGGTCTCCGGCACGCCGGCCGGGCGCAGGCCGGCGAACTCCTTGCGGAGCACCGGCACGACCTCCTCGCCGAGGATGTCGAGCTGCTCCAGGACCGTCTTCAGGGGCAGCCCGGCGTGGTCGACGAGGAAGAGCTGGCGCTGGTAGTCGCCGACGTACTCGCGGAAGGACAGGGTGCGTTCGATGACCTCCTGCGGCGAGCCGACGGTCAGCGGGGTCTCGCGGCTGAACTCCTCCAGGGACGGGCCGTGGCCGTAGACGGGGGCGTTGTCGAAGTACGGGCGGAACTCGCGTACCGCGTCCTGGGAGTTCTTGCGCAGGAAGACCTGGCCGCCGAGGCCGACGATCGCCTGCTCGGCGGTGCCGTGGCCGTAGTGCGCGTACCGCTGCCGGTAGAGGCGGACCATCTTCTCGGTGTGCTGCTTGGGCCAGAAGATGTGGTTGGCGAAGAAGCCGTCGCCGTAGTAGGCGGCCTGCTCGGCGATCTCGGGGGAGCGGATGGAGCCGTGCCAGACGAACGGCGGTACGCCGTCGAGCGGGCGCGGGGTGGCCGTGAAGCCCTGGAGCGCGCTGCGGAACCTGCCCTCCCAGTCGACCACGTCCTCCCTCCACAGCTTGTGGAGGAGCGCGTAGTTCTCGATGGCGAGCGGGATGCCCTGGCGGATGTCCTGGCCGAACCACGGGTAGACCGGTCCGGTGTTGCCGCGGCCCATCATCAGGTCGACGCGGCCGTCGGCGAGGTGCTGGAGGGTGGCGTAGTCCTCGGCGATCTTCACCGGGTCGTTGGTGGTGATGAGGGTCGTGGACGTCGACAGGATCAGCTTCTCGGTGCGGGCGGCGATGTGCCCGAGGAGGGTGGTGGGGGAGGACGGGACGAACGGCGGGTTGTGGTGCTCGCCGGTCGCGAAGACGTCCAGGCCGACCTCCTCGGCCTTGAGCGCGATGGCGACGGTGTTCTTGATCCGCTCGTGCTCGGTGGGGGTACGGCCGGTGGTGGGGTCGGTCGTCACGTCACCGACGGTGAAGATCCCGAACTGCATCGTGCTCACCTCTCGCCTTTCGGAACTGATGGTTGAACCTTAAACCATCACGTCCAACGGTGCACCCCTCCCCGCTATTCCGCCCGTACCCTGGAGGGCATGGCCGAGGACACGCACGACAACGAGCGCTGGAAGGAGCGGGGCGTGATGCTCCGCGTCTTCGTGTACGTCTTCGCGACGCACGCGTTCGCGGGCTTCGTCTGGCTGCTCTTCTACGTGGGGCAGAACGCCCAGAAGTGACCGTCCGGCAGGGCCTCGGCCCGCCTCACGTAGAGTCCCGGACGTGAACGCTGCGATATCGGTGGTGTCGGTCGTCGGAATCGGCGCGGACGGCTGGGACGGGCTCCCCGAGGCCTCCCGCCGGGCCCTGCGCGACGCCGAGGTCCTCATCGGCGGCCGCCGCCAGCTCGCCCTGCTGCACGGGGTCGACGGCTGCCCCGGCGAGCGCGTCGTCTGGCCCTCCCCCCTGCGCCCGGCCGTCCCCGGACTGCTCGCCGACCACGAGGGACGCCGGATCGCGGTCCTCGCCAGCGGCGACCCGACGTTCTACGGGATCGGCCGCACCCTCGCCGAGACCGTCGGCGCCGACCGCCTTCACGTCCTGCCGCACCCGTCCTCCGTCTCGTACGCCTGCGCCCGCCTCGGCTGGCCCCTGGAAGCCGTCGAGACCGTCTCCCTGGTGGGCCGCCCGCTCGCCTCCCTCACCGCCTCGCTCCACGACGGGGTGCGGCTCCTGGTGCTCAGCGCGAACCGCCACACCCCGGCGCAGGTCGCGGCTCTGCTGCGGGAGAAGGGGTACGGCGGCAGCAGGATGCGGGTGCTCGAACAGCTCGGCGGCCCCTACGAACGGCTCGTCGACGGCACGGCCGCCACCTGGTCCGACGACGAGCGGCTCGACGCCCTCAACGTGATCGCCCTCGACTGCGTGCGCGCGCCCGAGGCGCTGCGGCTCGGCGCCGTCCCCGGCCTGCCGGACGAGGCGTACGAGCACGACGGCCAGCTCACCAAGCGCCACGTCCGCGCCGCGACCCTCGCCGCCCTCGCGCCCGCCCCCGGCGAGCTGCTGTGGGACATCGGCGGCGGCTCCGGCTCCATCGGCATCGAGTGGATGCGGACCGATCGCTCCTGCCGGGCGATCGCCGTCGAGAAGGACCCCGAGCGGGCCGCCCGGATCGCACGCAACGCCACCGCCCTCGGGGTCCCGACGCTGCGGGTCGTCACCGCGGCCGCCCCCGGCGGTCTCGCCGGCCTCCCCACGCCCGACGCCGTCTTCATCGGCGGCGGCCTGACCGCCCCGGGCCTGCTGGAGGCCTGCTGGGAGGCGCTGCCCGCCGGCGGCCGGCTGGTCGCGAACACGGTGACCATGGAGTCCGAGGCGCTGCTGGCGGACGCCTACCGCCGCCACGGCGGGGAGCTCGTACGGCTCGCCGTCGCCGCCGCCGTGCCCGTGGGCGGCTTCACCGGATGGCGGCAGGCGATGCCGGTCACACAGTGGTCCGTAACGAAAGCAGGAGCTGGAGCATGACCGTCTACTTCATCGGCGCGGGCCCGGGCGCGGCCGACCTGATCACCGTGCGGGGCGCCCGCACCCTCGCCGCCTGCGGCGTCTGCCTCTACGCCGGCTCGCTCGTCCCCCGCGAGCTCCTCGCGCAGTGCCCCGAGGACGCGCGGCTGATCGACACGGCCCGGATGGACCTGGACCAGATCGTGGCGGAGATCGCCGCGGCGCACGAGGCGGGCCAGGACGTGGCGCGCCTGCACTCGGGCGACCCGTCCGTCTTCAGCGCGGTGGCGGAGCAGATGCGGCGCCTGGACGCGCTGGACATCCCGTACGAGGTCGTCCCCGGCGTCCCGGCGTTCGCGGCGGCCGCGGCGGCGCTGAAGCGGGAGCTGACCGTGCCGACGGTCGGCCAGACGGTCATCCTCACCCGCATCGCCCAGCAGGCCACCCCGATGCCGGAGGGCGAGGACCTGGCCACCCTGGGCCGCAGCGGCGCGCTCCTGGTCCTGCACCTGGGAGCCCGCTACGTGGACCGCATCGTGTCGGAACTGACCCCCCACTACGGCACCGACTGCCCGGCCGCGGTCGTGGCCATGGCCAGCCGCCCCGACGAGCTCGTCCTGCGGGGCACCCTGGAGGACATCGCGGACCAGGTGAAGACGGCCGGCATCACCAAGACCGCCGTGATCATCGTGGGCCGCACCCTGGCCGCCTCGGAATTCCGCGACAGCCACCTCTACGACCCGGCCCGGGACCGCCACACCTGCTGACCGCCCCGGGCCCGAACCTGGGGGGTGTCAGGTGTTCGGCCGCTTCCCGTGATTGGCCTTCTTGCCCTTGCGGGCCCGGCGCTTGTTACCGCGCTTCGACATGGCTGTACTCCCTCCGGGGTGGGACCTGTGCCCTGGTAAGCCTAGGTTCGGGGGGTGGGGGGCGCACCTCGGGCCGGAGGCCGGGCACGAGCGTCACGGGGGGGGCGTGCCGAGGGCCGTCGCCGAGGGCGTCGCGGAGGGCTCAGGAGGCCCTGACGGTGTCCCCGCCCGCCGCCGCCCACTCCGGCGCGAGCACCGCCATCACCGTCGCGTCCACCCGCTCCCCCTCCCACAGCAGCGCCCCGCGCAGCACGCCCTCCGCCCGGAACCCGGCCTTCTCGTAGGCGCGCCGGGCCCGCGGGTTGAACGCGTACACCTCCAGCCATACGCGGTGGAGCCCGAGGCCCTCGAAGGCGTGGTCCACGATCAGCCGCGTCGCCTCCGTGCCGAGCCCGCGGCCGATCCCGGCCGGGGTGAGGCAGATCCGGAACGCGCAGCTCTCGTTGGCCGGGTCCCACTCGTTGAGCACCGCCTCCCCGACGACCGCCCCGGTCGCCCGCTCCACCACGGCGAGGTCGAGCCGGTCGTCCTGCGCGCCCCGGGAGCCGTACCAGGCCCGCAGGGCCGCGTCGTCGAAACGGGTGTGCAGCCCGGTCAGCCGGCCGATCTCGGGGTCGTCGAACATCGGCCGCAACGCGGGAACGTCGTCCTCGGTGACGGGGCGCAGGACGACGAGCTCCCCGGCGAGCGTGGGCTTGTGGAGGAAGTCGGTCATCCCGGCATTCTGCGGCCTCGCCGGCGCCCCGTCGCGTGGTTTACGGCCCCGCCACCGACGAGCGGCCCACCACCGTGCCCGCGCGGTCGATGCAGACCACGTCGACCGCGACCGGCGCGCCCCGCAGCACCGTCAGGGCCTCCTCGCGGGCGCGGGTGGCGACCAGGTCGCCGAGGGGGACGCCGGCGGACTCGCAGAGGCGGAGGGCGGCGAGGCCCGTGTTGGCGTCGGCGATCTCGGTGGCGAGGGCGGCGGAGGCGCCGCCGGTGCGGGCGAGGGCGGCCAGGAAGGGCTTGTCGACCTGGGAGCGGGCCGAGTGGAGGTCCAGGTGGCCGGCGGCCAGTTTGGAGAGCTTCGCGAAGCCGCCGCAGATCGTCAGCCGGTCCACGGGGTGGCGGCGGACGTACTTGAGGACCGCGCCCGCGAAGTCGCCCATGTCGAGCAGGGCGATCTCCGGGAGGTCGTACAGGGTCCCGACCGTCTTCTCCGATGTGGAGCCCGTGCAGCCCGCCACGTGCGTCAGGCCCGCCGCCCTCGCCACGTCCACGCCCCGGCGGATCGAGTCGATCCACGCCGAGCACGAGTAGGGGACGACGATGCCCGTCGTGCCCAGGATCGACAGGCCGCCCAGGATGCCGATCCGTGGGTTCCACGTGGAGCGGGCGATCTCCGCGCCGTTGTCGACGGAGATCGTGATCTCCACGTCGCCGCTCCCGCCGTGCGCCGCCGCCACCTCGGCCACGTGGTCGCGCATCATCTGCCGCGGGACCGGGTTGACGGCCGGCTCGCCGACCTCCAGGGGCAGCCCGGGCAGGGTGACGGTGCCGACGCCGGGGCCCGCCCGGAACACCACGCCCGAGCCCAGCGGCAGCCGCCGTACCGTCGAGCGGATCACCGCCCCGTGCGTCACGTCGGGGTCGTCGCCCGCGTCCTTCACCACCGCCGCCATCGCGGCGTCCGCCGTCAGCGCCTCGGACGCCAGCGCGAACGACGGCCGCTGGCCCTTCGGCAGCGTGATCGTCACCGGATCAGGGAAGTCCCCCGTCAGCAGCGCCGTGTACGCGGCGGTCGTCGCCGCCGTCGCGCACGCACCGGTCGTCCAGCCGGGGCGCAGACCGGTGTGCTTGAGTTGGGCCTCACGCCCGCCGCCGGAACTCACGGATGGACTCCCATGCACGTACTCATCCTCGGGGGAACGACCGAGGCCAGGGTCCTTGCCGGACTGCTCCACGGGACCGTCCGCGTCACCAGCTCCCTCGCCGGGCGGGTCGCGGCGCCCCGGCTGCCGGCGGGCGAAGTGCGGGTCGGCGGGTTCGGCGGGGTCGAGGGACTCGCCGGGTGGATACGGCAGCACCACGTGGACGCGGTCATCGACGCCACCCATCCCTTCGCCGAGCGGATCAGTTTCAACGCGGCCGGCGCGGCCGCCACCGCCCATGTTCCCCTGCTCGCGCTGCGCCGTCCCGGCTGGGTCCCGGTGAAGGGCGACCGCTGGCACGAGACGGGCTCCCTGGCCGAGGCGGCGGACCGTCTCGACGGCCTCGGGAAGAGGGTGTTCCTGACGACCGGCCGGATGGGCCTCGCCGCCTTCGCCGACCGCCCCGAATGGTTCCTGGTCCGCTCCGTCGACCCGCCCGAGGGGCCGGTCCCGGCCCGTACCGAAGTGCTCCTGGACCGTGGCCCGTTCACCCTCGAAGGGGAGCGGACGCTGCTCGCCGAGCACCGGATCGACGTCCTGGTGACCAAGGACAGCGGGGGCGCGGCGACCGCCCCCAAGCTGCGGGCCGCCCGCGAGGCGGGCGTCCCCGTCGTCGTCGTCCGCCGCCCCCCGGTGCCGCAGGGGGTGCGGACGGCGGCGACCCCGGAGGAGGCCGCCGCCTGGCTACGGGGCTGAGCGTGCTCCCGGGCGCTCACGAGGTGCCCGCGCGACAGGGCGAACCCCAGGGCTTTGAATGGAAGACGTGGTCACCGTTCGATGGCTTGCCGCGGCCGGGCTGACGGCGCTCCTCGGCGCCACCGCCCCCGGACCCACGCCGCCCCCGGCCCAGCCGCCGCCCCAGCTCGACCGGGCGGACGTGGACCGGGCCGTCGACCGAATCGACGGGGTCGTCGAGTCGGCCATGAAGCGCACCGGAGTGCCGGGCGTGTCCGTCGCCGTCGTGTACCAGGGCAAGGTGCTCCACCTGAAGGGGTACGGCGTCCGCAAGGCGGGCGAGAGCGCCCCCGTCGACGCCGACACCGTCTTCCAGCTCGCCTCCGTCTCGAAGCCGATCGCCTCCACCGTCGTCTCCGGAGCGGTGGGCACCGAGGGCTGGACCAGGCCGGTCGCCCCCGACCTGCCGGAGTTCGCCCTCAAGGACCCGTGGGTCACCTCCCACGTGACGGTCGCCGACCTGTTCTCGCACCGCAGCGGCCTGCCCGACCATGCCGGGGACCTCCTCGAGGACCTCGGCTACGACCGCGCGTACATCCTGTCCCACCTGCGCTACGAGCCCCTCTCCCCGTTCCGCGCGAGCTACGCCTACACCAACTTCGGCCTGACGGCGGCCGCCCAGGCCGTCGCCGACGAGAAGGGCGTGCCGTGGGAGAAGCTCGCCGCCGACACCCTCTACAAGCCGGCCGGCATGAACTCCACCAGCTCGCGCTTCGAGGACTACGTGAAGGCCTCCGACCGGGCCTACGGGCACGTCAAGGCCGCCGACGGAACCTGGAAGGCCGAGTTCGTACGGGACCCGGACGCCCAGTCCCCCGCCGGCGGTGTCAGCTCCACCGCCCGTGACATGGCGACCTGGCTGCGCCTCCAGCTCGCCGACGGCAAGCTCGACGGCCGGCAGATCATCGACGCCGAGGCCCTCCAGCGCACCCACTGGCCCGAGTCGATCGCCAACCCGCCCCACGCCCCGGCCGCCAGGACCGGCTTCTACGGCCTCGGCTGGAACGTGAGTTACGACGACGAGGGCCGGCTCCGGCTCTCGCACACGGGAGCGTTCGCCGAGGGCGCGCACACCAACGTGACGATGCTGCCGGGCGAGCAGCTCGGCATCGTCGTCCTGACCAACACCGCACCGGTCGGTGTCGCCGACGCCGTCGCCCTCGACTTCTTCGACATCGCGCAGACCGGTGACATCAGCCGCGACTGGATCCCCATCGTGGACGCGCTGTACGCGCAGGAGGCGGACGCGGGCCGGTCGATGACCGACTACGCCCACCCGCCGTCCGGCGCCAAGCCCGCGAAGGCCGCCGACACCTACGCGGGCACGTACGACAGCGACTACTACGGGCGGGCGGAGGTCGTCGCCGGCGGGGACGGCGCCCTGACGCTGAGTCTGGGGCCGAAGCCCCAGACGTACCGGCTCACGCACTACGACGGCGACACGTTCAGCTTCGAGACCGCCGGCGAGAACGCCGTCGGCCCGACCGGGGTCACCTTCACCCCGGACGGGAAGTCCTTCACCGTCGAGTACCTCAACACCGAGGGGCTCGGCACGTTCACCCGGCAGACGGGGTCCCCGACTCCGTGACCGCGGCCGAGGACGCGTCATCATCGCTGTCCGTGGCGACCGCCCCCCGACAGCGGGAGGCGGCCCCGTGCACTCTCAGCCGTACCGGCGTGGCGTCCAGGTGACGGCCCGGCCGTCGCCGCGCTCGGTGACCCGCGTCTGCGAGGAGCCGATCAGCAGCAGCGTGCGCATGTCGACCTCGGACGGCTCCAGGGTCTTCAGGGTCACCACCCGCACCGACTGCTCCGGGCCGCCGACGTCACGGGCGACGACCACCGGCGTCTCGGGCGAGCGCACCTCCAGGAGGAGCTCGCGCGCCGCGGCCACCTGGTGGGTGCGGGACTTCGAGCCTGGGTTGTAGAGGGCGAGCACCAGGTCGGCCTCCGCGGCGGCGCGCAGCCGCCGGGCGATGACCTCCCACGGCTTGAGCCGGTCGGAGAGCGAGATGGTCGCGTAGTCGTGCCCGAGGGGCGCGCCCGCGGCCGCGGCGGCCGCGTTGGCCGCGGTCACGCCCGGCAGGACCCGTACGGGCACGTCGGCGTACCGCTCCTCCGCCGCCACCTCCAGGACCGCCGTGGCCATCGCGAACACCCCCGGGTCCCCGCCTGACACGACGGCCACGCGCCGCCCCCGCCGGGCCAGGTCGAGGGCGAACTCGGCCCGCTCCGACTCGACCTTGTTGTCCGAGCCGTGCCGCTGCTGCCCGGCGCGCAGCACCGGGACCCGGTCGAGGTACGTCGTGTAGCCGACCAGGTCGTCGGCGTTGACGAGCGCGCCGCGCGACTCGGGGGTCAGCCAGGGCGCCCCGGCCGGCCCCGTACCGACCACGACGACCTCGCCCCGCTCCCGTACCGGCGGGGTCCGGTCGATCCGCGAGGGCAGCACCGCCACCGAGAAGTACGGCACGGAGGACGCGTCCACCTCGTCGAGCCGCTCGGTCCGCTCCCCCGCCATGAAGGCGCGCTCCACGTACCGCGCGTCCTCGAGGCGACCCGCCCGCTCGAGGGCGCGCCGCACGGTCGGGAAGGTCCGGCCAAGCTTCATCACGACGGCCGAGTCGGTGCCCGCGAGGCGCGCGGTGAGCTCGTCCTCCGGCAGCGTGCCGGGGATGATCGTCAGCACCTCCTCCGCCTCGCACAGCGGCTCCCCGAGCCGCGCCGCGGCCGCGCTCACCGACGTGACGCCGGGGATGACCTCGGTGTCGTAGCGGTGCGCGAGCCGCTTGTGCATGTGCTGGTACGAGCCGTAGAACAGCGGGTCGCCCTCGGCGAGCACGGCGACCGTGCGCCCGGCGTCGAGGTGGGCGGCGAGCCGCTCCGAGGCCTCCTCGTAGAAGTCGTCGAGGGCGCCGCGGTAGCCGCCGGGGTGGTCGGTGGTCTCCACCGTGAGCGGGTACATCAGCCGCTCCTCGATGTGGTCCTCGCGGAGGTGCTCGGCCGCGATCGACCGGGCGATGGACCGCCCGTGGCGGGCCGAGTGGTACGCGATCACGTCGGCGGCCGCGATCGCCTTCACGGCGGCGACCGTCATCAGGTTCGGGTCGCCGGGCCCGAGCCCGACCCCGTACAGCTTCCCGCTCATGCCTGGGTCTCCCGGGTCTCCTGGATCTCCGCCTCGTGGGCGATCGCGTTGATCGCGGCCGCGGTCATGGCGCTGCCGCCGCGCCGGCCCCGCACGACCAGGTACTCGAGGCCCAGCTCCTGGGCCGCCAGGGCGTCCTTCGACTCGGCGGCGCCGATGAAGCCGACCGGGATGCCGAGGACGGCCGCGGGCCGGCCCGCGCCCTTCGCCACCATCTCCAGGAGGTGGAACAGCGCCGTCGGAGCGTTGCCGATGGCCACGACCGACCCTTCGAGCCGGTCCCGCCACAGCTCCATGGCCGCCGCCGACCGCGTGGTGCCGAGCTCGGCGGCGAGCGCCGGGACGGACGGGTCGGACAGGGTGCAGACCACGTCGTTGCCGGCGGGCAGCCGCTTGCGGGTGACCCCGCTCGCGACCATCTGCGCGTCGCACAGGATGGGCGCGCCCGCGCGCAGGGCGGCGCGGGCCGCGGCCACCACGCCGGGCGAGTAGGCGATGTCCCGGACGAGGTCGGTCATGCCGCAGGCGTGGATCATCCGCACCGCGACCTGCGCGACGTCGGCGGGCAGGCCCGCGAGGTCCGCCTCGGCGCGGATCGTGGCAAAGGACCGGCGGTAGATCTCCGTGCCGTCCTTCTCGTACTCGAACATCCTGTTCTCGCTCATCTCGTGGTGCGGGCCGTGGCTACTGCTTCGGTCAGGGAGGTACGGGGGGTGGGGACGCCGTCCACCAGGTAGTCGCCGTCACCGGTGGCGAGGACGTCGACCCAGGCGCCGTGTGGGTGTCCGCAGCGCCGCTCGCACCCGGAGAAGTGCACGGGCAGCTCCCCCCGGGGCGCCCGCGCGGCCTCCGCCCGCACGTCGGCGAGCGACTTGGCGCAGCCGGGGCGACCGGTGCAGGCGCTGACGCCGACGGAGGGCGCGTCGGGGCGGGTGATCAGCCCGTACGAGGCGAGCTCGGCGAGCCGTCCGTGCCCGGCGGCGACGACCACCCCGCGCCAGGGCGTGAACCGCACCTCGCCGGCCGGCAGCAGCGCCCGCAGCTGAGCGGCGGTCAGCCGCCCGAGCGGCGCGAGGACGTGCAGGGCGCGGGGTCCGAGGGGTCCGGGGAGGAGCGGCGGGGGTACGGGCCGCGGGAGTACGGGTACGGGCTCGGCGCCGATCCCGGCGCGCGCCAGGGCGCCGGCCGGGTCCGGTCGGTGCCCCTCGGGCAGCTCGCGCACGCGCCAGGCCCCGTTGCCCGCGGCCCGGGCGGCGTCGAGGAACGCCCCGGCGGCGGCGAGGGCGGCACGGGGCGCGTCGGCGGCGGCGATGCGGAGGACCGGCCCGCCGACGCGCAGCAGCACCGTCGGCCCTTCTGCGAGCAAGGTCACATCCCCGCCGAGCCCCGCGACATCGCCCCGCCCGTCGTCCAGGACGAACAGGAACCGCCCCGAGAGCGCCGCCGTCCAGGGCTCGGCGCACAGCAGGGCGTCCAGCTCCCGGGCCCACAACTGCACGTCCGCGTACCCGAGTCCGTCCAGCCCCGCGGCCGGCGAGGCGACGATGTTGCGGGCCCGCTCGTGGGTGGGGGAGGGCAGCAGCCCGGCCCGGTCGAGCAGGCCGGCCAGCGCACCGCCACAGCCCTCACCGAGCCCGCGCAGCTCCACGTTCCCGCGCGAGGTGACGCTGACGCACCCGTCGCCGAGCGACTCCGCCGCGTCGGCGAGGACCTCGACCTGATGCGCCGTCAACCGCCCGCCGGGCAGCCGCAGTCGGGCCAGCCGGCCGTCGTCGGCGGAGTGCAGGCGCAGCGCACCCGGGCAGGCGTCGCCGCGGTCCCGTATGAGAGGTTCGCCCGGTTCGGGCGAGGTGCGTGGGGTGGCCGGCATGGCGGCGAGCATACCCACGGCCACGTCCGCTCCCACCTGCTCGGACGACGGGTGTGACGGGCGCGACGCGGGGGACGCGAGGTGCCGCGGCGGGCCCGGCGCGGCGGCGCCGCCCCCCGGCGGTGTGACCCGGCCGACTCCCCGCCCCCGCCCCACCGACCGCGCCACGATCTAGGATGCAGATCGGCATGGGGTCCCAGGACCCCGGGGAGGAAGCCCGGTGTGAATCCGGCGCGGTCCCGCCACTGTGAGCCGGTCCCGTGTTCCGGGGCCGGTGAGTCAGGAACTCCCGCCGTCCATACGACCACCCGGGGCGCGGACAACCCCGAGGAAGGGCCTGAGCTCGCCATGCTCCTGCTGCTGTCGCACTCCGACACCGACCTGCTCAGCGCCCGAGCGGCCACCGCCGCCGCGCCCGACTCCCCGGTCCGGTACCGGTTCGCCAACCCCGCCCGGCTCCCGCTCGCCGACCTGCCCGCCCTGCTCGAAGGCGCCGAGCTCGTCGTCGTCCGCCTGCTCGGCGGGCTGCGGTCCTGGCAGGAGGGCCTCGACGCGGTCCTGGCCGCCGGGAAGCCGGTGGTGGTGCTCAGCGGCGAACAGGCGCCCGACGCCCAGCTGATGGAGGCGTCCACCGTCCCCGTCGGCGTCGCCACCGAGGCCCACGCCTACCTGGCGCACGGCGGCCCGGGCAACCTGGAGCAGCTGGCCCGGTTCCTGTCCGACACGGTGCTGCTCACCGGTCACGGCTTCGAGCCCCCGGCGCCCGCGCCCACCTGGGGCCCGCTGGAGCGCGTCTCCAAGGCCGCGGACGGCGCCCCGACCATCGCGGTGCTCTACTACCGCGCCCACCACATGAGCGGCAACACCGCCTTCGTCGGCGCCCTGTGCGACGCCGTCGAGGAGGCCGGCGGCCGGGCCAAGGCGCTGTACGTGGCCTCCCTGCGCGCCCCCGAGCCGGAGCTGCTCGACGAGCTGCGCGGCGCCGACGCGATCGTGACCACCGTCCTCGCCGCCGGCGGCACCAAGCCCGCCGAGGCGCAGGCCGGCGGCGACGAGGAGGCCTGGGACGCGGGCGCGCTCGCCGCGCTCGACGTGCCGATCCTGCAGGCGCTGTGCCTGACGGGCTCGCGCGCCGCGTGGGAGGAGAACGACGAGGGCCTGTCGCCGCTGGACGCGGCGAGCCAGGTCGCCGTCCCCGAGTTCGACGGCCGGCTGATCACGGTCCCGTTCTCGTTCAAGGAGATCGACGAGGACGGCCTCCCGGCATACGTCGCCGACGCCGAGCGCGCCGCCCGCGTCGCCGGCATCGCCGTACGGCACGCCCGCCTGCGCCACATCCCGAACGCCGAGAAGAAGCTGGCGCTCGTCCTGTCCGCGTACCCGACGAAGCACTCGCGGATCGGCAACGCGGTCGGTCTGGACACCCCCGCCTCCGCGGTGGCGCTGCTCGACCGGCTCATCGCGGAGGGCTACGACTTCGGCCCGGTCGAGGACATCCCGGGCCTGGTGTCCGGCGACGGCGACGAGCTGATCTACGCCCTGATCGAGGCCGGCGGCCACGACCAGGACTGGCTCACCGAGGAGCAGCTGGCCCGCAACCCGGTCCGGATCCCCGCGGCCGACTACAAGCGCTGGTACGCCGAGCTGCCGGCCGAACTGCGCGCGCAGGTCGAGGAGCACTGGGGCCCGGCGCCCGGCGAGATGTTCCTGGACCGGTCGCGCAACCCGGAGGGCGACATCGTCCTGGCGGCGCTGCGCCGCGGGAACCTGCTGATCCTCATCCAGCCGCCGCGCGGCTTCGGCGAGAACCCGATCGCGATCTACCACGACCCGGACCTGCCGCCCTCGCACCACTACCTGGCGGCCTACCGCTGGATCGCCGCCCGCGCCGAGGACGGCGGGTTCGGCGCGGACGCGATGGTGCACCTGGGCAAGCACGGCAACCTGGAGTGGCTGCCCGGCAAGAACGCGGGCCTGTCCGCCGCGTGCGGCCCCGACGCGGCGCTCGGCGACATCCCCCTGGTCTACCCGTTCCTGGTCAACGACCCGGGCGAGGGCACCCAGGCCAAGCGCCGGGTGCACGCGACGCTGGTGGACCACCTGGTCCCGCCGATGGCCCGCGCCGACAGCTACGGCGACATCGCGCGCCTGGAGCAGCTGCTCGACGAGTACGCGCAGATCAGCTCGATGGACCCGGCGAAGCTCCCGGCGATCCGGGCGCAGATCTGGACGCTGATCCAGGCCGCGAAGCTGGACCACGACCTGGGGCTCGCCGACCGGCCGGACGACGACGGCTTCGACGACTTCCTGCTGCACGTCGACGGCTGGCTGTGCGAGGTCAAGGACGCCCAGATCAGGGACGGTCTGCACGTCCTCGGTGGTGCCCCGGCCGGCGAGGCCCGGGTGAACCTGGTCCTGTCGATCCTGCGCGCCCGCCAGATCTGGGGCGGCACCCAGGCGCTGCCGGGTCTGCGCGAGGCGCTGGGCCTGGACGAGTCGGCGGCGACCCGGACGACCGCCGACGAGGCGGAGGCGAAGGCGCGCGAGCTGGTCGAGGCGATGGAGGCGGCGGACTGGAGCCGGGACGCGGTGGCGACGGTCGCCGCCGGTCACTCCCAGGCGGTCGCGGACGTCCTCGACTTCGCCGCGACCCAGGTCGTCCCCCGCCTGGCCGCGACGACCGACGAACTCACCCACGCGGTCCACGCGCTGAACGGCGGCTTCGTCCCGGCCGGCCCGTCCGGCTCGCCGCTGCGCGGTCTGGTCAACGTGCTGCCGACCGGCCGTAACTTCTACTCGGTCGACCCCAAGGCCGTGCCGTCCCGCCTGGCGTGGGAGACGGGCCAGGCACTCGCCGACTCGCTCCTGGAGCGCTACCGCACCGACAACGGCGAGTGGCCGACCTCGGTCGGCCTGTCCCTGTGGGGTACGAGCGCGATGCGCACCGCGGGCGACGACGTCGCCGAGGCGCTGGCGCTGCTCGGTGTCCGCCCGCTGTGGGACGACGCCTCGCGCCGCGTGAACGGCCTGGAGTCGATCCCGCTCGCCGAGCTGGGCCGCCCGCGCATCGACGTGACGCTGCGCATCTCGGGCTTCTTCCGCGACGCGTTCCCGCACGTGATCGGGCTGCTCGACGACGCCGTACGTCTGGTGGCGGGTCTGGAGGGCGAGTCGGCGCAGGACAACTTCGTCCGCGCCCACGCCCAGGCGGACCTGGCGGAGCACGGTGACGAGCGGCGCGCCACGACCCGTATCTTCGGCTCGCGGCCGGGGACGTACGGCGCGGGCCTGCTCCAGCTGATCGACTCGCGCGACTGGCGTACGGACGCCGACCTGGCCGAGGTGTACACGGTGTGGGGCGGTTACGCGTACGGCCGCGGACTCGAAGGCCGCCCGGCGCGCGCCGAGATGGAGACGGCGTACAAGCGGATCGCGGTCGCGGCGAAGAACACGGACACGCGCGAGCACGACATCGCGGACTCGGACGACTACTTCCAGTACCACGGCGGCATGGTGGCGACCGTGCGCGCGCTGAAGGGCACGGCGCCCGAGGCGTACATCGGCGACTCCACCCGCCCGGAGACGGTCCGCACCCGCACGCTGGTCGAGGAGACCTCGCGCGTCTTCCGCGCCCGCGTGGTCAACCCGCGCTGGATCGAGGCGATGCGCCGGCACGGCTACAAGGGTGCGTTCGAGCTGGCGGCGACGGTCGACTACCTCTTCGGTTACGACGCCACGACGGGCGTGGTGGCCGACTGGATGTACGACAAGCTGACCGAGGCGTACGTCCTCGACCCGGAGAACCAGGCCTTCCTGAAGGAGGCCAACCCGTGGGCGCTGCACGGCATCGCCGAGCGGCTCCTGGAGGCGGAGTCCCGCGGCATGTGGGAGAAGCCGGACCCGGAGACGCTGGCGGCGCTGCGCCAGGTCTTCCTGGAGACGGAGGGCGACCTCGAGGGTTCGGCGGACGGGGACGACGCCTGAGTTACGATCCCGGCCGCACATCCGTGCGGATCGAGGACGTGACCTGGGGTGGGGTGGTGGGCATGCGTGCCCGCGGAGCTGTGACGGCGGCGGTGCTGGGCCTGTGCCTGGCCTTGGGAGCCTGCTCGGGCGAGGGCGGGGCCGGTGACGGTACGCCCCCGAAGCCGACGGCCCCGCCGCCGTCGGCGAAGCCCAGCCCGCCGGCCACTCCGTCGCCCTCGGCCACCCCGTCCGCTCCCCAGGAGCCGACCCCGAGCCCGACGCCGTCGAGGGTCCGGATCACGCCGGGCATCGGCGGGGGTTCGCCGAAGCCGTACCGGTCGGCGTCGAGCGGCGGCGTCGACAAGAAGGCGGCGGCGGAGCCGCAGAACCGGTACGCGGGCCCGAACCCGCCACCGGCCCCGCCGCGCCCGTCGCCGACCCCGGAGATGCCGCCGCCGTACACGCCGGGCGACGACGTCCTCGTCATCCCGGCGCCCACCTTCGACGTGCCGGCGTTCACGCCGGACACGGTGCGCTGACCCACGGCTCGAGCTCCACCCGCCGCCCCCGGAACCCCGCCCGCAGGCGTCGGTCGTGGCTGACGACCACGAGCGTGCCCTCGTACCGGGCGAGGGCCGCCTCGATCTCCTCCACCAGGCCGGGGGCCAGGTGGTTGGTGGGTTCGTCGAGGAGGAGCAGGTCGGCGGGGGCGGTGACCAGGCGGGCGAGCTCCAGTTTGCGGCGCTGCCCGGCGGACAGGTCCCGGACGGGGGTGGTCAGGTCGGAGGCGGCGAACAGGCCGAGGGCCAGGAGCTCCTCCTCGCGGTCCGGCCCGAAGGCCGCCGCCAGGGGGCGCGGGTCGTCGGGGCCCGCGGTGTCCTGACGGAGCAGGCCCACCCTGGCCGGGGCGCTCACCGTGCCCGTGTCCGGAGCGAGTTCGCCGGCGAGCAGCCGGAGCAGGGTGGTCTTGCCGGCCCCGTTCGGGCCGGTGACCAGGAGCCGTTCGCCCGGGTCGAGGTGCAGGGCGTCGAGCCGCAGCCGGCCCTCGACCCGTACGCCGGAAACGTCGACCGCCGCCGCCCGGCCCTCGATCCGGGCGGCGAACCGCAGTGGGTCGGGGGGCTTCGGCGCCGGGTGTCCGGCGAGCCGCCGCAGCTGCTCGCGCGCCGAGCGGATGCGGCTCATCGCGCCGTGCGCCCGGGAGCGCGCGCGGAAGGCGCCCGCGCCGCTGAAGGCGGCGGGTGCCTTGCGGGGGATGGCGGAAAAGCGGTCGATGGTGCTGTCCGCGAGCGCCGAGTAGCGGGCCGTCTCGGCCCTCCACTCCTCGTACTCCCGCTCCCGGCGGGCCCGTTCGGCGGCCCGGCCGGCCAGGTAGCCGGCGTAACCGTTGCCGTACCTCCGTACCGTCCGGGTCTCGTGGTCCACCTCCAGGACCGCGGTGGTGACCCGGTCGAGGAAGGCCCGGTCGTGGGTGACGGTGACGACCGTCCCCCGATGGGCGAGCAGCCGCTCCTCCAGCCAGCGGACGGCCTCGTCGTCGAGGTCGTTGGTGGGCTCGTCGAGCAGCAGCAGCTCGGGGTCGGCGGCGAGGGTCGCGGCGAGCGCGAGGCGCGAGCGCCGGCCGCCGGAGAGCGTGGCGAGGGGGCGTGCCCGGTCGAGCGGTTCGCGCTCCCCGAGCCGCCGGAGCACGCTCTCCACGCGCCGGTCGGCGTCCGCGCCGCCGCGCGCCTCGTAGGCGGCGAGCAGGGCGGCGTATCCGTCGAGGTCGCCGGTCCGGTCGAGGGCGGCTTCCGCCGCGCGGATCGCCCGCTCCAGCTCCCGTACGTCCGCGAGCGCGAGGTCGATCGCGGCGCCGACGCTCGCGGTGCCCGGCAGGTCCAGGGTCTGCGCCAGGTGGCCGGTGCCGCCGGGGGACTCGACGGCGAGGGCGCCGTTGTCGGCGGCCTCCAGGCCGGCGAGGAGCCGGAGGAGGGTGGACTTGCCGGAGCCGTTGTCGCCGACGACGCCGACGCGTTCGCCGGCGCGGACGGAGAGGGAGACGCGGTCGAGGACGAGCCGGTCGTCGTAGCGCTTGGTGACGTCGGTGAGTTGGGCACGGAACAAGGGCGACCTTCCTGAGGCGGGATGACCGTAGATGCGAGACCAGACGATGCGAGACGAGACGTCTCGTCTCGCATCTACGTTACGACGTGCCGCGGCACTCCGCAAGACGTTTCGTCTCGTCAGGTCGAGGAGGCCGGGCCTCAGCCCGCCGCCGCCCTCTCCCCCAGCACCCGCACCGCTTCCACCACCAGGTCCCAGAAGCGGTCGGCGTCCGCCTCCATGCCGACCTCCGCGTTGGCCGGCAGCCCGGTCACCCCGTCCAGGTCCACCACCGTCGCCCCGCGCGTGTACGTGCCGGCCAGCTCCACCCGCACCGGCGCCTGTACCAGGCTGACCAGCGACGGATCGATCAGATGGGCCACCGTCAGGGGGTCGTGCACGGGCGGCGCGTCGAAGCCGTACACCTCGCGGTAGGTCGCGGCGAAGTACGTCAGGAGCTCGACGCACAGCCGGCCGAGCGGCGTGCCGAGCGCGGCCAGGCGGGACAGCACGTCGGGGGTGGCGCGCACCTGGTGGGTGACGTTCAGGCCGAACATGGTCACCGGGATGCCGCTGCGGAAGACCAGGTCCGCGGCCTCCGGGTCGCAGAGGACGTTGAACTCGGCCGCCGGCGTGGTGTTGCCCCGCCCCGTCGACCCGCCCATGAGCACGATCCGCTCGATCCGCGAACCCAGTCCGGGGTGGGCCAGCAGCAGCGCGGCGACGTTGGTGAGCGGGCCGGTCGGCACCAGGGTCACCGGCGCCGGGTGGGCGTCGAGGACGTCCCGCATCAGGGTGAGGGCGTCGCGCGGGTCCTGCGGCACGGGCGGTTCGCCCTCGCCGAAGCGGGACCAGCCGGGGCCGTCGAGGCCGGAGTCACCGTGGATGTTCTCGGCGACGCGGGGGGTGCCGTACGGGTCGGCGTGCAGCGGGCGGTCCCGGCCGGCCGCGATGGGGACGTCCCGGATCCCGGCCACGGCGCACACCCGGCGCGCGTTGAGCGTGGTCTTCTCGACCGTCTGGTTGCCCGCCACGGTGGTGATGGCGAGCAGGTCGACGGCCGGATGGGCCGCGGCGAGCAGGATGTTGAAGGCGTCGTCGTGTCCGGGATCGCAGTCGAGGATCACGGGTACCGGCATGCGCCCACCGTCCCACACCACCGCCGCCGCGTCACCCGGCGGCGCGGAGCGGCCCGCCCAGGCGCAGGTTCCAGCGGCCCGAGCGCCCGCTGAGCTCCGTACGGCTCAGGGGGCGCACGTCCAGGCGCCAGAAGGCGCCCGCGGGGGCGTCGAGCGCATGGGCGGCGGCCGCGCGGATCACGTCCGGCTCGGCGACGGCGAGGTAGGCGCCCGACTCCAGCGCGTCCAGCCAGGCGCCGACCCGTTCACGCAGCTCCCGCAGCGACTCGCCGCCGTGCGGGGCCGCGTCCGGGTCGGAGAGCCAGGCGCCCAGCGACTCGGGTTCCCCGGCGGCGAGTTCGGCCAGGCTGCGGCCCCGCCAGCGGCCCATGGCGCAGCCCGCCAGCGCGTCCACGGGGACCGCGTGCGCCAGCCCCAGGGCCTCGGCCGTCGCACGGCACCGGCCGGACGGCGAGCCGACCACCCGTACCCCTGCCGCGACCGTCAGCAGACCCTCCGGCAGCGGCTCGACCGGACCCGAGTCGTCGAACCTGGCCTCGCGCAGGGCGGTGCTCATGGCGGGGGCGACGAGCGAGAGCCGAACGGTCATGGGTGATACATCCCTCAATTCATCGGGCGGCCGTCCATGCGCCCTTGGCGCGAAGTGACCGGCGCGGTACGGTCAGGCGACATTTCCACAGAACGACGACGGCGAGACGGAAGTCCGGTGCGAATCCGGCACGGTCGCGCCACTGTGAGCCTGCCCCGGTGCCCCCGGGGGAGGTGGAGTCAGACCCGACGACCGTCGTCGCGCACCACCGTATGGGACGCGCGTTCCCGAGGAGGTTCCACCATGGCCGAGGCCATTGCGTCGCCCGCCGTCACGTCCACCCCGTCCGTCGCCGTCCCGGTCTCGCTGCCGGTCGGCGCCGTGCTCCCGTGGGCCGCTTTCGTCGGGATCCTGATGCTCGTCGCGCTGTACTTCGTCGGCGCCGAGCAGGGTGCCACGTCCCTGTTCGCCGGCAGCGACGTGCACGAGTGGGTCCACGACGGACGCCACCTGCTCGGCTTCCCCTGCCACTGAGGGGTATCCGCGCACATGTCAGCCACCACCGCTCCTACGGGCACGCTCGTAGGCAGACTTCTGGTCCGCGGAATGCTCGCGGGCCTGCTCGCCGGGCTGTTCGCCTTCGCCGTCGCGTACGTCGCCGGTGAGCCGTCCGTCAACGCCTCGATCGCCGTCGAGGAGGCCGCCGCCAAGGCGGAGCACGCCGCCGCGCACAGCCACGGCGCGGGCCACGCCGCCGCGGCCGAGGATCCCGAGGAGGAGGAGATCGTCAGCCGGGACCTGCAGTCCACGGCGGGTCTCGCCACCGGTGTCCTCGTCTACGGCGTCGCGCTCGGCGGCATCGCGTCCCTGGCGTTCTGCTTCGTCCTCGGACGGGTGGGCCGGTTCACCCCGAAGGCGACCGCGGCACTCGTCGCGGCGGCCGCCTTCACCACGGTCTACCTGGTGCCGTTCCTGAAGTACCCGGCCACCCCGCCGGCCGTCGGCAACCCGGACACCATCGGGAAGCGCACCACGCTCTTCTTCCTGATGGTCCTGCTGAGCGTGCTGCTCGGCATCGCCGCGATCGTCGCGGGCCGCCGCCTCGCGCCGCGGCTGGGCAACTGGAACGCGACCGTCGTCGCCGGCCTCGGCTTCGTCGCCGCGGTCGGGATCGCCTGCGCGTTCCTGCCCGCGAACGAGGACGCCGTGAAGCCCGAGTTCCCCGCCGCCGTGCTGTGGGACTTCCGGCTCGCGACCCTCGGCATCCAGGCCGTCCTGTGGGTGGCCTTCGGGCTCGCCTTCGGCCTGCTCGCCGACCGGCTGCTCGCACCGAGGCCCGCCGCGGCGCAGGCGGTCCAGGCGGCTCCGGCGGCCTGATCCTCCGGTAGCGCGTCCACCAGCGCGTCCGTCGGCCCCGTACACCTGGCGAGGTGTCACGGGGCCGATGCCGTTCCCGCGCTCGCTAGCCGAGCTCGCGGACCGGCGCCCCCGCCAGGAACGCCTCGATGTCCTCGACGGCCTGCCCGAAATAACGGGCGTAGTTGCCCTCGGTGACGTACCCCAGGTGCGGCAGCGCGAGCACGTTCGGGAGGCTGCGCAGCGGGTCGTCGGCGGGCAGCGGCTCCGTCTCGTACACGTCGAGGCCCGCCCCCGCGATCCACCCCTCGCGCAGCGCCCGCAGCAGCGCCGCGCCGTCGACCAGGCCCGCCCGCGAGGTGTTGACCAGGTACGCGCCCGGGCGCATCGCCCGCAGCTCCGGCTCGCCGAGCAGCCCGCGGGTGCGGTCGGAGAGCACCATGTGCAGCGAGACGACATCACTGTCGCCCAGCAGCCCGTGCAGCGAACCGGCCCGCCGAACGCCGTGCTCGGCGGCCCGCTCGTCGGTCAGGTTGGGGCTCCAGGCGACCACGTCCATGCCGAAGGCGGCCCCGATCCGCGCCACCCGCCCACCGATCTTGCCGAGCCCGACGAGACCGAGCGTCCGGCCGGCCAGATCCGCCCCGACCGTCGACTGCCAGGGCCCGCCCTCCCGCAACGCCCGGCTCTCGGTGTGCACCTGCCGGGCGAGCCCGAGGATCAGCGCCCAGGTCAGCTCGGTCGGCGGCTCCGAACTGCTCGCCGTACCGCACACGGTGACCCCCTGCGCGCGGGCGGCGGCGAGGTCGATGGACGCGTTGCGCAGCCCGGAGGTGACCAGCAGCCGCAGCCGCGGCAGCCGCTTGAGGAGCGCGGCGTCGACGGGCGTCCGCTCCCGCATCACGACGAGGATCTCGCAGTCCCCGACGGCGGCGACGAGCTCGCCCCGCTCGTCGAGGTGCTCGCGCAGCACACGCACCTCGACCCGCCCGTCGAGCCGACTCCAGTCGGCGGAGGAGAGGGCGACGCCCTGGTAGTCGTCGAGCACGGCACAGCGCAGCTTCATGCCCTTCATGATCGCGCATGGGGGGTCCGGCCGGGAGTCCGGCCGACGGGCGAAGTCCCCGTCGAAGTCCCCCCGAGCCGCCGAAGGGGCTGTGACATCGCACACAGGGAGACGCGTACGCCGCAGGTGGGCCGCCGAGTCGCGCCCCTCGGCGAGGGCGACCCGGCGCGAGCGGGATAGTTTGACGGTTCGATCGAACACGACTGCGACCAGTCGAACACCGAGGGACTACTTCATGCATCGCGGTTCCGCGCTGCGATGGTCACATGGCACCGTCGCCGAGCTGCTCACCGGCCGTCACAACAGCCTCGGCCTTCTGAGGCTGGTCCTGGCCTCGGCGGTGGTCGTCTCGCACGCCCGGATCCTGGGCTACGGCGGCAAGGAGTACCTCCACAGTTTCAGCGGCGGTCAGACCGACCTCGGCAAGCTCTCGGTCTACGGCTTCTTCGTCCTCTCCGGGATCCTGGTCACCCGCAGCGGTATGCGCCTGTCGCTCGGCCGCTTCCTGTGGCACCGGATCCTTCGGATCCTCCCCGGGTTCTGGGTCTGCCTGGCAGTCACGGCCTTCGCCGTCGCCCCTCTGCTGTACTGGCGGCTCCACTCCACGCTCGACGGTTTCGGCGGGGCCCACGGCCCCCTCGACTACCTCACGTCGAACTGGGCGGTCGCGACCGCCCAGTTCGACATATCGGGCATCATGGCGGACGGTCGCTCGGCCGGGCTCGTCCACAACGGGGCCTTCAACGGCGCGCTGTGGAGCCTGCGCTACGAGTTCCTGTGCTACCTCGCCGTGGCCACGCTGGCGGTCGTCGGAGTCCTGGCGCGGGCCCGCCGCGCGGTCGTCCTGATCACCGTCGTCCTCGGCTGGCTCGTGATCGGCCAGGCGAGCACGAAGGCCTTCTGGACCGGCCCGTACGCGGCCGACATCCTGCCGACCTTCCAGCTCCCGCCGTTCGGCCAGATCAACCCCGCCTTCCTGGTCTACCTCGGCTTCGCCTTCGCTCTGGGCGCGGTCATCGAGCTCTACAAGGAGCGCGTCCCGGTCAGCGACCCGCTGGGCGTTGCCGCCCTCGCCGTACTCCTGGGCAGCCTCCACTACGGCTACCTGTTCGTCGTCGGCATCCCGGCCTTCGCGTACGTGCTGGTCTGGCTGGCGATCCGGCTACCGGCCGCGTTCCGCCGCGTCGGCGCCAAGCACGACTACTCGTACGGCATCTACATCTACGGCTTCCTCGTCCAGCAGGCCCTCGCCCTGCTCGGCTACACCCGCTGGGGCCTGCCCGCGTACCTGGCGCTCACCTTCGCCTTCACCCTGCTGCTCGCCGTGACCTCCTGGCACCTCGTCGAGCGGCAGGCCATGCGACTGAAGGACCTGCGCATCGGCAAGGGCGGCAACGGCGGAAGCGGCGGGCCGGGCCGGATCCCGCGTCAGGCCGGGAACGGGGCCGAGCCGGCGCCGCAGCAGGCCACGGGCGCGTACGCGGGGACCTCGCAGACTGCCTGATCAGGCCACGGAAGCGGCCGCCCACCGGATTCGCGGTGGCCGCACCGCCGCGCACAGCGGCCGGCCCTTGGCGTCGGTGAGCCCCAACCGCCCGACCAGCACCCCGGATTCCAGGGCGGCCTCGACGGTCTGCGGGTCGACGGCGTCCAGCATCAGCTTGGCCCGCCGGAACATGGTGAAGGTGCCGGCCTCGTCGACCGCGCCCCAGGTCAGGTACAGGAACCGCGCACCCGGACGCCCCTGCACGCACCGCCCCTTGAAATCGACGCCCGCCTCGGTGCGCGCCGCCGTGCACTCCAGCGTCCACACCGCTTCCGGGGCGTCCCCCGGGTACGGGTCGAGCAGGTCGTCGCCGCGGCCGCGCCGCTGGACCGCGACATGGATGCCGCTGTAGCCGGGGAAGCCCGGCGCGGCGGCGCAGGTGCGGCCGGGCAGGTCGGTGGCCTCGATGCGGATCTGCATGACGAACCCCTTCGGCGGAACACGGCTCGGGATGCGGCCGCGGTGGTCGTCCGTGATCCTGGACTGGTCAGGGGGGTACGGCAAGGAGAACCGCGATGTCTGTGATGGACAAGCTCAAGGCGATGCTCAAGGGCCACGAGGACCAGGCCGGCAAGGGCGTCGACAAGGCCGGCGACTACGTCGACGAAAGGACGCAGGGCAAGTACAGCGGCCAGGTCGACACGGCCCAGGACAAGCTCAGGGAGCAGCTCGGCGCGGACCGGCCGGAAGAACCTCCTCAGCGGTGACGACGCAGGCCCAGGTCGGTGACCTGGGCCTTCGCTGTCGGTGAGCCGGTAAGGCCGGCTACGCCCTGGCGGCGTCGATCAGCAGCCTCGCGCCCACCGCCGCCCCGTCCCCCCGGACCCCGGCGGCCACGGCCGTCGCGCGCGCGGCGGTCTCGGGCGCCAGGGCCGTCCTGAGCGCGGCCGACAGGGACTCGAAGCTCGGGTGCGGGCCGTCGTGCGCCGCGCCGATCCCCAGGGCGGCCACGCGCCCGGCCCAGTACGGCTGGTCCGCCAGCTGCGGCACCACCACCTGCGGCGCGCCGGCCCGGGCGGCCGTGGTCGTCGTACCCGCGCCGCCGTGGTGCACGACGGCTGCCACCCTGCGGAACAGCGCGTGGTGGTTGACCTCGCCGACGGTGAGGCAGTCGTCCTGTTCGTCTTTCAGGGCCAGGTCGGCCCACCCGCGGGAGAGCAGGACGCGGCGGCCCTGCGCGCGGACCGCCTCGACGGCGGCCCGGGCGACGTCGTCCGCGTCGCGCAGGGGGATGCTGCCGAAGCCCACGTACACCGGCGGTTCGCCGGCCTCCAGGAAGGCCTCCACGTCGGCCGGGAGCGGGCGGTCGTCCGGCCGGAACCACGCGCCGGTCTGCACCACGTCGAGCTCCGCCGGCTCCAGCCAGGGACTCAGCGTCGGGTCGGTGGCAAGCCACGGCCGGTCGGTGAGGACGTACGTGCGGAAGTCGTCCACCGGCGGCAGGCCGACCGTCTCCCGGTGGGCGTTGAGCCCCGTGCCGAACAGGACGTTCATGGTCTCGGTGTCCAGGTCCCACAGCTCCCGGTTGTCGGTCACCTCCGGCGGGAACGGCCGGCCCGGCCGCTCGAACGGCGGGTGGTGCGGCGACGGCAGGTAGGCCGGGAAGTAGGCCACGAACACGTAGGGGATGCCCAGTTGCTCGGCCGCCGACCGCGCGCCGGCCACCGCGGGCAGCAGACCGGTCGCCAACACCACGTCACAGCCCTGGGCCGCCTCGGCGACCGCCTCGTACGCGGTGGCGGTCATCGCGGCCGCCCGCTGGGGCAGCCCCTCCGCCGGCACGGCCGTCTTGCCGGTCACCGCGGCCTTCACGAACGCGCGCACCGGCTCGCCGATCGGCACCAGCGGGAGGCCGACGGCCTCGAACAGCTCCGCGAAGTCCGGTGGCGTGCACATCCGTACGTCCACGCCGAGCGCCCGCAACCGGACCGCGACGCCGACCAGCGGTTCGACGTCTCCGCGCGACCCGTACGCCATCAACAACACGCGCATCTCGTGAACCTCTTCTCCGTGGTTTCCGTGGTTCCTGCTCATGCGGGCACGTCGAGCTGGAACTCGCGTGTGCGGCGGTAGGAGCGGTAACCCAGGGCGTGGTTGACCGCCAGCATGTGGACGTTGTCCTCGGCGTTGTCCGTCTCGACCTCCACGACGCCCGGGTGCTCGGCGCGCAGCCGGCGCACCATGGCGGCCTTGAGCCACAGGCCGAGCCCGTGGCCGCGGTGCGCGGGCACGACCGCCGTGTCGTACTGCTGGGCACGCGGCCCGGAGCCCTGGGGGAGCAGGATCTCGGTGTAGCCCGCCATGGTGCCGTCGTCGTGGAGGGCGGCGAGGGTCAGCAGCGTGTCGCCGCGTTCGGCGACCACCTTGGCCATGGCACGGACGCGGTCGGCGTCCCAGGCGATGCTGCCGTAGTCCAGGTCGCCCATGGGCATGTCGTTCATCGCGTTCTTGGCGGCGGCGAACGCGTCGGCGAGGCCGTCGGGGACGGTTCCGGTCCAGCCGGTCAGCCGGTAGCCGGGGTGCTCGGCATCGGCGGCGGGAAGGGCCCCGGCCTCGTCGAGGCGCAGGAGCAGGTGATCCAGGCTCAGCGCCCGGCGGAACCCCCACCGTTCGGAGAAGGCCTCGCCCGGGCTGTCGGCCGCCGCCGCGACGATCAGGCTGCGCCGGCTCTCGGTACGGCAGGCCGCCACGACCGCCGCCAGCAGGAGCGAGCCCGCTCCCTGACGCCGGTGGGCCGGGTCGACGTGGAGTTCGAGCTCGGCCAGGTGGTCCCGCCCCGCGGAGGAGAACAGCCGCAGGCCGGCGACGCCGACGGTGTCGCCGTCCGCCCCGGTGGCGATCCAGGTCAGCCGCTGGCTGTCCAGGGTGGGCTTGGTGAGCTGGGCGTGGATCTGACCGGGGCCGGGAGGCGGCACTCCGGGCAGGTCGTGGGCCATCGAGGCGACGACGACCCGGTGCCAGTCGGCGGCTTCGGTGACGGATACGCGGTGCAGCGGGGTGACGTGGAGGGGGGTGTGGGCCTGCTGGGACAAGGCGAGGACTCCTGCGATCGGATTCAGCGAATGCCAGGAATCTATGGGGGTCTGACGTACCGGCACATCGGTCGCCATGACTTAACGCGGTGATCAAGATGACGGGAGCGTTAGGTATGTTCAAGCCATGTTGTACGGGCGGGGGACCGAGCAGGACCAGGTACACCGGATGCTGTCGTGCGCCGGTGACGCAACGAGCAGAGGGCCGGCGAGCAGTGCGGCGCTGGTGATCCACGGCGAGGCCGGCATAGGCAAGACGGCGCTGATGGATTACGCGGCCGGGCTCGCCGCGCGGCACGGCCCCGGGCGCGTACTGCGCACCGTGGGCATCGAGTCGGAGATGGAGCTGGCCTTCGGCGGCCTGCACCAGCTGCTGCGCCCCGTCACGGACCACCTGGACCGGCTGCCCGGCCCCCAGGCCGCCGCCCTGAACGCGGCGTTCGGCCTGTCCGGCGAGGCGGCGGGCGACCGGTTCACCCTGGGGACGGCGGTCCTGACGCTCCTGTCGGAGGCGGCGGCGGACGGCGACGCCTCGCGGACCACGCCCGTCGCTCCCCTCCTCTGCCTGATCGACGACGCGCAATGGCTGGACAGGGCGTCCCTGGACGCCCTGACCTTCGCGGCCCGCCGGCTCCACACCGAGGGCGTGGTGATGCTGTTCGGCGTACGGGACGGGGTGCCCGGGGGCCAGATCACCGGCCTGCCGCGGCTGGAGCTGCGCGGCCTCGACCCCGCGGCCGTCGACGCCCTGCTCACCGACCGCGTGGCCGACCTCTCGCCGTACGCCCGGGACCGGATCGTCGAGCAGGCGCAGGGAAACCCGCTCGCCCTGCTCGAACTGCCCGCGGCGCTCACCACCGAACAGCGGGCCGGCCAGCTGAATCCGGTCACGCTTCCCGCGGGTCTGTCCTCCACCTCCAGCCGGATCCAGGAGAGCTTCCAGGCACAGATCCGCCGGCTGCCCGACACCACCAGGGGCATGCTCCTGGTGGCCGCGGCCGACGCCTCCGGGGACCTCGACCTGGTGCTGCGGGCGTCGAGCGGGTACGGCGCCACGCTGGAGGACCTGGAACCGGCCGAACACGCCACCCTCGTCCTGCTGACCGAGAACGCCCTGTCCTTCCGCCATCCCCTCATCAGGTCGGCCACCTACCAGGACGCCCCGCTGGCCCGCCGCCTCGCGGCCCACCGGGCACTGGCCGACGCGCTGGCCGACCCGTTCGACGGCGGGCCGGGCGGCGGGGAGCACGCCGACCGCAGGGCCTGGCACCTGGCGGCCGCGACGACCGGAGCCGACGAGGACGTCGCCGCCGAGATGGTGGGCGTCGCACAACGGGCGGGCGGCCGGCAGGGTACGGCCTCGGCCTCGGCCGCGTACGAACGCGCCGCGCAGCTCACCGCGGACCCGGCCGGCCGCGCCCGGCTCCTGGCAGCGGCGGCCTTCACCTCGGCGGAGGCCGGGCAGTTCCACCGCACCGCGGCCCTCACCGACCGCATCAACGCGCTCGCCCTGGACCCGGGGATGCTCGCCGACTTCGCCCGCGTACGGGCCATCGTCGAGCTCGACCGGGGATCACCGAGCCGCGCCACCCGCATCCTCCTCGAATGCGCGGACCGCCTTGGCCCGTCCGCCGACCTGGCCCCGGTCCTGACCGAGGCGGTGCAGACGGCGCAGTCCTCGGCCGACGGGAAGCTGTTGGCCGAGGTCGAGACCCGGCTACCGGCGACGCCGGAGTACGCGACGGCGAGGGCGATGACGGCGCGGCTGACCGCCGCCGCGACCACCATGGGATCACCGGCCGGAGCCGGAGCCGGAGCCGGAGCCGGAGCTGGGGCTGGGGCTGGGGCCGGAGCCGACGGCGGCTTCGCCGAACGCGTCCTGTCGGCCTCCCGCGCCCACCTCTTCGCCGATCACCGCACCGCTCTCGACACGGCCACCGCGTGCGTACGCGACTGCCGCGCGCAGGACGTGGTCGGCTGGCTGCACACCGCGCTGCACCTGCTGGCCGAGGCCCAACTGTCCCTGGGGCGGTACGAGGAGGCGCGTGCGGCCGCCACGGAGGGACTGGCCGTCGCCGAGCAGTTCGGCCGCCATCACCGGGCGACGTACCTGCGCGCGACCCTGGCGACCCTGGCCGCCTTCCAGGGCGACCAGGAGCAGTGCGCCGCCATGAGCGAGGCCGCCCTGGCGCACGCCGACGCCCACGGCATCGAACTGGCCGCCGCCCACGCCCACCGGGCCCAGGGCCTCCTGGACCTGGGCCTGGGCGACGCCGAGACCGCGCTCACCCACCTGGAGGCGGCGAGAGCCCGGCTTGGCCACCCCCTTCTGGCGGCCTCCCTCCTCCCCGACCTGGTGGAGGCAGCGCTGCGCACCGGCCGGCGGGACCGCGCGGAGGAACCCGTAGCGCTGCTCGCCCAGTGGGCGAAGGCGGCACGGCACCCCGCCGCCCTGGCCCTCGCCGGCCGCTGCGAGGCGCTGACCGCCCCGGACGCGGAGGCCGAGCGGCACTTCACGACCGCCCTGCTCCACCACGCCGAGGCGGACTCGGCCCAGCCGCTGGAACGGGCCCGCACCGAGCTGCTGTACGGCGAATGGCTCCGCCGCGAACGCCGTCGCACCGACGCCCGCCGCCACCTGCGCGCCGCCCTGGAGACCTTCGAGGACCTCGCCGCCCACCCCTGGGCGTCCCGCGCCCGCACCGAACTCCAGGCCAGCGGCGAAACCCTCGCCGCCCCCGACGACCGCGCGAACGCGCTCCTGGGCCGCCTCAGCCCCCAGGAACGCGAGGTGGTCCGCCTGGCCGCCACAGGCGCCACCAACCGCCAGATAGCCACCCAGCTCTTCCTGAGCCCCCGCACGGTAGGCCACCACCTCTACCGGGCCTTCCCCAAACTCGGTATCACCTCCCGCAACGACCTCGCGGCCCTCCTCGGCAGTCCTCCGGGCTCCTGAACCCACGGGTGCCGGGCACCCGTCACGCCGCGGCGGCCGCGCGCGGGCGCCGGGCCGGCGCCCGTCTCAGGTCGAGGAGGCTCAGGGCGGACATGCAGCCCTGGACCACGTGACCCGACAAGCCCGGGAATCGCCGGCGCCGGCGGTCTCCACGACTAGGTTCGCCTCATGCTGCGTATCGTCGACACCCGTACCGGCCGGCTCGTGGAGGTTCCCCCCGTACGCCGCCACCTGCTGAGCATCTGCGTCCACCTGCCGGCCGGCGAGGCCGGGATCGGCCTGGCGGACCTGCGGGCGCTCCTGGTCGGTGACGTACTGGCGCGCACAGCGGAGTTGCACGGCCTGCAGTCCCGCACGTACCTCAGCCGGCCGGACCTGCCGCACGAGCAGGCCCAGGCGCTCGGGGGCGCCATGTCCGCCCTCGGTGTCCACCCGCCCGCCACCGTCGGTGTCCACCACGCGGACGGAACGCCCTGCGCCGCTGCCGACGTCCACGTCCACGCGTACGGGACCGCCGCACAGGACGCGGTCGGCGGGGTCCTCGTCGACGTGGGCCAGGTCGGCCCGGCATCCCGGGAGAGCGACGTCACGGACCGCGCCCACTTCCTGGCCCCGGGGCTCCCGGACGCGGTCGCCCCGGAGGGGACCGATCCGCTGGCCGTCAGGATGCTGATGCTCGGCCACGCCCACCGCGCGCCGGTCGTGGTCACCGGTACGGCGCTCGGCGAGGCCCGGCGCATGCTGGGGGACTGGCGGCAGCTGGTGGCCGACTGGGCACAGGAGCCGTCCAGGCCGATCCCCGCCGATGTCCTGCGAGACGCCCATGCCGCGCTGGCCGACGACCTCGACGTCCCCGCCGTCCTGAACGCGCTGGTCACCCTGGCGACCCGCGCCGACGTGCCGGCAGGTGCCAAGTTCGAGACGTTCGCCTTTCTCGACCGCGTCCTCGGACTGGATCTCGCGCGCGAGGTGGGTCACCGACATCGGTCGACGCCATGACGTGTCAACGGCTGTTCACGGGTGCCACGTTCGGGGTGGTGACCGCATCAGGATCGGTGGAACGGCGCGGGGCTGCGGAGCCTTCCGCGGGTTCGGACCTCGCCAGCCACAGGCCGGTGAGCACGGCGGTGGCCAAGGTGATGGCGCCGGCCGCGACGAAGGCGCTGTCGAGGCCGGCCTCGAAGGAGGCGCCGCCGGATTGCCGGGTGCGGACGACGGCTCCGAGCACCGCCACGCCGAGCACCGCTCCGATCTGCCGGGTGGTGCTGCTGATGCCTGACGCGAGGCCGCCTTCCTGTGGGCTGACCGCCTGGATGGCGGCTCCCGTCAGCGGGGACAGGGTCAGGGCGAAGCCGATGCCGGCGAGTCCCAGCCGCCACCACACGTTCCCGTAACCGGTGTCGGCGTGCACCGTGCCGAGCGCGAGGAGGCCCAGGCCGGCCAGGGCCAGGCCGGTGGTGACCACGATGCGGAAGCCGTACCGGGCGGCGAGCCGGCCCGCGTACGGGCTGACGATCACCATGGCGAGGGACACCGGCAGGGTCTGCAGGCCGGCGCGCAGGATCGAGCTGCCCTGGACGTACACGAAGAACTGGGAGAAGAAGAACGACGAACCCATCAGCGCGAACCCCACCACGGTCATGGCGGTGTTGGACACGGTGAACAGCCGCTGCCGGAACAGCCGCAGCGGCAGCATCGGTGCGGAGCGACGCGCCTCGACGGCGACGAAGGCGGCGAGGAGGATCGCCGCGGCGGTGAAGCTGCCCAGGATCGCCGGCGATGTCCAGCCGCGGGCGCCACCTTCGATCAGCCCGTAGGTCAGCGCCCCCACCGCCAGAACGGACAGCACGGTGCCGGGGATGTCGATCGCGGGGGCGCTCGGGTTGCGGGACTCGCCGAGGTGGCGCAGGCCGACCAGCAGCAGGACCGCGCCGATGGGCAGATTGACCAGGAAGATGGCGGGCCAGCCGAAGGCATCGGTCAGCACTCCGCCGGCCACGGGGCCCGCGGCCAGACCGATTCCGCTGAATCCGGCCCACAGCCCGATCGCCTTGATGCGTTCCTGCGGTACGGGATGGGCGGCGGCGAGCAGGGCGAGCGAGGCAGGGCTCAGTGCCGCGGCTCCGATGCCCTGCAGTACCCGGCCGGCGACCAGCCAGCTGAGCGAGGGCGCGAGGCTGCACACCACCGAGGCGGCGGTGAAGACCGCCACGCCGGTCAGGTACACCCGCTTGCGGCCGAACCGGTCGGCGAAGATGCCGCCGGACAGCAGCAGCATGGCGACCAGCAGGACGTACGCGTCGACGATCCACTGCAGACCGGTCAACCCGGTGTGCAGCCGGTGCTGCATGTCGGGCAGCGCCGCTCCGACGATCGTGTTGTCGAGCAGGACCATGAACTGGCCGAGGCAGGTCACCGCGAGCAGCACGGCCCGGTTCGATCGACTGCCTCCGGCCGCATGCGATGCAGCCATGGGGACTCCTCTCCATCGTCAGTTGCCCGGTCGCGGTCGACGCGGACGGCGATACACCCGAGCGCTTTAACGCAGTCGGGCACTGCGTTAGGTGACTATAGGGAGGGTCCACTCACAAACGCAAGCGGCTCCTGCGTTAAGGTGGGAGGTATGGACGAGCGACAGCGGGCCCGGCGGCCCGGCGGGCGCAGCGCCCGCATCGGCGAGCAGGTGCACCAGGCCGTCACCGACCTGATCAGCGAGCGCGGCTACGGCAACTTCACCGTCGGCGAGGTGGCAGCCCGCGCGGGCGTGGCCGACAGCAGCGTCTACCGCCGGTGGGGCAACCTGGAAAACCTGCTCACCGACGTGGCGCTCACCCGCCTCAACGCGCAGTCGCCGATGCCCGACACCGGCAGCCTCGCCGGCGACCTGCGTACGTACGCGGCCAACGTGGCCCGCGAGATCACCGGACCCGACGGTCTGGCGGTGGTGCGCCTGGCCGTCGCCCTGTCGAGCAGCGGGCGGCAGGGCATGCGGGCCGGTGACGAAATCCGCGACGAACGCATGCGGCAACTGCAGTCCATGCTCGATCGCGCCCGCGAGCGTGGCGAGCACGCGCCCGACGCGCTCGGCGTGCTGGACCACATCCTGGCCCCGATGTACATCCGCGTCCTGTTCGGCATGGTCCCGCTCACCCCGGACTACATCGACGCGCTGGTCGACCGATTGCTGTGACCTCGACCCCGTTCCCGCGAGCAGCCCTCGGACGCGGCGCCACGGCAGAAGGCACCGTGACGAGCGTGTTCCGCGGGTGCCGTCAACGCCGGTGCAGCAGGCCCTGCTCCAGGGCCACCACGACCGCGCGGGTGCGGTCGCTGACGTTCAACTTGGCGAAGATCCGGAGCAGATGGGTTTTCACCGTGGCCTCGGCGATGACGAGGCGCCTGCCGATCTCCGGATTGGACAGGCCGTCGGCGACGGCATCCAGCACATCCACCTCGCGCGCGGTGAGCGTCACCGGCGCGGGCTGCCGCATCTTGGCCACCAGACGCTGTGCGACGCGCGGGGCCAGGACGGTTTCTCCCCGGGACGCCGAGTGAATGGCTTCGACGAGCTGTTCGCGGGTGGCGTCCTTGAGGAGATAGCCGGTCGCGCCCGCCTCCACGGCATGCTCGATCTCGGTGTCGGTGTCGTAGGTGGTCAGGATCAGCACGCGAGTGCCCGGATGGCCCGCGATGATCTCGGCGGTGGCACCCACCCCGTCGAGCACCGGCATCCGCAGATCCAGCAGCGCCAGGTCGGGCTTCAGGCGGTTGACCAGCTCGACCGCCCCCCGGCCGTCGTCGGCTTCGCCGACGATGTCGATGGTGGGCTCGGAGGCCAGCAGCGCGACCAGGCCGGCGCGCATCACCGTATGGTCGTCGGCGAGGATGATGCGGAGCGTGTCTGCCGATGTCGTCATGTCACACCTGACCGTTCGTGGGAATCATGGCGAGGACGCGGGTGCCGTCTCCGACCGAGCTGGTGACGGTGAGTTCGCCGCCGAGTTCGGCGAGGCGTTTGCGCATGCCGTTGAGTCCGAAGCCTTGGGACTCCTCGACCACGAAGCCCCGTCCGTCGTCGATGATTTCCAGCTCGATGCCGAACGCCTGCTGTGCCAGGACGACGTCGACGGCGGAGGCCGCCGCGTGCTTGCGGATGTTGGCAAGGGACTCCTGAGTGCAGCGGAGCAGCGCGATCCGGGTCTGCTGGTCGCACTCGATGTCCGGCAGGTCCGCGGTGACCGTGAATCCGGTGTCCTCGGCGAACCGGTCCAGGGTCCGGCGCAGGGTTCTGGCCGCCGAGCCGGGGGCCACGCCGCTCTGGGGGGCCGAGCCGACGAGGACGCGCGCCTCGGCGAGGTTCTCGCGGGCGGTCTGCTCGATGGACCGCAACTGCTGGGCGCTCTTCTCCGTATCGGTTTCGAGGCCGGAGCGGGCTGCCTCCGCCAGCGCGACGATGGAGGCGAAGCCCTGGGCGAGGGTGTCGTGGATCTCCCGCGCGAGGCGCTCGCGCTCCTCCGCTGCGCCCTGGAGCCGGTGCGCCTCGGCCAGGCTCAGCTGGGTGCTCTTCAACTCGGCGCGCAGCTGGGCGCGTTCGTCGCGCAGTCCGAGAGCCCGGGGCGTCAGTACGGCGATCAGGATGCTCACCGCGTAGACGGCGAGCGAGGAGATGGTGTTGGTGGTGAGGACATCGGTGTTCCAGCCTTCCCGCAGACTGCCGCCGACCGTGATGGCCACGGCGCCGAGGCCGCTGTAGACGATCGCGGACCGCAGGCTGTTCGCGAAGATCACGAACTGTGGAAGCGTCAGCGTGTAGAGCACCCCGAAGCCTTCGCGGAGGTAGGCGAGTCCGCCCAGGATGAGGACCAGCAGGGCCAGATAGGAGTACGCGCCGCGCACCGGGTTGCCGGGGCGTCTGCGTACGACCCCGTAACAGGTGCCGAGAAGTGTCAGCAGTGCCAGCGACCCGTACTTGGCCGTGCCGGGGGTGTCTCCCACGACGGTGATCACGGCCAGCAGTCCGGTGATCGTCCAGGACATGACGTCCCACCAGTGGAGCATCCAGATCCAGAACGGGTCGCCGCGCTGTGGCCGTTGAAGCATGATCATCAGCCTACGTTCTCGAACGGAACGCCGGCTGAGGCGGCGGTCGGCGCCGGAAGGGACGGCCGCGCCGGCCGAAGCGGCCACCATGCCCGCTCGCCGAGCAGCAGCAGGAGCGACGGCAGGACCATGAGCCGGATGACCACGGCGTCCAGCAGCACGGCCACCGCCAGACAGAAGCCCATCTGCTTCATCTCGGTGAGGTGCAGGGCGACGAAGGCGCCGAACACCGTCACCATCACGATCGCCGCGCTGGTCACCACCTTGGCCGACCGGCTGATGCCGTCCAGCACCGCCTCGCGGGCCGACATCCCGTTCTGTCTGGCCTCCTGGATCCGGCTGACCACGAACACCTGGTAGTCCATCGACAGGCCGAAGAGGATCACGAAGAGGAACAGCGGTACCCGGGACGCGATCGCACCGAGCGAGTCGAAGGCCAGCAGGTCCTCCGCCCACGTGCCCTGGAAGAACACGACGAGCAGGCCGAGCGAGGCCCCGGCGGACAACAGATTGAGTACGACGCCGATCAGGCCGATGACCACCGAGCGGAACGCCCACACGGTCATCACGAAGGTCACCAGCAGCAGGAATCCGATGACCAGCGGCAGCTTGCCGTTCTCGTGATCCACGTAGTCGCGGCCCCGCGCCACGTCACCGCTCACCCCCGTCTCCACGCCGGGCAGCCGGCCGACCGTGGTGGGCAGATAGTCCTCCCGGAGATGGCCGAGCGACTCGATCGCTTCGCCGGAGGGCGCGGGGAACGGGACGGCCAGCTCCAGCACGCTGATCCGGCCGTCGGCCGACGTACGCACCTTCGGCTCGGCGTTCCCGGCGAACAGGGGATCGGCCTGCGCCCGCCGCCCGAGGTCCGCCAGAGCACGCCTCACCTCCGCGGCCCGGTCCGGGGTGGAGCGGGCGACGATCTCGTGCTTGACCAGAAGCTCCGGGAAGGCCGCGTTCAACCGGTCGTAGACCTGCATGGCCGGGATGTCGCGGGAGAAGGTGTCCTTGCCCGGGTCGACGAGTCTCAGGCCGAGCGCGGGCGCCGCCAGGGCGAGCATGACCAGCGCCGATACGCACAGTGTGAGGGCGGGATGCTTCTGCGCGGGCCGCAGCAGGGCGCCGGACACCCGGCCCGTTTCGGCCTCCGCCCGCTTCGTGCGGACCGGCTTGCCACGGCTCGCCCGGCGGGCGGCCTTGCGGGCCGCACGGCGCTCGGTCCGGTGGCCGATCGTCACGAGGAGTGCGGGAAGCACGGTCAGGGAGCTGACCATGGCGACCGCCACGACCAGGATCGTGCCCGTCGCCAGCGAGGAGAAGATGACGTCCGTGGCCAGATACAGCGTGGAGGTGGAGACGATCACGGCGAGGCCGGAGACCACGATGGCCCGGCCCGCGGTCGCCGCCGCCAGCTCCACCAGGGCCTCCGGGGCGAGCCGGCCACCGGCACGGGCCCGTTCCTCGCGTTCCCGCTTGAGGTAGAAGAGCGTGTAGTCGACTCCCACCGCCAGGCCGATGAGGAGGATCATGTTGGTCCCGACACCGGGGTCGGGCAGGACATGGGACGAGATCATGGACAGCCCCAGGGCGGCGGCGATCGAGGAGAGCGCAAGCAGCAGCGGCACACCGGCCATCACCACCGATCCGAAGACGATCAGCAGGGTGACGAGCGTGACCGGCAGCGTGATGCGCTCGGAGAGCGCGAGGTCCTTCCCGCGCTGGTCATTGACACCCTTGCTGATCGAGGGGGAGCCGGTCTCCTCCACGACGAGGTCGGGGTGGTCGTCGCGCACCTTCGCCGTCTGTTCGAGGAGCGGGGCGACGTTCTTCCTGCCTTCCAGCTCGGGGCCCTTCAGGACCACCGAGACCCTGAGGACCGTGCCGTCCTCGGAGCGGACCGGGGCGGCCACGCTGTCCACCTCGGGCAGCTTCCGCATCCGCTCGGTGAGGTCCCGGGCCGCGGAGCCGGCTGCCTCCATGTCCAGAGGGCCGGACTTGGCGGAGAACATGATCTGCTCGGTGGGTCTGCGTTGCAGGCCCCCTTCGGCTGCCATGGCCTCGGCGCGCCCCGCCTCACCGACCCGGAAGTCCTCGACAGCGGCTTCGTCGGTGCCGACCGCGATGCCGACACCGAGGCACAGAACGACGAATACGAACCAGCCGGCGATCGCACGCCATGCGTGCCGGGCGCTCCATCGGGCTATCCGTACAGGGAGTTGACTCATACCCGTGATCCTGGTCGGAGTGGGGCGGGGCCCGACACGCCCGGCCGGCTGAACCTCGGGTCCACCGGTCGGTGGACCCCGGGGGAAGGACGACCGATACCGGCGTCCCCGCCCGGGTGGTGGTGAAGCGCCTTGCCGGCTGCCTCCCCTCGATCGAGAAGAACCACGGCCGCCCGATCGTCGAGTGGAAGGACCTGATCCGCTCCTCCCGCCTGTCCAGTCGATCGCCCAGGCCTCCGTACCGGGGCCCCGGGCGGGCCGCCCGGACCGCGCGGTTCGCCACGGGACTCCCGTCAGGGGCGGAAGGCGTCGGCGTGTGCGGCGGCCCATTGCGCGAAGGTTCGCGGCGGACGGCCGAGAACGTCCGCGACCGCTGACGTCACCCCGCCCACCGTCTCGGGCACGGTCGCCCACATGCGCAGCATGAACTCGATGCCCTCCTCGGGCCAGCCCTCGGCCCGCCACTGCCGGCGTGCCTGGTCGTCGGTCAGCTCGGTGAAGCGGATCTCACGGCCGGTCACCGCCGCGATGGCTGCCACCTTGTCGGCCGGCGTGAGTGCTTCGGGCCCTGACACGACGAGGCTCCTCCCCATGTGGCCGCCCGCGGCAAGCACGGTGGCGACGACCTCGGCGACGTCCGTCTCGTCGGCCGAAGCGGTCCGGCGACGCGCGTACGGCTCTCGGACCTCCGCCGTATCGCGGATGGCTTCAGCCCATCCCAACGCGTTGGACATGAGGTCGATCGGCCAGACGAACGTCCACTCCAGGCCGCTGTCCCGCACGGCTTGGCGCAGCTCCCCTTCTTCGCCGGCCGACAGGACCGTCAGCCGCCGTACACCCGCCTCGGCGGCCATCGACATGATCTGTGGCCCCGTACGCAACGGGGCGTGGTCGTGCCCGGTGGCTCCGAGCAGGTGCAGGGCGGAGACTCCGTGGAGGGCCGCTGCCAACGTGTGCGGCTTCGTGAGGTCGCCGCCCACCACTTCGACGTCGTCGGGCAGACCGGTCGCGTCGTCCGGGGTGCGGGTGAGTGCACGAACCGCCTGCCCGGCCTGGCGAAGTCGCTCGACCACATGGCGCCCCAGGGTTCCCGTCGCACCGGTAACCAGAATGGTCACGTCGCTCCTTTGCTGCTGTCTGCGGAGGTGAGCACCGCACAGGGCGGTGGCCGAACCTTCCCCTTGGCCGGCCGCAGACGACAGTAAGTGGCATGTAGGTCGGATCTTGTCCGCGATCCGACCGTCAACGGGGCCCTTGCGGCTGCCGGCAGGTCTGACAACTCCATTGCCACGGCCGGCGATCAGCGCCCGCGGCAAGGCCCTCGCAGAGACGAGGTGACACGGCCGCCCGCAGGGTGGTCAGACGGTGCCTGGCGCGATGAGCCGACCGGTGCGCGGCTCCAGGGCCGTCGGCGATGCCGCCGGAGGCGAGTACCCGGTCACGTCGACGCCGGCCTCGGCCGCGCGCACCCCTGCTCGACCGTCGTCAGCTGCGGGACGGCGCGGCTGCGGCCGTCCGTGTGTCGCTGCGCCGTGGCTCCCCTGCCTTCCTCCGGACCTGCGATTAGCTGCTGAGAACTGCTCCCGCTGCGCCCACCCCCGCCGGGCATGCGGGCACTCAGGAAGGAAAAGCGGAGAGTGCTCAAAGGCTTCAAGAACTTCCTCATGCGCGGTGACCTCATCACCATCGCCGTCGGGCTGGTCATCGCGCTGGCCTTCTCGACCCTGATCAAGGCGTTCACCGACTTCGTGATCAACCCGATCGTCAGCCGCTTCCAGGGCGGCGAGTCCCTGGGGCTCGGGTGGCAGCTCGGCGACGAGGGCAACCAGGCGACCTACCTCGACCTGGGACAGTTCATCTCCGCCCTGATCTACTTCATCATCTTCATGGCGGTCATCTACTTCGTGATCATCGTGCCGTACAAGCACTACCAGGCCCGCCGCGGCGTCAAGGCGTTCGGCGAACCCGGCCCCGTCAAGACCTGCCCCGCCTGCCTCTCGGAAGACCTGCCCGCGGCGGCGAGCAAGTGCCTCCACTGCGCCACCGAGCAGCCCCCGACCACGCGCACCGGAGCAACTGCCTAGGCCGGGCGCCACGTTGTGGCACGGCGTACGACTCCACGAGGCCCCGCCGCGCATGATGGAACGCTCGGTGTCGGGCGGCCGAGCGGGTTGCGGATCGACGTGTGGGAGTACGCCTTCCATGCCGAGGACGAGGTCGGCTACCCGAAGGCCGTCCGCGACGAGGTGAAAGCCGTCGCCGACCAGATCGTCGAACTTGCGAATCTCGGCATTGATCCGGCCGAACTCGGCGACCCCACCCCTGGTACAGCTCGCCGCCACACGCTCCCTTCCGGCGGTTGGTTCGAGACCCAGGCGCTACCCCGGACAAGGCCGCGCCTCCTCGCCGTGGTCCTGTCCGGCAACGTCGGTACTTTCAGCTCGACCGCGGGGTTCGAAATCGCGGTCGACATCGACGATCCGCGAAATCCTGCTCCCCTGGAAACTGACGAAGAAGGCCCCAGGTCGCTGACCTGGGGCCTTCGTTCAAGAGCGGATGACGGGAATCGAACCCGCGCTATAGGCTTGGGAATCAACGCCGCTCGAACCGTCGATAGGGCTTCTGACCTGCAGATACGTCGGCTCGCCCGGCTCGTCGCGAGGTTCCGCCTGAGCCCGTGGTGACCGCTGTTCACCGGCCTGAAGGGCACGGCTGGGGCACGCGCTCGGCAGCAGGTGAGGCCATGCGGCTTCCTGAGCCCCTGGGGCGCAGCAACCGGGAACCGACCGGCGTGGCCCGAGTCGCTTTCGCACGTGCAGCCGACCGTTGCCATACGACTCGGTGGTGATCGGAACCGGCCACGGGCAGTGGCCGACGGGGTGAGGGCTCATCCGTTCTCCGGCAGTCGTGCCATGTCGGACACCGGGCCGAGGTGGCCGAGTTTGTCGGGGTTGGACACGGAGTGGATCGCCCGGATCACGCCGTCGGCGATGTCGAGCTCGACCACGCTGACCACGTGCCTTGCGGTGTCGTACGTCACGGCGCCCGGCCGGCCGTTGACCCAGGCGGGGCGGAGGGCAGCGCCGAGCGTAAGGACCCGGCGGATCCCGCCGACGAGCAGTCGTCCCACGCGCTGACGCTCGGTCACCGGGTTCCTGGTCGCCCGCGCCTTTCCGCCGCCGTCCCCGTGATACACCACGTCGGGCGCGAGCATGCCGAGCAGAGCGTCCATGTCGCCGCCCTCGGCGGCTTCGAAGAACCTGCGGGCGAGTTCCTCGCCCTCCGTCCGTCGCGCCAGGGGCGGTGCGCTGTCGGCCCCCTGTCCTGCGGCGGCGATGCGCTTCCTGGCGCGGGCGAAGATCTGGCGGCAGTTCGCCTCGGACTTACCGGTGGTCCTCGCCACGTCCTGGTAGTCGTACCCGAAGGCCTCGCGCAGCATGAACACCGCCCGCTCCACGGGGGAGAGGGCCTCCAGCAGGACGAGGAACGCCATGGACAGGGAGTCGGCCAGCTCGGCGTGCTCGGCCGGCCCGGGCCGATCGCCGGTCACGACGACCGGTTCGGGCAGCCATTCCCCCACGTAGGTCTCCCGCCGGGCGCGGGCCGAACCGAGGTGGTTGATTCCCAGCCGTGTGACCGACGTGGTCAGATACGCCTTCGGGGTGGCGATCTCCGTTCCTGCCTGCTGGGCCCGGGTCAGGCCGAGGAACGCGTCCTGCACGATGTCTTCGGCGTCGCTCACCGATCCCGTCATCCCGTAGGCGATGGAGAACAGCAGCGGCCGATAGGCGACCGAGTCCATCACACCCCTTGTTCCTGTCATGAAATGTCCTCCCCTGTCTCGCGTACTGCAACACTCGGGCGAGCCTGCGGCTGCCCGTTCCGAGATCCACACGAACGTCGGCAAGGTATCCGAGGCGGCCGACCCGGCCCTCGGCATGTCCGCGGCACCAGCGAGGGAGACGCAGGTCACATCCTTTGTTGTCACAGGCCGCCAGGTTGCCCTGTCTTAGAGGGCAACAGCGAACAACAACAAGGGAGTCCACGATGAACGCTCGCCTGAACGTCTTTGCCAGTCCGGTCGCGGCCAAGGCGTGGAAGCACATCATCGCGGCGGGCCAGGCGCTCGGGGACTCGGCACTGCCGGCCGCGACGCGCGAGCTGGTGAATCTGCGCGCCAGCCAGATCAACGGATGCGCCGGGTGCATCGACATGCACACCAAGGACGCCACCGCCGCCGGCGAGACCCAGGTCCGCCTCCACATGGTCGCGGCCTGGCGCGAGGCCACCGTCTTCACCGAAGCCGAACGCGCCGCCCTGGAACTGACCGAAGAGGCCACCCGCATCGCGGACGCGGCCGGCGGCGTCCCCGACGAGGTCTGGGCGAACGCCGCCAAGCACTACGACGAGGAGCAGCTCGCGGCTCTGGTGACCCAGATCTCCGTCATCAACGCCTTCAACCGCCTGAATGTGACCATCCAGCAGCCTGCCGGCGACTACCAGCCCGGACAGCACGGATAACCACTCGACCGCCGACGCGGCGGCTGCCGCATCCGACCCGCCTACAACTCTCCAGGGACAAACCCGTGAACCTCGCGCTGTGGATCGTCGCCGGCCTGCTCGCCGCCGCCTACCTGTTCGGCGGCGCCTTCAAGATGATCACCCCGAAGGGCAAGATCGCCGCCAGCGGGCCCAGCGCGAGGTGGGTCGACGACTTCAGCGCAGGCGGCGTGAAGGTGATCGGAGCCCTGGAGGTCCTGGCCGCAGTGGGCCTGGTCCTGCCCGCCGTACTCGACATCGCCCCGGTCCTGGTGCCGCTCGCCGCGCTCGGTCTGGTACTGATGATGGCGGGCGCTGCGATCACCCGCATACGCCGCCACGAGACCACCTACCTGGTGGTGGACCTGATCTACCTCGTCCTGGCCGGTTTCGTGGCCTGGGGTCGCTTCGGACCCGAGTCCTTCATCAGCTGACCGCCGCGGCACCGGGCCACCGCGCAGGGGCACAGGGCGCAGGCCGTTCATACGGATCACGCGATGAAGTCGGACACGAGCTTGACGAAGGTGTCCTCCTGCTCGAAGAACATCACGTGGCCCGCGTCGATCTCGGCGTACGAGCTGTTGGTGATCGCGGCGCGCAGGGCCCGGCTGTGCTCGACCGGGACCGTGATGTCCTGGGTGCCGCCGATCACCAGGGTGGGGGCCTCGATGCGGGGCAGCAGCGGCCGGATGTCCACCCGCAGGTCGTAGGCGATGTGGCGCAGAGTGCCCTCGGTGGGCGGCATGTTGGGGATGAGGGCCTCGAACGCCGCGCGGCCGATGACGTTCAGGAAGCCGCGGCTGAAGCCGGTCATCGCCACGGCCCGGCCGAAGGAGGCGGGGTCGGAGGTGCCGAGGTCCTGCCAGAGGGTGAAGAGGTTGCGCAGGTATTCGTCGCCATCGGTGTGGGCCCAGCCGGCGACCAGGATCAGGCGTCGTACGAGGTCGGGGCGCAAGGCGGCGACGGTGGCGGCGACGGTGGATCCCATGGAGAAGCCCAGCAGGTCGACCGGTCCGTCCGCCGCGTCCACCGCATCCTCGATGACGGCGATGACCTGCGCGGCGAGGCCTTCGGCGGTGAGCGGGGCGCCGTCGTCCACGGTCGCCTCGGTGCCGGACAGATCGGGGGTGATCACGGTGTGGTGCGGGGTGAACCGGGGCGCGGTCCGGCCCCAGTTGACGGCGGAGCCGGCCGATCCGCTGCCGTGGACCAGGACCAGGGCGGGGCCCGAGCCGGTCTTCTCGTAGTGGACCTGCGCGCCGTTGACGTCGACGATGGCCATGGAGTGCTCCCGATCTCTGCGGTGTCGACTGCGTCGACGGTGTCGGCCGGGGCGTTCTCGCTCCGGCCGGACCAACGGTGCCGCCGCCCGGAAGGGGCCGGGAGAGCCCTCCTTACCCTGGGATCGGCAGTCCCTGGCTGGGCACCTGACCGTCCGGCAGGATGGCTGTATGAAGATCGACCGTGCGGCACTCGCCGATTTCCTGCGCCGCTCCCGCGAGCGGGTGAGGCCCCAGGACGCCGGCCTGCCGGTCGGCCCCCGACGGCGCACGCCGGGCCTGCGCCGCGAAGAGGTCGCCCAGCTGGCCGGCATGTCGGCCGACTACTACATCCGCCTCGAACAGGCCCGCGGCCCGCAGCCCTCGCCGGAGATGCTCGCCGCCCTCGCGCGGGCCCTGCGCCTGTCCGAGGACGAACGCGACCACCTCCACCTCCTCGCCGGCCGCCGCCCGCCCGCCGCACGGACCTCGGGCGACCACGTCGGCCCCGGACTGCTGCACCTCATGGAGCAGCTCCCCGGCACACCCGTCCAGGTGCTCGGCGACCTCGGTGACGTCCTCGCCCAGAACCCGATGGCCGAGGCCCTGCTGGGCGGGGTGTGCACGGTGTCCGAGCACGGCCGCAACGTGGTCTGGCGCTGGTTCGCCGATCCGGCCCAGCGCGCCGCATACCCGCCGGAGGAGCACGAGTACGACAGCCGGCTGCACGTCGCCGACCTGCGGGCGGCCGTCGGCCGGCGCGCGGGCGACCCGGCCGCGGCACGCCTGGTGGAGCGGCTGAAGGGGACCGGCGAGGAGTTCACCGCCCTGTGGGAGCGGCACGAGGTCTCCGTGCGCCGGGCGTCGCGCATGCGGGTCCTGCACCCGCTGATCGGGCCGGTCGAACTGGACTGCCAGGTGCTGCTCGCCCCGGAGGGCGACCAGCGGGTGGTCCTGTACACCCCGCCCGTCGGCAGCGACACCGCCGAACGCCTCGCCCTCCTCAAGGTCGTGGGCACCGGCCAGTTCACCGCGCCCGGCTGACGGTCAGCGCACCTCTGCCGGCGCTCGCATCGGCCTGACGTCGCGTGAGGCCGGTTGCGGCACGCAATGGCGCGCGGGCCCCGACAGGTCCAGGGCCTGTCCGGCGGATCTCGTCGAGGTCGCCGGACCAGGGCTGATGAGGCAGCACTGGACGGGATCCCGTTCATAAACGGCTCGACCGTCCCTCCGGTCCGCGAGAAGATCCCCGCGATGACGCAACGAACCGATACGCCTCCCACCTGGGACGAGCGCACGCAGCTGATCACCTTCCTGGACTACGCCCGTGACACGGCGCGAGCCAAGTGCGAGGGCGCCTCCGCGGAGGACGCCCGCAGAGCCCCGCTTCCGAGCTCACCGCTGATGACCCTGTCTGGGCTGATCAGCCATCTGCGGTGGGTCGAGTACCACTGGGTCCAAGTGATGTTCCTGGGGGAGGAACCCGCAGGTCCGCTCACGCGGGCGAGCGACGATGACCCCGACCCCGAGATGCGGATCGCGGTCGGCATTCCGTTGCCCCAGCTGCTCGCCGAATACGGCGAGCAGAGCGACCGCTACCGCCGCCTGCTGTCCAACCAAGACTTGAGCTCAAGGGCCAAGCGCCCCATCAGCGACGGCCGCCACGTGGACCTCCGCTGGGTGATCCTCCACCTCATCGAAGAGATCTCCCGACACAACGGGCATCTTGACATCGTGCGAGAGCTCGTCGACGGCCGAACCGGCGTGTAGTCCCCGTCGGCGGATCACTCACTGCCTGCACCCCCTTGGCCGGGCCAGGGAAGCCGAGGGCCCGGACCCGAGGTCGGGTCCGGGCCGGTGGTGTCCGATGTGTCTCAGCGCAGGGTGAAGGGTGCCACGTGGGTCGTGGTGTCCGCTCCGCTGATGGTGAACTCGAGGTTGTAGTTGCCGTTCGGGAGCCCCCTCGTACCGACGGGGAGGCTGTAGGTACGGAGCAGTGCGTTGTAGACGAACCGGCCCGTGACCGGCCTCGTGACGGGGCCGGTGACCCGGACGGCCGTCAGCGTGATGTTCGAGCTGGAGAGGTTGTTGCCGTTCGCGTCGCAGATCCGCAGGCTGATCACGACCTGGCCGAGCAGGTGGACCGGCCGCATCGGGTCGTAGAGCAGGCAGATCCGGTACGCGACGTTGTAGGTGACGCTCTTCGTCGACGGGTTGGTGGCGACGTCCTTGGCGTTCACCGTGAACGTGTGCGAGCCGAGGGTCGAAGTGTCGATCGGGCTGTTGTTGGGAACCGTGCCGACGCAGCTCGCCACACCGGAGGTGGCGTCCGTGCACGAGTAGGACGCGGTGACCGGCTGGCGGTACAGGTAGGTGCCGGCCGCCGGCCGGACGATGGTGATCGACGGCGCCACGGTGTCGAGCCGCACGGTGATCGTCTGCGGCGCGGAGGCGTTGCCGGCGTTGTCGGTGGCGGTGTACGTCACCGTGGTCACGCCGTTCACCGTGATCGGCACGGCGGCGCTCGCACCGGACGCGTCGGTGGAGGCGATCGGCTGGGCGCCGCTCGCGCTGTAGGTGATCTTCTGGATGCCGGAGCCGCAGGATCCGTCACCGGCGCTGATGTTGACCGTCGCCGGGCTCGTGGTGTTCCAGCCGACGGCGTTCGGCGACGGCGAGATGCTCGCGGAGACGGTCGGCGCGGAGGTGTCCGCGTCGTACGTGTACTGGTCGGCGCCACTGATCGGGCTGGTGCCGTTGGGGGTGGTCACGGTGACGTCCACGGTGCCCCGCGCCTGCGGCGGTGCCTCCGCGGTCAGCTCTTCCGGCCCGATGACGTTCACGTTCGAGGCGGATACGGAGCCGAACTTGACGGTGGTGCCGCTCGTCGGGAACTCCGTACCCCGCACCGTCACGGTGTTCACGCACGACGTCAGTTCGGGCCCGTGGTTCGGGGTGACACCAGTGACCGTGGGCGGGGACAGCGTGACGCGGTCCATCGCGGTGCCCCAGTCGCCGCCGGCCACGCCACCGATCTGCTGGGCCGTCCAGACGTCCTTGGGGTGGCTGGGGTCACGGGCGATGCCCGAGTAGTCGCCCCAGCGGAATCCCGAGGAGTAGGCCTGCGTGCCCGCCGCGTAGAAGTCGCCGACCGTCGTCCCGGGGAAGTTGCCGCCCGGAACTCCGATCGCGACGGCGGTCGGGAACATGGTCGGAGAGGAGGCGGTGAAGCCGGAGAACAGATCGTCCTCGTTGTTCAGCGCCACCGACCCGTAGTAGATGTGACCGCCCACGAGACCGAGGTTGAAGTTGGTCCCCAGGGTCTGCCCCCCGCTGGTCGAGACGTGGAGGAAGCGCTGGCAGGCGCGGGCGGCCGTGTCGCCGGGCGGCGTGCACGAAACGTTGAAGACGCCCCAGAGGTGGTCGTTCTGCCAGGCGACCGACAGCATCCGGCCGTCGTTGGTGTTGATGTTGGCGTCACCGCCGGCCGGCTGGGTAGCCATCGGCGGAGGGTCGGCGGCCCCGATGGCGATGGTGTTGTCGGTCTGGCCGACCGGCTGCATGGGATCGCCGGGCACACCGGTGATCGTGACCACGTGCACGTCCGTGCTGCTTTCGCCGTGCCACATGGCGAGCTGGTCGTCGATGCCGGACAGCGAAACGGCCGGGACGACCTGGAACTTGCCCGTGTCGGGCGCGAAGGTCGTGAAGGTGATCGAGCCGCGGGCCACCAGCTCCGCCTTGTTGACGACCACGGTGACGACGCCCTGGAAAGAGTCGTCGGCCTTGTTGTAGTTGTTCCAGCTCAGCGTGACCTTGTTGTTGCTGTAGCCGAGCTTGGGCTGGTCGTGCTGGACGTTCGAGGTGTTGCTGCCGACGTTGTAGCGGGTCCAGGTGCCGTTGGGGTCGTCGTCGTCGCTGACGGCGAGCTGGATCTCGTCACCGCCGGCCACGTTCGACTCGTAGGAAGCGTAGAAGCGACCGACCGATGCGTCGTAGTGCACCCGCGGGTCGGTACCCGAGTTCGCCGCGAAGCCGAAGAAGGAGCCCAGGTCGAAGGGGCTGCCCACGGTGTTGCCGGCCTTGTCGTAGATCTGGGCGCTGCGGTTGACCATCTGGATGATGTACGTGGGCCCCACCGCGAGCTGTGTGTCGGAGGGGATGCGGCTGTTCACGTTCCCGAGAGTCGGGAAGGTCTTCAGGCGCTCGAGAACGGCCGTGGACGGCACCGCTTTCGGGGACGCGGCGCCCGTGGCTGCCTTCGGGACCAGGCGCGAGGTCGCGACCGGCACGCTCGGCACGTGTTGCGCGGCCTGCGCGAGCTTCGGGGCGGGCAGGAGGGGCTTCGCTTCCTCTCCGGCGACGCGCCGCGGCTTGGGCAGGGTCCGCGTGTCCACCTGACCGTCCGGCTGTACCCGCGTCTCCTCCTGCCCGTCGAGGGCTGGCTGCGAGGAGCTGCCGGCCCGGGGTGGGACGTTGGGCTGTGGCTCGGCGGCTGCCCCCGAGGCCGTGGCGGCGATGGTCAGTGTCACGGTGAGTGCGACGACCGCCGTTCGCGACCACTCTCGCGCTGCACGCAGCACACGTCGGTTCACTCGGAGACACGGTCTCGACGACATGGGCTCCCCCCTTCCGCTCGCGAGGGACAGCCCGCCCGGCGCACGGATCGACGGCGGACCGCCGATCCGCTGCAGTTGCCAATGATCATGGGGTGGTGTCTATCGGAAGGGCGCGCTCAGGGGCCGCGTCCACGTCGCGGGGCGCCGTCTGGTCCCCCTCAATTCCCCCTGCTGGTCTAGTGACTCGCGCCAGTAGTTGATCGTTTATCTGTGCTCTGCCGTCCTATGCGCCGGCGTGCCCGGAGGGCACGCTGCGGGCGGGAGGCCTGGACAACGAAGAAGGCCCCGGTCTCTGACCAGGGCCTTCTCTACAAGAGCGGGACGTTCACCCCGGCTGCCTCGGCGACCTGACCGCTGCGCAGACCCGCACTCACCGCTGCTCCCCGATGGCAGCGGCTCGCGTCGCGAGAGCATCCAGGACCGCCTCGTGCGCCTGTTCCACCGAGATAGCCGCGCTCTCGCCGATCCGATCCGCTGCCGCATCCTGCTCGCCCTCCGCGAGGCCCCGGCCTACCCGGCCGACCTCGCCGACGCGATCGGCGTTTCCCGTACCCGGCTGTCGAATCACCTCGCGTGCCTGCGGGACTGCGGCCTGGTCGTCACCGTCCCCGACGGCCGCCGTACCCGGTACGAGCTCGCCGACGAACGGCTCGGCCACGCGCTGGACGACCTGCGCACTGCCGTCGTGGCCGTCGAGACCGACCGCACCTGCCCGGACGCCGACGAGAAGGGCTGCTGCTGACCATGGCCGCCGAGATATCGACATCCCTCGGTACCTCCCCGGCCCGCCGCGACGTACTCACCCGCCGGATACGCCTGCTGGTCGCCGCGACGATCACCTACAACGTCGTCGAGGCGATCGTCGCCATCACGGCCGCCACCCTCGCCTCCTCCACCGCGCTGATCGGATTCGGCCTCGACTCGGTCATCGAGGTCTCCTCCGCCGCCGCGGTCGCCTGGCAGTTCTCCGCCCGCGACCACGCCGTCCGCGAAGCCCGCGAGAAGACCACGCTGCGGATCATCGCCGTCTCCTTCTTCGCACTCGCCGCGTACGTCACCGTCGACGCCGTCCGCGCGCTCACCGGCACCGGGGAAGCCGAACGCTCCATCCCCGGCATCGTCATCGCCGCCCTCTCCCTCGCCGTCATGCCGTTCCTGTCAGCCGCCCAGCGCCGTGCCGGCCGTGAACTCGGCTCCGCCTCCGCGGTCGCCGACTCCAAGCAGACCCTCCTGTGCACGTACCTGTCCGCCGTGCTCCTGCTCGGCCTGGTCCTCAACGCCACGCTCGGCTGGTCCTGGGCCTTCGTTCAAGAGCGGATGACGGGAATCGAACCCGCGCTATAGGCTTGGGAATCACCGCTGCTTTGGCCGTCCGTACGGCCTCTGACCTGTGGACAAGCCTCTTCGCGGGTCCTTCCGGGAGGCTCTGCTCCCACTCGTGGTGACCGCTGTTCACCGTCCTGGAGGGCACGGACGGGGCACGTGCCGGCCCCCTGGCGGAGTCCGCGGCCATCCGACGGGACTGCTCCCACGGGCGTCTCGGCGGACAGGGTGGAAGCTGAGGGCGGCCGGGTCCGAGGACACCGGTGGGGACGGGAGCGACCCGGCGACGCCCGGACGGCACATGTGGTCGAACGGCGCTCGACAGTGGCCCGAAACGTCCGCGAGGCGAGGCTCGCCGGGCGGGTGCGGCTGGACGGGTGTAGTTCGGCCCCTGACTCCGGCGCCGTCCGGCGGGAGTGCCGCTCGCCGGATTACATGGGCCTGCGCCTCGGCGCGGGGCGTGCCGGTGCCATCACGGTCCCGGACCTGACGACTGGAAGAGCACCATGGCAGAGCGCCAATTTCGCAACCGCACCGGCCGCAGACCGCTACGTCGCGGGCTCGCCGCCGCCGTGCTCGCGGTCGGCCTGCTGACGGCTTCGACGGCACCCGGCTACGGGACGGGCCCGACCACTCCGGAGCCCGGCCCTCAGTTCACGCCGTTGACGGCGGCCGTGATGACCAAACCGGCGCCGTTCGTCGCCACGGACGGCAAGACGCACCTCTCGTACGAACTGCTCACCACGAACGCCCTGTCCAGCAGCACGCCGGTGCGGCTCGACCGTGTCGACGTCCGAGACGCCCGCACCAAACGGGTCATCGGCTCGCTGAGAGGGCAGGCGCTGGCCGACGCCGCCAACCCGGTGGGCGACCCCCTCCCGGGTGCGGACGGTTCCACCCCGGCGCCCCCGGGGCCGACGCCGACCGTCATCCCGGGCTCCCAGCAGTGGGTCATCTGGCTCGACCTGGTCCTCGACCGCGGTCAGCCGGTGCCCAAGGTCCTCGAACACCATCTCTCGGGTGCCGTCCAGAGCCCCTCCGGCTCCTCTGCCTTCGAGGAGACGGTGCAGACCACCCGGACCGACGACACTCCGCCGCTGAACCTGGGCCTGCCGGTCCGGCCCGGAACCTGGTTTGCCAGTGAGTCGTGCTGCGGCAACACCCACCATCGGCGCGGCCTGAGCCCGATCAACGGTCGTTTCTACGTGTCGCAGCGCTTCGGGATCGACTGGTACCGGGTCGGCGAGCAGGGCCAGACCTGGGAAGGCGACCCCGCACAGCTCACCAGCTACCTGGCCTACGGTCAGCCGGTCGTGGCCTCGGCCGGCGGCAGAGTGGTGGACGTCCAGGACGGACTCCCGGACAACACGCCCCCCGACACGCCGCCGGCCCCTCCGATCGAGGAGACGGTCGGCAACCACGTCACGCTGGAAGTCGCGCCGGGCCGCTTTCTGCTCTACGCCCACCTGAAACCCGGCTCGCTCAAGGTCCGGGAAGGCGACCATGTCGAACCCGGCCGGGTCCTCGGGGAGATCGGCAACAGCGGATACTCCTCCACGCCGCACCTGCACTTCCATGTGATGACCACACCCGAGTTCTTCCCGACCGACAGCCCTCCGTTCACCTTCCGGAAGTTCCGCGTCGTCGGACAGGTCGAACCCCGGATCTGGGACGACAACATCGGCCGGCAGCCGACCGGCGTCCTTCCGATCACACCCTCGCCGTACGACGGACTCCACCGCGCGCGCTATCCGCTCGACCGCGAGGTGCTGAAGTTCTGACCCGAATCCGGCCGGGCCGCTGGCCGGCCGGCCGACGAGGGGCGCGGGTGGTGTGCAGTCCGTGCCTGGGCGCCTGAGGCGGCCGTGACAACGACGAAGGCCCTGGTCTCCGACCAGGGCCTTCGTTCACGAGCGGACGACGGGGCACGTTGGGGCCCGCCTGCGGCGAGAAGCGCTCGTCGGGACGGGCAGGCCGGGCCGGACGGTGCCGTGAGGCGGGCGGGCTGGATGAAAAGGGATTGCATTTCCAAGGTGGGGTTCCTCCGGTGGAGGTGAGCGGGGCAGCCGCGCGATGGTTCAAGTGATTGCGAAGAGGGCCCCGGTAAGCACCGGGGTCCTCTTCGCGCTTGAGAGGCGGTCAGCCGCAGCAGTCGCAGCCGGGCCTGCAGTCGCAGGCGTCCGTCTCGGCGTTGCCGACGGAGGCGGCAGAGGTGGAGGCGGCAGCGGTGGAGGCGGTGGGGGCGCAGCAGCCCTTGCCCTGCCAGGCGTCGCGGCCTTCCTTGACGGCGATGGCGGCGATGACGAGGGCGGCGATGGGGTCGGCCCAGGACCAGCCGAGCGTGGCGTTGAGGACCAGGCCGACGAGGAGGACGGCGGAGAGGTAGGTGCACAGGAGGGTCTGCTTGGAGTCGGCGACCGCGCTGGCGGAGCCGAGTTCGCGTCCGGCCTTGCGCTGGGCGGCGGAGAGGAACGGCATGACCGCCAGCGACAGGGCGGCGATGACGATGCCGGGGATGGACCGCTCCGCCTCTCCCGTGCCGGTCAGGGCGCGGACGGCGTCGACGGTCACGTATGCGGCGAGCGCGAAGAAGGAGACGGCGATGATCCGCAGCGTGGTCTTCTCGCGGGCTTCGCGTACGGCGTGCTCGCGGGCGGAGAACTGCCAGGCGACCGCGGCGGCGGAGGAGACCTCGATGACCGAGTCGAGGCCGAATCCGATCAGCGCGGTGGAGGAGGCGAGGGTGCCGGCGGTGATCGCGACGACGGCCTCGATCACGTTGTAGGTGATGGTGGCGGCGACGAGCAGGCGTATGCGCTTGGCGAGGGCGTCACGGCGGGCGGGGGACGGTCCGAGGGATATCGATATCTCCGCGGTCATGGTCAGCAGCACCCCTTGTCGGCGGCGTCCGGGCAGGTGCGGTCGGTCTCGACGGCCACGACAGCGGTGCGCAGGTCGTCCAGCGCGTGGCCGAGGCGTTCGTCGGCGAGCTCGTAGCGGGTGCGGCGCCCGTCGGGCACGGTGACGACCAGGCCGCAGTCCCGCAGGCAGGTCAGGTGGTTGGAGAGCCGGGTACGGGAGACCTCGATGGCGTCGGCGAGGTCGGAGGGGTAGGCGGGGGCCTCGCGCAGCGCGAGCAGGATGCGGCAGCGGATCGGGTCGGCCAGCGCCCGGCCGAACCGGGTCAGGGCGGCGAGGTCGGTGGCGAGCGTCAGCATGCGGCTACGGTACAACACTTCCTGGATCCAGGGAATCCTGAACTCTGGATACCTGCTCTGATGTGTTGTCAGGGCGCGCCTGGCACACGCATGGCACGCGAGTCCCGAGAGGTCTAGACAATGAAGAAGGCCCAGGTCGCTGACCTGGGCCTTCTTGTAAGAGCGGATGACGGGAATCGAACCCGGGCTATAAGCTTGGGAATCACCCGGCACTCGGGCCTGTGCATGGCCACTGACCTGCGAAAACGTTAGCCGGTGGTCCCGTTGCAAGTGGCTCGACAGACCCCTTGCTTACCGTTGTCTACCGCCTCTGCTGGCACGTTATGGCACGGCTCCCCGCCCTGCCCGTGGATGCGATGGCAGCCGCTACTTCATGCGCTGTGCCGGAAGCCCTTGCCGGTGCGGTCGAGGGGGTCCGGGGTGAGGCCGAGGAAGCGGTCGCGGAGGGTGTCCCAGGCGGCGAGGCGGGTGAAGTCGGGGGTGTCGAGGATGTCCTGGCGGTCGGTGAGGAAGGGGTTGGGGAGCAGGATGGTCATCATCTGCTCGTCGCGGCCGTTGAAGAGGCGGGCTCCCCAGCTGACGGGGGCGCCGTCGGAGCCGAGGCTGCGGTAGAACTCGGCACGGGAGCAGCGGCGGATGCGGCCGAGTTCGGGGCCGGAGGCGGTGTGCTCGCCGATGCACAGGTGGAAGTGCCAGGCGCCGAAGTCGACGGTGGCGTAGCCGTCGTTCATGGTGATGGCGGTGGGGGCGCAGGGGGCGCCGACCTCCCAGGCGGCGCCCTCGATGATGGGCCCGAAATGGATGTGCTTCCAGTGGTCGGTGAAGACGGTGGTGACGAGGTCGAGGAGGGTGGCCTCGTCGACCGGGAGGGGCCAGACGTGCTGGGTGCCGCCGCCGGGGGTCTCGATCACGGTCGGCTCGGTGGTGGTCATGCGGTCTTCTCCTTGAGGTTGAGGACGCAGTCGCCGCAGGTGCCCGCGCCCGGCACGCGGTAGTACAGGCAGCAGTTGCGGCGGCGGAAGGCGAGCGGCCCGTCGGGGGTGGTGGTGCGGCAGGTGCCGGCGCCCGCCAGCGGCGGGCGGTCCAGCAGTCCGCGGACGAGGGGGACAACGGGGTTCGGGGTGTGCGGCTCCCTGGCGAGCAGGACGCGGTGGGCTCCGACCAGCGCGGATGCGGCGTTGCCACCAAGGGTGTGTGGGGAGGCGCCGGACACCCGCCGTACGGCTTCGGCCCAGGGGGCCAGATTCTGGACGGCGACGGTGTGGTGCAGGGCCGGGAGCGGCTCCTGGTCCACCTCCCGCGGGTCGGGCAGCCACAGGTCGAGGGGGCCGGAGGCGGGCAGGCGCCACCATGTTCGGTCGGGTCCCAGGTCGGGTACGCGGCCGGTGAGCGCGGCGCAGGCCAGGGCGATCGACCAGAGCCGGGAGGCGGTGCCCAGGTGCAGGGTGGACGCGGCCACCCGGGGCTGGTCGGTGCCCAGCCGCTCGGCGACGATCCGTAGGCACTCCGCCAGCGCGTCCGAGTCGCCGTACAGCTCCGCCAGCCGCCGGAAACCGCCGCCCACAGGACGGGCCCCGGTGGCCACGGCGAAGTACGGCCCGATGCCGGAGACCCGCGCCAGAACGCCGGGGGTGATGACCGCGGTCACCATGTCCGTACCGTCCGTGTCAGCTCGTGGAAGCTGCGTGTGCGGACGACCTGCCCGTCCGGTCCGGTGAGGGTGAGCCGGTCCTCTCCGTCGCAGCTCACCCGCGTGGGCACGTCCGGGTCGCCCGGGTCCGCGACGGCCAGTCCTTCCCGGGCCAAGGCCCGTTCGAGGAGCGGGAGCACATCGGGTGCCGCATCCACCGCTACGGATGCCCGCGCGGTGCGGCGCAGCCCGAAGCTGCCGGAGACCGGATCGAAGGCCAGGTGGTCGGCGTCGAAGGCGGCGGCGACGGCTCCGCTGCGGATCAGGTCCTCGGGCGCTCCCGCGTGGACGCGGGAGCCGCGGTCGACGAGCCAGACGGCGTCGGCCACGCGCAGGGCCAGCTCCAGGTCGTGGGTGCTGACCACGACGGTGAGGCCCTTGTCCCGGGCGAGGTCGCGGAGCAGCACGGTGAGGGCCACGCGTGAGGGGACGTCGAGGAAGGCGGTCGGCTCGTCGAGGAGGACGACCTCGGGCTCCTGGGCGAGGGCTCGTGCGGTCAGGACGCGTTGGCGTTCGCCGTCGGAGAGTTCGGCGGCCGGCCGGTCCGCCAGATGTTCCGCGCCCACCGCCTTCAGCGACCAGTCGACGGCGGTGTGGTCCGCGGCCGTGAGGCGGCCGGTGAAGCCGGTGTGCGGGTGGCGGCCGAGCCCGGCCAGTTCCCGTACGGAGAGCAGCCCGGGGTCCACCCGGTCGGTCAGGACGACGGCCAGCCGTCGGGCGAGAGCGGCCGGCGGCTGGTGCGCCAGGTCGGCCCCGCCGATGCGTATCCTGCCGCCGAGCGGCGGCAGGAGCCCGCACAGGGTCCGTAGAAGCGTGGACTTGCCCGCGCCGTTGGGCCCCAGCAGTACGGTCAGTTCACCGGCCCGCGCCTCCAGGTCGAGCCCGGACAGCACGGCCCGGCAGGCTCCCCTTCGGCGCGGTGACCGGGTGCGGTAGCCGACGGCGAGCCCCTGGGTGGCCAGGCCGCCGGGGTGGTCCGGTCCGCCGGCCGTGCCCTTGACGGGTTCGGTCATGGTGTCGGTCATGAGGCCACTCCTTGTACGCCGCGGCGGCTGCGGATCAGGAACGCGATGACGACGGGGGCGCCGAACAGCGAGGTGATGGCGTTGAGCGGCAGTACGGAGTCCGTGCCGGGCGGCTGGCTCAGCAGCGCGCACGACAGCGCGAGAAACGCTCCCGCGAGCATCGACGCCGGGATCAGCGCCCGGTGGTCGGAAGTCCCCAGCGCCACCCGGGTCAGATGCGGGACGGCCAGGCCCAGGAAGGCGACCGGGCCGCAGAACGCGGTGGCCGCGCCTGCCAGCAGCGAGGTCCCGAACAGCGCCAGATCTCGGCTGCGGCGGACGTTCAGGCCCATGGTGCGGGCGTAGTCCTCGCCGAGCAGCAAGGCGTTGAGACGCTTGGCGGTCAGCAGCGCGGTCAGCAGGCCCGCGCCGATGACGGGCAGCATGACCTGGAGGTCGGGCCAGGTCGTGGCGCTGAAGCTGCCCAGGCCCCACATGACGAACTGCTGGGCGCGCTCGGGCCGGGCGTAGACGAGCATCACTCCGACCACCGCGGTGGCCGCCGAACCGATCATGACTCCGATGACGAGCAGGGTGACGGCCGACTGCACCCACCGCGCGAGGAGCAGGACGAGGGCCAGTACGGCGGCGGCGCCGAGCGAGGCGGCGAGGACGACGCCCAGGCGCCCCAGGCCGGCCAGGTTCCCGGTGAAGCTTCCGGCGACTCCGCCCGTGCCGACGACCACGGCGGCGACGCCCATGCTGGCGCCCGAACTCACCCCGAGGGAGAACGGATCGGCCAGCGCGTTGCGGAACAGCGTCTGCATCTGCACGCCGGCCACCGCGAGGGCGGCGCCGACGGCGGCGGCTGTCAGCGCGCGCGGCAGCCGGACCTGCTCGACGATCACCGTCCAGCGCGGGTCGGTGGCGGTGCCGCCGAACAGGACCCGGACCACGTCCGCGACCGGCACCCGGTGGGAGCCGGTCGCGATGGTGAGCACGAACAGCGCGGCCGTGCCGGCGGCGAGGGCGAGGACGACAGCGAGGCGCCGCCGCCCCGGCCGCAGCGCCCGGGAGGCGTCCGGGACGTCAGGCGAGGCGGTCGGCGCGGTTGCCATGTGGGTCGTCACGCCTTGGGTACCTGCGTGTAGAAGGTGAAGGCATGGTCCTTCGCCTGGTCCGGGTGGATCAGCGCGAAGAGGTCGGCGAGAACCAGGTCGGGGCGCAGCACGCCGCGTTCGAAGTAGTCGTTGCCGCCGCCGGGGCCGAGCGCCTTGGTGTTCGTCCAGACCGCACCGCCGGTGAGGGCCTTCAGCTGCCCGTATCGGTTGTCGGCCTTGACCGCGTCGGCGGTGGACGTCCACTTCTGGTCGGCGATCCAGACCGGGGCCTCGCCGCCCTTGGCATACACGGCCTCGAAGTTCAGCTGGAGGTTGCCGGTACCCGCCTCACCGGCCCAGGGGTAGGTGCCGCCCGCATCCTTGATCAGCTGGGCGGCGTAGCTGCCGCCGGCGGGCATGTACCAGGTGCCCTGGTACATCGTGCCGGGCAGCACCTCGACGGGCTTGCCCGCCGCGACTGCCTGCGCGCCCTTCTCGGCGACCTTCCGGTAGTCGCCCTCGACGGTGTCGAACACCTCGCCGGCGCGCTTCTCCGCTCCCGTGAGCGCGGCCATCGCTTTGACCCACTCGGCGCGGCCGAGCGGACTGGACTCCAGCCACTCGGCGTTGGCGACCACGGCGATACCGGCCTGACGCAGCTTGGGGTACTGCGGGTCGTCGGTGCCCTGGGTCATCAGCACGTCCGGCTTGGCGCCGATCACTGTCTCGGCGTTGAGGGTGCGGTCCTTGGCGTACTCGGTGACCTTGCCCGCCTTCGCCCGTTCGATCACCTGGGCGGAGGAGATGTTCGCGACGCTCGCGACACCCGTCAGGACGTCCAGGGTGCCGGTCTCGGTGAGCAGCGGCAGGTGAGTGGTGGAGGCGGAGTACAGGCTCTTGACGGGAACGGTGACCTGCTGCGCGGACGCCAGCTCACCGGTCAGCTCCGGCTTCGGCGCACCGCACTTGACCAGCACGTACGACTCCGGCTTGCCCTTGGGATAGGGCTCGTTGACGGTGAGGACCTGGTAGCTCTTCTCGTACCGGAGCGTGAAGTTCTTGGCGTGCTTCACCGTCGACTTGACCGGGAAATAGTCCTTGGCCGGGTCGAAGTCCTTGACGCAGCCCTCCCCGGCGGCGTGGGCCTTGGCGTCGGCGGGCGGGCCGGCGTCGCTGCCACACGCGGTGAGCGTGAGGGCGACCGTGAGGAAGGCTGCCGCGGCGGCCTGACGACGGCCGGGCATGACGGATCGTACGGACAAGGTGACTCCTGGTGGCATACGTGGGCAGCGCGCACCGGCAATCCGGGGCGCGCGTGATGCGGCGTACGGGAAGGACCCGCTGGGGGAGGAGGCCGTCAGACCCTGAGGGAGCGGGCTCGTGCGTCAAGCCGGGCAGGTTGGCCCCACAGGGCCTCGGGCAGCGCAGAGCTGCCGCCGTGGGTACGCAGGCACACGGGTGCCACCGCCTCTCCTGGGGAAATCCGCCCCGTACATCGAGGTGCGACGGCGTGAGTCTCCTGACTCGGGATCAAAGCTTCTCCGGCCTTCCCACCCCCGGATGGGGCGGTGGCCATGGCGGAGTCGCTCCCCCTACACAGTGGCGGTACCGTGCCGGAATCTCACCGGCTTCCTCGTTCCGCCGTCGCTGGTCGGACGGAAGCATCGCAGAACCGGCCACGGCCACGCCAGACCCACAACTGTGCGACCAGCCACACGAGGTGTCGCCTTGAGGTGACCCGCGCCAACGGGATGCGGCACAGGAAGGCGGGCGTGATGACGTCCCCACGATGCCCCTGCACGGGCCCGGATCACCGCGCGGGTGCCGGCGCTGCGGGGGCTTCTGGTGCGGAATCCCCCGCCAGACCATGTGCCGGCTCACCTCCCACAGTGCCCAGACGGACCACGCCACCAGGCAGACCCGGAGTCGGAACAGCCCTGCGTGATAGCCGCCCTCCCACTGCGGGATCAGGAACATCAGACTGGTGACGGCCACGATGACGACCCCCAGCAGCACGCACTGCCCCGCGTACCGGGTGGCCCGCTTGCCTCAGTAGTCGAAGACTGCCGCCGCCGCGACCGTCTCCACCAGCGCGCCGGCCAGGAACACCACCCCCATGACCCGCCCGCCGAAGGTCAGTGCTCTGAGGGTGTCCGTCAGCCCCACCCGGAAGAGCACGGCGGCGGACACCAGGAGCCCGAGCGTCATCAGACCGGCTTGGGCGCGCCTCCACCAGCGACGGTCCGGCCACAGGTCAGGGTCGGCGCGCCATCGGACCCGCCCCAGCTGCTGTACCTGCTGGACTCTGCCGACCGGTTACCGCCGCTGCAGGTCGGCCGCGGGTAGGCACCGGCGAGAGGTGCACCCGCACGCGGCGTTCTTCGGGTGCGCCCCGGGAGGTGACGCAGAATCATTCTCGCCGGGGGAGGCGTCGGCCGGGTGGGGGATGGCATGGACCGGCGCGGTGGCGTAGCCGCAGAGCGTGCGCTGCCACCCTTGGCAAATAGTTGCTAAGGTGGAAAGTAATTTCCGATTGGACATGCTCATGGATGTCCAAAGCTGTACAGGGGGAGTAGTGGTGAGTGAACAGGCGGATGCGGTCGCGTCGTTGGAGGGCGTTGCCCGGATCGAGGCGACCACGCTGGGGCGCAGCGGCTGGTACGTCGGCTACCTGTGGGTCTTCGCGGCGTGGCAGCTCATCCTCGTTCCCGCGGTGCTGCTGTGGCGCGGACCGACAGGGGTGATCGTCAGTACGCTGGCGAACGCCCTGATGGTCATGGGGTTGTCCGTGTTCGCCGCGCGGCAGCCCGTGGTGCCTCGTGGCTTCGCGGGCCGGCACCTCAGGGTGATCGGTGCTTGGGCGGTTGCCTACGTCCTCGCTCTCGTGGTCGGCTTCACCGCCTTCGTGGGCAGTGTCGCCTTCTCGGCCGCGGCTGCTCTCGTGTGCGCGCTGCCGGCCGCTGCCGCCGCGGTTCGGCGGGGGGGACGTGCCGCGTGATGGCGGAAGGCTCGGCGGGCGCGGGGCGGGATCCCCACCCTCGACATGATCTGGCACCCCTTCTGGCGTCGGCTGTGCGCCTGTCGATCGTCGCGGCTCTTGCCGCCGTGGAGAAGGCCGAGTTCGCCTATGTGCGGGATCTCGTGGAGATCACCGACTCGGCGCTGTCGAAACAGGTCTCGCGCTTGGAGGAAGCGGGCTGGGTGGCGGTTGAGAAGGGGCAGGTGGGACGCCGGCCGCGGACCTGGTTGCGCCTGACCGAGGAAGGGCTGACCGCCTACCGGCGCCACCTCGTCGCTCTCGCCGCCATTGCGGGCCCACTGCACTGACGCGGGAGAAGCGAACGCACGCGAGCCCCAAGAGGGCTGTGTAGGTGCCTTCGTGTCCCCCGCCACGTCGTAGGCGGGCTCCAGGACTCCGGCGACCGCGACGCGCGGCAGCGGGGACCACTGGATCTCCGCGGCGACGCCCATCGGTTCGCGGCGGCGGGTGCGGAAGAAGAGGTCGGTGTAGCGGTTCTTGGTCTGCATTATGTCGGCGACCAAGCCCGCGATCCTGCGCAGGATGCGGCGATCGTCGTCAGTGACCCCGTCCAAGGTGACGGTGAGAACGCCCACCTGATCACCGCCGTCCAGCAGCGGCAGATGGACCCGTACGCCGTCGGCCAGCACCAGCTCGACCGGGCGTGACGTGAGGAAGCACCGGCCGGCTTCGGACCGGTCGACGGGCTGCGGATCACCGACCGCCAGCCCCGCGCGGGGCAGGGGCACCAGCTGCTGCTGCCCGTAGTCCTGAAGCAGGATCTGCAGGTCGCGGCCCCAGCCGGGCCACCGTATCGGCGACGAGCGGGCCGACCAGATGGGGCGGGAGCTCGTGGGCCCGGTCCAGGAGCACCCCCAGCAGCTCCTCCCCGAAGCTCTCGGAGCGGTCCGGATCCCCGCGCCGTCCGACGGTCATCCTGTGGCCTCCAACCGGCCGGCCGGCGGGCGACACGGCCCTCATCAGGCGCGTACGTCCGTGCAGCCTGCGCAGTGACCGGCCATCGACGGCTCCGCACGCGACGTGCCGAGCAGGGGAGGGCAAGCCCGACCGGACGGGGCGCGAAGGCCGCCCACTGGCACGGCGTCCATCGGTGGTTCTGCCCTTCCGCGGACACAGGAGGCCGGACTGGCGGTGTGGCCTCCAGCATGCTCTTCGGCTGCTGGGTACGCCACATGGCCGGCTCTCGCGAAGGCTGTCAGCCTGCCGCCCCGGTCGGAGGGGAAGCGCCATCGGCCCCGGGCCAAGGCACCGGCCTTGCTCTGCCGGAGAGGATCAGCCGCGTTCCTCTTCGGCCTCGCCTCATCGGTGCCACGGCCGACGGGCTGTTCTTCCTCTTGGGCATCGGTATCGCGGTGCTCGTCCTGTACGTCGTGTACCTCGTCGTGCGGCTGCGGCGCTCCCCGCCCGTCCCGCTGACCCGTGCGCGGTCTGCGGTGTCCGGCTTCCGGCTCGCGGCCACCGGCCGGGCACGTTGACCTCAGGCCGGGGTCGACGGGTCGGACGACTCGGCGGCGCGGCGGTACTCCGCGTTGATGCGCTGGGCTTCCTCGAGCTGGTCTTCGAGGATGATGATGCGGCAGGCGGCCTCGATGGGCGTGCCCTGGTCGACTAGTTCCCGGGCCCGGGCGGCGATGCGCAGCTGGTAGCGGGAGTAGCGGCGGTGTCCGCCTGCCGAGCGCAGCGGGGTGATGAGGCGGGCTTCGCCGATGGCGCGGAGGAAGCCCTGGGTGGTGCCGAGCATTTCGGCGGCCCGGCCCATCGTGTAGGCGGGGTAGTCGTCGTCGTCGAGGCGGCCGAACGAATCGTCTGCTGTCACTGAACCTCTCTCATGGAACGCGTGGAGGGGCCCTGGCGCCTATGGCACCAGGGCCCCGAAGGAACAACTACACCATCTGCCGGCCCCAGTCCTGCACCGGCCTTCTGTTTCCGCAAACCCGGTCACGATGCTGCCGGGAATACGGGGATCGCGGTTGCTTGACCGTAGATCACCTCACAGTCGATGTCCTGCGGTACCCGGGCTCGGACTTCCGCCCGGGCGATCCTGATGGTGCTGGGCCCCTCCGTTCTTCCCTCGGTGATCAACTAGCTCACTGCGCATACTGCACTCACTGCTTGTACTGCTGGTGGCCTCTGTCGGCGCCACCATTCGGCAGCCGGCCCCGTCGCCCGTCCTGCGTCTGCTCTGGCTTGGAATCCCACTGCCGAACCACCCGGTGCGCGCGTCCGCAGCCGACGCCTTCACCGGGGTCCTGCCCGGTACTCCACTGCTGGGCACTGCTCAAGGCGGCCCCTGACACTGCGGGCCACCCGGTCCGGTCGCCAGCCCCGTCGCCGTCCTGCACAAACCTGGCTTCGGAACTCCACCACCGGACCGTCCTGCGCACTGCGACTGCGGATACCGCTGCCCGGCAGTTCGTCTCTGCCAGGCCTCATTTCCTCTCTGGGCTACGAGAGAAAACATAGCCATGCCGCACCTCAATGTCTACTCCAGCCGTGATAGATTTTCGCGTGGCGAGTGATGAGGTATTCGGCTCCGGGCACCCCACACCCCGTCGGCCGCGACGAGCTGCCCAGGGTGGTCCGGCCGGCCCGCGGCCAACCGCCCCGCCTGAGCGACCGCGGCCACCCGACGGGCCTCCGGCGGGACGGTGAGCGCACTTCCCGCCCGGTGGCGCGACCGCTGGAGCGGGTGGAGACCCGTGAATAGAATCGGTTCCCATGTCGAAGCCTGACGAGTTGCTCGTTGATGTCGCCGCTCTGGTGGAGTCCGGGCAGAGCAACCAGATGTCCTTGACCGTGGTCACCAGTGGTGCCGTCATCACCGGCCGCCTGGCTCCCGAAGCCGTGTGGAAGCAGCGGGTGTCGGAGGTCCTGACGGACTCGGCCCGCCTGGCCGAGTTCTCCACCACCTTCACCGCCACGCCCCGCCGGGACGGGACTCCCACCCACCTCCACTTCCATGTGGCCCGCATCCTGCAAGGAACGGTGGGGATCCCGGAGACGGGTGGGATGTACCGCGTCTCGATCGCCGATGTCAGCGCCTGGACCGTGGGCGACTTCAGCTATTCGGACCACTGACGCCGCGCCGCGCAGAGAGCGTCCTGACGCAGCAGGGGCCCGACCGGCATGAGCAGGTCGGGCCCTCGTTGCTGTGGGCGGGTCGGCTCGCGCCGGGCCGTCGGTCAGACGGTGACGGGATGCCCGAGCATGTCGGATGCCTCCTGGAGCGGGCTGAGGTCGCGCGTGGGGGCTGCGGCCCCGGGAAGGCCGCGGCAGGTGAACCCGAGGCGGGTCATGGCCCGGATGACCTCACCGGCGCTGAAGTCACGGCGGTCCTGGCGGGTGATGACCTGGCCGACCTGCTTGACGGGGTAGGTACGGCGCCCGATGATCACGCACTCACCGGCGGCCTGCTCGGGCTTGACGCCCTTCATTGCTTCCAGAACGCCGCTTTTGGTCAGGTCGAACGGGAAGCGGGCGATGACGCAGCGCATGATGCCTCACAAGGAGAAGAGGGGATTGCTCCGACCGCGTGCCGAGGTCGTTCAGCGGGCGAGGGTCAGGACGCCGAGAGCGGTGCCCTGCTCATCGACGACGGGCAGGGCGTCGAGCCGGCGGTAGCGCGCCGCGTGCTCGGCCTCGGCCATCATGGTCATGGGTGAGGCGAACGGCCCTCGGTCGCCGAGGACGTCGCGCAGTCGGACCCGGTCCGTATACGCGTCACCGTCGCGGAAGGCGGCGAGCCGGGCCTGGGTGACCAGTCCGGCGCACAGGCCGTCGTTGTCACAGACGAGCAGATATCCGGTACGGGCACTGGCCATGACGGACAGGGCCACCTCGACCGTCATGTCGTCGCAGACCTGTGGCCCGGGCGCCCCCATGGCCTTCTCCACGGTCCGGGCCGCAGGCACGGACCTCGTTGATCGGGGCTGCATCTGTACCAGCGTCACGAGGTGCCTCCTGAAGATATGGGTCAGTTTCCTGATCACGGGGTTGTCAGGCCGCCGCTCCGAAGGCCGAACGCCGCCCGCTGCCGCGCCGGGCAGCTGATCCGGGGCTTCGCCGGCCGCGAGGTGCGGCGCTGCGCTCGGTCCGCTCGGACATCGGCGCCGTGATGGTCACGGGGATACCGGAAGGCGTTCGGGCGCCGGTGATGCGGCTCAGTGCCTCATCGCCGGATCGGACCTGGGTGGTCTGGGGGACGATGCCGGCGGCGGCCATGAGACGTGTCATGTCGCGGCGCTGGTTGGCGGTGACCAGAGTGACGACGCTGCCGGACTCGCCCGCGCGGGCGGTACGCCCGCCACGGTGGAGGTAGTCCTTGTGGTCGGTCGGCGGGTCCACGTTCACGACGAGGTCGAGGTTGTCGACGTGGATGCCGCGGGCGGCGACGTTGGTGGCGACCAGGGCGGTGACGTGGCCGGTCTTGAACCGGGCCAGGGTGCGGGTCCGTTGGGGCTGGGATTTGCCTCCGTGGAGGGCGGCGGCGCGGACCCCGCTGTCGAGGAGGTCTTGGGTGAGGCGGTCCACGGCGTGCTTGGTGTCCAGGAACATGATCACCCGGCCCTCGCGCGCCGCGATCTCGGTCGTCAGGCGCTGCTTGTCGGCGCCTTGGACGTGCAGGACGTGGTGTTCCATCGAGGTCACCGCACCCGCCGACGGGTCCACCGAGTGCACGACCGGGTCGGTGAGGTAGCGGCGCACCAGCAGGTCGACATTGCGGTCCAGGGTGGCGGAGAACAGCATGCGCTGCCCCTCGGGACGCACCTGGTCCAGCAGGGCCGTGACCTGCGGCATGAAGCCCATGTCGGCCATCTGGTCGGCCTCGTCCAGGACGGTGATCGCGACCTGGTTCAGGCGGCAGTCCCCACGGTCGATGAGGTCCTTCAGCCGTCCCGGGGTGGCGACGACGACCTCGGCACCGCCGCGCAGCGCGCCGGCCTGCCGCCCGATGGGCATACCGCCGACGACCGCGGCCAGCCGCAGCCTGACCGAGCGGGCGTACGGGGTGAGGGCGTCGGTCACCTGCTGGGCCAGCTCACGCGTCGGTACCAGGACCAGCGCGAGCGGCTGACGGGGCTCGGCACGCTGCCCGGCGGTGCGAGCCAGCAGGGCGAGGCCGAAGGCGAGGGTCTTGCCGGAGCCGGTGCGTCCGCGGCCGAGTACGTCACGGCCGGCGAGGGAGTTCGGCAGCGTCGCGCCCTGGATCGGGAACGGCGCCGTCACACCCTGCGTACGCAGTGCGGCCAGCAGCTCGGCGGGCATGTCCAGAGCGGCGAAGGTCTCGACAGGCGGCAGCGCCGGAGTGACCGTCTTCGGCAGGGCGAACTCACCGCGCACCGCGGCGGGCCGGCGGCCGTAGCCGCCCGAACGGCTCGGACCGCCGGAACGGCCCCCGGAGCGACTCGCGGAGGGCGCCCCGAAGCGGCCGCCCCGTTCCGATCCGGCGCCGGCGGCGAAAGCGGGGCCGCCGGTACGGCTGCGGGTGCGAGCGGAGCGGTTGTTCGTACGGATGGGGTTCATTCAGAACCTTCCTTGATACGGCACGTACCAAGGAATTCCCGCAGTAGAAGAGCAGTGCAGAGAATCGCAAGAACGGGCCGAATGGAATACGATAGCGCGGCCGGCCCGGAAGAAACTGCATGGGGTGCGGCGCAGGCGCTGGAATGGGTGGCGTCGTATGGACGCGCGCCATCACGAGAATTGCTCGGGTGTGGACCTTGGGGAGGGCGCGTCCCCTCCGTGCTTCTTCCGGGTGACACACCGCGGGAAATGCCTGCAGCTGGGGCCCGCACCCCGAGGGATGCGGGCCCCAGCTGCAAGATGCGCGTCAGTGTCAGGCGGGAACGATGTTCTCGGCCGTCGGGCCCTTCTGGCCCTGCGCGATGTCGAAGCTGACCTTCTGGCCTTCGCTCAGCTCGCGGAAGCCCTGGGCGGCGATGTTCGAGAAGTGGGCGAAGACGTCGTCGCCGCCACCGTCCTGCTCGATGAAGCCGAAGCCCTTTGCCGCGTTGAACCACTTGACGGTGCCAGTAGCCATGTCATATCTCCTTCGGGGCAGTACACCAGCGTCCGCATGGTGCGGATGGCGTGTCGCCGCGATGATGCCCCGCCCGGAGAATGATCCGGGAATATAAAGCGCTTGCGTATGGCCTCGGAGGCCGATGAAGGCGCTTGAAGTTTTTGGGTACCAAAACTGCAACCGAGATCGACAGTAGCATGCTGCAGGGGCTTGCGTGTGTTAAATATTCTCGCCCTGTGCGGTGCGGCGAAAACTCTTCCTGCGGGGCCCGTTAAACTCTTAGACCGCCGCGGCAGATATTGGCTCACCCCGAGTGCAGTGTTTCGAGGGGACGGGTATCCGCCATTCTGGACGTTGGCACTTCATCGGAGCGTGGTCTGTGGACGGGTCCGGAGCGCCCTGCCTGGTCAGCGTCTCGCACCCGGCAGACCGGTCTCCCCATCTTTCCCTCGCGCTTCCTTCCCCGCCCGGGCCACCCCACGTACCCACCGGCCCTGAGCGGGCAGTGGCGGGGTCAACCGCCGCTTCGGGGAAGCGAATTCATCCGCCCGGGTCGGCTGTGAGGCAGGTCATGAAGGACGCCTCGCGCGATGCGGCGCTGACGCGATGCGGCGCTGAGGAGGGTCTGTGAGGTGGAAGTGGGGCGCGAAGGCAGCTCCGGCCAGGGCCTTCCTGCGAGTTGGGGCACGTGGAGGGCGCGGCAAGGGCGGAGAGGTCTGGACAATGACGAAGGCCCAGGTCGCTGACCTGGGCCTTCGTTCAAGAGCGGATGACGGGAATCGAACCCGCGCTATAAGCTTGGGAAGCTCATGTTCTACCATTAAACTACATCCGCATTGCCGCTCGAAGATCGATCCGGCATCGTTGCACACTGTACCCCATCGCGCATGCCGAGCGTGCGTCGGTTCGCGGAGTGCCGCGTGGAGTCGTGTCCCGTTGATCCCCTAATGTGGCTGTCTCGTCCACCACTTGTCGGGGAAGGGACTTGATGGGTTCGATGGGTTCGATGGAGCGCACCGTCGTCCGTTGTGCCGAAGGGCACGTGTTCAGTACTGCTTCGTTTCCGCTGCAGCAGCTCGATGCCGGGCGGATCGGGCCCGGGCGGCTCGTTCGGTGTCCGCGGTGTGCGCGGCTGAGGCATGCCGTGCCCGTGGAGCTCGAGCGGCGCTGACGGATGTCCGGGCGCGGGGTCTGCCCGATTGGGGCAGCTCCGCGCCCTCTGCGTATCGTGGGAGCGTGCTTCTCTCAGACAAGGACATCCGGGCCGAGATCGACGCCGGACGGGTGCGCATCGACCCGTACGACGAATCCATGGTGCAGCCCTCGAGCATCGACGTGAGGCTTGACCGCTTCTTCCGGGTGTTCGAGAACCACCGCTACCCCCACATCGACCCCGCCGTCGAACAGCTGGACCTCACCCGTGAGGTCGAGCCCGAGGGCGACGAGGCGTTCATCCTGCATCCGGGCGAGTTCGTGCTCGCCTCGACCTACGAGGTCATCTCGCTGCCGGACGACATCGCCTCGCGGCTCGAAGGCAAGAGTTCGCTCGGGCGGCTGGGGCTGGTCACGCACTCCACCGCCGGGTTCATCGACCCCGGTTTCTCCGGGCACGTGACCCTCGAGCTGTCGAACCTCGCCACCCTTCCGATCAAGCTGTGGCCGGGCATGAAGATCGGGCAGCTGTGCATGTTCCGGCTCAGCTCGCCCGCCGAGTTCCCGTACGGGAGCGAGCGCTACGGCTCCCGGTACCAGGGCCAGCGGGGCCCGACGGCCTCCCGCTCGTACATGAACTTCCATCGGACCCAGGTGTGAGGCGGTAGCCGGCATGAGTGAAGTACGCGAGAACCTGACGTACGAAGGCTTCGGGCGCGCCATCCGCGAGCTCGCCCAGACCATCGCCGACGACGGCTACGAGCCCGACCTCGTGCTCTCCATCGCCCGCGGCGGCGTCTTCGTCGCCGGTGGTCTGGCCTACGCCCTGGACTGCAAGAACATCCACCTCGTGAACGTCGAGTTCTACACCGGGGTCGGGACGACGCTGGAGATGCCGGTCATGCTGGCACCCGTGCCGAACGCCATCGACTTCAGCGACAAGAAGGTGCTCATCACCGACGACGTCGCCGACACCGGCAAGACGCTCAAGCTCGTCCACGACTTCTGCGTCGACCACGTCGCCGAGGTCCGCTCCGCGGTCGTCTACGAGAAGTCGCACTCCCTCGTGAAGTGCGAGTACGTGTGGAAGAAGACCGACGAGTGGATCAACTTCCCCTGGAGCGTCGAACCGCCCGTCGTCCGCCGCGAGGGCCAGGTGCTCGACGCCTGAGTCCGGACCGCTGACTTCTGACATCGGAAAGCCCCTGCCGAATCCTCTTCGGCGGGGGCTCTCTGGTCTCTTGTCCGTCGGTCCGGTGTTCCTACAGCGTGCCCAGCTTGATCAGGCTCAGCAGGGCCACCAGCTGGATCGCCGACGCGCCCAGCGCCTTCGGCCACGGCAGGTCGTGCGAGCGGCTCACCATGATCGTGAAGAGCGCGCCCGCCGCCAGCCAGGTCAGCCAGCCGACGACCTGGACCAGGCCGTTCTCGCCGCCCAGGAACAGGGCGAAGACCAGGCGCGGGGCGTCCGTGATGGACATGATCAGCATCGACAGGCCGACCGTCGGCTGCCACGAGCCGTCGCCGCCCAGCTGGCGGGCCAGGGTGTGGGTGACCGCGCCCAGGATCAGTCCGCCGACGACGAAGCCGGCGCCCGTCATCAGGACGTACGGGATCGCGGTGGAGAGGGTCGCGTTGATCGCCTCGTCGCGGGCCTTGTCGAAGCCGAAGATGGCGAGCAGGCCGTAGAGGAAGGTGACGATCAGCGCGGGGCCCCACACGGCGTGGTCGCGCATCCGCAGGAAGGTGTCCGCGGGGCGCAGCACGATGCCGCCGAGCAGGGGCTTCCAGGACAGTCGCGGGCCCGTGGGTACGGGGGCGGCGCCGGCCTGGTAGGTGGCGCCGGCGCCGTACGGGTCGTCGTGGACGCTGAAGACCTGAGTGTGGCCCGGGTTGTTGTCGGCCGCGTACTGCTGCTGGTGCTGCTGTACGTGCGGGTCGCCGAAGTACTCCGGTTCGCCGTACACCTGGCCGCCCTGCTGCTGCGGCGGGTACTGCTGCTGCGGGTACGGCGGCGGTGCCGCGTTGTACCCGTACGGAGCCTGCTGCGGTTGTCGTTGCGGGGGGCCACCGGCCCGGCCGCGTCCGTTCCTGAATCCAGCCACGTCAAGAACGTACCCGTTCCCGCTGTGAGCTGGCGCCTTCGGGGCGGAGTGGGGCAGAGCTGTGACATCCCTTAGGGGGCGTCAGGTCCCCCTCAGGGCTTGCGGAGGGGATTTACGGAGCCGCGTCCCAGCCTTGCCCGGGCTGTTACACATCCGACGGAATGCCCATACATAGGGCTTTTACCTTGGAAATGTCGCCGAACAAGCCAGGCAGAAGGAACTTTCCCATGCGTATCGCCCGTCGGACCCTGCGTACCGCCGCCATCGCCACCGGCACCATCGCCGCCCTCTCCCTCCCGGCGGCTGCGGCCTTCGCCGACGACAGTCCGGCGCCCGCCGACCAGGGGCAGACCCAGGATCAGGGAAACCCGGATCAGGGAAACCCGGATCAGGGAAACCCGGACCAGGGAAACCGGGATCAGGGGCAGGGCGTCGACGGCCAGGGGGAGGTCCAGGACCCGGTCGGTCCCGACCAGGGCAGGCAGGTCGACCCGCCGGCCAAGCGGACCTTCGTCCAGTCGTACCGGCTCGGCGACGGCTCGGTCGCGAAGGTCTACCAGACCGGTACGGACCAGTACGCGGCCGAGATCTGGTCCGGCGGCACGCTGCTCGACACCCTCACCACCTCCGGGCAGCCCGCGTACGGCCAGAACAACGGCCTGCACGTGGTGCTCAAGCCCGACGGCTCGGTCAGCTCCTGGATGGACCAGGTCCCCACCCCGAAGCCCGACCCCAAGCCGACCCCGAAGCCCAAGCCGACCCCGAAGCCCAAGCCGGCCCCGAAGCCCAAGCCGGCCCCCAAGCCGAAGCCCGCCCCGCACCAGGCGCACGCCAGGATCACCATGGCCGACGGCAACGTCGCCAAGTTCTACCAGGGCAAGAACGGGCCCCGCGTCGAGATCTCCACGCCCAAGGGCCACCGCCTCGGCTCGGTCGACCTCGAGCACCTCTCCACCGTCCACGACGGCTGGACGTACAAGATCGTCCCCCAGGGCAAGGGCGTCGACCGCTTCGTCGTCGTCGACACCCCGCAGCAGGGCGGCAACAGCTGGGTCTACGACTTCAACGGCAAGCTCGTCGCCACCTACAAGGCGCAGAAGCACCAGAGCACCGTCGTCGTGCCCCGCGGCACCCTCCCCAAGGGTGCCGTCAAGGCCGGGGCCGAGAACGTCGCCGAGGGCACCCACCAGGCCGCTCTCATCGGCGCCGGCGGCGGTATGGCCGCCCTCGGTGCCGCCGCGCTCGGTTTCGCCCTCTACCACCGCCGGGGCAGCGGTCAGCAAGGCTGACGTCCACGACGTCCACGAGTCCACGACGTCCGCGAGTCCAACGACGTTCGCATGCCGGAAGGGCCGCCCCCGCACATCTGCGGGGGCGGCCCTTCCGGCACGTACGAGCGGAGACCTACGCGGCGGGCTCCGGCTCCGGCTCCTCCGCCGGCTCCGGCTCCGCCGGCGTCTTCACCGAGTCGAGCAGCAGCTGGGCGACGTCCACGACCTGCAGGCTCTCCTTCGCCTTGCCGTCGTTCTTCTTGCCGTTGACGGAGTCCGTCAGCATGACCAGGCAGAACGGGCAGGCGGTGGAGACGATGTCCGGGTTGAGGGACAGCGCCTCGTCCACGCGCTCGGTGTTGATGCGCTTGCCGATCCGCTCCTCCATCCACATCCGCGCACCACCGGCGCCGCAGCAGAAGCCGCGCTCCTTGTGGCGGTGCATCTCCTGCTGGCGCAGGCCCGGGACGGCGGACATGATCTCGCGCGGGGGCGTGTAGACCTTGTTGTGGCGGCCCAGGTAGCACGGGTCGTGGTAGGTGATGAGGCCGTCGACCGGGGTCACCGGGATCAGCTTGCCCTCGTCGATGAGGTGCTGGAGCAGCTGGGTGTGGTGGATGACCTCGTAGTCGCCGCCGAGCTGCGGGTACTCGTTGGCGATGGTGTTGAAGCAGTGCGGGCAGGTCGAGACGATCTTCTTGGCCGACTTGGGCTTCTTCGTCGACTCGTCCTCGTCGTCCTCGCCGAACGCCATGTTCAGCATGGCGACGTTCTCCTGGCCGAGCTGCTGGAACAGCGGCTCGTTGCCCAGGCGGCGCGGGGAGTCACCCGTGCACTTCTCCTCGCCGCCCATGATCGCGAACTTGACGCCCGCGATGTGCAGCAGCTCGGCGAAGGCCTTCGTGGTCTTCTTGGCCCGGTCCTCCAGGGCGCCGGCGCAGCCGACCCAGTAGAGGTAGTCGACCTCCGACAGGTCCTCGATGTCCTTGCCGACGATCGGGACCTCGAAGTCGACCTCCTTGGTCCACTCGACGCGCTGCTTCTTGGCCAGACCCCAGGGGTTGCCCTTCTTCTCCAGGTTCTTGAGCATCGTGCCGGCCTCCGAGGGGAAGGCGGACTCGATCATCACCTGGTAGCGGCGCATGTCGACGATGTGGTCGATGTGCTCGATGTCGACCGGGCACTGCTCGACGCAGGCGCCGCAGGTGGTGCAGGACCACAGGACGTCCGGGTCGATGACGCCGTTCTCCTCGGCGGTGCCGATCAGCGGGCGCTCGGCCTCGGCGAGAGCGGCCGCGGGGACGTCCTTGAGCTGCTCCTCGGTCGCCTTCTCCTCGCCCTCCATCGTCTTGCCGCCGCCCGCGAGCAGGTACGGCGCCTTGGCGTGCGCGTGGTCGCGCAGCGACATGATGAGGAGCTTCGGCGAGAGGGGCTTGCCGGTGTTCCAGGCGGGGCACTGCGACTGGCAGCGGCCGCACTCGGTGCAGGTGGAGAAGTCGAGGATGCCCTTCCAGGAGAACTGCTCGACCTGGGAGACACCGAAGACGGCATCCTCGGCCGGGTCCTCCCAGTCGATCTCCTTGCCGGCCGTCGTCATCGGCTGGAGCGCACCGAGGGCCGTGGAGCCGTCGGCGTTGCGCTTGAACCAGATGTTCGGGAAGCCGAGGAAGCGGTGCCAGGCGACGCCCATGTTGGTGTTGAGCGAGACCGTGATCATCCAGGTGAAGGACGTGACGATCTTGAGCGCCGCGAAGAAGTAGGTGAGGTACTGGATCGTGCTCAGGTCCAGGTTGTCGAGCAGCGCGATCAGCGGGTACGAGGCGAAGAAGCCCGGCTCCCAGCCGGTCACGTGGTGCTGGACGCCTTCGAGGGCGCGCAGCGTCATGATGCAGACGCCGACGATGAGGATGACGGCCTCGACGAAGTACGCCTGGCCCGTCTTGGAGCCCGCGAAGCGGGACTTGCGGCCCGCCCCGCCCGGCCGGTTCAGCTGCCGGATCACGATCAGGGTCACGATGCCGAGGACGGTCATCAGGCCGAGGAACTCGGTGAAGATCTCGTACGGCAGCCAGTCGCCGATGATCGGGATGAGCCAGTCCGCCTGGAAGAGCTGGCCGAACGCGTTGACGATGGTGAGCAGCAGCGAGAAGAAGCCCACCGCCACGAACCAGTGCGCGAAGCCGACGATGCCCCAGCGGTTCATCCGGGTGTGGCCGAGGAACTCCTTGACCAGCGTGATGGTGCGCTGCTTGGGGTCGCCGGTGCGCGTTCCCGCGGGCACCGGCTGACCGAGCCGCACGAAGCGGTAGATCTGTACGGTGGCGCGGCCGAACAGCGCGACGGCGACCACCGTGATGACGATCGACACGACGATCGCGGCGAGTTGCATGAGGGGCTCCTCGGGCGGGGGCCAGGCGGGCCTACTAAGCGGTAACTTATTCAGTCCGTGCCGAGATTACCCGTTGGAGCCGCCGCGCTGTAGCGGAGCTCACGGTGATCTGTGTCGCTCAGGCAACCCTTGCCGTCGGGCCCGCGTGGCGACGTTTACGGACTGCTGGCAGCGTACGCGCCAGGATCACCAGATCCATGCCGAGCCAGTGGTGGTCCACATAGTGGAGGTCAAGCAGCTCACGCTCCTCCCATGGCAGCTCCGAGCGCCCGCTGATCTGCCAGAGGCCGGTCACCCCCGGCCGTACGGAGAGCCGGCGCCGCCCGTCCCCCGCGCTCTCCCGGTGTCCGGGCGCCAGCGGACAGGGCCCCACCAGGGACATCTCGCCCCGTACGACGTGCAGCAGGAGCGGCAGCGAGGCCAGCGGACTCTTCGTGCGGAACGTCAGCATGGTGAAGGTGCGGTCGCCCAGTCCCGCGACCGGGCGGCGGCGCAGCATCCCGCGCGCACTGCTCGTCCCGAGGGCGACGGACAGGGCGACGGCGGCGATCAGCGGCGCGAGGGCGGCGAGGAGGACGAGCCCGCCCACGACGTCGAGCGCGCGCTTCATGCCGAACGCGCGCTCCATGCCGAGCGGGCGCTTCACGTCGAGCGGGCGCTTCACGTCGAACGCGCGCGTCACGCCGAGCCTGCGACTCGCCTCGAACGTGCGACCCACCTCGAACGTGCGCTTCGCCGTCATGCCCCACACCTTCCCGGCGAGGATTATGGGATATGTCCGGACTCTCTCATGGTGCACCCTCCGGGCGCGGGGAACGACGCGCCCCGCGCGCCCGTTAGATGAGTGAGGGTGAGCGCGAAGAGTTGAGTCGACTCCACTCAGGTCTGTTGACTCCCGTGCGGCCCTCGTGCATCCTTGAGTCAGTTCCACTCAAGTCAGTCAGCTGGAGGAATTGAAATGGCACGTGCGGTCGGCATCGACCTGGGCACGACTAACTCCGTCGTCAGCGTTCTCGAAGGCGGCGAGCCCACCGTCATCACCAACGCCGAAGGCGCCAGGACCACGCCGTCCGTCGTCGCCTTCGCGAAGAACGGCGAGGTGCTCGTCGGCGAGGTCGCCAAGCGTCAGGCGGTCACCAACGTCGACCGGACCATCCGGTCCGTGAAGCGCCACATGGGCACCGACTGGAAGATCGAGCTCGACGGGAAGAACTTCAACCCGCAGCAGATCTCCGCCTTCATCCTCCAGAAGCTGAAGCGCGACGCCGAGGCCTACCTGGGCGAGAAGGTCACGGACGCGGTCATCACCGTCCCGGCCTACTTCAACGACTCCGAGCGCCAGGCCACCAAGGAGGCCGGTGAGATCGCGGGCCTCAACGTCCTGCGCATCGTCAACGAGCCGACCGCGGCCGCCCTGGCCTACGGCCTGGACAAGGACGACCAGACGATCCTCGTCTTCGACCTCGGTGGCGGCACCTTCGACGTGTCCCTCCTGGAGATCGGCGACGGCGTCGTCGAGGTGAAGGCCACCAACGGTGACAACCACCTCGGTGGTGACGACTGGGACCAGCGCGTCGTCGACTACCTGGTGAAGCAGTTCGCCAACGGTCACGGCGTCGACCTGTCCAAGGACAAGATGGCCCTGCAGCGTCTGCGCGAGGCGGCCGAGAAGGCGAAGATCGAGCTGTCCTCCTCCACGGAGACCTCGATCAACCTGCCCTACATCACGGCCTCCGCCGAGGGCCCGCTGCACCTGGACGAGAAGCTCACCCGCGCCCAGTTCCAGCAGCTGACCGCGGACCTCCTGGACCGCTGCAAGACCCCGTTCCACAACGTCATCAAGGACGCCGGCATCCAGCTGTCCGAGATCGACCACGTGGTCCTGGTCGGCGGCTCCACCCGTATGCCCGCCGTCGCCGAGCTCGTCAAGGAGCTGACCGGTGGCAACGAGGCCAACAAGGGTGTGAACCCGGACGAGGTCGTCGCCATCGGTGCCGTCCTGCAGGCCGGTGTGCTCAAGGGTGAGGTCAAGGACGTTCTGCTCCTCGACGTGACTCCGCTGTCCCTCGGTATCGAGACCAAGGGCGGCATCATGACCAAGCTCATCGAGCGCAACACCACGATCCCGACCAAGCGGTCCGAGATCTTCACGACGGCCGAGGACAACCAGCCGTCCGTGCAGATCCAGGTCTACCAGGGCGAGCGCGAGATCGCGGCGTACAACAAGAAGCTCGGCATGTTCGAGCTGACCGGCCTGCCGCCGGCGCCGCGCGGCGTCCCGCAGATCGAGGTCGCCTTCGACATCGACGCCAACGGCATCATGCACGTGACCGCGAAGGACCTGGGCACGGGCAAGGAGCAGAAGATGACCGTCACCGGCGGCTCCTCGCTGCCGAAGGACGAGGTCGACCGGATGCGTCAGGAGGCCGAGCAGTACGCGGAGGAGGACCACCGCCGCCGCGAGGCCGCCGAGTCCCGTAACCAGGGCGAGCAGCTGGTCTACCAGACGGAGAAGTTCCTCAAGGACAACGAGGACAAGGTCCCCGGTGACGTCAGGACCGAGGTCGAGGCGGCCGTCGCCGAGCTGAAGGAGAAGCTCAAGGGCGAGGACACCGCGGAGATCCGCACCGCCACCGAGAAGGTCGCGGCCGTCTCCCAGAAGCTCGGCCAGGCGCTCTACGCCGACGCGCAGGCCGCCCAGGGTGCCGCCGGCACCGAGGGCGCCCAGCAGGCCCAGGCCGAGGACGACGTCGTCGACGCCGAGATCGTCGACGAGGACAAGCCGAAGGGCGGCGCTGCCTGATGTCGGAGGAGACCCCGGGCTTCGAGGAGAAGCCCGACGTCCCCGCCGACGGCACGCCCGACGAGACCGAGGCCGCCGACTCCGCCGACAAGGCGGAGGGGGCGGCCCCGGCCGGGGACGCTACGGACGTAGCCCTGCTGGCGCAGCTGGACCAGACTCGTACGGCGCTCGGTGAGCGCACGGCGGACCTCCAGCGGCTCCAGGCCGAGTACCAGAACTACCGCCGCCGCGTGGAGCGGGACCGGGTCTCGGTCAAGGAGATCGCCGTCGCGAGCCTCCTGACCGAGCTCCTGCCCGTGCTCGACGACATCGGCCGGGCGCGGGACCACGGCGAGCTCGTGGGCGGATTCAAGTCCGTCGCCGAGTCGCTGGAGACCGTGGCCGCCAAGATGGGTCTGCAGCAGTTCGGCAAGGAGGGCGAGCCCTTCGACCCGACGATCCACGAGGCCCTGATGCACAGTTACGCACCGGACGTCACCGAGACGACGTGCGTGGCGATCCTGCAGCCGGGGTACCGGATCGGCGAGCGGACCATCCGGCCCGCCCGGGTGGCCGTCGCCGAGCCCCAGCCGGGCGCGGCTCCGGCCGCCAAGGACGAGAAGAAGGCCGACGAGGAGAGCGGTGCCCCCGAAGAGGGGTGACGCATTGACCGTCCGGAAGGAGGGACGTCGATGAGCACGAAGGACTTCGTCGAGAAGGACTACTACAAGGTTCTCGGCGTCCCCAAGGACGCCACCGACGCCGAGATCAAGAAGGCGTACCGGAAGCTCGCCCGCGAGAACCACCCGGACGCCAACAAGGGCGACACCGGCGCCGAGGCGCGCTTCAAGGAGATCTCCGAGGCGAACGACGTCCTCGGCGACCCGAAGAAGCGCAAGGAGTACGACGACGCCCGCGCCCTGTTCGGCAACGGCGGCTTCCGGGCCGGTGGCCCGGGCGCCGGGGGCTCGTTCAACTTCGACCTGGGCGACCTCTTCGGCGGTGCCCAGGGCGCCCCCGGCGGGGCCGGCGGCTTCGGCGGCGGGCTCGGGGACGTCTTCGGCGGCCTGTTCAACCGGGGCGCGGGCGGTGCGGGCACCCGTACGCAGCCGCGCCGCGGTCAGGACATCGAGTCCGAGGTGACGCTCAGCTTCACCGAGGCCATCGAGGGCGCCACGGTCCCGCTGCGGATGTCCAGCCAGCAGCCCTGCAAGGCGTGTTCGGGCACCGGCGACAAGAACGGCACCCCCCGGGTGTGTCCGACCTGCGTCGGCACCGGGCAGGTCTCGCGCGGCAGCGGCGGCGGCTTCTCGCTGACCGACCCGTGCGTGGACTGCAAGGGCCGCGGCCTCATCGCCGAGCACCCCTGCGAGGTCTGCAAGGGCAGCGGCCGGGCCAAGTCCTCGCGGACGATGCAGGTCCGCATCCCCGCGGGCGTGAGCGACAACCAGAAGATCCGGCTGCGCGGCAAGGGCGCGCCCGGCGAGCGCGGCGGGCCGAACGGCGATCTGTACGTGGTCGTGCACGTCGACGCCCACCCGGTCTTCGGCCGCAAGGACGACAACCTCACCGTCACGGTGCCCGTCACGTTCGACGAGGCGGCCCTCGGCGGCGAGATCAAGGTGCCGACCCTCGGCGGCCCCGCGGTCACGCTGAAGCTGCCCGCGGGCACCCCCAACGGCCGCACCATGCGCGCCCGTGGCAAGGGCGCGGTCCGCAAGGACGGCACCCGCGGCGATCTCCTCGTCACGGTGGAGGTCGCGGTGCCGAAGGAGCTGGACGACAAGGCCCGTGAGGCCCTGGAGACGTACCGCGAGGCCACCGCGGGACCGGACCCCAGGGCAGAGCTGTTCCAGGCAGCGAAGGGAGCTTGAGGAGATGGAAGGCCGTCGCCGACAGCCCGGGTTCGGTAACCGGGCGTACGAACTGACCGACGAGACGCCGGTGTACGTCATCTCGGTGGCGGCCCAGCTCTCCGGTCTGCACCCGCAGACCCTGCGCCAGTACGACCGCCTGGGCCTGGTCTCCCCGGACCGCACGGCGGGCCGTGGGCGGCGCTACTCGGCCCGTGACATCGAGCTGCTCCGCCAGGTGCAGCAGCTGTCGCAGGACGAGGGCATCAACCTGGCCGGGATCAAGCGCATCATCGAGCTGGAGAACCAGGTCGCGGCGCTCCAGGCCCGGGTGGCCGAGCTGGCGGCCGCGGTCGACGGCGCGGCGGCGGCGATGCGCCAGCGCGAGGCCCAGGTGCACGCCTCGTACCGGCGCGACCTGGTCCCGTACACCGATGTGCAGCAGGCCAGCGCGCTCGTCGTGTGGCGGCCGGGGCACAAGCGCGGCGAGTAGTCCCGAGTTCTCGTGGGCCCCCTCTTCGGAGGGGGCCTTTCGCGTTCTGCGGGACGAGCCCGCGTTCTACGGGATGAGCTCGGCCAGGAAGTCGGCGGCGGTCTGCCACCACGGCTGGGCCCCGGTGCCGAAGGCGGCGGCGAGGGCGGTGCCGACGGCCTGGTCGCGGGGGTCGGCGGCGGTGTCCCAGTCGGCGTCGACGCGGCCGTCGCCGGAGGACTCCAGGATGCCGGCGGGCCGGCCGTCGCGGGTGAGCCGGCTCTCGCCGTACGAGCAGGGGACGAGCCGGTAGCGGGTGGTGCCCACGGTGACGTCGACCCGGTAGGAGCGGCGGGAGAGGCGGCCCCTGGCGGGCCGCAGGGCGGCGGGCGCGCCGTCCACGGTGAGGGTGAGCAGCCGGGCGTCGCGGGTGCCGATGGGGGTGTGGGCGTCGGCGGGGCTGCCGGGGGCGCGGGTGAGTTCGACGGTGGGCAGTCCGTGTCCGGAGACGTGCAGGGTGCCGGCGGGGCCGTCGAGTGCGATCTGTACGTACATGGTGGTCAGTCGACCTGCTCCGCTTCCTGGCCCGCTTCTGCTTCTGCTTCCGGTTCCGGTTCCTGCTTCAGGATGCCGGACCGGGCGATGAGGTAGCCGAGTTGGGCCCGGCTTCCGCTGCCGAGGGTCGCGGCGAGTTTGGCGATGTGGGCGCGGCAGGTGCGGACGTTCATGCCGAGGCGGCGGGCGATGGCCTCGTCGACGTGGCCCTCGACGAGCAGCTTGGCGATGGAACGCTGGACGCCGCTGATGCCGTCCCTCGGCTGGGCGCCGGGCACCTGTTCGCCGAACGGGGTGGCGCGGGCCCAGGACTGCTCGAAGACGGTCGCGAGGTATTCGACGAGGCCGGGGTGGCGAAGTTCGAGGGCGACCTGGCGGTCCTGGCGGGCCGGTATGAGGGCGACGGAGCGGTCGATGATGATGAGCCGCTCGATGCTCTCCTCCAGGGTGCGGACCTGGAGCCGGTCCATGCCGGCCTGTTCGAGGTAGACCTGCATGCCGGGACTGTGCCGGACGGTGTGCTGGTAGAGGGTGCGGACGCGGACGCCGCGGTCGAGCAGCGGCTGGATGCGGTTGAGCGCGGTGTTGAGGGTGTGTTCGCTGCGGCCGCCGCCGGGCTGGACGGTGAGGAGTTCCTGCGAGCACTCGGCGGTGGCGCGGCCGAGGACGGCGTCGATGCGGTGGATGCCCTCGAGGACGGTGATGGCGTGGGTGGTCGAGGGGTCCTGGGCGCTGATGGCCATGAACGGCTCGAAAGTGCTGGACAGGCCCATGGCCAGGGCGCGCCGGTCCTGGATTTCCCGTTCAAGGGGCTGGACGAGGCGGGCGAGTGCCGCCGAGGGTGGAACGGGTCGCAGCCAGGACGGGTCGTCGGCGTCCGGGTGGAGCAGGTCGAGGTCCATGAGGCAGGGTGCGGCTTCTGCCTCACTCCTGGTTATTCGCCCGATCCGCAACGCACTTGCGTACAAGTCCGATCCGGCTGCACAGAGGTCGACATGCCCGTGCGGATGTGTCCCGTCTGTGTCGTTCTGCGGCATATGCACACCCCCCAGGATCCTGTATTTCAGGAACATGATGCATTGCCTCTGTGGTGCGAGCGCAAAGACTGAGCCATCGTCTTGTACGCGGGGGAGAGGAAACCATCAAGTGAGGTCGAAGCCGCTCATGTCCACGAAACTGCTTCGCTCGATACTTGCTTCCGTCTTCATTGGGGCGGCGGCAGTAGGAGCGCTGGCCGTCAGCGACCCGGTGTGGGACAGCACGCCCGCCGGCGTCGTCGCAGCGCCGAACGACCCGGTCTGGGACGTCGCCCCGGCCCGTCAGATCGACCCCGTGTGGGACACCGGCCGGGCGGACACGGAAGCATGACCGTCCCGCCGGACGACCGGTCCTTCCGGCGGGAGATGGCCTCGGCCTACCGCTCCGGGTGGCATTTCATCGATCTCGTCACGGCCATCCCCCACCGTGGCGACTCGTTGATGGTCACTCTCTTCGGGGAGCCGATCGTCGTCGCCCGTGAGCAGGACGAGGACGTCCGCGCCTATCGGTGTCTGCGCCGGCCGCGTGGCGCCCCGCAGCCCGTCCGCTGTGCCGTCAGGTACGGCATGATCTTCGTCAATCTCGACCAGCGGGACCATCAGCTGGTCGAGCCCGAGACCATCACCGCCACCCCCCGCAGTGCCTGAGCGGTTCCCCCGTCGTTGTAGATCGCTCAGGTGCTTCCCCCACACAGCGGCGCCATCGCGGACCTGAAACGCGATGGCGCCGTTGTGCTTTTCCGTGCCGTGGTGCCGTGGTGCCGTCGTGCCGTCGGCCCGTCGGGCTTTACCGTCAGGCGCGCCCCATCGCGCGGGTGAGCGCGATCTCGATCACGACCCGGTCCGGGTTCGGTGCCGGGACCCGGCCGTAGCGGGCCGCGTAGCGGTCCACGGCGTCCGCGACGACCTCCGCCTCCGTGCGGATCCGCGCCACGCCCTCGAGCGTCGCCCAGCGCCCCTTGTCCACCTGGCAGACCGCGACCCGCGCGCCGTCCGCGCCCGCCGCCAGGACGTTGGCGACCTTGCGGCTGTGCTTGTTCGTGATGACCCGGGCGATGCCCTTCTCGCCGCCCTCGGGGTCGTACGTGACACCGACCGCCACCACGTGCGGCGTGCCGTTCGGGCGCGGGGTGGTCAGGGTGCACATGTGGTACTCGCGCCAGAAGCTGAGGTACGAGTCGCTGGGCTTGCTCGGGTCGATGGCCATGTGCCGGAAACTACCTCCGGGGCGACTCCCTCCGATACCTTGAGCGGAATGGACTCAACTTTGTGTACGTTGGATGAGTCAAAGAGTCGACCCGGGCCGACGTGACGACGAGTCCGGCTTCGAGGAGGAGACCCCGCACGTGGACGCCGAACTGACCAACAGGAGCCGGGACGCGCTGAACGCGGCGAGCAGCCGCGCCGTGTCCCAGGGGCACGCCGATCTGACCCCCGCGCACCTACTGCTTGCGCTGCTGGCCGGTCAGGACAACGAGAACATCACGGACCTGCTCGCCGCCGTCGAGGCCGACCAGGCCGCCGTGCGCAACGGCGCTGAGCGACTGCTCGCCGCCCTGCCCAGCGTCACCGGGTCCACCGTCGCGCCCCCGCAGCCCAACCGTGAGCTGCTCGCCGTCATCGCCGACGCCGCCGAGCGCGCCAAGAAGCTCGGCGACGAGTACCTGTCCACCGAGCACCTGCTCATCGGCATCGCCGCCAAGGGCGGCCAGGCCGGCCAGGTCCTCGACCGGCAGGGCGCCACCGCGCACCGGCTGCAGGACGCCTTCGAGAAGTCCCGGGGCGGGCGCCGGGTGACCACCGCCGACCCGGAGGGCTCGTACAAGGCCCTGGAGAAGTTCGGCACCGACTTCACCGCCGCCGCCCGGGAGGGCAAGCTCGACCCGGTCATCGGCCGCGACCACGAGATCCGGCGCGTCGTCCAGGTCCTCTCCCGTCGCACCAAGAACAACCCCGTCCTCATCGGCGAGCCCGGCGTCGGCAAGACCGCCGTCGTCGAGGGCCTCGCCCAGCGGATCGTGAAGGGCGACGTCCCCGAGTCGCTGCGCAACAAGCGGCTGGTCTCGCTCGACCTCGGTGCCATGGTCGCGGGTGCGAAGTACCGCGGCGAGTTCGAGGAGCGGCTGAAGACCGTCCTCTCCGAGATCAAGGAGAGCGACGGCCAGGTCATCACCTTCATCGACGAGCTGCACACCGTCGTCGGCGCGGGCGCCGGCGGCGACTCCGCCATGGACGCCGGCAACATGCTGAAGCCCATGCTGGCCCGCGGCGAGCTGCGCATGGTCGGCGCCACGACCCTCGACGAGTACCGCGAGCGGATCGAGAAGGACCCCGCCCTGGAGCGCCGCTTCCAGCAGGTCCTGGTCGCCGAGCCGAGCGTCGAGGACACCGTCGCCATCCTGCGCGGGCTCAAGGGGCGCTACGAGGCCCACCACAAGGTGCAGATCAACGACAGCGCGCTGGTGGCCGCGGCGACCCTCTCCGACCGCTACATCACCTCCCGCTTCCTCCCGGACAAGGCCATCGACCTGGTCGACGAGGCCGCCTCCCGGCTCCGGATGGAGATCGACTCCTCCCCGGTCGAGATCGACGAGCTCCAGCGCTCCGTCGACCGGCTCAAGATGGAGGAGCTCGCCCTCTCCAAGGAGACCGACGAGCCGAGCCGGCAGCGCCTGGAGAAGCTGCGCCGCGACCTCGCCGACCGCGAGGAGGAGCTGCGCGGCCTCACCGCCCGCTGGGAGAAGGAGAAGCAGTCCCTCAACCGGGTCGGCGAGCTGAAGGAGCAGCTCGACGAGCTGCGCGGCCGGGCCGAGCGCGCCCAGCGCGACGGCGACTTCGACACCGCCTCCAAGCTGCTCTACGGGGAGATCCCGACCCTGGAGCGCGAGCTGGCGGCGGCCACCGAGGCCGAGCAGGAGGCCGCGAAGGACACCATGGTCAAGGAGGAGGTCGGCCCCGACGACATCGCCGACGTGGTCGGCTCCTGGACCGGCATCCCGGCCGGGCGCCTCCTCGAGGGCGAGACGCAGAAGCTGCTGCGCATGGAGGACGAGCTCGGCCGGCGCCTGATCGGCCAGAGCGAGGCCGTGCGGGCCGTCTCCGACGCCGTGCGCCGTACCCGGGCCGGCATCGCCGACCCCGACCGGCCCACCGGCTCCTTCCTCTTCCTCGGCCCGACCGGCGTCGGCAAGACCGAGCTGGCCAAGGCGCTCGCCGACTTCCTCTTCGACGACGAGCGGGCCATGGTCCGCATCGACATGTCGGAGTACGGCGAGAAGCACTCCGTCGCCCGCCTGGTCGGCGCGCCGCCCGGCTACGTCGGCTACGAGGAGGGCGGCCAGCTCACCGAGGCCGTGCGCCGCCGCCCGTACAGCGTGGTGCTCCTGGACGAGGTGGAGAAGGCCCACCCGGAGGTCTTCGACGTCCTGCTCCAGGTCCTCGACGACGGCCGCCTCACCGACGGCCAGGGCCGCACGGTCGACTTCCGCAACACGATCCTGATCCTCACCTCCAACCTGGGCAGCCAGTTCCTGGTGGAGCCGCTGACCAGCGAGCCCGAGAAGCGGGAGCAGGTCCTGGAGGTGGTCCGGGCGAGCTTCAAGCCGGAGTTCCTCAACCGCCTCGACGAGATCGTGGTCTTCTCCGCTCTGGACCAGGCCGAGCTGTCCCGCATCGCCCGGCTCCAGATCGACCGCCTGGCCCGCCGCCTCGCCGACCGGCGTCTCACCCTGGACGTCACGCCCGAGGCCCTGGCCTGGCTCGCGGAGGAGGGCAACGACCCGGCCTACGGCGCGCGCCCGCTGCGCCGCCTCATCCAGACCGCCATCGGCGACCGCCTCGCCAAGGAGATCCTGGCGGGCGAGGTCCGCGACGGCGACACCGTCCGGGTGGACCGCTTCGAGGGCGGCCTGATCGTGGGGCGGGCCGAGCGGTAAGGGGTGTCCCGGGCCCGCGGTCCCCGGAACGCGGCTCGGACGCTCGTGTTCCGCCCGCAGCGGATAGCGCCGTGGGGACTTGCCACGTACCGCCCGCGATGAGGGAGGATGGCGGGCATCCGTACGAAGGGAAAATCCCGGTGAGCATCGACCCGTCCTCGATTCCCAATTTCGGGGCCCAGCCTCAGGCCGCAGGACCGGCGGGCCCCGTCGTTCCCGACCAGGACCTGGTCAAGCAGCTCCTCGACCAGATGGAGCTGAAGTACGTCGTCGACGACGAGGGTGACCTCGCGGCGCCGTGGGAGGACTTCCGCACGTACTTCATGTTCCGCGGCGAGGACGAGCAGCAGGTCTTCTCCGTCCGCACGTTCTACGACCGCCCCCACGCGGCCGACGACCGCGCCAGGATCCTCGACGCGATCGACGACTGGAACCGCCGCACCCTGTGGCCCAAGGTGTACACGCACCTGCACGAGGAGGAGGACGGCTCCGCCACCCTCCGCCTCATCGGCGAGGCCCAGATGCTGATCGGCACCGGCGTGGCCCTGGAGCACTTCGTGTCCTCCACGGTCAGCTGGGTCCGCGCGTCGATCGAGTTCGACAAGTGGATCGTCGAGCAGTTCGGTCTCGAGGCCCCGGAGGACAAGGAGTCCGGCGACTCCGAGTAGTCGTCCCGCACAGGACCCCGCGTCACAGGGCCATGCGCGCGAGCGTCAGCGCGTACACCCCGAAGGCGAACGAGAGCCCGGCCAGGCCCGTGATCATCACGATCGCGGCGCGTGGCCGGGCTCTCGTCACCGCCCGGGCCAGCGGCAGCAGCAGCGGGAAGGCCGGCAGCAGGAACCGCGGCTTCGACTCGAAGAAGCCCGAACCGCCGACGGTGATCAGGACGAGGACGCCCGTGTAGACCAGGACCGGCAGCGGCGGCCGCTCCACCAGCGCGAGCAGCGCGAACAGCAGCACCCCCGCCCCGGTGATGAGCAGCGCCATCACGTAGCCGAACTGGGTCGGCCCCTTGAGCATCTCCCGTACGAAACGCAGCGCACCCCGCCCGAAGTCGAAGCGCGAGGTCCAGCCGTCCTGCACGGCGAAATAGCCCCCGAGCAGATCGCCCCGGCGCGCACCCACCCACAGCAGGTACGACAGCCAGCCGGCCGGCGCGAGGAGCGTCCCCGCCCACAGCCGCCACTCCGCGGCCGCCCGCCCGCGCCGCCGCCAAAGCTCGAACGCGGCGGTGGCCAGGACGGCGGCCGCGACGGCCACCCCGTTGGGCCGGGAGAGCCCGGCGAGCGTGGCGAGCGCGCCCGCCCACAGCCAGCGGCGGGTCAGCAGCGCGTACAGGGCCCAGGCCGCGAAGGCGGTCATGAGCGGTTCGGTGTACGCCATGGACAGCACGATCGAGTGCGGCAGCAGGCCCCACAGCAGGACGAGCACGACGGCGACCGGCCGGCCGGCGAGCCGCTCGGCGACCAGGTAGACGCCCCAGGCGGCCGCCCCCGCCGCGAGCCAGGAGAGCAGCAGCCCGGCCGTCCCGCCGGAGACCGGCAGCACGCCCGTGACGGCGCGGACGAGACCGGGGTACAGCGGGAAGAACGCCAGGTCCGACTGCTCGCCCCCGTCGGCCCAGTGCAGCGTGCGGCCGTAGCCGTGGGCGGCGATGTGCGTGTACCAGTCCGAGTCCCAGGACTTCGCGAGCAGCGCCCGGGGCGACCGCCCGACGTGCCAGGCCCACAGCGCGAGCACCAGCATCCCGGTGAGCCGGGCGGCCGCGAAGAGCCCGAGGGCGGGCGCCGCGCGATGGAGCGAGGCCCGCCACCGCGGCACGCGCCGGGCGGCTGCCGGCGCGGTGGTGGCGGTGGCGGTGGACGCCGGGCGGTCGAGCGTCTCGGCGGACAGGGGGCACCTCCGTGCGCGCGGGAATCCGGTCTCTACCCGACAAGCGGTTTACCGGACCGGACCCGCGGAACGGCGGGGGCGCGCGGATCAGAAGCGGCGGATCACCCGCAGCGTGTTCGTGTACAGGTCGCCGTTGCTCTCGGTGGTCTTCGGGTCGCCGTCGAGGATCGACTTGCCGCCGAGGTCGGACATGGTCGGCCCGTTCGGGGTCTTGCGGCTGGAGACGAAGCGCTTCTTGCCCTTCTGGTCCACGCCCATGTAGATGCCGATGTGGCCGCCGGCGTCCGAGTCCTCGTCCGTGTCGAAGAAGACCGCGTCACCGATGCGGAGGCCGTCGAGCGGCGGGACCTGGCCGACGCCGCCGTCGGCGATCTTCACGCCGGGGCCGGAGGCCGCCTGGTCCTTCGACTCGCGGGGCAGGTTGACGTTGTCGAAGTTCCGGTAGAGGACCATCGGGATGCCCATGTGGTGGCCGTAGACCATCCGGACGAAGCCCGAGCAGTCGAGGTTGTGGCCCGACTGCTCCAGCTTGCCGGTCTCGCCGTTGGGGAAGGGCCAGTCGTCGATCCCCATGTACTCGTGGAAGTCGGCGCCGACCTTGCGCAGCCCGGTCACCGGGTCCGCCTCGCTGTACCCGGACTCGCCGAGCACCTGGGCGCCGCCCCGCGCGGGGTCGGTGACGGCGGGCGCGAAGGGCCGGTACATCGAGGAGTACGCGAGGACGTCCGGCGAGGTGTCGCCCGCCCAGGCGCGGATCTGCTGCTCCAGCGCGGGCGTCCAGGAGCCGCCGAAGGGCTCCGGCAGGACCCGTACCCAGGTGTCGTGGGTGACCAGCGGCGGCTCGGCCCAGGTGGCCGAGTCGATGGTGAAGTCGTAGATCCGGGCCTGCGGGATCACGGTGGCGCCGACGGAGGCAAGACCCCGGACGCCGACGGTGCCGGTCCGGAAGACCTTCGCCGCGTCCTTCTCGGGGTCGTGGACGCTGTGCTGCCAGGTGCCGGGCTCCGTCACGCCCGTCCCGTGCTTCCAGGCGCGGGCCCGCAGCAGGTCGCCGGTCTTCTCCACGCGGACCCACCAGTGGTCGAAGGCGGCGAAGCCGGTGCCGACCGTGACCGGCGCGCTGAGCGTGGTCGAGGTGTCCGCCAGCTCCTTCTCCAGCACCAGCTGGACGTCTCCCGCGGGGGTGACGATCAGCCGGGCCCGGTAGTGGTTGTTGACGTCCTTCGCGGCGAAGACGAGGCCGAGCGAGACGGGTGCGCCGGCCGGGAGCCGGTCGAAGGAGAAGCGGGCGGCCGCGTAGACGTCGCCGATCGCCCCGTCGGGGAGCAGCGAGTAGCGGCTCTTGTTGGCGGCGAGCGTGATGGCGGCCCGGCCGCTCTCCAGGAAGTAGTCCGCGTCGGCGCCGTTGTGGTGGGACCACGTGCCGCCGCCGGGGGACATGCCCCAGCCGCCGGTGGGCGGGGTCCGGTCGAAGGCGTCCTCGACCTTCTTCTTCTGCTCGGTGAACCAGCGCTTCGGTCCGCGCACCGTGACCGTCCTGGCCCCCGTGGTGAGCGTGGCGAGCACACCCTTGTCGTCCGAGACCTCCAGGCCGCCGGCGATCGTACGGGTGGTCAGGGCGCCCGCCGGGTGGGCGGTGAAGTGCCAGGCGTCGGTCGGGTCGACCAGCATCGGCAGCCGGACGCCGGGACCCTGGGCGACGACGGGCTCGGCCGGCGGCACCGTCACCGCCGGGACCGTGGCGGGCGCGGCGCTCGCCGTCGGTGCCGCGGCGAGCGGCAGGGCGCCGCCCGCGGCGACTCCGGCCAGCGTGGCGAGGGCCGCTCTGCGGCTCGGTGAGAACTTCGGTGCGGACATGCGCGGGTACCCCCCAAGGCGGAACGCGCTCGATCGGATGACCGAACGAGGGGACCCTACCCGCGCCGCCCGCTCAGCCCGCGGCCAGCCTCTTCAGCCGGTCCACCGCCTCTTCGAGGACCTCCGTCCGCTTGCAGAAGGGCAAGGCGTGAGCACGGAGCACCAGGGAAAACTCTGGCACTCAGAACACAATCTGAGTACAGTCTGAGTATGAGCCTTGCTTACCTGGGAGCCGAGCCCGAATCGGTTTCGTTCACGGATCTGTCGAGAAACCCGAAGGCCGTAGCCGCCCGGGCCGCCGCCCTCGGTGCTCTGCGTGTCACGCATCGGGACGCACCCGACATGGTGCTGACGACGGCCGTGCACGCGGAGCGCACCGAGGAGAACCTCACGACGGCGTCGCGGCTCTTCCTCGCACTCATGAAGCACGATGACGGAGCCCGGTCGCTCCTGCTGGCGCTGCCCGAGGTTTTCCCTTGGGTGCGGCACCTGGACGGCGAGGAGATGCGCGCTTTCACGGTGGAACTCCTGGAAGCACTTTCCGATGCGGCAGAACTGGGTGCCAGGGAGGCTGTGCACCGGGCGCTCGTCTCCTGGAGGGCGACGGCTCGTATCAACGCGGATCCGGAGCAGCTCAAGGAAGCTCTGCGTCCGCTCGACGGGGGTGACCTGGGGCCGGTCGAGGTGGGCGGGTGAGCCCGAAGAAGGGTGATCGTGTCAGCGTCCCGCCCCTGAGTGGGTGGAACGTGGTCTTCGGAACCACGGAGGCGGTGACGGGCTGGGAGGAGCTGTGCCGCGTGGCACTGCCCAGCGCCCACAGATGCCTGGAGGCGTTGCGCACCGACCCGCTGTCGCGTGACAACTGGAACCGTCAGCACCAGCTACGCGGAAGGCTCTCCACCAAGGAGTGGAAGGGATCCGCGCTGGAGCAGTGGGAGTTCGAAGTCACGAGTGGCGGCCGCGTGCGCTATTTGGTCAGCCCGGAAACGGCGACCGTCATTCTGGTCTACGCGTCCACTCGGCATCCCAGGGACACCGAGTAGCTCGTAGCTCCTGTGCGGCACAGGCCTGGCTGGAAGACCGGGCCCATGCCCGCATGTCCATCCGGCCCGCTCTCAGCGGGCCAGCCGACCGAGGCGCTCAACCGCCTCCTGCAAAACAACCGTCCGCTTGCAGAAGGCGAAGCGGACCTGGGTGCGGCCGGCGTCGGGGTCGTCGTAGAAGACGGAGTTGGGGATGGCGACGACCCCGCAGCGTTCGGGGAGGGTGCGGCAGAAGGCGTGGGCGTCCTTCTCGCCGAAGGGGGTGATGTCGGTGGTGATGAAGTAGGTGCCCCGGGGCTGGTAGACCTCGAACCCGGCGGCGCGCAGTCCGTCGCCGAGCAGGTCGCGCTTGCGTTGCAGGTCGGCGCGGAGGCCGTCGTAGTACGCGTCCGGCAGGCGCAGCGCCTCGGCGATCGCGCTCTGGAACGGGCCTGCGCTGACGTAGGTCAGGTACTGCTTGGCGGTTCGGACAGCGGTCACGAGTTCCCGTGTGCCGGTAGCCCAGCCGACCTTCCAGCCGGTGAAGGAGTACGTCTTGCCGGCGGAGCCGATGGTGACGGTGCGCTCCCGCATGCCGGGCAGGCTCGCGAGCGGCACGTGGACGGCGTCGTCGTACACCAGGTGCTCGTACACCTCGTCGGTGACGACGAGCAGGTCGCGCTCCTGGGCGAGCTCGGCGATCGCGGTCAGCTCGGCGGGGGTGAGGACGGTACCGGTGGGGTTGTGCGGGGTGTTGAGCAGGATCAGCCGGGTCCGCCCGGTGACCGCGGCCCGCAGCTCGTCCAGGTCGAGCGCGAAGGCGCCGTCGTGCGGGCGGAGGGTGACCGGGACGCGGGTGCCGCCGGCCATGGCGATGCAGGCGGCGTACGAGTCGTAGTACGGCTCCAGGGCGATGACCTCGTCGCCCGGCTCGACCAGGGCGAGCAGCGCGGCGGCGATGGCCTCGGTGGCCCCGGCGGTGACCAGGACCTCGGTGTCGGGGTCGTACGCGAGGCCGTAGCGCCGCTGCTGGTGCTCGGCGACGGCCGTGCGCAGCTCGGGGATGCCGGGGCCGGGCGGGTACTGGTTGCCGTGCCCCTCGCGCAGGGCCCGGACGGCGGCCTCGCGGATCTCGTCGGGGCCGTCGGTGTCGGGGAAGCCCTGACCCAGGTTGATCGAACCGGTCCGGGTGGCGAGTGCGGACATCTCGGCGAAGATCGTGGTGCCGAACTCCGCGAGCCGTCGATTGAGCAGCGGTCGTTTCATGACCGTCATCCTGGGGCGAAGCTCTGGATTTGCTCAAGTGCGCTTTGGGCCCGGTTCGGGGCGGGCATCCCCCTGTCACGAAGGGCCCGCGAGTGAAAGGGCCCCGCAGGAAATCGGGGGATTCCCATGGAAGCGTTTCTGATCATCGCGTTCTTCGCCCTTGTGGTCATCGGCTTCTCGTCGGCCTCGGGCGGCTCCCGCCGTCGGCGTCGCCGCCGCCGCGGCGGGTGGTCGAGCGGCGGTGACGGCGGTGGCGGCTGCGGCTCGTCCTCGTGCGGCTCCTCGTGCGGTGGTGGTGGCGGCTGCGGTGGCGGCGGCGGAGGCGACTGACGGGACGGCCGACGGCATAGGCCGACGGCATAGGTCGACGGCAGTGACCGACGGCAGTGACCGACGGTAGTGACCGACAGCAGAGACCGACAGCAGAGGCCGACGGCAGAGGCCTACGGCGGAGGCGACTGACACGGGGCCGTCGGCTCCGCCGGACCGCGCGGTGCCCGGCGGGGGCGTACAACGGCCGCCGGGCACCTTTCCGTTGGCGATTGTGGGAACCACGCTATCGATTCCGACTGAACAGTTGAACCGTGGGGCCCCCGAGGGGATGGAAACCACGTCAAGTTGGGTAAAAACGCTGTGAGCCGGCTGCGGTTCATGATTCCCTCGCTGTTGAGAACATCCAGCCCTCGGACCGTGTGTGGACCCGAGCCGGCGATCCCCACTCCCGGTCGAGAACACCTGTCCGGGACGCCCCCGGCCCACCCGTCAAACCGTGTTTGCGGAGCCGACCCATGCTCACGACCCTGAAGACCTCCTACACCGACACGCGTGCGGCCGACCTGGCCTGGGCGCTGGGGCGCGACCCGCTGCCCGCGCTCGCCGTGCTCGATCTCGAACTCGCCGGGGCCAAGCTGCAGTTGCGGCTGCTCGGCGCCTCCCACCAGGTGCTCCTCGAGGAGGAGGACCGCAGCTGTTCCGAGACCGTCGCCTGCATGCCCGGCAGCAGTACGCCGCTGCCGCTGGGCGTGTCCAAGCGGGTGGGCGAGTGGGAGTACGAGTTCGCGGCCCGCGTCGAGACCCTCACCCAGGGCTCGTTCGCCGGCCGCGCGCAGGAGCTGCTCGCACTCGTCGCCGACCATCCCCACGGCCTCGCCGGGACCTTCCCCGGCTCGCCGCACGCCTTCACGGCGATGCTGGCGCAGCGCCACGAGGGCCAGGTGCGGTGGCGTACCTGGCACGCCTACCCGCAGGAAGGGCAGTTGGTGGTGACCAGGACCCGGATCGGAGCCCGTATGCCCGTCGCACTCTGACGCGCCGTCCCAATGCCTCAGGTGCACTCGTGTGGGTGACAGGCGGCGACTGGCGCGTGACGTAGCGTTACGGGCATGATCGACCCGCCCGTGACCATGCCCCTGCCACCCAAGCGGGCGGTGCGGCTGCCAGAGCGGCCGGGCGCGGTGCGGTATCCGGTGCTCGCGGTGGTGTTCGTCTGCGCCGCCTGTGGGCTCGTCTACGAGCTGGAACTGGTCGCGCTCGCCTCGTACTTGATCGGCGACTCGGTCACCCAGGCCTCCGTCGTGCTGTCCGTCATGGTCTTCGCGATGGGCCTCGGCTCGCTGCTCGCCAAGCGGCTGCGCTGCCGTGCCGCGGTGGGCTTCGGCCTGGTCGAGGGCGGCCTCGCGCTGATCGGCGGCTGCTCGGCGATGGTCCTGTACGCGGCCTTCGCCTGGCTGGGCGAGTCCCGGTACGTCCTGGTGGCGTTCTCGCTGGCGATCGGGGTGCTGATCGGGGCGGAGATCCCGCTGCTGATGTCACTGATCCAGCGGGCGGAGTCGATGCGTTCTCCCGAGTCGGTGCGTTCTCCCGAGTCGGTGCGTTCGGCGGATTCGGGGCGCGGTGCCGATTCGGGGCGCGGTGCCGAGCCGGGGCGCGGTGCCGAGCCGGGGCGTCCGGCCGCGAGTGGCGGGGGGCTGCGGCGGGAGCAGCACGACGCGGCGGGGACGGTCGCCGACCTCTTCGCCGCCGACTACGTGGGCGCGCTCGTCGGCGGGCTCGCCTTCCCGTTCCTGCTGCTGCCCTGGCTCGGTCAGCTCACCGGCGCGCTCGTCACCGGCGCGGTCAACGCCGTCGCCGGCGGCGGGCTCGTGCTCTGGCTGTTCCGCCGTGATCTGACGGTCCGTTCGCGCGTGCTGCTCGTCGGTGCCAACCTCTCCGTGCTCGCCGTCCTCGCCACCGCGACCGTCCTCGTCGACGACTTCGAGCAGGCCGCGCGCCGGGCGGTGTACGGCGACGACGTGCGGGTCGCCGTACAGACCGGGCTCCAGGAGGTGGTGGTCACGGGGGAGCGCGGCGGGCCGCCCGACCTGTTCCTGAACGGGCGGCTGCGGGTCGGCGGCCAGGACGAGTACCGCTACCACGAGGCCCTCGTGCACCCCGCGATGAACGGGCCGCACGCGCGGGTGCTGATCCTCGGCGGCGGCGACGGCCTCGCCGCCCGCGAGGTGCTGCGCTACCCCGACGTCCGCGCGGTCACCGTCGTCGAGGTCGACCCCGGCGTCGTCCGCCTGGTGCGCACCGATCCCGGGCTCGCCGCGCTCAACGGGAACGCCTTCCGGGACCCGCGCGTGGACGTCGTCTACGGGGACGCCTTCGGCTGGCTGCGCGGCACGCGGCCCGTGCAGGAACGGTACGACGTGGTGATCTCCGACCTGCCCGACCCCGGCATCACCCCCAGCGCCAAGCTCTACTCGGAGGAGTTCTACGGACTCGCCGCCGGCGCCCTTACGGACGGCGGTCGGCTCGTCGTCCACGCGGGATCGGCGAGCGCCCGCCCCCGTACGTACTGGACGGTCGACGCGACCCTGCGCGCGGCCGGATTCGCCACCCGCCCCTACGGCGCGAGCGGCCGCGGCTCCAGCTTCGCGGCCGGCCCGGACCGGGCGGACCGCGCCTCGGGGGCGCCGGCGCCGGGCGCGGGCGAGTGGGGTTTCCTGCTCGCCGCCCCGGGCCCCCGCCGGCCCGCCCTCGGCCTCGCCCCGGCAGCCCCCAGCCTGCGCTCGCTCACCCCCGGCACCCTGACCGGCGCGGAAAGCCGCATGGAACGCACCCGCCACGCGGCCGGACTCCCCCCTTCGACACTGGTCCACCCGCGCTACTGAGCTCCGGGAGCCCCGCAATCAGGCGACGCGCGGGCCGGGCCTGAGTAGGCTCGGCTCCCATGGAGCATGAGGTGTTCGTCCCTGTCCCGGCCGAGGTCCTGCGCGCCACGCTGACGGACCCGGCCCGGGTGGCGCGCTGCGTCCCCGGACTCCAGCAGGACGCCGACACGGGAGCGGGGCCCCTCGCCGGGCGGCTCAGGATCCGGGTCGGCGGCAACACCATCACGTACCGCGGAGTGCTGCGCTGCACCGAGCGCGACGGGGCCTTCGCCGTCGAGGGCGAGGGCAGCGAGGTGCGCGGCAAGGGCACGGCGGCCCTCGCGCTGACACTCGCCCTCACTCCGGTGGCCGAGGGCACCACGCTCTCCTTCACCGGCCGGGTGACGGCGGGCGGCCGGCTCGCGGACGCCGATCCCGAGGCGCGTGGCGCGGCGGGCGCCCGGCTGCTCGACCGGTTCGCGGAGGCGCTGGCCGCCGTCGCGGACGTCGAGGCGGAGATGGCGGCCGAGTCGCGGGCCCTCGCGGACGCGGAGCGGGACGCCCGGCGTGAGGCCCAGCAGGACCCCGGGCGGGATGTCGACCAGGACGCCGAGCGCGACGACGAGCGCGACGACGAGCAGGACGCCGAGGCGGAGGCCGACAGCGACGACGACGGCGTCGACGACGGGGTCGAGGAGCCCGGCCGTGCGTCGGTGTTCGACACCCCCGTCCCGCCCCCGTCCCTCGACCCGCTCGCCGACGACACCGTGGACGACGAGCTCGGCGCCCGGCCGCCCGCCGCCGAGGCGGCCCACGCCCGGCGGACCATGATCGGGCGCAGCGCGGAGGAGGTCGACCACGCCCCGCCGCGCGGCCGGTACGCCCCCGTCCCGGCCCCCGAGGCTTCGGGTGCCTCCGCGACGCTGCGCTGGATCGCCCCCGCCGCCGCCCTCGCGATCGCCTCCGCGGTCGTCGTCGGCCGGGCCCTGCGCCGTCGCCGCTGAAAGGGCGCCAGGACGCGCTGAAAGGGTGCCCCCCGGCCGTCTAAGGTCGTGCCGTGAGCAATCTGACGCGACTGACGGCCGGCGACGCCGAGTTGACCATCGACCCGGAGCACGGCTGCCGCATCGCCGGGCTGCGCATCGGAGGCACCGAACTGCTGCTCCAGGGAGCGCATCACGGGTGCTTCGTGATGGCGCCGTGGGCGGGCCGCACCGAGAACGGCCGCTTCCGCAACGGCGGCACCGTCCACCAGCTCCCCGTCAGCGAGCACGCCGCGCCGCACGCCCTGCACGGCACCGTCCGTGCCGTCCCGTGGAAGTCCGCCCAGGTCACCGAGACGACCGCCGCCTTCACCACCGAGCTGGCCGACCCCTGGCCGTACGCGGGGAAGGTCACCCAGGTCTTCGAGCTGGCCGAGGACTCCCTCACCCTCCAGCTCGGCATCGAGACCGCCGGGGCCTCCTTCCCCGCGCAGGCCGGCTGGCACCCCTGGTTCCACCGCAACCTCGGCGGTCAGGACGTCGAGCTCGGCTTCACGCCCGGCTGGCAGGAGGAGCGCGGCGAGAACCACCTGCCCACCGGCCGCCGGATCGACCCCACCCCGCGCCCCTGGGACGACTGCTTCGGCATGCCCGACGGCGTCGACGTCACTCTGACCTGGCCCGGGCAGCTGGAGCTGAGGGTCACGAGCCGGGCCGAGTGGGTCGTGATCTACGACGAGCCGGCGGACGCCGTCTGCGTCGAGCCGCAGTCCGGCCCGCCGAACGGTCTCAACACCCTGCCGCGCCTGGTCACCGAGATCGACCCGCTGGAGGTCGCGACCACCTGGAGCTGGCGGCGCCTTTAAGCTCGTGGACATGACTGACGTACGCGCTGAGCTGCTCCAGCAGATCAAGGACAAGGCCGTGGTGCACGGCAAGGTGACCCTCTCCTCGGGTCTTGAGGCCGACTACTACATCGACCTGCGCCGGATCACGCTGGACGGCGAGGCCGCGCCGCTGGTCGGTCAGGTGATGCTGGACCTGACCAAGGACCTGGACTTCGACTGCGTGGGCGGTCTGACGCTGGGCGCCGACCCGGTCGCGACCTCGATGCTGCACGCCTCCGCCGCGCGCGGTGAGCGCCTGGACGCCTTCGTCGTGCGCAAGGCGCAGAAGGCGCACGGCATGCAGCGCCGCATCGAGGGCGCCGACGTCAAGGGGCGCCGCTGCCTGGTGGTCGAGGACACCTCCACCACGGGCGGCTCGCCGCTGACCGCCGTGGAGGCGGTCCGCGAGGCGGGCGGCGAGGTCGTCGCCGTCGCGACGATCGTCGACCGCGGTGCGGCCGACGCGATCGCCGGGGCGGGGCTGACCTACCTCACCGGCTACCAGCTGTCGGATCTTGACCTGGCGTAACCGCCGCCAAGTCGTGACTTAGGTCCCGGACCCCTTCGCGGAATGGTCCTGACCTGCGTGTTTGAGTAAAGGCGGGGTGTTTCACGTGAAACACCCCGCCTTTTGCGTGCACGGCCCGTGGGACCTCGCACAGGAGTCTGGAAAGATGGGCGGCGACGATGACGTCGCCCCCAGGTCAGGGCCTAGCAACGCACACACCCGCACATCACAAGGAGCGGACGAATGCCCATCGCAACCCCCGAGGTCTACAACGAGATGCTCGACCGGGCGAAGGCAGGCAAGTTCGCCTACCCGGCCATCAACGTGACCTCGTCCCAGACCCTCCACGCCGCGCTGCGCGGCTTCGCGGAGGCCGAGAGCGACGGCATCATCCAGATCTCGACCGGTGGCGCCGAGTTCCTGGGCGGCCAGCACAACAAGGACATGGTCACCGGCGCCGTAGCCCTGGCCGAGTTCGCGCACATCGTCGCCGCGAAGTACGACATCACGGTCGCGCTGCACACCGACCACTGCCCGAAGGACAAGCTGGACGGCTACGTCCGCCCGCTGATCGACATCTCCGCCGAGCGCGTGGCCCGCGGCGAGAACCCGCTCTTCCAGTCGCACATGTGGGACGGCTCCGCCGAGACCCTCGCCGACAACCTGGCCATCGGCCAGGAGCTGCTCGCGAAGGCCGCCGCCGCCCGGATCATCCTCGAGGTCGAGATCACCCCGACCGGTGGCGAGGAGGACGGCGTCACCCACGAGATCAACGACGAGCTGTACACCTCCGTCGACGACGCGATCCGCACCGCCGAGGCCCTGGGCCTGGGCGAGAAGGGCCGCTACCTGCTGGCCGCCTCCTTCGGCAACGTCCACGGCGTCTACAAGCCGGGCAACGTCGTGCTCCGCCCCGAGCTGCTCAAGGACCTCCAGGCGGGTGTCTCCGAGAAGTTCGGCAAGGCGTCCCCGTTCGACTTCGTCTTCCACGGCGGCTCCGGCTCCTCCGCCGAGGAGATCGCCACCGCCATCGAGAACGGCGTGGTGAAGATGAACCTGGACACCGACACCCAGTACGCCTTCACGCGTCCGGTGGCGGACCACATGTTCAAGAACTACGACGGTGTCCTGAAGGTCGACGGCGAGGTCGGCAAGAAGTCCACCTACGACCCGCGCACCTGGGGCAAGCTCGCCGAGGCCGGCATGGCCAAGCGCGTCTCCGAGGCGTGCGTCGCGCTGCGCTCGGCCGGCACCCGGCTGAAGTAAGCGCTGCTGCCGAAGCACGCGGCCGCGGAAGCAAGCGCTGTTGTGCGAACGGGTCCGGCGCCACGAGAGTGGTGCCGGACCCGTCGTCGTATCCGGAGGGCATGAGCTGTGGCGTTCGACTTCGACCGCGCGATAGACCGGCGCGGCACCTGGTCCGTGCAGTGGGACGGCATAGCGGACCGCTTCGGCGTGTCCGACCTGCTGCCCTTCACCATCTCCGACATGGACTTCGCCTCCCCGCCGGCCGTCCTGGACGCCCTGCGCGACCGCGTCGACCACGGCGTGTTCGGCTACACCGACTGGCGGCTCGGCGGGTTCCGGGAGGCCGTACGGGACTGGTACGCGAGCCGTTACGGCACCGCCGTCGACCCGGACACGATGGTGTACGCGCCCTCCGTGCTCAACCAGCTCTCCCAGCTGCTGAAGATGTGGACCGAGCCCGGCGACGGGATCGTCGTCCACACCCCCACCTACGACGGCTTCCGCAAGGCGGTCACCGGACTCGGCCGCGAGCTGCGCGGCGTACCGGTCGGCGACATGAAGGCCCTGGAGCGTGAGCTGGCCCGGCCCGACAGCCGGATGCTGCTGCTCTGCTCCCCGCACAACCCGACCGGCCGGGTGTGGCGGGAGGACGAGCTGAAGGAGTTCGCCCGGCTCGCCGAGGAGCACGGCGCGGCCGTCGTCAGCGACGAGATCCACGCCGACCTGACCACCGAAGGCCACCGCCATGTGCCGTGGTCGGCGGTCGCCGAGCCGGGGCGCGGCCGGCGCTGGGCGCTGGTCACCTCCGGGACCAAGGCCTTCAACTTTCCCGCGCTCTCCGGCTCGTACGGCTTCCTCGGCGATCCGGACGAACGGGTCGCCTTCGTCCGCCGCATGGAGACCGGCGAGGGCCTGGCCTCCCCCGCGGTGCTGTCGCTGACCGCCCACATCGCCGCCTACCAGCACGGCGCGCCGTGGCTGGACGCGCTGCGCGGCTATGTCGCCGGCACCATGCGCCTGGTCGGGGAGCGGCTCGCCGAGGGCCTGCCGGGGGTCGTCTGGTCGCCGCCGCAGGCCGGGTACCTGGCCTGGATCGACCTGCGCCCGCTGGGCATCGACGAGACCGCCCTCCAGGAGGAGCTGGTGACGGCCGAGCGGGTCGCGATCATGCCCGGCGGGGTCTACGGCACCCCCGGCTTCGTCCGGCTCAACGTGGGCTGCCCGCGGGCCAAGGCCGAGCGGGGCGTGGACGCGCTGGTACGGGCGGCTGCGCGGCTGCGCGGCTGACCGGCGCGGCTGCGAGGCCGACCGGTTCGGGGGACCATGCAGGCATGGCGGAAGCGGCGGGAGCAGCGGCGAGCGCGGGTATCCGGCTCGCCTCGGGGACGGGCCGGTGGATCGTGCTCACGACCGTCCTCGGCTCGGCCATGGCCCTGCTCGACTCCACCGTCGTCAATGTCGCGCTGCCCCACATCGGCGAGGACCTGGGCGCCGATCTCGCCGACCTGCAGTGGACCGTCAACGCCTACATGGTCACCCTCGCCGGGCTGATCCTGCTCGGCGGATCGCTCGGCGACCGGTACGGGCGGCGGCGGGTGTTCGTGATCGGCGTGGTGTGGTTCGCGGCCGCCTCGCTGCTCTGCGGGCTCGCCCCGAACGCGGCCGTGCTGATCGGCGCGCGGGCCCTGCAGGGCGTGGGCGGGGCGCTGCTCACCCCAGGCTCGCTCGCGCTGATCCAGGCCACCTTCCACCCGGACGACCGGGCCAGGGCGGTCGGCCTGTGGTCCGGGTTCGGCGGGGTGGGGGCGGCGGTCGGGCCGTTCGTGGGCGGCTATCTGGTGGACGGCCCCGGCTGGCGCTGGGTGTTCCTGCTGAACGTGCCGCTGGCCATGATCTGCGTGCCGGTGGCGCTGCGGCACGTGCCCGAGTCCCGGGACGAGACGGCGCACGGCCGGTTCGACGTCCTCGGCGCGGTGCTCGGGGCCGCGGCGCTCGCCCTCGTGACGTACGCGCTGATCGCCCAGGTGTGGTGGGCGGGCGTGGTCGGTGGGGTGATCGGCGCCGGGTTCGCGCTGGTGGAGCGGCGGCGCGGCGAGGACGCGATGGTGCCGCCCTCGATATTCGCCTCGAGGCTCTTCACCGCGGTCAACCTGGTGACGCTGTGCGTGTACGCGGCGTTCGGCGGTTTCTTCTTCCTGGCCGCCCTCCAGCTCCAGGTGGTGTCCGGCTATTCGGCGCTCGCCGCGGGTGCGGCCCTGCTGCCGACGACGGCCCTGATGCTGCTGTTCTCGGCGAAGGCGGGCGAGCTCGGCGAGAAGACCGGGCCGCGGCTGCCGCTCACGGTGGGGCCGCTGCTGTGCGCCGGGGGCATGCTGCTGATGCTGCGGGTGGGGGAGAACCCCTCCTACGTGGCGGACGTGCTGCCCGCGCTGCTGGTGCTCGGGCTCGGCATGACCACGCTGGTCGCCCCGCTGACGGCGACCGTGCTCGGTTCGGTGCCCGTGTCCCGGGCGGGCCTGGCCAGCGGCATCAACAACGCGGCCGCCCGCGCGGCGGGCCTGATCGCGGTGGCGGCGCTGCCGCTGCTCGTGGGCATGGGCCCGGAGGCGTACCGTTCGGCGGACCAGTTCGGCGACGCGTTCCGGCAGGCGATGCCGATCCTGGCGGGCGTCCTGGTGGCCGGCGCGATCCTGGCCTGGTCGACCATGCGCGCCCCGGCCCGCGCCGACTGCCACCCCGAGTGCCGGGTGCACTGCGGGGTCACCTCGCCGCCCCTGGACCCGGGCGAACGCAGGCCCGCCCGGCCGGACGCCGCTTAGGGGTGTCTCGCCGATCATGCCGGGTCCGCACCGGACCCGCCCTGAGGCAGACTGGCCCCATGGCCATCCACGAGAACCTGCTGGGGGGACCGGCCCCCACCCACCTGCCCGACGACCCGGAGCCGCGTGAGCTGCTCGCGAGCGGGGCCGCGCCGGCCGATGTCGCCGCGAAGTACCCGACCTCCTCGCTCGCCTGGGCGCAGCTCGCCGACGACGCGTACGAAGGCGGCCGCGTGATCGAGTCGTACGCGTACGCCCGTACCGGCTACCACCGGGGCCTCGACGCCCTGCGCCGCAACGGCTGGAAGGGCCACGGCCCGGTGCCGTGGGAGCACGAGCCGAACCGCGGCTTCCTGCGCGCCCTGCACGCGCTGGCCCGCGCGGCCGGCGAGATCGGCGAGAAGGAGGAGTACGAGCGCTGCTCGACCTTCCTGCGCGACTCCTCGCAGACCGCCGCGGACACCCTCGGCTGACGTACGGCCGACGCTCGGCCGGGCCCGCCCAAGGCCCCCTGCCACGCACCGTGGCCGCCGGGAAACCCCCCGTCCCCGGGGCGGGGGGAAATCCGGACAGAGTCCTCGACGCGTTCGAGGGCGTTCGAAGCGGCCGGTACGATCCTCCGGACCGTTGTACCGAGCCGCCGGCGCAGAGGCCCCCCACGCCCCTCTCCCCACCCCGGCGCACGCAGGGGGAGAAGTCTGTCTTGGGCAAACGCGCCGCGCAGCAGAACCGTCGCCGCAGACGGGAGAAACGCCGGTCCCCGGGGCGCCTCGTGCTCCCGGTGCTCGCGCTCGTCCTGGTCTCGCTGGGCGGAGGCGCCGCCCTCGCCCACTTCAACGGCACCCAGAGCGCCGCCGCGCCGCCGCCCGTGGCCGTCGCATCGCCGGACCCGACGACGGCCCCGCCGAGCCCGGAGCCGACGCCCACGCCGAAACCGAAGCCGAAGCCGGTGCCCACGGCGAAGAAGACGACCAAGCCCGCCCCGAAGAAGACCACCGTGCCCCAGTCCGGCGCGGGCACCTTCACCACCGCCCAGTCCACCGGCGACGCCGTCGGCTCCGGGGGCTCCCTGCGCCGCTACCGCGTGCAGGTCGAGGACGGCGTCGACATCTCCGCCCGTGAGGCCGCCGAGGAGATCCAGAAGATACTGGCGCACCCGCGCGGCTGGGCGGCGCACGGTCGCGGCCGGTTCCAACTGGTCTCCGAGAACGCCGACTTCGTCATCCGGATCGCCACGCCGGCCACCGCCGACCAGCTCTGTCTGGCGAACGGCATGAACACCCACGGCGAGCTGAACTGCGAGACCACCACGGGTGTCGTGGTGAACCTCAAGCGGTGGCTGCTCGGCTCCCCGACCTTCGCGGGCGGGCCCGCCGAATACCGGCACCTGATCATCAACCACGAGGTCGGGCACGAGATCGGCATCCGGCAGCACATGGGCTGCCCCGGCCCGGGCAGGCTCGCGCCCGTGATGATGCAACAGATCAAGGGCCTGAACGGCTGCAGATCGAATGCGTATCCGTATGACGAAGACGGCATCTACATCACGGGCCCGGTCGTGTAATGATGCGCTTGGGACGGCGCGCGACGAAGCCGCCTCCCGAGGGGACCGGGGCTCCCGTGCCAAACGGAAGGAGCGGACCGCTACCCGGTAGTACGTATCGAGGAGACAGCGATGTCCACCTTCCCCGATGCCTCTGGAGCCGGTTCGGTCGCCGATGCGCCGAACCTCGACTTCGCGGGCACGACGCCGTACGAGGACTACGTACAGGCGGACGTTCTCACCCACCTGCAGCATCTGCGCTCCGACGACCCCGGCGAGATGGTCTTCCTGGTCACCACCCAGGTCATGGAGCTGTGGTTCACGGTGATCGTCCACGAGTGGGAGACCGCGAGCCGGGCCCTGCGCGAGGACAAGCTGCAGGTCGCCATGGACGCGCTCAAGCGCTCCGTGCGCGAGCTCGAGGCCCTGAACCACTCCTGGCGGCCGCTCGCCCAGCTCACCCCGGCCCAGTTCAACGCCTACCGCAGCGCCCTCGGCGAGGGCTCCGGCTTCCAGTCGGCGATGTACCGGCGCATGGAGTTCCTGCTCGGCGAGAAGTCGGCGTCCATGCTGGTGCCGCACCGCGGCGCGCCGCGCGTCCACGCCGAGCTGGAGAAGGCGCTCCAGGAGCCCAGCCTGTACGACGAGACGCTGCGGCTGCTGGCCCGCCGCGGCCTGCCCGTCCCCACCGAGGTCCTCGGCCGCGACCTGGCGCTGCGCTACGAGCCGAACGCCGAGGTCGAGCGGATCTGGGCCGGCATCTACGCGGACGCGGACCAGAACACCGAACTCGTCCGCCTCGGCGAGGCGTTGAGTGATGTCGCCGAGCTCGTCTGGCGATGGCGCAACGACCACCTGGTGGCGACCCGCCGCGCGATGGGCGCCAAGACCGGCACCGGCGGCTCGGCGGGCGTGGCCTGGCTGGAGAAGCGGGCGCAGAAGAACGTGTTCCCCGAGCTGTGGACGGCGCGCAGCCATGTCTGACACGTACGCGCAGCGGGCGGCCAGGCTCGACGCCGGGGACGAACTCGGCAAGCACCGCGAGAAGTTCGCCCTCGACGACACCGTCTACCTCGACGGCAACTCGCTCGGCGCGCTCCCGGCCCACGTCCCCGGCCGGATGGCCGACGTCATCGCCCGCGAGTGGGGCGAGCTGCGCATCCGCTCCTGGGACGAGTCCGGCTGGTGGACCGCGCCCGAGCGGATCGGCGACCGGATCGCCCCGCTCGTCGGCGCCGCCGAAGGACAGATCGTGGTCGGCGACTCGACCAGCGTGAACGTCTTCAAGGCGGTCGTCGCGGCCGCGCGCCTCGCGGACGGCGGCAGGGACGAGATCCTCGTCGACGCGACGACCTTTCCCACGGACGGGTACATCGCGGAGTCGGCGGCGCGCATGACGGGCCACCGGATCGTGCCGGTCACGCCCGCCGAGCTGCCCGGCGCGGTGACCGACCGTACGGCGCTGGCCCTGGTCAACCACGTCGACTTCCGCACCGGCCGCCTCCACGACCTGCCCGGCCTCACCGCCGTGCTGCACGAGGCGGGCGCCCTGGCCGTCTGGGACCTGTGCCACAGCGCCGGCGCGCTGCCGGTGGGCCTGGACGCCCACGGCGTCGACCTGGCCGTCGGCTGCACGTACAAGTACCTCAACGGCGGTCCCGGCGCGCCCGCGTACCTGTACGTCGCCGAGCGCCACCAGGCGGCCTTCGACTCGCCGCTGCCCGGCTGGAACTCGCACCGCGACCCGTTCGGCATGACCCCCGGCTACGCCGCCGCCGACGGCGCGCTGCGGGGCCGGGTCGGCACTCCCGACATCCTGTCGACGCTCGCCCTCGAAGCGGCGCTCGACGTGTGGGACGGGGTAAGGATCGAGGACGTGCGGGCCAAGTCCCTGGCCCTCACCGACTTCTTCCTGGAGTGCGTACGGGCCTACGCCCCCGAGGGCCGGGTCGCGTCGGTGACCCCCGAGGCGCACGCCGAACGCGGCAGCCAGGTGGCACTGCGCTGCGCCGAGGCGCCCGAGGTCATGGCGGAGCTGATCCGGCGCGGCGTGGTGGGCGACCTGCGCCGCCCGGACGTGCTGCGCTTCGGCTTCACCCCGCTGTACGTGTCCTTCGCGGACGCGGAGCGGGCGGCGCGGGTGCTTGCGGAGGTCCTCACGGAGGTTCCCGCCGGCGGGGCGACGCCCGGCGCGGACACGCCGACGGCATAGGTCTGATGATCGCCTGATCTGCGGTGGCCGTACGCCTGGTACCGTCCCCGCAGGTCAGGCCAATCGGCCCTGTCTGAGGAGAGGTTGGAAGCAGCATGCCGGACCCCGCCGCGCGCGACGCCGCCGAAGAAGCATCGGCCTTCTCGCACCCGGCCGTCGCCCCGGACGCCTCCGCCGCGTACGGTGCGCACCCCGATCAGGTGGTCGACTTCTACGCCCCGCGCGACGGACGGAGCAGCGCGCCGCTCGTCGTCGCCCTGCACGGCGGCGCCTGGCGGGCGCCGTACGACCGGCAGCACCTGACCCCTTTCGTGGACTTCCTGGCACGCCGTGGCTTCGCGGTGGCGAGCGTCGAGTACCGGCGCGGCAGCGACATCCCCCGGCAGGGCGGGGCCGCGCCGGTGGCGGGCCGCTGGCCGGAGACCTTCGACGACGTGGCCGCGGCGCTGGACGCCGTACCCGACCTGGCCGCGGCGCACCTGCCGCAGGCCGACCCGCGCCGCATCGTCCTGACCGGCCACTCGGCGGGCGGTCACCTGGCCCTGTGGGCCGCCGCCCGCCACGTCCTGCCCGCGGGCTCCCCCTGGCGCCTGGCCGGCCCGCCGGCCCTGCGGGGGGTGGTGGCCCTGGCCCCGATCGCCCACTTCGACAGCGCGGTGGAGCTGGGGGTGTGCGGCGGCGCGGTGGCGGAACTCCTGGGCGGCGAGAAGGAGTTCGCCACCCGTGCGGCGATGGCGGACCCGGCGCTGCTGCTCCCGACCGGCATCGCGACCACAGTCGTGCAGGGCCGCGAGGACATCGTCGTCCCGCCGGACGTCGCCGAGGCCTACGTGGAGGCCGCCGCGAAGGCCGGCGAGACCGTCGGCTTCACCCTCCTGGAGGACATCGGCCACTTCCCCCTGATCGACCCGGCCGCGGACGCGTGCGCGGTGGTGGCGGAGGAGATCGCCCAGCTGGCGTGGTGAGGCGGCGGGGCCCCGCCGCGCCCGCACGGGACGGCGTGGCGGGCCGCGTAGTCCTCAAGGCGGACCCACCAGGATCCGCATCCAGCCGGACGCCCCCACCCCGGCCCCGCCCGTACCGTGGACGGGTGACTTCGACCCAGACCACCGAATCGAGCCGCAGCCCCGAGCTCCGCCTGACGCTGAAGGCGCTCGGCGGTCTGCGCGCCGACCTCGGCTTCGACGCCTTCTCCTACCGTCCGATGCCCCGCATGGACACGGACCGCGGCCCGACCCGCTTCCTCCCGGAGCGGATACGGGTCCACGTGGGCCTGCTCCCGCACGCCGTCGTCGCCTTCCTGGCGATGATGGTCCTCTTCCTCGGCTACGAGCAGGTGCACAACCGCTTCGGCCCGATCGTTCTCGTGTACTCGTGCGTCCCGGCCGCGATCGTGCTGCTCACGCTCGTCCGCCCGGTCCTCGCGTTCTGGGCCTCGCTGGCCACCACGCCGTTCCTGGCGTACGCCGGCAGCTACGGCGACGGCTGGCCGTGGGCGCCGAACTCGTTCGCCGCGCACCTCGTCGTGCTCACCGTGGTCGCCGCCCGCACCCGCCCCCGTACCGCCGCCTGGATGTGGGCGCTCACCGCGACCTACGCCATCTTCGCCACCGTCCTCCTCGGCGGCTACGGCTCGGACGCGCCGCAGATGCTGTTCTTCTCCGCGATGTTCCTGCTGGTCGTGGCCATGCGCCAGGTGCGCCGCGAGGCCGCCCGCGAGGTCAGCGTCCAGCAGTCCGTGACCGCCGTCGAACGCTCGAAGCGCACCCTGCTCGAGGAGCGGACCACCATCGCCCGCGAGCTGCACGACGTCGTCGCCCACCACATGTCGGTGGTCGCCATCCAGGCCGAGGCCGCCCCCTACCGGGTGGAGAACCCGCCGCCGGAGCTGGAGCAGGCCTTCGCCACCATCCGGGAGAACGCGGTCGCCGCGCTCACCGAGCTGCGCCGCGTCCTCGGAGTCGTACGGGCCGAGGACTACGAGGCCCCGGACGCCCCGCAGCCCACTCTCGCCGACCTGGAAGGACTGGTCTCCAACGTCCGCGAGGCCGGTCTCGACGTGGACAAGGCCGTGACGGGCGCGGTGCGGGAGCTGCCGCAGGGCGTGGAGCTCTCGGCGTACCGGATCGTGCAGGAGGCCCTGTCGAACGTGCTGCGGCACGCCCCCGGCGCCGGCGCCAGGGTCGAGGTGTCGTACGTCCTCGGCGGCCTCGGCCTGCGCATCGTGAACGGTCCCGCGCGCGGCCTGGTGAAGCCCTCGCCGGGCGCCGGGCACGGCATCACCGGCATGCGGGAGCGGGTCGCCATGCTGGGCGGCGAGATGACCGCCGAGGCGACGGCCGAAGGCGGCTACGAAGTCGCGGCCTTCATCCCCGTCGCCCGTGAGGAGGCGGACCAGTGATCCGGGTCCTGATCGTCGACGACCAGATGATGGTCCGCGAGGGCTTCTCGGTGCTGCTCGGCGCCATGCCGGACATCGAGGTGGTCGGCGAGGCGGTCAACGGCCGCGAGGCGGTCGCCCAGGTCGCCGCACTCCGCCCCGACGTGGTCCTGATGGACATCCGCATGCCGGAGCTGAACGGCATCGACGCCACCCGCGAGATCGTCGCCGCGAACGCCGACGCGAAGGTGCTCGTCCTGACCACCTTCGACCTGGACGAGTACGTGTACCAGGCGCTGCGTGCCGGGGCCTCCGGCTTCCTCCTCAAGGACGCCTCGGCCCGCCAGCTCGCCGACGGCGTCCGGGTGGTCGCGGCCGGCGAGGCGCTGCTCGCGCCGACCGTCACCAAGCGGCTGATCACCGAGTTCGCCAAGTCGGCGGCGGCGTCTCCACGCCCGCCGGCGATGGCGCAGATCGGGGAGCTCACCGAGCGCGAGACGGAGGTCCTGGTGCTGATCGCGCAGGGCCTGTCGAACGCGGAGATCGCCGACCACCTCGTCGTCGCCGAGTCCACGATCAAGACCCATGTGAGCCGCATCCTGGTGAAACTGGGCCTGCGCGACCGGACGCAGGCGGCGGTCTTCGCGTACGAGGCGAGGCTGGTGCAGGTCGGCGGGTAGGGCCGCTGAGGCGGATCGCGCCGGGACGTGCCCGAGTCGGGGGCCGCGGCGGTAGCGTCCGGTCATGGAGGCTGCCTTCGACCCCTGGTCCCCGGAGTTCGTCGCCGACCCCTACCCCGCGTACGCCGAGCTGCGCGCCACCGGCCGCGCGCACTGGTTCGGGCCCACCCGCCAGTGGCTGATCCCGCACTACGAGGACGTGTCGGCGCTGCTGCGGGACCGCCGCCTGGGCCGTACGTACACGCACCGCTTCACCCACGAGGAGTTCGGGCGCGAGGCCCCCGCTGCCGACCACGAGCCGTTCCACACGCTCAACGACCACGGGCTGCTCGACCTGGAGGCGGCCGACCACAGCCGGATCCGGCGCCTGGTGTCGAAGGCGTTCACCCCGCGGACGGTGGAGGAACTGGCACCGACGGTACGGCGGCTCGCCGCGGAGCGGGTGGGGGAGCTGGTCGCGGCCGGCGGCGGCGACCTGCTGTCGGTCGTGGCCGAGCCGCTGCCGGTCGCGGTGATCGCCGAGATGCTGGGCGTCCCGGACGACGAGGAGGAGCGGGGGCGGCTGCGGCCGTGGTCGGCCGACATCTGCGGGATGTTCGAGCTGAACCCCTCGGAGGAGACGGCCCGCCGGGCGGTGCGCGCATCGATCGAATTCTCCGACTACCTGCGGGAGTTGATCGCCCGCCGGCGCAAGGATCCGGGGGATGATCTGATCTCGGGCCTGATCGGCGTGGCGGAGCTGACCGAGCAGGAGATGATCTCCACCTGTGTGCTGCTGCTCAACGCGGGGCACGAGGCGACCGTGAACACCACGGTCAACGGCTGGTGGACGTTGCTGCGCGAGGGCGTGCGTCCGGATCCCGAAAAGTTGTCCACAGCTGTGGAAGAACTTCTGCGCTACGACACCCCGCTCCAGATGTTCGAGCGCTGGGTCCTCGACGACATCGAGATCGGCGGCCAGGTCATCCCGCGCGGCTCCGAGGTCGCCCTGCTCTTCGGCTCCGCCAACCGCGACCCCGCCCGCTTCGGCCCCACCGCCGACGAGCTCGACCTCACCCGCGCCGACAACCCCCACGTCACCTTCGGCGCCGGCATCCACTACTGCCTCGGCGCCCCGCTCGCCCGCCTCGAACTGGCCGCTGTCTTCGGCGAGTTGCTGCGGCGGGCGCCGGGGATGCGGCTCGCGGCGGAGCCGGTGTGGAAGCCGGGGTACGTGATCAGGGGCTTCGAGGAGCTGCTGGTGGAGATCTGACCCCGGCCGCCCACGGGGATCAGCTCACCATGTCCCGCCGCCGCAGCCCGGCCAGACCGCCCGCCACCAGGGCCGCCGCGAGCGCCGTCAGGGCGGCGAACGGGCCCCAGGCCGGGTCCTGGCCGGGGAGCTTCGGCAGGTGGCCGAACGGCGAGAGGTTCAGGACCGACTGCGGCAGGTCGAGCGCCGGGCCGATCCAGCCGAGCGCCAGGCACACCCCGGCCACGCCCCAGGCGGCGACGGCGGCCTTCGGGACGGCGCCCCAGAGGAGGACGGCGAGGCCCGCCAGGGTCCAGATCGCGGGGAGCCGGCCGAGCGACGCGCCGAGGACGGGCCCGAGGTCATGCCCGTACGAGAGGGCGAGCCCGAGGCCGCTGAGCAGCATGATCAGGGCCGATCCGGCGAAGGCGACCACCAGGTGCCCGGCCGCCCAGCGGAGCCGGCCGACGGGGCCGGCGAGCAGGGGTTCGGCGCGCTGCGAGGTCTCCTCGCCGTGCAGCCGCAGCACCGAGCCGACCGCGAAGAGGGCCGCGACCATGCCGAACAGGCCGACCATGGTGGCGAGGAACGCGTCGGTGAGGGCGCTCTGGCCGCCCATCCGCTCGAAGATCTGCCGTGCCTGCTCGTTGTCGCCGACGATGTCGGCCGCGCCCTCGACCATGCCGCCGAAGACCAGACCGCCCAGCAGGAAGCCGAGCGACCAGCCGAGCACCGTGCCGCGCTGGAGCCGCCAGGCGAGGGCGCCCGCCGTCGCGAGCCGGCCGGTGGCGGGTCCCGGCCGGGTGGGCAGGAAGCTCATGCCGACGTCGCGGCGCGCGGTCAGCACGTACGCGACGGCCGTCTGGGCCAGGACCGCTGCGACGAGCAGGAGCAGCACCCACCAGCGTTCGCCGGCGAAGGGACGGACGTGCTCGGCCCAGCCGATGGGGGAGAGCCAGGTCAGGACGCTGCTGCCGTCGGCGGTGGCGGCGTCGCCCGCCGCCCGCAGGACGAACGCGAGGCCGAGGAGGCCGCCGGTCAGGCCCTTGGCGAGCCGGGCGCTCTCGGTGAGCTGGGCGACGATCGCGGCCATGGTCGCGAAGACCATGCCGGTCCCCCCGATCGCGAGGCCGAGGGCGAGGGCGCCGGCCCCGCCCTGTCCGGCGAGCCCGGCGGTGACGATCAGGGCGACGGCGGTGTTGGCGAGGAACGCGGCCAGGAGCGCGGCGGTCAGCGGCGCCCGGCGGCCCACCGCGCCGGCGGACAGCATCTCCTGACGGCCCGTCTCCTCCTCCTCGCGGGTGTGCCGGACCACGATGATCAGGCTCATCACGGCGGCCAGGACCGCGGCGAAGGTGCCGAACCGCCAGGCCACGAGCCCGCCGAGGGAGTCGCCGAAGACCGGCCCGTACAGCGAGCGCATCGAGCTGTTGGCGGTCATGGAGGCGGCGAGCTCGGCGCGCTGGGCGGCCGTGCCGTACAGGCCCTGGAGGGAGCCGACGCCACTGGCGACCATGCCGCCGGTGACCAGGGCCCAGACCGGCGTCATCAGCCGGTCGCGGCGCAGGGCGAGCCTGGTGAGGGCGCCGGTGCCGGTCAGCGCGACAGTACTCATGACGTGGCCACTTCTTCCGCGTAGTGACGGAGGAAGAGCTCCTCCAGGGTGGGCGGGGTGCTGGTGAGGCTGCGGACGCCGGACTCGGTGAGCGAGCGCAGGACGGCGTCGAGCTTGTCGGTGTCGACCTGGAGCTTCACGCGCCGGCCCTGGACGTCGAGGTCGTGCACACCGGGGAGGTGGGCGAGCCCGTTGGGCGCTCCGGCGAGTTCGGCGGAGACGCTGGTACGAGTGAGGTGGCGCAGCTCGGCGAGCGAACCGGACTCGACGGTGCGGCCCTTGCGGATGATGCTGACCCGGTCGCAGAGGGTCTCGACCTCGCTGAGGATGTGGCTGGACAGGAGCACCGTCCGGCCGCGGTCGCGGGCCTCGGTGACGCAGTCCTGGAAGACCTCCTCCATCAGCGGGTCGAGGCCGCTGGTGGGCTCGTCGAGGACGAGCAGGTCCACGTCGGAGGCGAACGCGGCGACGAGGGCGACCTTCTGCCGGTTGCCCTTGGAGTAGGTGCGGCCCTTCTTGGTGGGGTCGAGCTCGAAGCGCTCGATCAGCTCGGCCCGCCGCGTCGTGTCGAGGCCCCCGCGGAGGCGTCCGTAGAGGTCGATGACCTCGCCGCCGGAGAGGTTGCGCCACAGGGTGACGTCGCCGGGGACGTAGGCGAGGCGCCGGTGGAGCTCGACGGCGTCGGCCCAGGGGTCCTTGCCGAGCAGCTGTACGGCGCCGGAGTCGGCCCGCAAGAGCCCGAGCAGGACCCGGATGGTGGTGGACTTCCCGGCGCCGTTGGGGCCGAGGAAGCCGTGGACCTCGCCGGCCTCGACCGCCAGGTCGAGACCGTCCAGCGCGTGGGTGCGGCCGAACGCCTTGTGGAGCCCGGCGACCGTGATTGCCTTCGTCATGCTTCAGAACGTACGCTACTTTCACAAACTTGTGAAGTTAAGGAAGCGTAGAAAGTTGGTGACATAGTGGAAGGCATGACGACGACCAACGAAGAAGCCGTCTCGCGCTTCGTCGAGCGCTTCGCCGCCGAACTCACCGAGGCCGGCATGCAGCGCATGGCCGCCCGCGTCTTCGCGGCCCTGCTCGCCTCCGAGACGGCCTCGATGACCTCCGCCGAACTCGCCGAACAGCTCCGGATCAGCCCGGCCGCCGTCTCCGGAGCGGTCCGCTACCTCACCCAGGTCAACATGGTCAGCCGCGAGCGCGACCCGGGCACCCGCCGCGACCGCTACGTCCTGCACAACGAGCTCTGGTACGAGACCTTCACCCGCCGCGACCAGATCCTCACCCGCTGGGAGAAGGTCCTGCGCGACGGCTCCGAGATCCTCGGCCCGGACACGGCGGCCGGCACCCGGACGGCGGACACGGCCGAGTTCTTCGAGTTCCTCCAGCAGGAGATGCTCGGGATGATGGACCGCTGGCGGGCCCACAGGGAGGCCAAGGGCGAGCCCCTGCCGAGGGCGTAGCGTGCCCTACCCCAGGCGCCGCCCTACCCCCTCGCCGGCCGGCAGCGTCAGCCCCCACGCGCCCGCCCGCACCGTCCAGGTCCGCCGCCGGACCGGGCCCGAGACCGTCGTGTCGGCGCGGTAGCGGAAGTCGGGGCCCGTCACCGTCAGGGTGTGGGCGGTGGCGTGGACCGGCGGGGCACCCGCCGGGACCAGGGTCAGGGCGGCGGCGCCGCCCAGGGCGCGGGCGGTCAGACCCTCCACCGGGGTGTCCACGTCGCTGAGCAGCACCCCGTCCGCCTCCACCCGCAGCCGGTGCGTCCGCACCGCGAGCGCGGCCGGCGCGGGGGCCGGGCGGACCAGGGTGCGCACCAGCGAGCGGCAGGTGTCCCAGACGGTGGGCGGCGCGGCGGCGAGGGTCCGGGCGGCCGGGACGTCCAGGTGGTCGAGGACCACCCCGCCGCTGTCGTCCACCAGCAGGTCCAGGCGGCGCGCCACACCGTCGAGGACCGTGCGGGCCGCCGCCACCGTGCCCGGCGGCACGCCGAGCGCGTGGGCCACCGCCAGACGGTCGGGGGCGCCGATCGGGACGAGCGAGAGGGCCCCGCAGACGGGCTCCCGCTCGCGGTGCAGCAGGGTCACCGTACGGAGCAGGGCGCGGTCGTCGCCGAGGACGACCGGGCGCCTGGAGCCCCGCCTGGCCAGGGCGCGGGCGAACTCCTCCGGAGTGTCCGGCAGGCAGATCTTCGTTTCCGCGCCCGCGGACAGCACATCTTTCGCGATTCGCACGGACTCGCCGTCCATCCGGCGGGCGACCGGGTCGATGACCACAAGCAGCTGGTCGTGAGCCGACACCTCGGTCCTTCCTCGGGTAGTCTCTTTGTGCAAGAGCCCCTTGCGCTATTGCGCCAGGGGCTTCGTCTATTCCGGGGCACACCGGTGAGGCGGCGTCGGCCCCCTGACCTTGGACATGCCCCACCCGGAAGGGGTGTACGCCTGTGCCCGCACTTGTGCTGCTCGGTGCTCAGTGGGGTGACGAGGGCAAGGGAAAGGCCACCGACCTGCTCGGTGGATCCGTTGACTATGTGGTGCGCTACCAGGGCGGCAACAACGCCGGCCACACGGTCGTCGTCGGCGACCAGAAGTACGCGCTGCACCTTCTCCCTTCCGGAATCCTCTCCCCGGGGTGCACCCCGGTCATCGGAAACGGCGTCGTCGTCGACCCGGCGGTCCTGCTCTCCGAGCTGAGCGGGCTCAACGAGCGCGGCGTCGACACCTCGAAGCTCCTGATCAGCGGCAACGCCCACCTGATCACGCCGTACAACGTCACCCTCGACAAGGTGACGGAACGGTTCCTCGGCAAGCGCAAGATCGGCACCACCGGCCGCGGCATCGGCCCGACCTACGCCGACAAGATCAACCGCGTCGGCATCCGGGTCCAGGACCTGTACGACGAGTCGATCCTCACCCAGAAGGTCGAGGCGGCGCTGGAGGGCAAGAACCAGCTGCTCGCCAAGCTCTACAACCGCCGCGCCATCGAGGCCGCCCAGATCGTCGAGGAGATGCTCCAGTACGCGGAGCAGATCAAGCCGTTCGTCGCGGACACCACCCTCATCCTCAACAAGGCGCTCGACGACGACAAGGTCGTGCTCTTCGAGGGCGGCCAGGGCACCCTGCTCGACGTCGACCACGGCACCTACCCCTTCGTCACCTCCTCCAACCCGACCGCCGGCGGCGCCTGCACCGGCGCGGGCGTGGGCCCGACGAAGATCAGCCGCGTCATCGGCATCCTCAAGGCGTACACCACCCGTGTCGGCGCCGGCCCGTTCCCGACCGAGCTGTTCGACGAGGACGGCGAGGCCCTGCGCCGCATCGGCGGCGAGCGTGGCGTCACCACCGGCCGCGACCGCCGCTGCGGCTGGTTCGACGCGGTCATCGCCCGCTACGCGACCCGCGTCAACGGCCTGACCGACTTCTTCCTCACCAAGCTCGACGTCCTGACCGGCTGGGAGCAGATCCCCGTCTGCGTCGCGTACGAGATCGACGGCAAGCGCGTCGAGGAGCTCCCGTACTCGCAGACCGACTTCCACCACGCGAAGCCGGTCTACGAGATGCTCCCGGGCTGGTCCGAGGACATCACCAAGGCCAAGACCTTCGCGGACCTCCCGAAGAACGCCCAGGCCTACGTGAAGGCCCTGGAGGAGATGTCCGGCGCCCCGATCTCCGCGATCGGCGTCGGCCCGGGCCGCACCGAGACGATCGAGATCAACTCGTTCCTGTAGCCCGTCCCGCACCACCCGGGCGAGGGCCCGCACCCCGGATCACGGGGCGCGGGCCCTCGCTGCTTTCCGACCTGGCCCGGGCGCCGGTCACCGCACCCGGTAGTACTCCCCCGGCTCCCCGTCCGTCATCGGGTAGACGAGGAGCCGGTCCTCGCCCTTGTAGCGGATGAGCTCGACGTAGGACGCGATGCCCGCCGGGTCGCAGTCGGGGTCCGTGCCCGTGTCGGCGGTGCCGGGGCCGATGACCAGGGGGGTGCCCGTGCCGGCGAGGAGGGCGGTCCAGCCGCAGCGGACCGTCTCGGAGGTGGGGTTGCCCTCGGCGTCAGTGCGGGGGTAGCCGTGCTGGTTGTGGAAGACGGCGGAGCCGACCGGGCCCTGGGTGATGGTCACCTCGTCGGAGTAGCGGTCGACGTTCTTCCCGAAGACCAGGGGGTCGTTCCGCATCCGCCAGGAGCCCACGAGCTTCGCCGGGACGGCCTCGGAGCCGGTGCGCGCCTTGTGGAAGGTGGCCTTGGCGGCGCCGGAGGTCCACTCCAGGACCTCGGGGGAGCGCAGGGTGAGGGTCTGGCGGGCGGCGGGCGTGCAGCGCTGGGCGGGCACGCCGGTGGTGACGTCCGAGTCGCCGAGGACGACCTTGTCCTCGTCGGCCGAGACGAGCCGGGAGCGGCCCATGCACAGCCGCTCGTCGGTCACGTGGACGTAGACGGCGGCCTTGGTGCCGGCCGCGGCCTGGGTGAGTTCGAGCCGGAAGGTCTCGCGGGGGTGGTCGGCGGAGCCCTGCAGGTTGCCCTCCCAGGCGCCGAGGAAGGCGGCCGGGACGATCCCGGCGGGCCGGGCGGATACCGGGCCGGTGGTGCCGCGCGCCTTGTTCTTCTGGCCGTCCATGCCCTTGTCCGGGTCGGGCCAGAAGGTGTACGCGGCTCCCGCGGCGGCCAGAACGGCGACGGCCGTGACGGTGGCGAGCAGGCCCCGGCGGCGGCGCCCGGGGGCCGGGGCCTTCGTCCCGGGCAGCGGGGTCGCGGGGGTCGGGTCGCCGGTCCCGGCGCGGCCCGCGCCGGCCTCCCGCGGGGGCGAGCCCGGCGCGGCCTCCGCGTCCGCCTCCAGGAGGCGGGCCGCGTGGCGGCCCAGGCGGGCCAGGACGTCGGCGGGCAGCCAGGGGTCGGTGACCGGGAGGGTGTCGACGAGCTCGGCCGCCGAGGGGCGCCCGGCGGGGTCCTTGCTGAGGCAGGCCCGGATGAGGCCGGTGAGTTCGGGCGCGAGATCCGTCAGGTCGGGCTCGTCGTGGGCGATGCGGAACATCGTGGCGTGGACCCCGCTGTCCGCCCCGCCGAACGGGGAGCGGCCGGTCGCCGCGTACGCGAGCACCGAACCCAGGCAGAAGACGTCCGAGGCGGGCGTCAGCCGCTCGCCTCTCACCTGTTCGGGCGACATGAAGCCGGGGGAGCCGACCACCGCGCCGGTGCTGGTGAGGCCGCCGTCGGTGACGGTGTCGACGGCGCGGGCGATGCCGAAGTCGATGATCTTCGGGCCGTCGACGGTGAGCAGCACGTTGGACGGCTTCAGGTCGCGGTGGACCAGGCCCGAGGCGTGGACGTGGGTGAGCGCCCGGGCGAGCCCGGAGGCGAGGGTGCGGATGCTCTCGGTCGGCAGCGGCCCGTACTCGTCGCCGACGACCGTACGCAGCGAGGGCCCGGGCACGTATCCGACGGCGACCCACGGGAGTTCGGCTCCGGTGTCGGCGCCGAGCACGGGCGCGGTGCCGGTGCCGGAGACCCGCTCCAGGGCGGCGACCTCACGGGCGAACCGGCGCCGGAACTCGTCCTGGGCGGCCAGCTCCGGGTGCACGACCTTCACCGCGACCGCGCGTCCGCCGGCCGAACGGGCCAGGTACACCCGGCCCATGCCGCCCACGCCGAGGCGGCCGAGCAGCCGGAACGGTCCTATGACGACCGGGTCGTCCGCGTTCAAGGGATCCACGACGGAAGAGCATGCCAGACCGGCCGTCATCCCTCGCCACAGATCTTCAGGCCCTTGGGGGTGGCGCAGGGCAGATGGCCGTGGGTGGTGATGACGGCCTGGCCGCCGCCCCGGCCGAGATACGTGAGGAAGCTGGAGGTCGGAGAGTCGGCGGGCGGCGCGCCCCAGGTGTAGGCGTACTCGATCTCCCGGTACGGGTAGGGGGAGGTGCCGATCTCGTCGACGTGGGGTTTCCGGCCGTCGATGGCGACCCGGTGCAGGCCGCTCAGGCCGCTGCCGGAGCGGAGCTCGGTGTAGCCGATGGCGCCTGGGAGCTCGGCGACGGTGGACAGGACCTGTTCGGTGCTGTCGAGTTCGCAGCGGATGACCTCGGCCTCGGGGTCGTCCTTGCGGGCGCAGTTGCGGGAGGAGTTGGCGGGCTCGTTGCGGCCGAGGACGCGGCGCTGGAAGACCTCGCGGGTGCCGGAGTTGGCGTCGCGGCTGACCAGCCGCACGTCGAGGTCGGGGCCGCCGAGCTGCTGCCAGTTGGTGACGTCGCCGCGGTAGAGGCGGCGTACGGGCGTCGAGGGAGAGGTTTTGCAAGGGCACCCGGTCGTTGAGGACCAGGGTGTAGAGGGAGACGGCGACCATGTTCTCGCGCAGCTGGGGGTAGCCGTCGGGCTTGGGGCCGTCGGCGAAGGTTCCAGTCCACGGACGCCACCGTAACGACGTGTGTGCGGTCCGGTGCGGGAGCGGGCTTCTCGCCGTCCGGCGTTCGTGCTTCCGTCAGCTTCCGCGCGGTTCCCCCGGGCTTCCTTCACCTGTTGCCGGGGGTGCGGGGCGTGGGTGTAATGGCCACGAGGGGGCTTCCGCGGGAGGAGACCCATGCGTGTCGTCGAAGTGACCGCCTACGGCGGACCCGAGGTGCTGAGAATGGCCCGCCGCCCCGAGCCGGAGGCCGGGGACGTGCCGGGCAGGGTCCGGGTGCGGCTGCGTGCGGCCGGTGTGACCATGGCGGACCTCCGGATCCGGGCCGGCCTGTACGCCGACCACATGGGTGATCTGCGCCCGCCGTTCGTCCTCGGTACGGACTTCGCGGGCAGGCTGCTCGACCCGGCGCCCGGCGAGGAGGCCACTCTGCCGGCGGGTACCCGGGTGGCGGGCTTCGTGCCCTGGTACGAGGAGCTGACCGGCGAGGGCACGTACGCCGAGGTCGTACAGGTCGCCCCGGAGTGGCTGGCCCCCCTCCCGGACGACGTGGAGTTCCCCTCGGCGGCCTCCGTCCCGCTGGCCGCGATCACCGCCCATCAGGGCCTCGGCCTGGCCGGACTCCCGGCGGGGGCCACGTTGCTCATCACGGGCGCGAGTGGTGTCGTGGGCCGGTTCGCGGTCCAGCTGGCCTCGGCCGCCGGGCTGCGGGTGGTGGCCGTCTCGTACGAGGGCGACGAGAGCGAGCTGAAGGTCCTCGGAGCCAAGGAGTGCGTCCCGCGCGGCGAACCGGCCGAGGTCGTCCGCGCGGTGCGGGAGCTCGTCCCGGAGGGCGTGGACGGCGTCTTCGACGGGGCCCTGCTGAGCACCCCGGCGCTGGCCGCCCTGAAGGACGGCGGCGTCTTCGTCTCCATCGCCCCGGACCGGGTCCCGGCCTCCGAGCGTGACATCCGCGTCGAGTTCGAGCGCGCCCGCTCCGACCCCCGTCTCCTGACGGACATCCTCCAGAAGGTGGGGAACCGGGAGCTGATCACCCGGGTGGCCGATGTCCTCCCCCTGGAGGAGGCCGCGGAGGCCCACCGCCGCGCCGAGGCGGGCCACCGGCCCGGCCGGATCGTCCTGATGATCTGAAACCGGACCGGCCCCGGACCCCCGCACGGGCGGGGCTCCGGGGCCGGGTGGGGCCGACTGCGCGACTACTCGGCGTAGAACCCCTGCACGTCGGCGATGAGGTCCGTCGCGCCGTTGTGGTTGTAGAAGGTGACCTTGCCGTCCTTCACCGGGACGACCACCAGGTTCGACACCGTCGCCCCGGCCGGCACGTTGAGGTTCGACGCGCTGGTGCGGGTGGTGCCGTACGGGTACGCCGTGACGTACGTGCCCGCGGTGGCGTTGGTCGCCGTCACGTTGAGCACGACGGCCGTGGCACCCGTCGCGGGGACGCCGCCCTTGCCGGCGACCGTCAGGGTGACGGTCCCCTTGGCGCCCACCTTGGCCTTGGCGACCCCGGTGCCGTTGCGGCTGTCCATGAGCCGGGCCGGGTTCAGCGGCTCGTAGAGCGAGCCCAGGTTGGAGCTCGTGTAGTACCCGGCCACGTCGGCGATCAGGTCGACCGCCCCGTTGTGGTTGTACAGGTCGATCCCGCCGTCCTTGACGGGCACGACCACCAGGTTGGACCGGGTCTCGCCGGGACCGGGGTTCAGGTGCGAGCCGACGACCTGGCCGCCGGTCTGCAGGCCGGCGACGAAGGTGCCCTTGGTGACGTTGGTCGCCGTCAGGTTCAGCACGACCGCGGTCACGTCGGTGCCGCCGAGCGCGGTGCCCCTGAAGGACAGGTGTGCCCGCGAGCCGCCCTGCACCTTGGCCCGGGGCGCGCCGAGACCCGTCCGGGTGTCGAGGGCCCGCCAGGGGGTCATGGGCTGGTAGAGCGCGCCCTTGCCGTCGTCGTAGGCGTTCGCCCCGGCGAGGTCGGCGATGAGGTCGACCGTGCCCGCGTGGTTGTAGAAGGTGACCTTGCCGCCCGTGACCGGGACGACCACCAGGTTGGAGACCGTCTTGCCGGCCGGCACGTTGAGGTTCGACGCGCTGGAGCGGGTGGCGTACGCCGGGTACGCGGAGATGAAGGTGCCCGCGCCGGCGTTGGTGGCGGTGACGTGCAGGGCCACGGACGTGGTCAGGTGCTCGTCGATGCCCGGGAGGCCCCTGAGGTCCAGGGTGACGGTGTCCTTGGCGCCGAGCTTGCCCTGGGTGACGCCGGTGCCGTCACGGGTGTCCATGACGCGCTTGGTCGGCAGGCTCGTGAAGGAGTCGCTGGCCGGGGACTGCGCGCCGCGCAGGATGGTGGTCCCGGTCAGCTTCACCTCGGCGCCGACGCCGTCGGCGGGCCGGCTGGTCATCGTCCAGGCGTACAGGCCGTTGGGCAGCGGGTCGCGGTTCTTGTCGCGGCCGTCCCAGACCGGGTTCAGCCAGCGTCCGTCGGTGCCGGAGTCCAGCACGCTGACCTTGCCGCTGCGTACGTGACGGGCGGTCAGGGTCCAGGCGCCGAGGGGGCGGGACGGGGTCACCGAGGTGATGGCGGACCCCATGCCGGACGCGTGCACGACCGGGGCGTCCTCACGGAGGAGGAGCTCCAGGGGCTGCGGCGCGATGCCGCTGGGCACGATGTGGACCTGCTCGGCGGCGTCGGCGTACGCGATGTGGCCGCCGAACTTGTCGACGCTCCAGCGGACCCGGCGCTGCGAGGTGCCGGTGTCGGGCAGGTCGCCGACGACGCGGCTGACGGGCTTGGCGGCGTCGGTGCCGGTGAGGACGAGCTTGCCGGCGGCCTTGTCATGGGTGACGACATAGCCGTCGCCGAGCAGGGCCTCGCCGGACGGAACGGCCTTGGAGGACTTGGCCGTACGGTCGTAGACGCCGGCCGGTCCGTTCGCGCCGCAGCTCCAGTAGAGCCAGCGGCCCGCGGCCTGGAGCTCATCGGGCACGCACGGGGCGCCGGTGTTCAGGGACTCGACGCTCGCGCCGGTCTTCAGGTCCTTGGCGGTCACGGCGCCGTTCTCGGCACCGGCGGTCCACAGCCGGGAGCCCCAGAGGGCGGAGGCGACCGGGGTGCGCTGTTCGAGGACCTTGCTGGTGTCGATGCCGGACGTGAGCGCGAGGACGCGCTGCACCGGGGTTGACCCCTCCGTGGTGTCCACGACCATGTACGAGCCGTTGACGTCCCGCACCCGCGCCTTGTCGCCCTGGTGGGTGGCGATGAAGTCCTGCCGGCCGGTGAGGACGAGGGAGCCGCCGATGCGGGTCACGAAGCGCCCGTCGCCGGTGCCCCAGTACTCGGCGCACACGAGGTCGCCTTCGGCGCAGCGGTCGAGGGAGCTGTCGATCTCCGTGCGCTCGCCGTAGGTGGGCGTGCTGCCCGCGCCGATCATGCGGGACCACTGATGGGGCCGTGGATTGGTCTCGTGACTGTAGGCGGCGCTGTCGTCGATGACGGCCAGCTGCCCCTGGGCGAGCGTGAGGCGCTCGATGCGGGCCGGGTAGCCGGGCAGCTTCTTGACCGTCGACACGACGGGCTTGCCGTCGGCGCCGGCCGTGATGCGCCGGATGCCCCAGTCGGCCGCTCCGGTGCCGCCCACGACCACGACGGTGCCGTCGGGCCCGGCCGCGGGCCGGTAGCTCTCCTTGACCAGCTCGACCGGGGTGCCGCCGCCGTTGATGGGCAGGGCCTCGACGTTGTTCGAGCGGTTGTAGGTCAGCCAGTCGCCGACGATGTTGACGTGGTCCAGCGGCAGGTCGTACGACTTCACGGTCACCGGGGTCAGGGGTGCCGAGAGGTCGGTGCGCGAGGCGACGAGGACCTTGTCGCCCGTCTTGTCGGTGCTGTACGTCGCGAGGTACGCGGGCGAGAGCTTCACCCGCGTGTACGACTCGGGCACCGCGGGGGTGAGCCCCTGGACCTTGCCGGTTTCCGCGGAGACGACGACATGGCGGCGCTTCCCGTCGGTGACGGGGCCGGGCAGCACGATGGACGTGGCGTCGCCGGCGACCGCGGTGGTGTAGCCGAAGCCCTCGGGCTCCTCGATCCGCACGTCGCCGGTCGAGCCGTCGGCCTTGGCCGTCAGCAGGTGCGCGGTCTTCGCGGCGGTGTCGAAGGCGACGACGGTGGAGCCGTAGACCTTGACGCCGGTCAGGTGCTCCGGCACCGCGACGGTGCGGACGGTGCCGTCCGCGTGCCGCAGCTCGACGTGGTCCGGGTAGACGTACGCGAGGACGTCCGTGCTGGTGCCCTTGGGCGCGACCCACTTCTCCGGGTCGGTGACCGGGAAGCTCTTCCCGTCCGAGAACCGGGTCCACAGGGTGCTCTTGGCGCCCGCCTCCGTGTGGAAGACGCCCTCGGCGCCCACGGAGTCGGCCTCCCCCTCCTCGGCGGCCTCGGCGCGGTACACCGAGGCGTGCCGGGTGTCCGGGTGGTACGCCGGAGGCACCACGACCTCCTGCGGCGGTGCCGGCGTGTCCGCCGCGGCCGGTGCGGCGAGCGGTATCACCCCGCCGGCGGTGAGTGCGAGCCCCAGAGCGGCGACGGACGCGCCGCGCGTGAGGTTGTGCCGAACCACTGAATTTCCTCCCCGATTTCCCCGTTTGACCGGACGAGCGTAACAGCATGATCGCCGCTGGAACGTCCATTTTCGAACTCGTTCAATCGCCAGGATCGAGGCATCGCCTCCGCTTGTGTCACAAGCTTGGTCTAGACCTTGACAGGTACAGACCAATCGCGCTTCGCTGGCCTTCCCCCACCGGAAGGACGAGCGCATGTTGCGACGTCTGCTCACTGTCCTCGCCACGATCTGTACGGTCGTCGGCCTCGCCGTACTCCTCCCCGCCGCCTCGGCCGGCGCGGCCGCCGCCTGCGCGGCCGCCTGGAACTCCTCCAGCGTCTACACGGGCGGGATGACGGCCTCGTACAACGGCCACAACTGGTCGGCCAAGTGGTGGACCCAGAACGAGACCCCCGGCACGACCGGCGAATGGGGCGTCTGGGCCGACCAGGGCGCCTGCGACGGCGGTGGCACCACCCCGCCCACCACTCCGCCGCCGAGCTCCGGATTCGTCGTCTCCGAGGCCCAGTTCAACCAGATGTTCCCGGGCCGGAACTCCTTCTACACGTACAGCGGCCTCACCGCCGCCCTCAGCGCGTACCCCGGCTTCGCCAACACCGGCAGCGACACGGTGAAGAAGCAGGAGGCCGCGGCCTTCCTCGCCAACGTCCACCACGAGACCGGCGGCCTCGTCTACGTCGTCGAGCAGAACACCGCCAACTACCCGCACTACTGCGACGCGAGCCAGTCCTACGGCTGCCCCGCCGGCCAGGCCGCGTACTACGGCCGCGGCCCGATCCAGCTGTCCTGGAACTTCAACTACAAGGCCGCGGGCGACGCGCTCGGCATCAACCTGCTCGCCGACCCCTACCGCGTCGAGCGTGACGCGGCCGTCGCCTGGAAGACCGGCCTCTGGTACTGGAACACCCAGAACGGCCCCGGCACCATGACCGCCCACAACGCCATGGTCAACGGTGCCGGCTTCGGCGAGACCATCCGCTCCATCAACGGCTCGCTGGAATGCAACGGCGGCAACCCGGCCCAGGTCCAGAGCCGGGTCACCAAGTACCAGCAGTTCACCCAGATCCTGGGCGTCCCGACCGGGTCGAACCTGTACTGCTAGTCAGTCCTGCCAGGCGAGAAACGCGGTCCAGGAGGACGGCTCCACGGCGAACGTGGGGCCGTCGCTCTGCTTCGAGTCGCGGAGGTGGACGGCGTGGGGGCAGGCGGCGTCGATGGCCACCTCTACGCAGTTGCCGCCGCTGCCGTCGCTGTGCGAGGACTTGCGCCAGGCGAAGGCGACCTCGATGCAGCTGCCGCCGCCGCTGTCGCTGTAGCTGGACTTGAACCAGTGCAGGGTCTCGCTCATCTCCGTACTCCCGCCAACTCCTCGATGAAGCCCAGCGACCTGCGCGGATCCAGGGCCTGTGCCCGGATCTTCGCATATCGCTGCCGGTGCGTACTGACCTTCGTCCGGTCGGTGATCAGCAGGCTCTCTCCCTGGATCTCCAGGAAGGTCACGTGGTCGTGAGCCGGGGTCTCGACGATCTCCAGAGTTCCCCGATCGCCTGCGTACTTGCCCCCCAACCCCGCATCCAACGGCAGCACCTGCAGATTCACGTTGCCCCTCCGCGCGCACTCTGCCAAGTAGGCCAGCTGCTCCCGCATGACCTCCTCGTCCCCGATCGCTCGCCTCAGTACCGACTCGTCGAGGATCAGCTCGATCTCGCACACCGGCTTCCGGTCGAAGAGAGCCTTCCGCGACATCCGGCCGACCACCAGCTCCTCGACTCTTTCCGGGGTGGGCTCTGGATGACCCCCCGCGATCAACGCCCGCGCGTACGCCTCCGTCTGGAACAGCCCGTGCACCACGTGGTTGGCGTACAGGCACAGCCCCACCGCCTTCTGCTCGATCGGCGCGTAGCCCCGGAACTGCTCCGGCAGCTTCTCCAGGCGTACGAGCTCCTGCATCTCCTCGAAGATGCCCGTGCCGCCACCCAGGACGTGTTCGAGCTGGACGAGCATCTCTTCGCTCACTGGGTGGATGAGCCGTTCCATGGCGCTGATCGCCGCGCCCGTGAAGCCCATCTGGGTGCCCAGATACTCCTGCGTCCAGCCCTTCTTCTGCCGCAATCGCTTCGCCACGGCGGCCGCCATCCTGGCCGCAGGGCCGACCGTTTCCCTGTTCTCCGCTCGCGCCATTCCGTTCCCCATTCGGACTCAACCGGTCTCAACCGGTCTCAACTGCTCCCCGCCGAATTCGACTGCGAACGAAGGGCGTTGACGCAGGTCAAAGGGTTGTCGACGCACCCCGCGCAGTCGTGGAAAACGCTAGCGGCGACGCGGGAACATGTCCCTGTGAATGCTTCAAAACCCGAGCTAAACATCGCGCCATGTGATTGGATTCCCCATTCCGGATTCCAACTCCGCAAGGCCGGCGTGCAATTCGACGCGATCCGCGTCGACGGCGACGACGGGCGTCGCCTGGCGGACCTGATGGAGCTGCTCACTGGCGGCGACCCGGGGCCGGTCGTGACCGAGGCGAACGGCCGCCGGGGGGTCTACTTCCTCCTCCCGCCCGGCTCCACGGCCCGCCGCTCGTGGCCCAGGGGCGTGACCCGTTTCAACGCCGCACCCGGCCATATGAGTTACGTGCCCGTTCCCGCGTTGACGGGAAGGACCTGGCCCCTCGCCTGGCGGTTTCCGCCGAGTGGCCCGGACCGGTTCGTGCACCCCCTCCTCCTCCGGAGCGCCGCCACGGAGATCCTCGTGTGACGGGCGGCCGGGACGGGTCGCTGGTTGCGGCCCCGCCTTCCGCATCGCGATGGACGAGCTCCGCGCCGTCGAGGACGAGGCCCGGGCCGACGGCGCACCGCGCGCGTTCGCCGCCGTGGTGGGGACGGCCGGCTACTGGTGGCCCTCTTCCAGGGCCTCCAGCGCTCTGGACAGCCGTTCCAGCACCCGTACCGTCTCGTCGAACACCTCCTGCCCGCCCAGCTCGTGCAGGAGCCGGGCGGCCAGGTCCGCGTGGCCGGGGTCGATGCGGCGGATGGCGGCGCGGCCGGCCTCGGTCGGGGTGAGGAGCTTCGCGCGGCGGTGGGCCGGGTTGGGCTCGTACGCGGCGAGGCCCTCCCGGACCAGCAGGTCGGCGATGCGCTGGACGCTCTGGCGGGTGATGCCCATGACGCGGGCGATGCCCGCGACCGGCAGCGGCTCGGGCAGGACCGCGCCGAGGACCTGCCACCAGGCGGCGGTCAGGCCGGCCGGTTCGGCGAGTTTCTCGGAGACGGCGAGGAACTGGCCGTTGAGGCGGAAGACGCCCAGGGCGGTGCGGGAGAGGGCCTCCTGTGGTGCGCGGCTCATTCAGGCGCCCTCACCCTCGGCCTCGGCATCACCCTCGGCCTCGCCCGCGTTCAGCTCCGCGAACGCCGCCGGGTCCGAGTCGTGGAAGAGGCGGTACCAGGCGTCCCGCTTCCCCTCGTACGCGCCCAGCCGGGCGAAGATCTCGCGCGCGAAGGCCACCGGCTCGGTCGGGCCCGCCGTGATCAGGTCCCCGTCCCGGACGGCGTCGGCCTCCACGTAGTGCGCGCCGCCCTCGTAGCCGGTCGCGGCCAGGTAGAAGGAGGCCGCGCTGGTGTGCGGGCGGTCGTCGAGCAGGCCCGCCTTCGCGAGGCCGGCGGTGGCGCCGCAGATGGCGGCCACGGGGACGCCCGCGTCCAGGAAGGCCCGGGCCTTGGCGGTGAAGGGCGCGAGCTCGTCGCCCTCGTCGTACTTCTCGGCGCCCGGAAGGATCAGCAGGGCGCTGTCGGCGGGGTCGAGGCCGTCCAGGGCGAGGTCCGGGACGATCCGGATCCCCGCGATCGTGGTGACGGGCTTCTCGGCGGCCGGGCCGACGGTCCGGACGGTGAATCCGGCGCGGGCGAGCCACGCGGTGGCATGCCCGGTCTCCCAGTCGGCGAGCGTGTCGTAGACGGCGAGATGAACGGTCTTGGTGTCCATGGTGGCTCCCTCGTCCCTGCTCCTGTGGCGCCTATGACAGCAGGCTGTCATGACGACAGCAGACTGTCAAGAGGAGGTCTCCCGCACAGCCGTCCGGCAACCTGTCTCGTCCGTCCCGGTCTCGGTGGACAAGATGGTCATGGCCCGCCCCACCTGCACTTCCTTACCCTCGACCTATGACCCCTCATGTCGAACCCGACCCCCAGGCCGGTGCGGCCGTCAAAGCCGCCGACCGCGCGCACGTGTTCCACTCCTGGTCCGCCCAGGGCCTGATCGACCCGCTCGCCGTCGCCGGCGCCGAGGGTTCGTACTTCTGGGACTACGACGGAAACCGCTACCTCGACTTCACCAGCGGCCTCGTCTACACCAACATCGGCTACCAGCACCCCAAGGTGGTCGCCGCCATCCAGGAGCAGGCCGGGAAGCTCGCCACCTTCGCTCCCGCCTTCGCCGTGGACGTCCGCTCCGAGGCCGCACGCCTCATCGCCGAGCGCACCCCGGGCGACCTGGACAAGATCTTCTTCACCAACGGCGGTGCCGAGGCCGTCGAGAACGCCGTCCGGATGGCCCGTCTGCACACGGGCCGCCACAAGGTGCTCTCCGCCTTCCGCTCGTACCACGGCGCCACCTCCACCGCGATCAACCTCACCGGCGACCCGCGCCGCTGGGCCTCCGACACCGGCTCGGCCGGCGTGGTGCGCTTCTGGGCGCCGTTCCTCTACCGCTCGCCGTTCTACGCGACCACCGAGGAGCAGGAGTGCGAGCGCGCGCTCGCCCACCTCGAGGACACCATCGCCTTCGAGGGCCCGGCGACCATCGCCGCGATCATCCTGGAGACCGTCCCGGGCACCGCCGGCATCATGACCCCGCCGCCCGGCTACCTCGCCGGCGTGCGCGAGATCTGCGACAAGTACGGCATCGTCTTCGTCCTCGACGAGGTCATGGCCGGCTTCGGCCGTACGGGCAAGTGGTTCGCCGCCGAGCACTTCGACGTCGTGCCCGACCTGATGACCTTCGCCAAGGGCGTGAACTCCGGTTACGTGCCGCTCGGCGGCGTCGCCATCAGCGCCGAGATCGCCGCCACCTTCGACAAGCGGCCCTACCCGGGCGGACTGACCTACTCCGGTCACCCGCTGGCCTGCGCCGCCGCCGTCGCCACCATCCAGGTGATGGAGGACGAACAGGTCGTCGAGCACGCCGCCCACATCGGCGAGAAGGTCCTCGGACCCGGCCTGCGCGAGCTCGCCGAGCGCCACCCGTCGGTCGGCGAGGTGCGCGGCATGGGCGTCTTCTGGGCGCTCGACCTGGTCAGGAACCGCGAGACCCGCGAGCCGCTCGTCCCGTACAACGCGGCCGGCGAGGCCAACGCGCCCATGGCCGCCTTCGGCGCCGCGGCCAAGAAGCACGGCCTGTGGCCCTTCATCAACATGAACCGCACCCACGCGGTCCCCGCCTGCAACGTCACCGAGGCGGAGGCCAAGGAGGGTCTGGCGGCCCTCGACGCGGCCCTGAGCGTCGCCGACGAGCACACCGTCTGACCCGCCTGCCAAGCAGGCATCACTCAGCGTGACGTCATCGGCCCCCTCCGTGCACTGGACTAGGGTGTCCCGAAGCCGGACGGAGGGGGCCGAACACCATGCCCGCGAGCGGAGGAGCTGTCACCCGCAACACCCTGCGGCGGCAGATCGCGGATGCGTTGCGTGACGAAGTCCTCGCGGGGCGTCTCCAGCCGGGCGAGGAATTCACCGTCAAGCAGATCGCCGAGCAGTACGGCGTGTCCGCGACGCCCGTCCGCGAGGCGCTCGTCGACCTCTGCGCCCAGGGACTCCTCGACTCCGACCAGCACCGCGGCTTCCGCGTGCACCGGTTCTCGGTCGACGACTACCGCGGCATGGTCGAGGCCCGCATGCTCGTCGTCGACGGCATCTTCCGCCGCGACGCGGCCCGCACCCGGCCCGCCGAGCCCGACCTGTCGTACGGGGTCACGCTGGTCTCGATACGTCGCCGCGGCGAGGCGGCCGCCCGCGCGGCCCGCGCAGGCGACCTCGACGTCCTCATCGGCTACGACATCCGCTACTGGCGCGAGCTCGCCCGGCTCATCTCCGCCAACGACCACATCGCCGACTTCCTGCACCGGCTGCGGGTCCAGGCCTGGGTCTTCTCCGTGCCCTACCTCCGTTCCGACCGCGAACTCACCGGCTGGCTGTGGAGCGGCCACGTGGACCTGGTCGACGCGATCACCCGCTGCGACGGGGAGGCCGCCGTCGGAGTCGTACGGGAGTACAACGCGCGGTCCCTGGAGTGGGCCGACCGCCTCGACCGGCTCGCGGACCGCGCCCGGCCGACGGGTTGAGCCGGGCGCTCCGAGGGCAGGTCCTCCAGCGGGTGTGCGAGGCCGCGCGCCCCGACTACCCTGGCCGTCCCTGCAACTGACGGAGAGCGAGCCTCCCTTGGCCTGTGACCTGTGGCTGGTCCCCCTCGTCGACGTGCTGTGCCACAGCCCCGACAACCCCTTCGCCGACGAGATCGCCGCCTACGACCACGCCCTGACCTCGGCCGGCCTCCCCACCGTGCCCGTCTACGCGTACATGCCAGGACTCTCCGGGGACGTCGCCCCGGTCGCCGGCTTCGACTACGAGGCCCTGCACTTCCTGCGGCGCGCCTACCTGCTCCAGACGTGCGGGCTGCCCGTCGAGCCGGTCGGGGAGCTCGGCGGGGACTACGAGCAGCTCCTGGAGATGTTCGAGGCCACCGCCCAGCAGTCGCACCTGGTGTGGCACTACGACCACGCCGGCGCCTATGTGCCGGTCGACTTCCCCGTACCGCTGTCCAACGACGAACTCCTGGAGGGCGGCGGCCCGCTGGGTTCCTCGCACGGGCTGCTGCGCGAGCTGGAGTTCGTCGCGCCCGCGATCGGCATCGACCCGGCCAACCCGCCCGCCGCGCCCCTGCCCCCGGACCGGCCCACCGCCCTGGAGGAGCCCGCCGCCTCCGTCCCGTACCAGGACAGCAGCCCCTTCGCGCGCGAGCGCCACGTCTGGCTTGGCCTGCACGCGGCGGCGACGCGGAGCCTGGGGCAGGGCTCGATGATCATCCTGAGCTAGGCCCGAAGACCTCGCGTGTACGGGTACGGGTACCCGGTCGCCGTACCCGTACCCGTACCCGTCCTCGTGCGCTCAGCGCGGCTCCGGCGGCCGCTGGCGCGGCATGTTCGGGCGGGTGCCCGGCGGCAGCGGGAAGCGCCCCGAAGGGTGGCCGCTCTCGGGGCGGGCCGGGGTCGTGCCCACCGACTGCAGGGCCAGCGGGGCCGGGCCCGAGCGGAACTCGACCATCCAGTCCGCGGTCTCCGCCCGCACCAGCTCGGTGACGTCCTCCGAGAAGCGCCGCAGCACCCCCAGGCAGCGCTCGGCCGCCTCGCTCGCCGTGCCCTCCGTGGGGCCCAGGACCTCGCGCACGCTCTCCGACGCCCAGTCGAACTGGAGCGCCTGCAGGCGCCGCTGCACCGCCTGTGCGGTGGCCACGTTCCTTATCCAGCCCGAGGTCAGGCCGAAGTACCGGTCGCAGGCCAGACAGGCCGCGCCGAGCAGCAGGGAGAGGTAACCCCAGCCCGCCGTGCCCTCGGCCACCCCGGTCAGGTCGAGCAGCGGCAGCGCCGCGCCCGCGATCACCCCGAGGGCCGTGCCGACCCGCAGGACGCGGGCGCAGCGGCGCTTCCAGACGCGGTCGGAGAGGTACCACTCGGCGGTGCGCAGCGCGTTGGACTCGACCCAGCGGTAGAGCTCGTCGAGACGCTCCGCGGGCTCGCCCCAGTCGCCGAGCGGGAAGGGGGACCCGGTCAGATCGCGGCGCGCGGCAGGACCGCCGGGCTTCCCCGGACCTTCGGGGTTCCCCGGCTGCGGCTGCATGTCCGGCTGCTGGCTCACCGGGGAACTCCTCTGTTCAGCTCAGCGCTCATGTCGTTCCGTGACGTGCGGTGCACGTGGTGCCTGCCCTTCCTACCGCCGAATGGTGGGCTGTGGGCCCGGAATCCCGGGATTTCCGCCCGCAAGAGGGTCTTGATCAGGTAGAGGAGCACGCAGTTTCTCACTCGAAAGTGTTGTGTCGGCACCCCGGTCGGCGACCACGTAGGCTCGGCGTACCGACGTCCGAAGGCGTCCCGACGATGGCGTACCGACTTCCGAACCTCAGGAGTGAGTGACCGTGATCCCCGGTGGTGGCCAGCCCAACATGCAGCAGCTGCTCCAGCAGGCCCAGAAGATGCAGCAGGACCTCGCCCGCGCCCAGGAGGAGCTCGCGGCCACCGAGGTCGAGGGGCAGGCGGGCGGCGGCCTGGTCACGGCGACGGTGACCGGCTCGGGCGAGCTGCGCGGCCTGGTGATCGACCCCAAGGCGGTCGACCCGGAGGACACCGAGACCCTCGCCGACCTGATCGTGGCCGCCGTGCAGGCCGCCAACGACAACGCGCAGCAGCTCCAGCAGGCCAAGCTGGGCCCGCTGGCGCAGGGCCTCGGCGGCATGCCGGGCCTGGGCTTCTGACCACTGCCCCGGCGCCCGGGCCCGCCTCGGGCTTCTAACGCTGCATTTAAGCCACTACCGTAAGAATCAAGCACCCCGGAGAAGGGCGTTCCGTTGTACGAAGGCGTGGTTCAGGACCTCATCGACGAACTGGGCAGGCTGCCCGGCGTCGGTCCCAAGAGCGCCCAGCGGATCGCCTTCCACATCCTCCAGGCCGAGCCCACGGACGTGCGCCGGCTCGCCCAGGCGCTCCTGGAGGTCAAGGAGAAGGTCAGGTTCTGCGCGGTCTGCGGCAACGTGGCACAGCAGGAGCAGTGCAACATCTGCCGCGACCCGCGCCGGGACCAGACGGTCGTCTGCGTGGTCGAGGAGCCGAAGGACGTCGTGGCGATCGAGCGGACCCGCGAGTTCCGCGGCCGCTACCACGTGCTCGGCGGCGCGATCAGCCCGATCGAGGGTGTCGGCCCGGACGACCTGCGCATCCGCGAGCTGCTGGCGCGGCTCGCGGACGGCACGGTCACCGAGCTGATCCTGGCGACCGACCCGAATCTCGAGGGCGAGGCCACCGCCACGTACCTGGCGCGGATGATCAAGCCCATGGGTCTCAGGGTGACCCGCCTCGCGAGCGGCCTGCCGGTCGGCGGCGACCTGGAGTACGCCGACGAGGTGACCCTCGGGCGTGCCTTCGAGGGACGGCGGCTGCTAGATGTATGACGACGACCGAGTCCGTGCGCACCGTGCGCTCTCAGGGAGGCTCCTCGATGTCTGACGCCACACTGCACTCGATCACGCAGGACCCGGACGACTTCGCCGTCCAGATCGCGGACTCGATCGAGAGCTTCATCGTCGCCACGACCGAGGTCGCCAAGGGCGACGAGCCGGGCAGCGCCGTGCCGTTCCTGCTCCTGGAGCTCTCCCAGCTGCTGCTCGCCGGCGGCCGGCTCGGCGCCCACGAGGACTTCGTCCCCGAGGAGCAGTACGAGCCGGACGCGGGTCCCGACATGGACATGGACGACCTGCGCGAGCGGTTCGCGGTGATGCTGGAGCCGGTCGACGTCTTCTCCGAGGTCTTCGACCCGTACGAGCCGCGCAAGGCCCCCGTCCCGGCCCGGATCTCCGACAACCTCGCCGACATCGTCACCGACCTGCGGCACGGCCTGGCCCACTACCGGGCGGGCCGGACCAGCGAGGCGCTGTGGTGGTGGCAGTTCTCGTACTTCTCCAACTGGGGCCCCACCGCCTCCGCCACCCTGCGCGCCCTGCAGTCCCTGGTCGCGCACGTCCGCCTCGACCAGCCGCTCGCCGAGCTGGACGGGCTCGACACGGACGAGGACCTCGCGGAGGACGACCTCGCGGAGGAGGCGGGCCGCGTGATGGCGCAGGAGATCGCGGGACCGCTGGGGCTGGGACGGCCGAAGGTCTGACCCCTCCCGGCCGGAGACGGGAGGCCGGGGCTAGGGCCAATGCCGTTCGGTTGGAGGTAGACCACCACCCGCGACGGCAGCCGCCGCACCCGCTGCTGCAGACCACCCGCGGATGCGAGTGCCTCATCGACGAGATCGAACGGAACGACCTGGGTCAACTCGCCCAGGTGACCCACGGCAAACACACCGGGGGCATGCGTAATGACAGAATCGGACACCGCAGCCCTTGTGGAGGAACACGAGTCTTGGCGGACCCGAGAACCACTACAAGGGCTGCACCCGTATCACCAGCCGAAACGCCGAGCGTTTGCGTCACGGATCGAACCCCTAACCGAACGGCATTGCCCCTAGGAGGTGTCTGGTGAGGGACGCCCGCTACGCGAACACCGCCTTGACCAGCGTCTGCTTCAGATTCTCGAACGTCCCGGCCATGGTGGGCAGGTCCATTTCGACGTCCCCGGAGGTCAGCGAGCCGGTCAGGGTCTTGTTGCCGTCGGGCGTGCTGTACATCAGCGCACCCCAGCCCCAGAACCCTCCGTTGTGGTGGAGGACCGTGCCGCCGCCCTCCAGCTCCTCCACGAACACCCCGAGGCCGTAACCCATCGTGGGGTCCGGGACGCGCATCTCGGCCAGCAGCTCGGACGAGATGAGCCTGCCGCCGTTCAGTGCGGAGAAGAACGTGTGGAGGTCCCGGGTGGTCGAGATCATGTCGCCGGCGGCGGATGCCCAGGAAGGGTTGAAGCGGGTGGTGTCGACCACCTTCCACTGGCCGGCGTCGTCGTAGCCGAAGTAGCCGTGGGCGTGCGGCTCGGGGATATCCTCCCGGGTCTCCGGCAGTACGGTGCCGGTCAGCCCGAGCGGGCCCAGGATCAGCCGGTGCGTCTCCTCGGGCAGGGAACGTCCGGTGACCTTCTCGATCAGCAGCCTGGCCAGTACGTAGTTGGTGTTGGAGTAGCTCCAGGCCGTCCCCGGCTCGAACCGCGCAGGCTTCGCCAGCGCTCCCCGCACCAGCTCCTCCGGCCGGTACGTCACGAACTGGTGGTCCGCCCACTCCTTGCCGAAGCCGGCGACCACACCGGGCTCGACCGTCCCGTCGGCGGAGAACTCGCCGGTGAAGTTGAAGATCCCGCTGGTGTGCTGCAGCATCATCCGTACGGTGATCCGCCGGTCGAGCCCGAGCTCGGGCAGGTAGTCGGCCACCAGGTCCTCAAGGCCGAGCCTGCCCTCGGCCACCAGCCGCAGGACGACGGTCGCGACGAAGGTCTTGGTGACACTGCCGACCCGGAAGTGCCCGTCGGTCGGCGGCTTCGCGGTCATGCCCAGCTCGCTCACGCCGGCGCTTCCGATCCACTCGCCGAGCTCGTCGTTCACGCGCAGCTGCACTCCGGCGAATCCGGCGTCGACGATCTCCTGCATGGCCTTGCGGATCTCGGGGCGGTCCTGCGCGGCGGTGGTGGTGTTCTGCTCGCTCATGGTGATTCCTCATCTCGCGTCAGCGGGTGTGAGATGAGCGTGGACCCTGACCCAAGGTCAAGGTCAAGGCGACAGAGGAGCGTTACTCTCACCCCATGGCAGAGGGGCTCACGATCGGTCAGGCGGCGGCTTTCGTCGGGATCACCGTCAAGACGGTGCGGCACTACCACCGGCTCGGCCTGGTCGCCGAACCGGAACGGGATCATTCCGGCTACCGGCGCTACGGGTCGGCCGACCTGCTGCGGCTTGTCCAGGTCCGGGCGCTGGCGGGGGCGGGGGTGCCGCTGGCCGAGATCGGTGAGCTGCTCGACGCCGAGCCCGAGCGGTTCGCCACCGCCCTGGACGACGTCCGCCGCCGGCTCACCGAGCAGATCGAGGAGCTGACCGCCCGCCGCGACACCCTGCACCGGCTCGCCCACGGTGACCGCGCCCTGCTGCCCGACCGGGCCTGCGCGGTCCTGGAGCGACTCGTTGAGCTCGACTTCAGCCCCGACTACGTCACCACCCAGCGGGAGGCTCTGGTGCTGTCGCGGGCGCTGACTCCCGAGGTCTTCGACCTCTTCCTGGCCAACCTCGAACACCGGCTCGACGACCCCGAGTTCGTCGAGCTGACCAAGCGCGGCTGGGAGGCGAGGTCCTGGGATCCCGACGACCCGCGGATCGAGGAGCTGGCCTCATCGGTGGCCGCCAACCTGCTGGGCGTCCGCGCGCTGCTGACGCTGCCGGACAAGCGACCGCACGGGCCCGACGCGGTCTCTCGGTACGGAGTGGTCAACCACCACCGGGAGGACGAGGCGCCGTCCATCGCCCGGTTGAACACGCTGGTCGAGGGGCACCTGCGCGCGGCGGGCATCGAGGTCCCGCGTCAGTGACGGCCTGCCCTGTGGGGGTTAGGGGCAATGCCGTTCGGTTAGGGGTTCGATCCGTGACGCAAACGCTCGGCGTTTCGGCTGGTGATACGGGTGCAGCCCTTGTAGTGGTTCTCGGGTCCGCCAAGACTCGTGTTCCTCCACAAGGGCTGCGGTGTCCGATTCTGTCATTACGCATGCCCCCGGTGTGTTTGCCGTGGGTCACCTGGGCGAGTTGACCCAGGTCGTTCCGTTCGATCTCGTCGATGAGGCACTCGCATCCGCGGGTGGTCTGCAGCAGCGGGTGCGGCGGCCGCCGTCGCGGGTGGTGGTCTACCTCCTGCTTGCAGGCGCGCTGTTCACCGGAGTGGGCTGGACCGGGATCTGGTCCCGGCTGACCGCCTCACTGTCCGTGCCGCTGCCCGTGCCGGCAGGTTCATCGATCACGGCCGCGATGCGACGTGTCGGCCCCAAACCATTGAAAGCTCTGTTCGACCTGGTCAAAGGCCCCGCAGCGGTGACCGCGACACAGATGACACGGTTCGCGGGCAGGCTGGTGGTCGCGATCGACGGCACCCGGATCGCCCTGCCGGACACACCCGCGAACCTGTTGGCTTTCCCCAAGGCGAAGGCAGGACAGAACGGGCCGGCCGGATACCCGATGCCGCGTCTGGTCACGCTGGTGGCCTGCGGGACCCGAACCCTCCTGGACGCCGTCTTCGGCACCGACGCGACCGGCGAGTCGGCAGCTGGAAGACCGTCTATGAACGGCATCGGCGCTGGTCGGCAGACGGCACGTGGGATCGGATCCTGCGTGCCGTCCAGGCCGACGCCGATCTCGCGGGCCGGATCGACTGGAGCATGGTCAGCGTCGATTCGACGTCCTGCCGGGCCCACCAGCACGCGGCGGGCGCCCGGAAGAAGAAGCCACGTGTCCCGAAAAAAGGACCACGCCCCGGCACCACCGCCCTGACGAAGGACTCGGACGGTCCCGGGGCGGCCTGACCTGCAAGATCCATCTCGCGGGTGAAGGCGGCTGCCGGCCGTTGGCGTTCCTGGTCACGCCGGGCCAGTGGGGCGACGCGCCGCAGATGATCGAGGTCCTCGAACGCGTCGGCGTTCCCCGACCGCAGGGCGGACGGCCACGCACCCGACCGGACCACCTCGGCGGCGACAAGGCATACAGCTCACGCCGCAATCGCCGCTACCTGCGAAGACGCCAGATCAAGCACACCATCCCCGAACCGAAGGACCAGCGGGCCAACCGCAAACGACGCGGCAGCAAGGGCGGCCGGCCCACCGGCTTCGACAGCGAGATCTACAAGCGCCGCAACGAGGTCGAGCGGGCGATCAACCGGCTCAAGAACTCCCGGGCTGTCGCCACCCGCTACGACAAGAGGGCCTACGTCTTCCACGGCACCGTCACCATCGCGGCGACCCGTCTATGGCTACGGCCGTGATCTGCCCGCACCCTTCAAACGCCTGAGGGATCGGCGTGGTCCGGGCTTCGGCGGACCGGCAGCATCTGACTGAGGACAATGAGGAGGAGTCCAGCAAACAGGAAGGCGTTTCCGCCGAAGAAGCGGACCTCCCACGAAACGCTCGGCAAGATTCGAAAGTAGAAGAGGCTCTGCAGAAGGGGGGATGTGCCCGTGAGCAGGGCACCGAGGCCGTGGAGCCGGGGCCTGGTGACGTGGCGGCGCGCCGTGGGCACGATCCACCCTGTCCGGAGCGTCACGGTTCCCAACACGATCGCCAGCAGCCCCAAGAACGCGCCCGTTCCTACTACCCATGCCATGGTGCCGCTCCGCTCCGACCGTTAAGAGGCCAGGAACGCGAGTCACGTCCGGCCCGAAGATGCCACATTGTCGCTGGACCTGGTGGTGCCTGACCATGCCGGTGCCAGGCAATCTCCGCGCTTCTCCACTGCACTCTGGGCGTTGGCTGATCAAGATCCGCCGGACAGGACCTAGACGCCAGGGGCCAGAGGCCAAAGGCCAGGGGCCAGAGGCTAGAGGTCAGAGCCCAGAGGCCAGGGGACAGGGGCTAAAGGCGTCCCGCTTCGACGATCCGGCTGAGGAAGCGGCGGGTCCGTTCGTGGACCGGGGTGCCGAAGACCTCCGCGGGGGTGCCGCGCTCCAGGACGATCCCGTTCTCCAGGAAGCAGACCTCGTCGGCGACCTCCCGGGCGAAGCCCATCTCGTGGGTGGCGATGACCATCGTCATGCCCTCCTCCTTGAGGTCCCGCACCACGTTCAGGACCTCGCCCACCAGCTCCGGGTCGAGCGCCGCCGTCACCTCGTCGAGGAGCAGCAGGCGCGGCCGGCTTGCGAGGGCGCGGGCGATGGCCACGCGCTGCTGCTGGCCGCCGCTGAGCCGGTCCGGGTACTCGCCCGCCTTCTCGCCGAGGCCCAGCCGGTCCAGGAGCTCCCTGGCCCGCTCCTCGGCCTCCCGGCGCCCGGCCCTGTGGACGCGGCGCGGGGCGAGGGTGATGTTGTCGAGCACGCTCATGTGCGGGAAGAGGTTGTACGCCTGGAAGACGACGCCGATCCGGCGCCGTACGGCATCGGCGTCCACGCGCGGGTCGGTGATCTCCTCGCCGTCCAGGAAGATGGCGCCGTCGTCGATCTCCTCCAGGAGGTTGGCGCAGCGCAGCAGCGTCGACTTGCCGGAGCCGGAGGCGCCGATGAGCACCGTGACGGAGTGCTGCGGGACCGCCAGGTCGACGTCGCGCAGGACGACGCTGCGGCCGTAGGTCTTGCGGACGGACTCCAGGCGGAGGACGGGCGTGTCCGTCATACCGTGCCTCCTTGCGACTGGCGCCGGTTCATCCGGGCCGTGACCCAGTCGGTGAAGCGGGTCATGGGGATGGTGAGCACGACGAAGACCAGGCCGGCGACGACGTACGGGGTGTAGTTGAAGGTCTTGCCGGCCAGGATCTGTGCCGCGTACACCGCGTCGACCGCGCCCGCGATGGAGACCAGGCCGGTGTCCTTCTGCAGCGACACCAGGTCGTTGAGCAGCGGCGGCACGACCCGCCGTACGGCCTGCGGCAGGACGACGAAGCGCATGGTCTGCGCGCCGGACAGGCCGAGCGAGCGGGCGGCGGCCCGCTGGCTGGGGTGGACGCTCTCGATGCCGGCCCGGAACACCTCGGCCATGTACGCCGAGTAGGTCAGCACGAGCGCGGTGCCGCCCAGCACCACCGGGTCGGTGGGGACGCCCTGGAGGCGCAGCGCGGGGACGCCGAAGATCACCGCGAGCAGGCAGATGATGAGCGGCAGGCCGCGGAAGAAGTCGACGTACGCGGTGGCGAGCGCCCGCAGCGGGAAGAACGCCGGGCCGCGCAGGGTGCGGGCGACCGCCAGCAGCAGGCCGACGACGAGGGTGACGGCGCCGCAGACGAGGAGCAGGCGGAGGTTGAGCCAGAGGCCGTCGAGCACCAGGGGCAGCGCCTGGCGCGCGTACTTCCAGCTGAAGAACGTCTCCTTGGTGCGCGGCCAGCCGGGGGAGTTGGTGACGATCAGGAAGAGCGCCGCCAGGGTGACGGCGGTGCTCAGGGCGGCGACGGCCGTCGCGCGGCGGGTGCGCGAGCGCTTGTAGCGCTCGCGCTCGATCCGCCGCGCGGACGGCCGGTACGCCTCGTCGTGCGTGTCTTCCTTGAGGACGGTCACTTGAGCACCGGGGCGCCCGCCGCGTCGGACAGCCACTGCTTCTCGATGGCGGCGAGGGTGCCGTCCTTGCGCAGGGCGTCGACGGCCCCGGACACGCAGACGGTCAGCGGGGAGCCCTTGTCGAGGACGAGGCCGAACTGCTCCTTGGCGCCGCCGGTGGTCTCGAACTGGCCGACCACCTTGGCCTCGGGGACCTCGGCGCCGGTGATGTAGAACGCGGTGGGCAGGTCGACGACGATCGCGTCCACCTGGCCGTTCCTGAGCGCGGCCTTGGCGAGGTCGTTCTTCTGGAAGACGGCGGGCTGCTCGGACGGCTTGATCAACTCGTTGATGACGTCGAGGCTGGTCGTGCCGACCTGCGCGCCGAGCTTGGCGCCCTTGAGGTCCGCGATGCTCGTCGCCTTGGCCGCCTTGGAGTTCTTCAGCGCGATGACGGTCTGGCGGACGTCGTAGTAACCGGATGACAGGTCGACGGCCTTGCGGCGGTCCTCGTTGACGGAGACCTGGTTGATGTCGAAGTCGAACGTCTTCGCGCCGGGCGCGAAGGCGTTGTTGAAGGCGACCTTCTGCCAGACGACGTCCCCCTTGGCGAAGCCGAGCTTCCGCGCGACGGCGTACGCGACGGCGGATTCGTAGCCCTTGCCGTTGGACGGGTCGTCGTCCTGGAACCAGGGCGCGTAGGCGGGCGTGTCGGTGCCGACGGTCAACTTCCCCTTCGCCTTGGTGGCGAGCGCGTCCGCCGCACAGGAGGCGGCCGACCCGGCGGGCCCGGACCCGGACGGGGCCGGGCCCGAGGCGGTGCCGGTGGCCTCCTGGGGCGCGCAGCCGGAGGCGGCGAGGGCGGCGAGAACGGCGGCCGCGGCGATGGCGGCGGAGCGAGAACGCATGGCCGGAGACTGACACCCCGTGAGGGATGTGTCCAGGTCACACCGTTGCCGTCTCGGATGCCGAAACCTTTGTGAGAACAGTGTTGCGGCACGCTGGGGAACGCCCTGCCATCATGGGTTTCATGACGGGGAGCGGGCGTTCGAGAGTGCTGATGTGGACCGGGGCCGGGCTCGGCGCGCTGGGGGCCGCGGCCCTGGTGGCGGTCGCCGTCGCGGACCTCGGCAAGGCCGACCAGATCGCGAGCGTGGTGGGCGCGGTGCTCGCGCTCGTGGGCGTGGGCCTGTCCCTCTGGGCGCGGCCTTCGGCGAGCGGCGCGGCGGGCGTGACGGCCTCCGGTGAGCGTTCCGTCGCCGCCGGCGGCAGCATCGGCGTCGCGGTGACCGGCAACGGCAACGGCAACGCCACGGCGCCGGGCGCCACCGCACCGACGCCGCCCCCGACCCCCGCTCCGGGCGCGCCCGCCGCGCCCGCCTCCCCCTCCGGTCCCGTGACCGCCTCCGGCGACCGCTCGGTGGCCGCCGGCGGGGACATCGGGAGCGTGTCGACGGGCGACGCGTGAGCGCGGACCGTACGGGTACGGGCGGCGGTGCCACGGGCGGCGGGAGCGGTCCGGCCGACGGCGTCCACGCCTCCGGCGACCGCGCGGTGGCCGCAGGCGGGAACATCGGATGGGTCTCGACGGGGGACCACGTCACCCGGATCGAGCGGGCGACCCTGTTGCCGCCGGACGCCCTGACCGCGGCCCCGGCCGCCCCGCGAGGACTGGTCAACGTGCCCCGGGGGCAGGCCCATTTCGTCGGCCGGCAGCGGGAGTTGGCGGTGCTCGACGAGGGCTTGGACATCGTCGTGATCTGCGGCCTCGGCGGTGTCGGCAAGTCCACGCTCGCCGCGCGCTGGGCCTCCGGGCAGGCCGCCGGCCGTGCGCTGGTCTGGTGGATCACCGCCGAGAGCCGCTCCGAGCTGGACGCCGGTCTCGTCGGCCTCGCCGCCGCCCAGCAGCCCGCGCTCATCGACGTACTGCCGCCGGAGGCCCTGCGCGAGCGGGCCCTGCAATGGCTGTCCGCGCACGACGACTGGCTGCTCGTCCTGGACGACGTCTCCGCGGCCGCCGACCTCGCGCCCCTGCTCGACCGTGTCCGCGGCGGGCGGATCCTGATCACGACCCGGCAGACGGGCGGCTGGTACGGGATCGCCCGGGTGCTCACCCTGGAGGTGCCGGACCGGGCCGAGTCCGTCGAGATGTTCACCCGGATCCTCACGCACACCGGGCCGCGCGACACCTCAGGGGCCCACCGGCTGTGCGCGACCCTCGGGCAGCTGCCGCTCGCGGTCGCGCAGGCGGCGGCGTACTGCGCGGAGACGGGCACGACACCCGTCGAGTACCTGGAACAACTCGGCACGTATCCAGGCGAGTTGTACGAGATCCCGGTCGAGGGCGGGGCCGAAGGCGGCCAGGCCGTCGCCTGGACCTGGCGGCTGACCCTGGACCGGCTCGTGGCCGCGGATCCGCTCACCGGGACCATCCTGCGGGTCCTCGCCTGGTGGGCGCCGGACCGGATCCCCCGCGCCCTCCTCGACCGGCTCGCCACGCCCTTCGCCGTACGGCGCGCGCTGGGCCGGCTCGCCTCGCACAGCATGCTCACCCTGCACGAGGACGGCGCGGTGTCGGTGCACCGTCTGGTGCAGGGGGTGGCCCGTACGCCGGACGGGAACGATCCGCACCGGCGGGCGGAGGACATCGCCGCGGCCCGGCTCCTCGCCGAGGAGGCCCTGGAGCAGGTCGCGCCGACCGAGGTGGCGGGCGTCTCGGAGTGGACCGCCTGGCGGGAGCTGTTCCCGCACGTCGAGGCGTACGCGCAGTACGCCGGCGCGGCGGCGGACACGGCACGGACGGCCGCGCTGATCGAACGGGCGGCGTGGTTCCTGATGGAGGGCGGGGACACGGGTCGCGCGGAGGTCTGGTTCGAGCGGGTGGTGACCTGCCGCGAGCGGGTGCTCGGGGCGGATCATCCGCAGACCGTCCTGGCCCGCGAAGGCGTCGCGCAGTGCTGGTCGCGCGAGGGGGACCTGGCGGCGTCGGCCCGGTACCAGCGGCAGGTCGTCGACGACCTCACCCGTCTTCTCGGCGAGGAGGCGGCAGAGACGCATCTCGCCCGGGGGCGGCTCGCGGTCACCCTGCGCCATCTCGGCGACAACGACCGCGCACTGGCCCTGCTCGAAGGCGCGCTCGCCGGTCTGGAACGGCTGCTGGGCCCCGTACACCGCGGCACCCTGCGGGTCCGCAGCGACCTGGGGGTCGCCTGTCAGGTCGCCGGGCGCCTTGAGCGGGCGATCGCCGAGCACGAGCGGACCCTCGCCGGCCGCACGGAGCTCCTGGGCTTCGCGCACCCCGACACCCTCATGTCCCGGCTCCATCTGGTGTGGCTCTACGACGCCGTGGGGCAGACGGAACGGGCGGCGTCCGAGTTCGCGGCGGTGGCGGACGACAGCCTGCGCTTCCTGGGCGACGACCACCCGTTCACGCTGCACCTCGGGCACCTCGGGCACGTCGGGCACGTCGGGCACGTCGGGCACGTGGGTCACGTCGGCCACGGCCACGTCGGCATGTGAGGCCGCCCACATCGGCGCGTACCTCCGGGACTCCCGGGCATGCGCTCTGCACGGGCGGCCCGGGCCTCCGGCGGTGATCACAAGCTGAGCGGGACATCTCAGGATGTGATATACCGTCGGCGATTCCGGGCCGCTCGTTAGACTGAGCCGACCGCAGTGCCAGCTGCGGCGAAGACTGAGCGAGGAGCGCACGTGGGCCTTGTCGTGCAGAAGTACGGAGGCTCCTCCGTTGCCGATGCCGAAGGCATCAAGCGCGTCGCCAAGCGGATCGTGGATGCCAAGAGGAACGGCCACCAAGTGGTCGTCGTGGTCTCCGCGATGGGCGACACGACGGACGAGTTGATCGATCTCGCCGAGCAGGTATCCCCGATCCCTGCCGGGCGTGAGTTCGACATGCTGCTGACCGCCGGAGAGCGGATCTCCATGGCCCTGCTGGCCATGGCGATCAAAAACCTGGGCCACGAGGCCCAGTCGTTCACGGGCAGCCAGGCCGGTGTCATCACCGACTCGGTCCACAACAAAGCGCGCATCATCGATGTCACGCCGGGCCGCATCCGCACCGCGCTGGACGAGGGCAACATCGCCATCGTCGCCGGTTTCCAGGGCGTGTCCGCGGACAAGAAGGACATCACCACGCTCGGCCGCGGCGGCTCCGACACGACCGCCGTCGCCCTGGCCGCGGCGCTCGACGCCGAGGTCTGCGAGATCTACACCGACGTCGACGGCGTGTTCACCGCCGACCCGCGTGTGGTGAAGAAGGCGAAGAAGATCGACTGGATCTCCTTCGAGGACATGCTGGAGCTCGCCGCCTCCGGCTCCAAGGTGCTGCTGCACCGGTGCGTCGAGTACGCACGCCGATACAACATCCCGATCCACGTCCGCTCGTCCTTCTCGGGGCTGCAGGGGACCTGGGTCAGCAACGAACCGCAAGGGGACCTGAAGGTGGAGCAGGCCATCATCTCGGGTGTCGCCCACGACACCTCCGAGGCGAAGATCACCGTCGTCGGCGTGCCGGACAAGCCGGGCGAGGCCGCGGCCATCTTCCGGGCCGTCGCGGACGCCGAGATCAACATCGACATGATCGTGCAGAACGTGTCCGCCGCCTCGACCGGGCTCACGGACATCTCCTTCACCCTCCCCAAGGCCGAGGGTCGCAAGGCCATCGACGCCCTGGAGAAGGCCAAGGGCTCGATCGGCTTCGACTCGCTCCGCTACGACGACCAGATCGGCAAGATCTCCCTCGTCGGCGCCGGAATGAAGACCAACCCGGGCGTCACCGCGGACTTCTTCCGCGCGCTGTCCGACGCGGGCGTCAACATCGAGCTGATCTCCACCTCCGAGATCCGCATCTCGGTCGTCACCCGCGCCGACGACGTCAACGAGGCCGTGCGCGCCGTCCACACCGCCTTCGGTCTGGACAGCGACTCGGATGAGGCCGTCGTCTACGGCGGCACCGGCCGGTGACATGCCGCAGCTAGGCGCCAAGCCGACGCTCGCGGTCGTGGGAGCGACCGGTGCCGTCGGCGCGGTGCTGCTCCAGATGCTCACGCACCACGCGGACGTCTGGGGCGAGATCCGACTCCTCGCCTCCCCGCGATCGGCCGGCCGCAAGCTGGCCGTGCGCGGGGAGGAGAGCGAGGTCCTCGCGCTGGGCGAGGAGACACTTCAGGGCGTCGACCTCGCCCTCTTCCTCGTGCCCGAGGCGGTCGCCGCGCAGTGGGCGCCGATCGCCGCCGCCAAGGGCGCGGTGGTCGTGGACACCTCAGCGGCGTTCCGGGCCGACCCCGACGTGCCGCTCGTGGTCCCCGAGATCAATCCCCATGCCGCACGGGTACGGCCGCGCGGCATCGTCGCGAGCCCCGGCTGCTCCACGCTGGCGCTGATCGTCGCCGTGGGCGCCCTGCACGCCGAGTTCGGGATCGCCGAGCTCGTCGTCACCGCCCAGCAGGCGGCGAGCGGCGCCGGAAAGGCGGGCGTGGCGGCGCTGCGCCACCAGATGGCCCTGGTGACCGGCGGCGAGCTCGGCGTCCATCCCGGAGACGTACGGCGGGCCGTCGGCGACCACACCGGGCCCTTCCCCGGGCCGGTCGCGCTCAACGTGCTGCCCTGGTCCGGGGCGCTCGCCGAGGACGGCTGGTCCTCGGAGGAGCTGCGCATCCGCGAGGAGACCCGCAAGATCCTGGACCTGCCCGGGCTGCGCGTCGCGGCCACCTGCGTCCGGGTCCCCGTGGTGAGCGGACACTCCGTCTCGGTGCACGCGCGCTTCGAGAGCCCCGTCACCGTCGACCGCGCCCACGAGATCCTGGCGACCTCGCCCGGCGTCGTGCTGTACGACGACCCCGCGACGGGCGACTTCCCGACGCCGGCCGACGTCGTGGGCACCGATCCGACGTGGGTGGGGCGGGTGCGGCGGTCGATGGACGACGAACGGGCGCTCGACTTCTTCGTGTGCGCGGACAACCTGCGCAAGGGGGCCGCGCTCAACGCCGTACAGATCGCGGAGCGGATCGCCGGAACGCTCAGCGCCTCGTAGGTGCGACGGCGGCACGAGCGTCCGGATTCCGGCACCGCGCGACCGCTCGACTTTGTAGGATCTGTGAACGCCTTGTGAGCAAATCGGCGTCAGTATCCTCTTGAACAGGTCAGATGTCCTGGACGACGATGCTCTTCCCTCCCCTCTGCAACCGGTGGTCGGGCGGGAGGCGTCTTCGCGTGCACCCATGACGGTGTGGACGGCTGCGCGGCGCGGAAACACGCTGTGAAAGCGGGGCATTGGGGGAGAACGGTACGCATGAGGACAAACGACGCACCGCCAAAAACGGTGCCGTACGCGTACAACCCTGACGGGGGGAAGCGTGTCCAACAGGCGTGGCAGAGGTACTCGACATCGCTGCGGTCATCCCGTTGCGCGGCGCAGTGGTGCGCCCGCTCCGGCGGCCGCGCCCGCCCGGCGGCATGCCGGTGATCGCGCCCATGCCCATCAGGACCCGACCGGCCGCCGTGAGCGGTATTTCCGCGCCCCGCGAGGGCGCTGACGACACGATGGCTGCCGGCACCACCATCGACCACCTCACCGAGACCTACCGGGCCCACTACCGGTCGCTGCTCGGTCTCGCCGCGCTCCTCCTCGACGACACGGCCTCCTGCGAGGACGTCGTGCAGGAGGCGTTCATCCGCGTCCACTCGGCGCGCAGCCGCGTGCGCGACCCCGAGAAGACCCTGGCCTACCTCCGCCAGACCGTCGTCAACCTCTCCCGCTCCGCCCTGCGCCGCCGCATCCTCGGGCTCAAGCTGCTCTCCAAGCCGATGCCGGACATGGCGAGCGCGGAGGAGGGCGCCTACGACCAGCTGGAGCGGGACGCGCTGATCAAGGCGATGCGCGGGCTCCAGCGGCGCCAGCGCGAGGTGCTGGTGCTGCGATACTTCGCGGACATGACCGAGGCGCAGGTCGCCGAGACCCTGGGGATCTCCCTGGGATCGGTGAAGGCGTACGGCTCGCGTGGCATCGCGGCCCTGCGCGTCGCCATGGAGGCGACCTCATGAGCGGGCCGCTGGACCGGGACGACCTGAGTGGACGCGGGATGGTGAACGAAGGGCCGGAGGCCGGTTCGGCCGACGAGCTGGCGCTGCGGCGACTGCTCCAGGGCGCGGTGTCCGGTCTCGAACCCTCCGACAACGCGCTGGAGCAGCTGCGCCGCGCCGTGCCCGTACGGCGCGCCCGCAAGCGACAGGCGGTCGTCGGCATCGCCGCCGCCGTCGTCCTCGTCGGCACGGCCGTGCCGGCGTTCGTGCACGTCGCCAACTCGGGCGGGATCGCCGCCGACAACCCCGTGAACGCGGGCCACGGCGAGCAGGCCCAGGGCGGCACCGGCACCGAGACCGGCATCGAGGGCGGCCAGAAGGGCTCCACCGCGCCCGCCGGGACCGCTGCCCCGAGCCAGGGCGAGGCCGCGGGCGCGGGCCGGCCGACCGCCCCGGTGCCCGGCACGCAGGGCGGCGGCTCCGGCGGCGAGGCCGGCACCAAGTCCGACGCCCCGGTGCCCTCGCCGACCTGCGAGGCCGGCCAGCTGGGCGTCAGCTCGGTCCAGGCGGGCGCGCCCGACTCCGCGGGGAAGGTCTACGGGACCTTCCGCATCGCCAATGTCTCCGGCCGCGACTGCACCCTCGGTGGCGCAGGTCAGGTCGGCTTCGAGGCGCGGGGCGCGGCCGACAAGGCGAAGATCACGGTCGTCTCGCACACGGCGGGGGACGCGGCGAGCGGTCTGCCCGACCCCTCGCAGGAGTCGCCCGCGCTGCTGCTGACCCCGGACAACGCCTACGAGGTGCGGTTCGCCTGGGTCCCCAGCGAGACCTGCCCCACCACGACGGGACCGACGCCGACCCCCACCCCCAGCACGTCCTCCGGCGGCGGCTCGGCCTCGGGCGGCACCACCGCCGGCGGCTCGGCCGGCACGGGCACCGACGGCAGCAACGCGGCCTCCGCCCAGCTCCTGGCGGACGGCGCCCAGGCCGACGGCAGCGTCGCCGTGACGCACACGGCGGACCCGGGCGGCCCGGTCGCGGAGGCGACCATCCCCAACGCGTGCGCGGGCACGATCTACCGGACCGGGGTCCTGGACGCGTCCTGAGAGGATGCCCGCGAGGGGCGGAAGGGCCTACCGCCAGAGGAGACCTACAACCCGAGCGGGCCCAGAAGCCGACCGGGCCCAGAAGCCGACCGGGCCTAGAAGCCGACCGGGCCTAGAAGCCCATCGGGCCCAGAAGCCGACCGGGCCTACAGCCCCAGGGCCGCGTCCCGGGAGGCCTCCGCCTCGCGGCGCACCAGCCGGAACCACATGAAGACCACGAAGCCGGCGAACACGAACCACTCGGCCGTGTAGCCCAGGTTCTGGAAGGCCTTCATGTCCAGGCTCGTGCCCGCGGCCGCGGCCGCCGGCACCGGCGTGAGCCCGGCCGGGGAGTCCGTGAGGGTGACCCAGGCGTCGTACACGTCGTCCGAGACCACGTTCACCAGGGACGCGGCGCTGATCATGCCCAGCTGCCCCTCGGGCAGCCCGCCGGCCGTGCGCACGCCCTTGCTGCCCGGGTTCTCCGAGGCCTGCAGCGCGCCCACGACCGTGACCTCGCCGGACGGCGGGGCCGGCGCCGTGGCGCCGGTGGGCAGCCAGCCACGGACCACCGGCAGCGCCTTGCCGCCGTCCGTCTTCAGAAGCGTCAGGACGTACGCGCCGGAGCGGCCGTCCAGGGCGCGGTCGGGGACCAGGAACTGCTCCCCGTACCGTCCGCTGGCGGAGGCGATACGGCCCGAGGTCTCCTGGTCCACGGGCAGCAGCGCGTCCAGCGGCTCGGTGCGCACGGTCGCCGGGTCGGGCCGCTGCTCCGCCTTCTGGTGGGAGTCGACGCGGTCCTCGAACTTGCCCAGCTGCCAGGTCCCCATGAACACGCAGAACGGGATCGCCAGCAGGACGAAGATGTTGATCCCCCACCAGCGGGGCGTTCTCAGGAACCGGTACACACCCCCACGGTACGCAAGCGGACTCAGCCCTCCGTCGGCCGGGTCCCCCGCGTCCCCAGGTGTCTGGCCGCGAAGTCCAGGTCCAGGGCGACCTGCTTGATCCGCTCCTCCACGACCAGCGAGCCGTGCCCCGCGTCGTACCGGTACACCTCGTGCACCGCGCCCCGGGCGGCCAGCCGGTCCACGTAGTTGTCGATCTGGCGGATCGGGCATCGCGGGTCGTTGACGCCCGCCGAGATGTGCACCGGAGCCTTCACCGCGTCCACGTACGTCAGCGGCGAGGAGGCCGCGAACCGCTCCGGCACCTCCTCCGGCGAGCCGCCGAGCAGCGTGCGGTCCAGCGCCTTCAGGGCCTCCATCTCGTCCTCGTACGCCGTCACGTAGTCGGCGACGGGCACCGCGGCCAGGCCCACGGCCCAGGCGTCCGGCTGGGTGCCGAGGCCGAGCAGGGTGAGATAGCCGCCCCAGGAGCCGCCCGCCAGGACCAGCTTCTCCGGGTCGGCCAGGCCGCTCGCCACCGCCCACTCGCGGACCGCGGTGATGTCCTCCAGCTCGATCAGGCCGACCCGGTGCTTGAGCGCGTCCGTCCACTCCCGGCCGTAGCCGGTCGAGCCGCGGTAGTTCACCCGCACGACCGCGTAGCCGTGGTCGACCCACGCCGCCGGGCCCGAGGCGAACGCGTCGCTGTCGTGCCACGTCGGGCCGCCGTGCACCTCGAACACGGTCGGGAACGGCCCCTCACCCTTCGCCGGGCGCTGCACGAGCGCGTGCACCCGGCCCCCCGGGCCCTGGACCCACACGTCCTCCACCGGCACCGACGGCGGCGCCTTGGGGCCCGGAGGGTCGAGGACGACCGAGCCGTTCGTGGACCGCACCACCGGCGGCTCGGCGGCCGACGACCACAGGAACTCCACCGAGCCGTCGGGCCGGGCCGTCGCGCTCGACACCGAGCCGGCCGGGGTGTCCACCCGGACCAGGGCGCCGGTGGCGATCTCGTACCGCCACAGCTCGCTGCGCGCCTCGAAGCTGTGCACGATCAGCAGCCCCGAGCCGTCCGGATACCACTCGGCCTCCACGTCGCCCGGCAGGTCGAGGCGCAGATCGGTCTCGGCGCCCGTCGCCGGGTCCCACAGCATCGGCTCCCAGCGGCCCCGCCGCTGGTGCCCGACGAGCAGCCGGGTGTCCCCGGCGACCGGCGCGAAGCCGAGGACGCTCAGACCCAGCTCCTCCGTGCCGCCCTTGGTGTCGTCGAGCTCGGCCAGCACGGAGGCGTCGGCGGCGCGCAGCACCCGGATCGCCGAGTGCATCGCGTCCCCGTGCTCGGTGTGCTCGATCGCGACCAGGCTCTCGTCGTAGGACAGGTCGCCGACACCGGCCGACTCCCGGTGCCGGTAGATCTCCACCGGCTCGGCCCCGCCCGCGCGCAGCAGATGCACGGTCGAGCCCTCCTCGTCCGTGGACCTGCCCACCACCACCGTGCCCTTCCGGCCGATGGCGAGCCCCGCCGGATAGGAGGCGGCGAGCCCGGGCACGGCCGGCTCGTCCGCGCCCCCGGCCGCGCCGTCGGCGACATCGAAGGGCTGGCGCATCCACACCCCGAACTCGTCGCCGTCGGTGTCCGCGAACCACCACACCCACCGGCCGTCCGGGGACAGCGTGCCGTCCGTCGTCCCGTTCGGCCGGTCGGTGACCTGCCGCTGCTCGCCGGTGGCCCGGTCCCACGCGTACAGCTCGTACGTCCCCGTCGCGTTCGACACGAACAGCGAGCGGTCCGGGGCCTCCTCGGCCCACTCGGGCAGCGAGACCCGCGGCGCGCGGAACCGCTGCTCCCAGACGGGGAGGTCCTTCACCTCGATGTCCCGCACGCCGACGTCCTCGGCGTCCCTGTCCTGGCCCTTGCTGCTCTCAGTCATGCAGCCATCATGCTCCGCGCCGCCGACAAACCGTTCGCGGTGTCCGCAAGCTGTGGATAACCTCCCTGGCATGTACGCACCGACCCCTGACGACTGGTACGCGGCCAACCGCGCCCGCTGGGACGAGCGGGTACCGATCCACGTCGCGAGCGACTTCTACGACCTCGACGCCTTCCGCGCCGGAAAGGAGGCCATGCGCGACTTCGAGCTCGCCGAGGTCGGCGACGTCACCGGGCGCTCCCTGCTGCATCTCCAGTGCCACATCGGCCTGGACACCCTGTCCTGGGCCCGGCACGGCGCCTCGCGCGTGGTCGGCCTGGACTTCTCCGAGCCGGCCGTCGAGACGGCCCGCCAGCTCGCCGCCGACCTCGGTCTGACTCCCGAGCAGGCCGCGTTCGTCGCCGCCGACGCGTACGACGCGGCCGAGGCCGTGCCGGACTCCTCCTACGACATCGTCTACACCGGCGGCGGGGCACTGTGCTGGCTCCCCGACCTCGACCGCTGGGCCGAGACGGCCGCCTCGCTGGTCGCACCGGGCGGCTTCCTGTACGTCGCCGAGTTCCATCCCATCGCCGACTCGTTCGACGACGAGAGCGCGATCCGGCTGGTCAACGACTACTTCGTGCGCGACCCGTGGGTGGACACCTCGCCGGGCACGTACGCGGACCTGGACGCCCCCACCGAACACAACCGCAGCGTCGAGTGGGTGCACCCGGTCGGCGAGGTCGTGACGGCGATCGCGAAGGCGGGCCTGCGCATCGAGTTCCTGCACGAGCACGACGCGACGCTGTTCCCCCGCTTCGACGCGCTCACGCGGCACGAGGACGGCTACTACCGCTTCGCGGCTGACCATCCCCGCATCCCCCTGATGTACTCGATCAAGGCGTCGAAGGCGGCGAAGGCTCCGAAGGGGGCGTGATCCTGACGACGGCTCTCCGGCCGCCGGGGGCAGGCCGGTTGCCGGTGGCGCCGCCTACGATGACGGCATGTTCGCCTACGTCGTGGCCGCCGTCTTCCTGTTGTTGTTCGGCGCGGGCGTGCTGCGCGACCGCCGTCGGTTCGGCAACGCGGTCTACCTCGGACTCGCCGTCACCTTCCTCGGCCTCGGCCTGCTCGCCGGGCTCGACGACGCCCCACCCGGCGTCGCCGTGACGGCGACGGTCGCCGTGCTCCTGCTGCTCGGCCTCGGCCCGGTCGTCCTGGCCGGGCTGCTGTGCGCGAACGGCGTGAAGATGGTCCGCAAGGAGGGCCGGCGCCCCGCCAACCTGCTCTCGCTGCTCGCGGGCCTGGGCATGTTCGGCGTGATGGCCCTGATGGTCGCCGCGGTCGTCACCCACTCGACGGCGCTCGGCATAGTCGTCGGCACGCTCCTCATGGTGCTCGGTTACGTCTCCTTCCTCTTCGTCTGCTTCATCGGCTACGCCTTCCTCTACGGCAGGATGCGCATCCGCCGCGACGCCGACTACGTCGTCGTCCTCGGCTCGGGCCTGATCGGCGGCCGTCGCGTACCGCCCCTGCTCGCCAGCCGCCTGGAGCGGGGCCGGCAGGTGTACGAGACGCTCGCCCGGCGCCGCGAGGTGCCCGCGCTGCCGCTGCTGATCACCTCCGGCGGGCAGGGCCCGGACGAGGAGCTGCCCGAGTCGCACGCCATGGCGGACTACCTGGTGGAGCGGGGCTTCCCGGCGGACCGGATCGTGCGCGAGGACCGCTCGCGGACGACCGAGGAGAACATGCTCTTCAGTAAGGACCTGATGGAGCAGGGGCGGCCCGGCGCCGAGTGCGTGATCGTCACCAACAACTTCCACGCCTTCCGGGCCGCCCTGATGGCCCGGAAGGCCGGGGTGAACGGTCAGGTGGTGGGCTCGCCGACCGCCGCGTACTTCTGGCCGAGCGCGACCATCCGCGAGTTCGCGGCGGTCTTCCTCCAGTACAAGGCGGTCAACCTGGGGATCTGCGCGGCCCTGGTCCTGATGGGCGCCATGGCCTGGGCGGTCGCCTGAGGCTGCGCGGACTCCTCGTGCTCGTCCTACGCTGGAGGCAGCGGAAAGCCGCTCCGGAGCCCGGGAAGGGCGGAGGCGCGTCATGAGAGCACGGCACCACTTCCACATCGACTACCGGGGCCACTCGATCAGCGCCACCGTCCAGACCGGCCACCATCCGGTCGTCGAGATCCTGGTGGACGGCAAGGAGACGGGCTACGCGACGACCCGGGACGACCGCCCGGTCATGGTCCACGTCGAGCTGCCGACCGACCCGCCCACACCGGTGATCGTCCGCGCGACCCCGGGCCCGGGCGTGCCCCGCTGTCTGCTGCTCGGCCCGGAGGAGCTGGACGGCCATGTGATGGCCCCGCGCGTCTATTGACACCATCGACACCATCGACACCATCGACGGCATGGACGCCATGGACGCCATGGATGCATGGACGCAATGGACCAGGTCAGCGGAGCCAGGCCATCCCGATCAGCAGGAAGACGACGAAGGCGATGGCGCCGGCGACGGCCGCCGTCCTGCGGGGACGGCGGCGCGAGATCGCGGCGAGCGGATTCCCGGCGGACTGCTGGGCACGACGCCCGGCGCGCGGGGAGGCCGCGCCGCCGTGCGTCCGTACGGGCATGGCCTGCGGTCGTACGGGCGCGGCCTGAGAGGCGCCGGCCAGGGCCCCGCCGTGCACAGCACCAGGCCCGGGCCCGGGCCCACCGTGCCGGGTGCCGGTCGCACCCTGCCGGGCCGCGTGCCCACCCGGCGGAGCGGCGGACACACCCTGCCGGGCCGCGGGTGCGGCCTGCGGCGGCAGCGGCATCGGCTGGTCCCGCCACGCTCCTGAGGTGAACCAGTCGGCGATGGCCTGCGCCGCGGGCCGTTGCTCCGGCTGCTTGGCCAGCAGCGTCAGCAGGAAGGCCTCGAACGCCGCCGGCATGGCGACGCCCAGCTGCCGAGGCGGCGCCGGCGGGGTGTCGATGTGCTGGTACAGCAGGGCCGTCGCCGTGTCGCCCCGGAACGGCGGGCGCCCGGTGAGCAGTTGGTAGAGCACGCACCCGAGCGAGTACACGTCGGACGCGGGTGACGCGGACTGTCCGAGGGCCCGTTCGGGCGCGAGGTAGAGCCCGGTGCCGACGATCTGTCCGGTGGTGGTGAGCGCCGCTGACGGGTCGTCGACGAAGCGCGCGATGCCGAAGTCGGCGAGTTTCACGGTCCCGTCGGCGTCCTTGAGCAGGTTCCCCGGCTTGATGTCCCGGTGCACGACACCCTGCCGGTGCGCGGCCGCGAGCCCGGCGGCGGCGTGCGCGGCGACGGTCGCGACCTGCTCGGCGGGCAGCGCGGCCGCCTGGCCGCGCTCGCCGGCGAGGCTCTCGCCCTGCACCAACTCCATGACGAGGTAGAGCTTTCCGTCCCACGTACCGAAGTCGAAGACCCCCACCACATGAGGGTGACTCAGCCGGGCCGCGGTCTGCGCCTCGAGTCGGAACCGGTCGGCGGCCGAAGGGTCGTGCTCGTGACCCAGCATCAACTTCACGGCCACGTCCCGCCCGAGCACCTCGTCGGTGGCCTGCCACACCTCACCCATGCCGCCACGCCCGACACACATGTGGAGCCGATATCGGTCCGCGACCAGCACCTGAAGACCCACCCTTCCCTTGGACGCCTCATCGTAGAGCTGCCCACCCAAGCCCCTCGCCGCCGGGCGGCCACAGGTTGTCGAGGACCTCGGCCGTGGCGATCTCGCACATGCCTGCCTGGTCGCGTGAATGAGCGGGCCTCCCCCGGGCAGTCGCCTGAAGAGGAGCCCGCATGTGAAGGGGGTGCGGTCATGAACGCCAGCGAGCAGACCGGCCGGACCGACCGGACCCGGCGCGTGGTCGTCGGAGTGGACGGCTCTCCGTCCTCACACGAGGCACTGTGGTGGGCAGCCCGGCACGCCCGCCTGATCGGCGCGACGTTGGAAGCGTGGGGGGCCTACGACGTACCCGGAGCAGCGGGCGGGTCCGCGCCGCCCGTCGACGCCGCCTTCGACGCGCAACACGCCAGACAGGCACTCCTGGACGAGGTACGGACCGTGCTCGCCCAGACCGGCGAGGTGCCCCTGGAGGAGCACGTCGCCCGGGGAAACCCGGCCAAGGTCCTCACCGAGGCTTCGGAGGGTGCAGACGTGCTGGTCGTGGGCAGCCGGGGCCGAGGAGGCTTCGCGAGCCTCCTGCTGGGCTCGGTCAGCCAGCAGTGCGCCCTGCACGCCTCGTGCCCGGTCGTCATCGTCCGCCCGGGCACCGCTGACCCGGGGCCGCCGGCGGAGAGCTGACGTCTCCAAGGGGTCGTCCCACGCGGGGGTCGTCCCACGCGCAAGGAGTCGTCCACGCGCAACCAGCGAACATCACGCCCAGTGGGTGCGGAGTCTGCTGTGGTTGGCGGCGAGCCAGGTGGCGAAGTCCTGGAGCGCGGGATTGAGGTCGCGGACGGCGGTGAGCTCCCGGGCCGCGGTGAAGCCCTTCTCGCACTCCGCGTAGTACTGGAACATGTTCCCGGTCTCGTCGGCGCCGGGGAAGCCCTGCGCACGCCACTCGTCGGCGGTGAGGGGCCGGTAGCGCACCGGTTCGCCGACGGCCCCGGTGAGGGCGGCGGCCATGTCGGCGACCTTGAGATGCTCGCCGGCGATGCTGACGGTGGCGGCGATGAGGTCGGTGCCGCGCCGGAAGACCTCCAGGGCGGTCTTGCCGATGTCCTCGAAGGCGATGCCGGAGAGCCTGCTCTCGCCCATCGGGTACGTGAGCCGGAGGGCGCCGTCCCCGCCGCGTTGCGGGGCGAACGCCCCGAACAGGTTCTCCCAGTAGAAGGTGGAGCGCAGGAACGTCGTGGGTACGCCCTGGTCGGTGAAGTAGTGGTCGGCTTCGGCCTTGCCGTCGAAATGGGGCACCTTGTAGTGCTCCTGGAGGGTCGGCATCCGGTCGTCGTCGAGAGGGATACATGCCCGGGTGTCCTCGAGCGTGGACCAGATCGCGTGCTGCACTCCGGCATGGGAGGCGGCCCGGGCCAGCGCGTGAGCCTGGGTCTTCTCCCGTTCGGCGGACATGTGCTCCCAGAAGTTCGTCATCAGGAAGGCGCCGTACGCGTGCTCGAACGCCGGTGCCAGGCTCGGCTCGTCGTCCATGTCCGCCCGTACGAGATCGGCTCCCAGCCGGCGCAGTTCCTGCGCCGGGACGGACTCGGGGTGGCGGGTGACGGCACGGACGGCGAACTCTCCGTCCCGGTCCGACAGGACCGCCCGGCAGAGCGAGCCGCCCTGCCGCCCGGTGGCACCGATCACCGTGATGATCTTCTTCTCTGTCATGGCTCCTTCGCCTCGCCTCACCTAGCCTTGCCGCGCCCCGCGCCCCGCCCTGTGTCCGCGCCCCCGCCCCGGCCGTCACGTGCGGTCGTCCGGAAACGCCACAGATCGATTCCGACTGACCGAGTCATGGCGGCCTCCCGCCATCCGTTGACCTCACTGGGCGCCTTCCCCGCTCGTAGGCGGTCATGCGCCCTGCGGTGCGGCCTCGCCCGGACGCCCGAGCCCCCGGCCCTCCGGCGTCGCTCGCCGTGCCGGGTGCGTTGCGGTCGGCCAGGGTCCCGGCCCGCCACCGCCCTCGTGAGGGACTACGCCGTCCGGGTGAGGGGGAAACGATCCATTGCCCAGCGGCGGTAGGTGCGTGCCGGCGGGGCCGGGAGCATGGTGGTGCTCGCCGGCTGCGGAGACCGCCCGGGGGTCCTCCCGTGGTGCCGTCCGGCGAGCGGTCCGTTTCTCCCTGGATGAGGAAGGTGCGCTGTGCCGCTGACCGCTCAGTACGTTGCCCAGGAGCTCGAGGCTGCGAGCAAGGTGGGTGATCCGGAGGCTGACGTGTTGGTCTCGGATCTGATCGACAACAAGGAGATCGACGGGGTCAACGCCCTGTTCCGGACGATCGGGACCCTCAAGCCAGGTCAGGACCGCTCCACGCTTCCGCCGAAGCTGGCGGCCTTCCTGAAGAACGCGGAAGCCGACCCGCCGGGCTGGACCGACGCGGACGTCAAGGCGGCGGAGAAGTTCTTCGACCGTCACCGCGGCGAGGTGGCCATGCTCCAGGGCACGGTCGGCCTGATCGGCACGTACCTGTCTCCGACCGGCGCGTTCACCCTGCGCTCCACCGGCCGGCTGGGCGGCGTGGAGGGGCCGGGCCGGCGGCTGTCGCAGTCCTCGCGCCTGTTCGTCGACATGGACAAGAAGGGCGCCTACACCGACGGCACGCTGAAGGCGAACGTCACCAAGGTCCGCCTGGTCCATGCCTCGGTGCGTCAGCTGCACAAGAAGAGCGGCGAGTGGGACTACGACACGTGGGGCGAGCCGGTCTCGCAGAAGTACACCACCGGCGCCGCCTGCGTGTTCTCCGTGCAGATCCTCCAGGCGATGCGCAACCTGGGCCTGGATGTCTCGAAGGACGACGCGCACGGGTTCATGTGCGCGTGGCACTACGTCAACCACTACCTCGGCACGCCGGAGAAGTGGGTGCTGCCCAAGGACGCCGACGAGGTCGACCGGCTGTGGAACCAGGAGCGCGACAAGGAGTGGAAGAGGACCGACGACGGGGTCTTCATGACCAAGCAGGCCGTCGACTATTACCGGAGGTTCTTCCCCGGCCCCTCCCATGACGCGTTCATCGCCATGGTCCGCACCGCGCTGGGGGACAAGTACGCGGACATGGCGGGCCTTCCCAAGGGTCTGCTGTCGGCCGCGGGCAAACCCCTCGCGGCCGGCCACAAGGTCGTCAGCGGGATCGGCGGCGGTCTCCTGGGCGGCGGCGCGGAGAAGGTGACCGGCGTCAACCCCTACAAGGACATCCTCGGCGTCGCCTCGACCGCGTTCAGGGACATGGAGAAGGCCGCGCTCACCCAGGGCCAGGACGACCAGCCCCAGATGCACCAGGAACTCGACGACAACCGCTGACCACCGCTACGGGCAGTCACGGCGTCGTGATGCCGGTGACGGTTCACCGTGAGGCCCGTGGCACCCTGGTCCCCGCGTCAAGGACTCATCAGGGGCGCGTCAGGATCGGGGGAGGGCCGTGGCGGACCGGGAAGCACCGGAGAACCACGTGGCGGGGTACGCCGAGATCCTGCTGGGCGCGTGCGCCACAGGACGTCGGCTCACCCGCGCCGAGCTGGAGTCCCGCCGTGTGCAGGGCGAGCGGGCGGCGGAGGCCGGGCTGCCGCTGCGCGGGCTCATACGGGACCACCTCGCCGCGGCGCAGGAGATCCAGCCGCGGCTGGCCGCCGGAGCGGTGGGTTCGTTGCTGGCGGTGGTCGAGCAGGCGGTGGACGCCTTCGCCGAGGGCTACGAGCGGGCCCAGCACCACGCGGTCCGTCAGGAGGAGGCCGCGCGCCGGGAGTTCATCGACGACCTGCTGTACGGACGCAGCGACCTGGGCCGCCTCGCCGAGCGCGCCGAGCGTTTCGGCCTGAGGCTCTCCCAGGCGCATGCGGTCGCGGTTGCCGCCGGGCCCGAGCCGTACGGTGACGGCTACCCGGTGGCCCGGGGGATCGAGGAAGCGGTCCTCTCCCGGTTCGGCAACCGGAAGATCCTGCTGGCCACCAAGGACGGCCGGCTCGTCTGCGTGGCCCCGGGCGACCAGCCCGACGTACTCGCCCACTTCGCCAAACGGGCGTACGCGGCCACCGACGGCGGCCGGGTCGCGATCGGCCGTTCCCACCCGGGGGCGGGCGGGGTCGTCCACTCGTACGAGGAGGCCCTCAACGCGCTCGACCTGGCCGACCGGATGAACCTGGAAGGCCCGGTGCTGCACGCCGCGGACCTGCTGGTCTACCCGGTCCTCACCCGCGACCGGCAGGCCATGGCCGACCTGGTGGAGAGCATGCTCGGCCCGCTGCGCCGGGCTCGCGGCGGCGCCGGGCCGCTCCTGGACACGCTGGCCGCGTACTTCGACAGCGGCTGCGTCGCCACCGAGGCGGCCCGCCGGCTGTCGCTGAGCGTGCGGGCGCTGACGTACCGGCTGGAGCGCATCCACACCCTCACCCAGGCCGACCCCGCCGACCCCCGACACCGGTACACCCTGCAGACCGCGGTCATCGGCGCCCGACTGCTGGGCTGGCCCGGCAGCGGGCCCTGAGTCCAGCCGTCCGGAACCCGTCGGCGGGTCTCTCAGGCGAGCGCGAAATAGCGCAGCCACAGATACAGGGCAGCCACGGCGACGGTTGCAGCGGTGACGACGAGGCCGTACTTGGTGAACTGCCAGAAGGTGATCGGGGTGCGGTTGCGCTCGGCGATGCCGAGGACCACGACGTTGGCGGAGGCGCCGATGGCGGTGGCGTTGCCGCCGAGGTCGGCGCCCAGGGCGAGGGCCCACCACATGACGTGGTCGGGGTCGCCGCCCATGTCGGCGACCAGCCGGCCTGTGACGGGCGCCATGGTGGCCACGTAGGGGATGTTGTCCACGACCCCCGACAGGACGGCGGAGCCACCCAGCAGGAGCATGGAGCCGCCGAGTTCCGCGCCGCCGATGGCGTCGGCGAGGGAGCCGGCGAGCGTGCCGATCACGCCGGTCTCGATGAGCGCGCCGACCATGACGAACAGCCCTGCGAAGAACGCGAGGGTGGGCCACTCCACCTCGCCAAGCACCTCGTCGGTCTCCACCTTGGAGATGGCCACGAGCAGGCCGGCGCCCAGAAGGGCGACCACGCTGGGCTCGTAGTGCAGGACGGGGTGGAGGACGAAGCCCGCGACGACCAGGGCGAGGATCCCCAGGCCCTGGGCGAGGAGCCGGGGATCCGAGATGGCCTCGCGCTCGCGCAGCTCCATCAGCTCGGCGGCGCGCTTCTCGTCGTAGACGAAGTGCTCGGCGAACATCACCCGGCACAGCAGCACCAGGACGACTATCAGGACCGCGCACAGGGGAGCGAGGTGGACGAGGAAGTCGTTGAAGGTGAGCCCGGCCCGGCTGGCGATGATGATGTTGGGCGGGTCCCCGACGAGAGTGGCGGTGCCGCCGATGTTGGAGGCCAAGACCTCGGCGATCAGGAACGGCGCGGCGGGCAGCCGCAGCCGGTCGCACACCAGCAGGGTGACGGGTGCGACGAGCAGCACGGTCGTGACGTTGTCCAGCAGGGCGGAGGCGACCGCCGTGATGACGACCAGCATCGTCATGACCCGGAAAGGGCGGGCCCTGGCTCTCTTCACCGACCAGATCGCCAGGTACTCGAAGAGCCCGGTCCGCTTCAGTACGCCGACGATCACCATCATTCCGAGGAGCAGGAAGATGACGTTCCAGTCGATGCCGGTCTCGTCGGAGTGGAACGCCGCGACGTCGTCGGTCGCGCCGATGGCCAGCATGAGTGCGGCCCCGCCGAGGGCGGCTGCGACGCGGTGCACCCACTCGGTGATGATCAGGAGATAGGTGCCGGCGAAGACGGCGACGGCCACCCAGCTCTGCCAGTCGCTCACCCCTGCCCGCCCACTTCGAGCAGGTGGCGCATGAGCCGTGCGGCCGAGACCACCCCGACCAGCCGGCTCCCCTCGCCGTCCCGTTCCAGCACCGCGACCAGCGGGACGTGGGAGCGGGCCATGACGGCCGCGATCTGGAGCGTCCCGGCGTCCGGGCCGACGTACTGCGGCTTGAAGGTCCGTCGTGGCAGCCACTCGGCGACCGTCTTGCCGGCGAGGTCCTCGGCGAGTGCCTCCGCGTGCCGCTCGTCGATGACCGCGGCCAGCAGCGGGTCCTCCATCACGTACTCCGGGATGAGCTCCCGTACGAGCTGGGAGCCGGGCACGACGGCGTACGGAGTGCCATCGGTGTCCAGGACCAGGAGCGCGGGCAGGTTCCGCTCGGCCACCAGCCGTACGGCGTCCACGGCAGGGTCGTCGGTCGTCACGTGGGGATAGGGCTCGGCGAGATCACGGGCTGGCATGGTGCCCCTCCTGGTCGGTTGCACTGCGCGTCGGACAGCGACGAGCACCATGGCGGTAGCCCCGATCTTCGAAGGGGGTCGTCCCCTGTTCGCCGACCGGGCTCCCTGGCACACCACCGGCAACTTTATACATTTCTTGCGCGCCTCTAACGGGTCCCTGACGGCAGCGCCGTGCCTCGGTCGTTGCCGGGATCCGGCATGAACGCGCGCCATGCGACGCCCCTTTGCCGACGTCCACGTCGATCTCGTTGTCGGATGCCGGTGAACTGAACGGTGCGGCGCGTGCAGCCGGGGTGAGCCGCGTGCGTCAAAGGCGCGTAAAGATTGCCGGTGGCAGGCAATGTGCGCGGGACGCGCGCGGTGGCACCATGCGGCTGTCCGGCGAGATCACCGGTCTGACGGGGGAGGTGCTCATGGGCTTGTTCCTGGGCCTCGGCATCGCGGGAATCGTCCTGCTGGTCTGCTCGCTGGTGTTCGACGGGGTGCTGGAGGGGATCTTCGACGGCGCCCTGGACGGACTGTTCGACGGGTGGCTGTCGCTCCCGGTGATCGCGGGCTTCGTCTCGATGCTCGGCTTCACGGGGGCGATCGTGCTCGGGTCCACCGGACTCGGGCCGGGAGCGGCGACCACCGCCGGAGTGCTCGCCGGCACGGGGGCCGGCTGGGCGACCTACCGGCTCGGCCGGGCCCTGCTGCGGGACCGCAGCGGTGACGCCCCGCGCCAGGGCGACCTCGTGGGGTCGGCCGGGACCGTGGTCACCGCCATTCCGGCGGGCGGTCGTTACGGCGAGGTCCTCCTGAGCCTCGGAGGCCAGCCGGTCAAGTACGCCGCGGCCACCGAAGGCGACGCATTGCCTCGCGGCGCCGAGGTATGGGTGACGGCCGTCCCCTCGTCCACCTCGGTCACCGTGCGCGCCGTCGAGCGCTGACGAATCCTTTCTTCCATCTGCTCTACGGGAGTTGTGCCATGAGTCCTGTCGTCACCGCCGTCGTGGGGGTGGTCGTCCTCCTCGTCCTGCTCGCCCTGGCCGTCGTCACCCGCTACAAAGTCGCCGGCCCCAGCGAGGCGTTCATCATCACGGGCCGCCGCGGCAAGAGGTCCACGGACCCCACGACCGGTCAGGTAGTCACCGACAACAGCGGCCAGAAGGTCGTGGTCGGCGGCGGGGTGTTCGTCGTCCCCTTCGTGCAGCAGCGCTTCACCCTCGACCTGTCCAGCCGTCACATCCCCGTCGCCGTCCGCGGTGCCGTCACCCTGCGCGGCATCAAGGCCAACCTCGAAGGCGTCGCGATCGTCAAGGTCGGCGGCACCGAGGACGCGATCCGGGCGGCCGCCCAGCGCTTCCTCCAGCAGCAGGACGGGATCGTCGGCTTCACCCAGGAGGTGTTGTCCGGCGCCCTGCGCGCCATCGTCGGCCGCATGTCCGTGGAGGACATCATCCGCGACCGCGCCGCCTTCGCCGGGCAGGTCGCGGAGGAGGCCGAGGCCAGCCTGTCCGGCCAGGGGCTCGTCCTCGACGCCTTCCAGATCCAGGACATCACCACCGAAGGCTCCTACCTGGAGGACCTCGGCCGGCCGGAGGCCGCCCGCGCCAAGCAGGAGGCCGACATCGCGGAGGCCAACGCCCGCCGCACCGCCGAGCAGGCCCGCCTGAAGGCGGAGGAGGAGATCGCCGTCGCGGAGCGCACGCTGTACCTCCGCCAGGCCGAGATCAAGGCCGAGACGGACGCGGCCGCCGCCCAGGCCAACGCGGCGGGCCCGCTGGCCGAGGCGGACCGCCAGCAGCAGATCCTCACGGAGCAGGAGAAGGTCGCCGAGCGCCAGGCGGCCCTGACCGACCGGCAGCTCGACACCCAGGTCCGCAAGCCCGCCGACGCTCGCCGCTACCAGGCCGAGCAGGAAGCCGAGGCCCTGCGGGTGGCCCGGGTCAAGCAGGCCGAGGCCGAGCGCCTCGCCGCGATCGCCGCCGCGCAGGCCGAGTCCGAGCGCGCTCGCCTGACCGGTGAGGGTGAGAAGCAGCGCCGTCAGGCCCTCGCCGAGGCGGAGGCCATCGAGGGAGCCAAGCGCGGTGAGGCCGAGCGGGCCCGGCGCGCCGCGATCGCCCAGGCGGTCCAGCTGGAGGGAGACGCGGAGGCCGCGTCGATCGCCGCCAGGGGCGCCGCCGAGGCCGAGGCGATGAACAAGAAGGCCGAGGCCTTCGAGCGCTACGGCGACGCCGCCGTCCTCCAGATGCTGGTCGAGGTCCTCCCGCAGGTCGTCGCCAAGGCCGCGGAGCCACTGGCCGCCATCGACAAGATGACCGTCATCTCCACCGACGGCGCGAGCAAGCTCTCCCGCACCGTCACCGACAACGTCGCCCAGGGCATGGAACTCCTCAGCTCCACCACCGGCGTCGACCTCGCCCAGCTCCTCAAGGGGCTCACCGCCCCTGCGTCGCCCGCGGTCCCCGAGACGCCCGTGTCCAACGGGAAGATCGAGATCATCGGCTGACCCCTCGTGCATCCCGCCGTGAGGCCCGCTGCGAGTGAGCGGGCCTCACGGCCGGGGGCGTACGCGAGCGGGGGCACCGCTCGGCACTCACGTCCAGCAGGGCCCGCCGACTGACGAGCCGGCCCGGCGGCAACCGTCGGGGGCCGCGAACCCGCCGCTGGGACCCGTCAGTGTCCGGGGGAGAGTTCGCCGCTCAGCGTGCGGTGGATGCGGGCACTGTGCTCGTTCAGGCCGGTGATCTCGACGGTCTTGCCGCGCTGGGCGTACTTCGTCTCGATGGCGTCGAGCGCGGCGACGGTGGAGGCGTCCCAGATGTGGGCCGAGGCCAGGTCGATGACGACCTTGTCCGGGTCTCCCGCGTAGTCGAACCGCGCGACCAGGTCGTTGGAGGAGGCGAAGAACAGCTCGCCGGTGACGGAGTAGACGACCTGGGTCCCGTCGGGGTCGGTGACCGAGGTGACGTTCGCCAGGTGGGCGACGCGCCTGGCGAAGATGACCATCGCGGTCACCGACCCGGCGATCACGCCGACCGCCAGGTTGTGGGTCGCCACCACGCACGTCACGGTGATGACCATGACGGTGATCTCACCGGCCGGCATCCGCTTCAGCGTCTTCGGTGCGATCGAGTGCCAGTCGAAGGTCGCGAAGCAGACCATCACCATGACGGCGACCAGCGCGGCCATCGGGATCTCGGAGACGACCGGTCCGAAGGCGATGCACAGCACCATGAGGAACACGCCGGCGAGGAACGTCGAGAGCCGGGTGCGGGCCCCCGACACCTTCACGTTGATCATCGTCTGCCCGATCATCGCGCAGCCGCCCATGCCGCCGAAGAACCCGGTGACGATGTTCGCGATGCCCTGCCCGACGGACTCGCGCGTCTTGCTGGAGCGCGTGTCCGTGATGTCGTCGACGAGCTTCGCCGTCATCAGCGATTCCATCAGCCCGACCAGCGCCATGGCGAAGGCGTACGGGGCGATCGTCGCCAGCGTGTCCAGGGTGAAGGGCACGTCCGGCAGCCCCGGAACGGGCAGTGCCGACGGCAGTGCCCCCTTGTCGCCGACTGTCGGCACGGCGATGCCGGCGGCCACGGTGATGGTGGTGAGGATGACGATGGAGACCAGCGGCGCGGGGACCACGGTCGTGACCTTCGGGAAGAACACCATCAGCGTCAGCCCGGCCGCGACGAGCGGATACACGGCCCACGGCACGTCCCGCAGCTCGGGCACCTGCGCCATGAAGACCAGGATGGCGAGGGCGTTGACGAAGCCGACCATCACCGAGCGCGGCACGAAGCGCAGCAGCCGGGCCACGCCGAGCGCGCCGAGCACGATCTGGAACACACCCGCCAGGATGACGGCGGCCACGAGATAGCCGAAGCCGTGCTCGCGGTTCAGCGGAGCGATGACGAGGGCCACCGCCCCGGTCGCCGCCGAGATCATGGCGGGCCGTCCGCCCACGATCGCGATCGTCACGGCCATGGTGAACGAGGCGAACAGCCCGATCGCCGGATCCACTCCCGCGATGATCGAGAACGAGATGGCCTCGGGTATCAGCGCCAGCGCGACGACGAGCCCGCCGAGCACCTCGGTCCGCAACACCTTCGGGGAGAGCCAGGACGGACGACGCAGGGAGAGGGCGGGGGAGGGCATGGCGGAGCGGACCTGTCCTGTCGTGGGCGCGGAGGAGCGAACGGTCCGCGCGCTGAGCGATTGCCGACGGGAGGCGGCCCGGGAGAGCCCGACCGAGCCTCTCCCGGATTTCTCCCAAACGATCACGGGAGACGCAGGAAGGGCCTGATCCACTGAGTGGATCAAGCCCTTGACCTGGTCTTACGAAGTCGGGGTGGCGGGATTTGAACCCACGACCTCTTCGTCCCGAAGCATTCCGGGGCGACGGGCGAACGGCCCATTCTACGGTGCTGACCTGCGACGGAGGTCCGTGGCCGCCCGTAGGCGTCCGCCCGCAGGCAACCCGGTGGTCACTCAGTCAGACACCCACGGGGTCCGAGGCATCCTGCCGATTGGGCATGTCCACGTCGGTCCATTAACGGATAAAGGGGGGGGCAACGAACAGTGCCACAGCCCCCCGATCCGACGGCACGCAGTGCGGACGTTGTTCACCTCAGCCTGGTCCCGGTCGAAGAGATCTCCCGGCTCGTCGGCCACTCCGGGACGGCCGTGACCGAGGCTGTCTACCGGAAACAGATCAGACCCGTGATCCAGGCCGGGGCCACGGCCATGGACGAGATCTTCAGGGCCTCTCCGAACCCGTAGTCACTCAGCTAGTCACCCGGACGCGGAAAGAGCCGGTGCAGGTTTCGCCTGGTCACAGCGTTGGTGCGCCGTGGACTTGGGCGGTGTCGCGGGGGCTTGGGGAGCAGATCGGCTCCCAGATGGCTCCCAGTGCGAGCCGGCGCCTGCCCGGCGGGCGATGCGTCACTCACCGAAACATCGGGGGCCTATCCGATGCGGCGGGGAGGCAGGGGCATGTTGGGCTCGGTTTTCCGTGTGTGCCACCACTCGATGATGTTTGTCTTCGCCATCAAGGCGAACCAGGAGTGTGCTTCTGCTGTTTCGTCCTGATGCGCAGCGGCGGCGTCAAATTCGGAGAACTCCAGGCTGAGGAGCCACCGCTCGCTGTGCTCGCGGTCCGGGGCGATGTCCACGGTCGCAGACAGTGTAAGTTCTCCGCCTTCACGTGAGAACGCGATGTTTGACAGCTTGAAAGCAGGATCTCCTAGGCCTCCGAACGGCTTTTCCAATTCCATTTGAAGGTCGGGAGGGATGCTCACTTGCTCCATGCTTGATTTTAGCAGGCGGCTTCGGTCGACTGAGGGGCGATGGATGAAATGTGGCCGGCCTGGTAGTAGGCGGTAATGATGCCCTGCGGCCTGACTCCGGTACCGCCAAGGGCCCCGTCGTTGTAGACGACCTTGAACGTCATGGGCGGACACTGGGCCAGGTTCGTGTAGTAGAACCCAAAGCTCTGCTTGCCTCGTGCCACCGTGTTGGCGATCTGGCTGTCATTGAATCCATGCTTGGGGACCAGGTGTCGGTAGCCCCAGGTCGACGTTCCGCAACGCAGGGGGAGGTTGACGAATCCCCTGGCGTAGTTCTTGACGATGTAGTTTTCGGACTTCCCTGCGCACGGGTCCGCTGTGACGGTGGCGCTTGCAGGGGTCGATGTCATTGCGAGCGCCGAGGCTGCGATTGTGAGTGCGCTTCCGAACGTTGAAATTCGCTTCGTGAGCTTCACGGTTCCCTCTCTATTCCAGACTTGCGGTCGCCATAGAGGCTATGGGGAAATGAAGGGGATATTCCAGGATGGTGGAATGGTCTGGCCGGTAATCAACGCACTTGTCCCAAAGTCGATTATCGAAATTCGGCCACGCCGCGCTCTGGTGCCCGCGCCAAGGTCCTGAGCGATCCGTCGGGGGTGGGGCGGCGGAATCCCTCGCCGGCCCCGAAGCGGGTCATCCACGCCCCGTCTGCAGGACCACTTCTGCCGCGAAGCGGCTCGCGGACGGCCCCAGGGGTGTTCCGTCTGCCACGCCGCCGATGCCCTCCCGCGCGGAGTCGCTTCCCGGGCGCGATGGAGCGCACTACGCGGAGGGATCACGCTGGATCAGTGGGACCTGCGGCTGGTCGGTTCGGCGGGAAGGACACATCGTGGATATGCGCGTCCTCTCCGAACGCGAGGACGCCTGAGTCGACGCGACTGATGGTCACGGCAGACCCTGCCGGGGGCCGCGTGAGGAAGTCCCGCAGGGCGCGCGCTGTGGGGGCGAGGTGGGGCGCGATGCTGGCGAGGAAGGCGATGCTGACGATCGCCGCAGCGGGTTCGCCGATGTATCCCAAGAAGGTGAAGAGGGGCGGGACGCTGAAAAGCAGGAACGTCAGGGAGAGGAAAGCAGGCACGTGTTCCCGGTCGTCTCGTCTGCGCTCGGCGGAGCGCTCATGGAAGCCGACATCTCCGCCGGGGTTGTGGGGTATGACCTCCCACTTGCCGGCATCCCTACCTGACGCGAGGATCCGAAAGGCTACGGTCTGGCCGCATTCGCGGTGGCCAATGGTGAACACGGCCTCTCGGGTGGACCGCTCGCACTCACGACGCCTGACCACACCTAACTCTTCCTCGGGCCGCGAGGGAACCACCGCTTCCAGGACTTGGCTGCCCTCGGGAAACCGGAAGCGCAGCTGTTGCTGTTGAACTGCGCGGTTGCCGGTGTTCGCCACGAAGCGGGAGACCAGGGCGGCGTACGTGATCGCCTGGAGGTGTACGTCCCGGTCGGCTGCTCCCCGCTTCAGCTCGACCACGATGAGCCGCCCCGTGGCGTCCAGTCCCAGGACGTCCAGCCGGTCGCGCGCCGGAACGCCGTCCGTGTCGGCCCACCGGTCGAACTCCGCGGTGATCACGAGCACCGCCTCGCCGAGGACCTGCGGGTTGTCGATCACCCACTCCTGAAGATGCTGCCGCTCGAGCAGCCCCTCCGCGGCCAGCCCCGTGGGTGAGACCGGTATCGCCGACGGACCCGAAACCGTGAAGAGATGATCCACCGTGCCCCCTCGCCGTGCCCGGCGGCGTTGGCCAGGCACTCAGAGCCTATGGCTCGGACGGTTCCTGGCGCGGTCCAATGGGCTCTGCCTCTGGAATCTGGTCCGGACTCGGGGAGCCGTGGCCCGAACCCGGCTCCCAAGAGGACCCCGGAAACCACTCAGGGGCCTGATCCGATGTCTCGGATCAGGCCCCTGACCTGGTCTTGTGGCTGTCGGGGTGGCGGGATTTGAACCCACGACCTCTTCGTCCCGAATGAGGTTCGGCTAGTGATCTGGCCTGCGTGGATGGTGTTTGGGCAGGTCAGAGGCTTGGTACGAGTTGCTCTCGGCGGGTACGGAAGGGAGCCGGGGAGCAGGTCGGCTCCCAGACGGCTCCCAGAGCCCACGTCCGCCGGCTTGCGACACTCGCTTTCCGTCGTGAAGCGACAGGGGCTCGGACGCGGCGGCGCTCGCGTGGGGGCCGGTAGGGGTCGTGGGTGCCCGCCCTGCGGCGGAGTGTTCAGCGGAGACGCATGCAACCAGAACCGCACCCAGAACTCGGCGAGTTTGCCGTAGCTGGCGCAGCAGCCCACAGGTAGCGTCGACGCTTGACCACCGGTTGTGCGCCAAGAACCCCGCGATCACTCTCCTGTAGGCGTGCGCATTTTACTGAGTTGGACTGCCAAAAATGCACTATTGGGGCATTTATGGGTCATGGCGCCTTCTCCGGTCAAGCTGGTTCTAAGTGCCGAAGCCCGCGCTGTTGGAGGAACCATGGCACCGGAACTCGCTTCTGTCCCGACTGAAAACCTGTGCGTACCCAAGGGCGACGCCTGCCCGGCCTGGTGTAGTGGCCCGGCGGATGATGCGCTCCATCAGGCGCACGAGAGCGCTGCGGTTGAGTGGCTCGGTCCCGCGTACCGGGGCAGCCGATATGACGCGGCGGCGCTGTCCGTGACCATCGGCCTGCTCGACGAGGGCGAGGGGCAACGGCAGCCGGAGATCTGGCTCGGCGCCGCAGGCAGCTGGGCCGAACTGGACCTGCCTCAGTTCGAGTCCGCCATCAACGAGCTGGAGGAGTACACGGTCGCGTTGCGGGCGCTGAAGTACCGGTACGCAGCGATCCTCGGGGGAGCGGACCTCTCCAGCCAGGATGCGTACGCCGGCGGGCCGAAGCACCCGGTGGAGATCACCTCCCTGTGCCCGGCGTGGTGCCACTACCGCGAGGAAGGCCACACCGACGGCGCGCTGGAGGACCGCTTCCACTGCGGAGAGAACGAGATCGTCGAGCTGGGCCTTCACCAACCCTCGGTCGACTCTCTGGGCGTCGTCGCTCACGACGAGATCCAGGTAGGTCTGGAACAGCCGGCCTACAGCAGAGTCCCCCGGCTGGCCTTCACCATCGAGCGCGGTAGCGGCGGCTTCTGCAACCTCTCCCTGTCAGAAGCCCGACAGCTGCGCACAGTGCTCGGCGAACTGATCGCGCGAGCCGAGTTGTGTGCCACCCCGAACGCCCTTCCCCCGGTGGACTCGGTGACCACTCACATGAGAGCCAAGGTCGTGGAGGACTCGCAGCTGGACCCCGAGTCCCGTGGATACGCACTGGCGGACACCAGCCCCGACGGCAAGGTGTGGGTCTGCATTCCCGAGGGCCTGTCTGCCGATCTGCGGGAGGAGATCATCAGGAGCCGTCTCGCCGGTGCATTCCAGGAGCCTCGACGGGCGAGGACCACCGCTGCGCCGGGCGTGCCGCTGCATGTGACGGGGGATCGTGCCGCGTGGGTCAAGGCATCCGCGAGGGCCGCTGCCTGATTGACGTGCCCCTGTGGGGCACTGGAATGCACGCAGGTCTGCGCCGCGCTGCTGCGGCGCAGACCATTCAGGTGGCTCCCAACGAGCCGCTCTGCCGTGGGCAGGTATGACGGGCCGCTCGCCTCATCCACGTGTTCGGCAAACGCGCTGGTCGGCGAGATATCCCTGAAGCTCACGGCCGATTGTCAGCGCCGTGGTGTATCAGTTGACCAGTTACCTCGCATGACGTAGCAGCGGGGCTGGTACCGAAATCACGGGCTGGAGGGGGCACCATGGCGAGCGAGACCAGCGAGCCGAGCACCGAAGAGATCGACCTGACACCGTCCCCGCAACTCCTGGAGGCGCTCGGAGACATCCCCTTCAAGCCGTGGCAGTGCCTCGCGGAGCTGACAGACAATGCCTTCGACGACTTTCCGGCATCCTGCGCACGGACGTCGAGCTGTGGGAGAAGAAGGAGCGGGCCCTGTACGCGGCCTCCAGCGTCAAGACCTGGCGCTCGACGCTCCACCTGATACTCGAGGACGCGATCGACGAGGGATTGATCACCTCCAACCCGGCCGCGAGGCGGCGTGGGCGCGGCAAGCGTGCTGGCCGTTCCCGCGACCGCGGCCCGGAGAAGGTCGTCACCGACGCGCTCGGCATCCTGCTGACCGCCGAGCGGGCTTCCCTGCTCTCTGGCCGCGACGACGAGTTCGTCGCCGTGGTGCACAAGGGCTACACCGGCATGCGCTGGGGCGAAATAGTCGGCCTGGAGACGGAGTTCGCCCGGCGCGGTTCGTTCCGTGTCGAGTGGCAGCTGTACGAGCTGGATACCGGCGAGCTCGTGCGCGTCCCGCCCAAGGACGACAGCTATCGCACCATCGACTCGATGGACTGGCTGTCAGCCCTCGTTGCCAACCACATCGCCCGTACGAAGCCGACCCCGTGCCCCTGCCACGGCAGACCTACGTCTACCGAGGACTCGGCGCGGCCCGTAACAGCGGCCACCAGGGCGCGAAGCTGGTCGACGTCGCCCGCCGCGCCGGAGTCTCCACGGGCACGGTGTCCAACGTCCTCAACCACCCCAACCGCGTCGCCGAAGCTACGCGGGCCAAGGTGGAGCAGGCCATCGCGGACCTCGGGTTCGTACGCGGCGGCACCGTGTCGGAGCACGCGGCCCACTGGCGGCGCAACGGCTTCGCCACCTGGCTGTTCACGCCGGCCGTATCCGGCTGGTACCCGAAGAAGGCGCCGCAGGAGGCACGACCGGTGCCGCTCCTCGGCGAGCCGTGGCCTGGTGTCCCGGCACGAGGGCGCAACGCTGGCGACCGCGCCGACGCCTGCTGGGTGCCGATCGCCAAGGGGCTCACGCCGCACGGTCTGCGCCACACTCACCGGACGATGATGGAGGACCTCGGCACCGAGAAGGTCCTCATGGACGAGCGCATGGGCCACATCGACGGCTCCGTCTCGGCCCGCTACGCGCATGTCACCCCCGGCATGCGCAAGCGCCTCGTGCTCGGCCTCACCCAGCGGTGGGAGGCAGCGCTCGACGCCCGTCGGGCGATGTGCCCCACGTCCCCGGTGCGCGTCCTCAACGACCTCCTGCGCGCACGCGCGGAATCATGTGTCTTGGTGAAGACCTCGCGATGATGAGGCTCGTGCCGTCTTTGCCGGCGAATCGTCGGCCCTGTGCGTTCGGTTCACTCCTACGGTTCGAGTAAATGCCGGTGCTGGGGTCAACAGACCTGGCTCAATGGACAGATGGAGATGGGTGAGCACTGGGCCTACCGAGCGAGGCCGAAGGAGCTGGGCAGCGCGGTTCGCCGGGTCGAGGTCGTACGGGTAGGCGGGAGCGGCAGGACCGGTTGGCTCCACGTGCGGTTCCTCGAAGGCGACGACGCCGGGCTGCAGGAGTGGGTCAACCCGAGTTCCCTCGTGGCGCGCTGGGAGGACGCCGAGGCGTTCCGCGCGGATGACGCGAGCGAGCTCGCGCTTGCCGAGGCGTCGCGCCACGTGCGGGGTAGCGCCGACTTCGAGGCCGCGCGGATGGTCCTCGGGTTCGTCCGCCCGAAGAGCAAGCTGCGTCTGCGGCGCAGTGTTGCGGACGCCGGGATCCTGGAGATGGGCCGTCTCGACGACAGCGCCCCTGTTGTCGGGGTGGATCCCGCGGAGTTGCGAGGCGATCCGATGGTCTACGAGAACCGCGATGGCATGTGTCTGGCCGGGTGGCCGGTCACGGAGCGCATTGCACGCCACGTGGCCGGCGGCCTCGCCGATGACATCCTTCCGGAGGTGGACCGCAAGCAGCAGGCCATCGCCGAGGAGCGTACCCAGTCCTCCTGGTACTCCTACAGCCGTCGTGACGACCGCAAGCTGGACGGGGAAGCGGCCGTCCTCCGGACCGTCCGTGAGTGGTGTGGTCAGGACAAGGCCGAGCGCTACGACGAGCTGGTCGCCCTGCGCGCCGAGGTCATCCGGCTTGGGCAACTGGTGGAGCGGGCGGCGAAGGCCCTACGTGACCGCGGGCACGGCGTCATCGCCTCCACCATTGAGCGCGACCTGGGCGTCCATATCTCCAGCCTTGGTCCAGACGTTCGTCGGTGAAGCCGCGCCACCGCTCCGGCTCCGGCTTGGGTGGTTCGGCTTCCGCCTTGGGCTCTTCCTTCTTCGGAGGCTTCTCCTTCTCAGGCCGCTGCGGATGCCATCCGTCGAGGAAGGGCCGTAGCTGGTCGCCCGTGGGCTCCGCGTGGAGGCTGTGGGCGGTCAGGCCCTTGCCGGCCACTGTCGGGTCGAGGCGGTCGGCCTCCGTCCTCCCCCACGCTGACCACTCGCGCAGCCGCCCGGCTTCGTGGGCGTCGTCCGAGACGGAGGCGGCCTCGTCGAGCGCGGCGCAGAAGGCCCGAATCTCTCCTGCGGCCCGCCACTGCGCCAGGGCGGTGCCGAACCGGTCGACCCGTACGGCGTCCACTGCCTTGATCGTCGCGACGCTGACCGCCGCTTCCCACTCTCGCCGCGTACGCTCCTCCTTCTCTGCCTTCCGCCGGCGGTGCTCCTCTTCCTCTCTGGCCTCTCGCAGGCGGCGTTCCTCCTGTTGCCGCTCTCGCTCCTCACGCTGACGCTGTTGTTCCGCCTCCCGCGCCAGCCGGGTCTGTTCCTCTTCTTCCGCGCGGGCCTTCAGCGCCCGAAAGACGGAGCCGATCTGGTCCTCCAACGGTTTCTTGGGGGTGTCAGCCCACTCCTTCTTCCAGCCGTAGCGGTATCCGTAGCTGTACCCCGATTGCTGGGCCACCTGCAGCTCCAGCTCGCCGGACGGCTCGAGCCGGTGGGCCGGGGTGACCCGCTGCCAGTCGTACGTCCGCCGGCCCGGCTGCGTGGGCACGTAACGGACCTGCTTCTGCCGCTCGCTGAAGCTGATCTCGTACGTCCTGCCGTGGACCGTGAGCAGCGGCCTCACCTGCCTGCGCTTCTTCGACACCGCGATATCGCCGTGTCGCGCGAGGGCCTGCTCGGCGAGGAGCCGAAGGAGAGAAGCACCCGTGGGAGCACCTCGTCCGAGATCTCGAAGGCGCTGTGGTCCGCGGTGACCGCCGCGATCACGTCCTCGACGTCGGTGATCACACGACTGCGGGCCAGTCGGATCCGGTTCCACTCGGTGTCGTCCTCGCCCGTCACCCGGAGCAGGCCAAGGAAGAAGTCTCCCTCTGCCCGCCCGCTGTACTTCAGTTGGTAGCCCTCAGGCGCACACTGCCGCGCGGCGTCGAATGCTCTCCGGTAGCGGGCCCGCTCCCCTTCGCTCGGGTCCGGGATGCGGAGGAAGCGCCCAGCCTGCTGCACTTCGGCGATCAGGGTCGCTCCGACCTCCGCCGGTGAGGGGCGCGGGTGCTTCGCAGCACCCGGCGCAGCTGGCTTTGTCTCGGATGAGGCAGCGGTCTGTCGACGAAGGGGAGAGGCAACCTGTGGCTTCGGCTCGGGGGCCGCCGACGGCTGCCTGCGCGGAGACCGCTCCGGCCGATCTGGGTGATGCCCGTGCTCCAGGTAGAAGCGCCCGGCATAGGTGATGTCCGCCTGCCACTTCCCGCCCTGCTTCGGCATGGTGATCAGCCCCCGGCCCTTCAGGGCGCGAGCGGTGGCAGCAAGTTCCGGACTGCCTGAGGTAACAGGCTCCGTTCCCTCCCCGATGCGGGCAAGTAGGGCCAACTGGCGATCATTGAGCGGCGACCAACGGTGCATGGTCACGGTCGTACCGTCTGTCCTTGCATCAGCACAACCTGTATCAGGCGACTCTTCCGGTGCGCCTGATGCAGGAGAGCACCATGTCGCCGATAGTCACGAGATTGGGAGGGTGGTCTGCTGTGGCGGTGGTGGTAGCTGCATGACTCTCAGCACGTCGTTGCACGCAAAGATCCGGCCGTAGTTACCCTCCGACCGTTGCTGAAGGATCCCCAGCTCAACGAGTTTCGCCACAGCCTGATTAGCGGCCTGGTACGTAACTCCGTAACGGTCGGCAGCATCTCTCACTGTGAGCATCGGGTAGCCGATCAGGTCTTCCGCGATCTGGAGTGAAACCCCCTTGGCTCGAAGGGAGCGCAGCTGATCCATGAACTTCTGCTTGATGTCGATCAAGCCGCTGACCTGACGCATCGCCTCGTGGGCCTGCGCCTCTACGGCCTGGCAGAAGAACGAAACCCAGGGGTTGTAATCGCCTGTCACGCTGACGTCGAGCAGGTGGTCTTGGTAGGCGCGGCGTCGCACTTCGAGCCACGGTGACAGGTTGAGGATGGGAAGTTGGAGTTCACCTGCCGCCATGAGCTGCAGGACGACCACGAGGCGCCCAAGCCGGCCGTTTCCATCGTTAAAGGGGTGAAGCGTCTCGAACTGATAGTGACCGAGAGCCATCTTCACGAGGGTGTGCGTCTCCTGGCTCCCGTTGATCCATCCCTCCCACACGAGCAAGCCGTCGCGGAGTCTGTGATCAGGCGGTGCTGGGACGAAACGCGCATCTTCTACATTGGCACTGTTGAGTCCAATGAAGACCTGGGTCGTCCGAACCCGCCCAGCGTCTCGGGTCTCGCTGGGAGTTCCCTGTACGAGGATCCCTTGGAGATGCTGTAGCAGCGCGAGGGTGATCGGGCGCTCACCTACCCAAGCGATGGCTTCCTCCGCGGCGCGGACGTAGTTGAGTACTTCAGCAACCGACGCAGATAGCTGGGCGCGGTCCTTGAAGTCGGCTTCGAGGACGTCAGTGAACGCGGCGTACGTACCTTCCAGGGCGGAGGTGCTCACAGCCTCGCGCCGGATGGACGGTCGGACCAAGAGTCGCGGGTTCGGTAGTTGCCGAGCCGCCTGGTCAGCCCTTGCTACAGCGGCAGCAGCTTTGGCGACTGCCAGATGGGTTGACCCGGTGAGTTCGACGTTGTGCGGCAGGTCATCCGGGACGTAAGCGTGGGCGTGGTAGTCACGGCCGGCACGGGGGTCGTAGCCGCTGATCGGCACCAAGGTGCCGATCGGTGACTGACCCAAGAGATTCGCATCCACAATGTAAGGATACTCAGACATCCTTGAATTTCAGTGCCTAGTTTTCAAGGATGGGTCTGGTGCGGGCTGGAGCCTGGTTAGGGTCGCCTGACCTGCCTGTTTAGCTGGACCGGCTGTGTCCCCTGACCGATGGGCGGCCTTGAAGTCTGGTGCCTCAAATTCAAGGATGCAGCACGTTACCTATCGTGACGAAATGTCTCAGTCGGTTGCAGAGGCTGGGGTGGATGCTGCGAGGGCCGGTGCGGCTTGCCCCGCCTGGTTCTTCAGAGTGGCAGACGGTGGGCTAGTGAGGGCCCGGCCGTAAGTGATCACTGCGGCAGGAAGCGGGACGTCCTCCCGCTCGAGCGCGTTCTGTCGTGTGAGGTAGTCCATCGTGAACGCCAGCACTTGTCGCGAGTGCGCGTCCAAGGCCACAAACCTGCCGACGGAGCCCCGAAGCCGGAATCCTGCTGGGAGCCACATCCCATACTCGGCTCCCAAACGGCTCCCAAGGTGATCCAGGAAACCACTCAGGGGCCCGACCCGCTCTCGCGGATCAGGCCCCTGACCTGGTGTTTCAGCTGTCGGGGTGGCGGGATTTGAACCCACGACCTCTTCGTCCCGAACGAAGCGCGCTGCCAAGCTGCGCTACACCCCGATGTCGCTGCTCTGTTCTTCACGTCGCGGCGACATCGATTACTTTAGCCCACCCGCGCCCAGAGACGAAATCCGGTTTTCGCCTCCCCGCGCCGCAGGTCGGGCGTGGTCCACGGGGACCGTCAGGGGCGCGCCGTCAGGGTCAGGAGCGTGGCCTCGGGGGGGCAGGCGAAGCGGACCGGGGTGTAGCGGTTGGTGCCGCAGCCCGCCGAGACGTGGAGGTACGAGGTGTGGTCGTCGACCGTGTGGGTGGACAGGCCCTTCACGCGGTCGGTGTCCAGGTCGCAGTTGGTGACCAGGGCGCCGTAGAAGGGGATGCAGAGCTGGCCGCCGTGGGTGTGGCCGGCCAGGATCAGCTCGTAGCCGTCGGCCGTGAACGCGTCGAGCGTCCGCAGGTACGGGGCGTGGACCACGCCCACCGTGAAGTCGGCGTCCTGGTCGGGGCCGCCGGCCACCCGCTCGTACCGGTCCCGCTTGATGTGCGGGTCGTCGAGGCCGGTGAAGGCCAGTTCCACGTCCGGCAGCTTCAGGCGGGCCCGCGTGTTGGTGAGGTTCAGCCAGCCCGCCGCGTCGAACGCGTCCCGCATGCCCTCCCACGGATTGTGCACGGCGCCGACCACCGGCGGGTTGCCGTTGAGGCCGTGGCGGCCCTGCATCTTCTCCTTCAGATAGAGGGCGGGGTTGCGCAGCCGCGGCCCGTAGTAGTCGTTGGAGCCGAAGACGTACACGCCCGGGAACTCCATCAGCGGACCCAGCGCGTCGAGCACCTCGGGCACCGCGTTCGTGTCGGAGAGGTTGTCGCCGGTGTTGACCACGAAGTCGGGGCGCAGGCCCGCGAGCGACTGGAGCCAGGCCCGCTTCTTGCGCTGGCCGCTCACCATGTGGATGTCGGAGACCTGGAGAACCCGCAGGTCGCGCATGCCCCGCGGCAGCACCGGGATGGTCACCCGGCGCAGTCGGAACGAGCGGGCTTCGAAGCCCGCCGCGTAGACGACTCCGGCCGCGGCCGTCGCCGTGAGTCCTGCCGTGATCTTCAGGGGGATCCCGTACCGTGCGCGCATCCCCATATCGTCGCAGACCCCCGGCGCGGAAATGCGCGGGCGTGGCGGCCCCGGCACCTGACACACTTGACCCCATGACCACGCTCAAGGCCAAGCTTCAGGACGACCTCAACGCCGCGATCAAGGGCCGCGACGAGCTGCGCTCCTCGACTCTGCGGATGACCCTCGCCGCGATCACCAAGGAGGAGGTCGCGGGCAAGACCAAGCGCGAGCTCTCCGACGACGAGGTGCAGAAGGTGATCGCCAGGGAGGCGAAGAAGCGCCGCGAGGCCGCGGACGCCTTCGCCCAGGGCGGTCGCGCCGAGTCGGCCGAGCGCGAGATCGCCGAGGGCGGGATCCTCGACGCGTACCTGCCCAAGCAGCTGTCCGACGAGGAGCTGGAGGGCATCGTGTCCGCCGCCGTCGAGGAGGCGAAGGCCGCCGGTGCCGAGGGGCCGCGGGCCATGGGCGCCGTCATGAAGATCGTCAACCCCAAGGTCGCGGGCCAGGCCGAGGGCGGGCGCGTCGCCGCCGTCGTGAAGCGGCTTCTGGCCGGCTGACCCCGTACGCGTACGGGTACGACGAAGGCGCCCCTCCTGGATCTCCGTGACCCGGAAGGGGCGCCTTTCGTGTCGGACCGGTCGGACAGGCCGGACCGGACGGACCGGTCGGACAGGACGGACCGGTCGGGCCAGGCGCGGGCAGGTCAGCCGTTGCGGCCGCCGTTGCCCTGGCCGCGTCCGTTCGCCCCGCCGATCAGGTCCGGCGGCAGCGTGATGCCGCCGGGGAACGGGTTGTCCGGGCGCTGGCCCGGCTTGTTGTCGCCGGGGCGCTTGCCCTTGTCCTTGTCCTTGTCCTTGTCCTCCGGCTTCGCGCCACGCGGCACGTTGATCTGTACGAAGCCCGGCGTCTGGGCGGCGTCGAGCGCCCCCGTCATCGCGATCTTCCAGATCGGGCCCGGGAGGCAGCCGCCGCAGACCTTGTCGTAGTACTGACCGCCGATGGTGATGTCGTACATCGAGGTCTTCTCGCCGACGTCGTCGCCGACCCACACAGCCGTGGACAGGTTCGGCGTGTAGCCGACGAACCAGGCGTCCTTGCGGTCGTTGGTCGTACCCGTCTTGCCCGCGTTGTCGCGGTCGCTCAGACCGGCCTTCGTACCCGTGCCGTCCTCGACGACGCCCTTCAGCATCTGGTTGATCGTGTCCGCGGTCCGCTCGGACATCGCCCGCGAGCACTCGGTCTGCGGGACCTTCAGCTTCTCGCCGTTCGCCGTCGTGATCGACTCGATGGCGACGGGCGTGCAGTAGGTGCCGCGGTTGGCGAAGGTGGCGTACACCGACGCCATGTCGAGCGGGGTGGCCTCCTGGCCGCCCAGGGTGATCGACGGGAGCTCCTTGAGCTTCTTGCCGAGCTCCCGCTCGTACCCCGTCTTCTTCGCCATCTGCACCGTCTCGCACAGGCCGGTCATCTGCTCCAGCTGCGCGAAGTACGTGTTGATGGACTTGCCGAGGGCGCTGGTCATGTCCCAGCTGCCGGCCTCGGACTCGACCTCGTTCGACAGGTCCCAGTTGCCGGCGCCGGCCGGCCCGCCCGCGCAGGTGGTGTACGAGTTCATCGGCACCGAGATCTTCCACGGCGTCGTGAACGACTGCGCCGGGCTCAGCCCCTTCTCGAGCGCGGCCGCGGCCGTGATCGGCTTGAAGGTCGAACCGACCTGGAAGCCGTACGTCGTGCCGCCCATCTCCTTGCCGACGGCGAGGTTGAGCGTCGTCTGGTGCAGCTTCTGGTCGAGGCCGTACGGGCGGGACTGACCCATCGACAGGATCTTGCCGGTGCCGGGCTGGACCTGCACCACCGAGGCGGCGACCTTGTCGTCCTTGTCGATCTTGGCGACGGCGGCCTCGTTGGCCGCGGCCTGGGCGCGCGGCGCCAGCGTGGTACGGACGGTCAGGCCGCCCAGGTTCCACAGCTTCTGGCGCTCCTCGGCGGTCTTGCCGAAGACCGGGTCGTTGAGGATCGTCTTGCGGACGTAGTCGCAGAAGAAGCCGGCGCCGTCCACGGCGGTGATGCAGCCGTTCTTCGGCGACTTCACCTTGAGCGTGATCGGGGTGGCCTTCGCCTTGTCGGCCTCCGCCTGGCTGATGTCCTTGACGTCGGCCATGCGCTGGAGGACGGTGTTCCGGCGCTTGGTGGCCTCCTGGATGTCGTTCACCGGGTCGTAGCGGCTCGGCGACTGGACCAGGCCGGCCATCATCGCGGCCTCGGGGAGCGTGAGGCCGGCGGCGGGCTTGGAGAAGTAGCGCTGCGCGGCGGCCTCGATGCCGTACGCCTGCTGCCCGAAGAACGTGATGTTGAGGTAGTTCTCCAGGATCTTCTTCTTGCCCAGCTCCTCCTCGACCTGGATCGCGTACTTCAGCTCACGGACCTTGCGGCCCATGGTCTGCTGCGTGGCCTGCGCGACCTTCTCGGGGTCGTCGCCGGCCTCCTCGACGAAGACGTTCTTCACGTACTGCTGGGTCAGCGTGGACGCGCCCTGCGACACGCCGCCCGACTGGGCGTTGCGGTTGATCGCGCGCAGCACGCCCTTGAGGTCGATCGCGCCGTGCTCGTAGAAGCGCGAGTCCTCGATCGCGACGATCGCCTTCTGCATGTACGGAGAGATCTTCTCCAGCGGCACGACCTTCCGGTCGCGCGAGTACACGGTGGCGATGTGGCCGCCCTCGGAGTCAAGGATGGTGGTGCGCTGACTCAGGGGTGGTGTCTTCAGGTTGGACGGGATCTCGTCGAACCCCTCGACCGTGCCCTTGGCCGCCAGTCCGAGTGCTCCGGCCGCGGGCAGGGCGATGCCTGCCAGCACGGCTCCGGAGAGCACACTGACACCGAGGAACTTGGCGGCCTGCTGGGTCCCGGTCAGACCTCCGCCCGAGCGCTTCTTTGCCATGGGGGCAGCCTAATCCGTAGTCATGAGCGTTCTGCAGGAGCGGGTGCTTCTCGGAGCGTTCGAGTACCAGACCGTGACATCCAGGTGCAGCCGGGCTGTCGAGGCCTCAACGTAGATCGGTGCGCGGTCCGGTGCGAGTGGTGGCGGTCATGTGGGCGCCGGGCGGATGCCTTCGATCACCCGGGCTGGCATGCCTCGGCACAGAGCGGTGACGCTCGGCGTCTTCGTGGCCGCCACCGCCTTCGTCGGCGCCGCACGGATGCCTGAAGCCAGCCTGGTCCATGAGGCCTCGGCTGAGACCTGGTGCCGTCCGGCGCCGGCGATCCCATCGCCTTGATTACTCGTTGGCGTTGGTGGGGCGAGCACGCCGCACGGTGACCTCTCGATATGCCCGAGCCCTATGAGCTCCCGCGCAGACCGAGACCCGTGGGGTGCGCTGGTGCCACGAACGGCTAGTGAGATGGCGGCCCGGCCGTGATGCGGTCGAGGCCTGGGATTAGGTCGCTGCGTGGCCCGCATGCGCTCGTTACCAGCGCAAACCCGATCCCGGTCGCGATCAAAACCTCCCGCGGCCTGCTGGTCGCCGTCCTGCGGACCGGCGAGCGCAAGGTGTTCGCGATCGATCCGATGGCCGCCGCCCGCTACCGCGACCGGCACAGCGTCTCGCGCAAGAAGTGCGACCCCGGCGACGCCCTTGTCCTCGCCAACATCCGCCGCACTGACATGCACGCCCACCGGTCCCTGCCGGATGACAGCGCCCTCGGCCGTGCGATCACCGTCCTCGCCCGAGCCCAGCAGGACTCGTTGTGGAACCGGCAGCAGCTCGCCAACCAGCTCCGTTCCCTGCTGCGCGAGTACTACCCGGCCGCCCTGGCCGCCCTCGCCGCCTGGGCCAACGGCCTGTGCCGGCCCGAGGCCCGCGAGCTCCTCAGGACCGCCCCGACCCCGGCCCGGGCCGCGCGGCTGACCGCACCCCGAGTGGGACCACCAGCCCCCACTGGTCGACGACGCTCTGATCCAAGCCGCGCTCAAGCGAGCCGGCCGCCAGCGCGGCATCGAAGCCGAGGCGGACCGCCTCCAGATGCTCGCCCTCCTCATCCAGCTGGACGCCGCCCGCACCGCCGCAGACCAGCTCGCCAAAGCGGTCGAGGAGGCCTTCCCTCAGCACCCGGACGCCGAGATCCTGCTGAGCTTCCCCGGCACCGGCATCCAGCTCGCCGCCCGCGTCCTGGCTGAGATCGGCGACGACCTCACCCGCTTCGCCGACGCCCGCGGCCTCAAGGCCTACGCCGGTCCCTCACCCATCACCCGCGCCTCCGGCAAGAAGTCCGCCATCACCAGACGGTGGGTGAAGAACGACCGGCTCAACCACGCCGGCTACCTCTGGGCCTTCACCTCACGCCGGGCATCCGCTGGGGCCAACGCCCACTACCGGCGCCGCCGCGAACAAGGCGACTGGCACGCGCCCGCCCAGCGCAACCTCTTCAACAGGATGATCGGCCAGCTCTACCACTGGCTTCAGAAGCGCAAGCTCTTCGACGAAGAAGCGGCCTTCCCCACGCCACCACTGGCGGCCGAGGCGGCGGTTGCATGATCAGCCGCAATGAGGGTGGCCAGCCGCAGAGGTCAGGCGTTCCACCACTCGTCCGTGCCGCAGCCAACCTCGAAATGCCACCAGCCTTCCTCCTGCCCTTGGGCGAGGAGGGCCTTGATCCCGGCGTAGTCCGTGCCGGACGGCACGGTGAAGGCCACCATGGGGAAGTCATCGCTGAAGGCCTCGCCATCGAGTCCGAACGTCGAGAGGCGTTGACGCACCGCCTGGGCGCTGCGCCCCAGAGGGCCAGTAGGGACAGGCACAACGCGAATCGTGCAGTTGCCAGAAGAGCTGATCCGCTCGACAGCCCAGTGAAGGCCGTCGGCGTCGGTCCGGAACCGCACGACGTCACCCTCGGCCACCCCGTCCTGAAGGAAGGGGGTGTTCTGCACACAGGCTGTGTCGACGTCGAGCCTCGTCGCCCATAGGCCCTCGGTGTCCTGCGGGAACCAGCCCTCTCGTGGAACGAAGCGGAACCAGATCTTGATCTTCTCGATCGCGCTCTCCATGTCCATCATCCTGCGCCAACCAACCCCGGTGTTCTGCACCGGGCCCGAGTTGCTCATCGGTCCTCGACGTCACGAGTACGCGGTCGTCACAAGTGGCCACACGACCGCGCTGTGTTCGGAGGACTCATCCCGTGAACTTGACGGCATAGCAACGTGAGGTGTCTACGTTCTCATTCGCCGGACACACGTATATGCCTTGGCCTAAGCTGCTCCCAACTGTCACAGCAGTGTGGTCCGGCATCAAGACCCGTGCGTGACGTCGGCATGAAATCCCGTGCACCCGAAGTGCGGGAGCTTCATGCCTGAATCGGGCTCATGTCCGGTATGAGGGTTATGTCCTCGCATCACTCCCCTGGGTGATCTGCCGCGTACGCATAGTCCGTTCGGGCCATTCAAGATTGGGCCCGAAGGGGGTGTTGCGCTGTGCCCACCTTCCGTAACGTCCCAACTGGCAGCGGTGAATATGCCGCTACCGCCGTGGGGGAGCCTCGATTCGGGAGAGGACGGCGCCGGTATGGGCTGGGTAGCTGACTGGAGTGCGCAGGCGGCCTGCCGCACTACCGATCCGGATGAACTTTTCGTACAGGGTGCGGCGCAGAACAGGGCGAAGGCGGTGTGCACCGGGTGCCCGGTGCGGACCGAGTGCCTCGCCGACGCCCTCGACAACCGGGTGGAATTCGGCGTGTGGGGCGGGATGACGGAGCGCGAGCGACGCGCGCTGCTGCGCCGCCGGCCGACCGTCACCTCGTGGCGGCGGCTGCTGGAGACGGCGCGCACCGAGTACGAGCGGGGAGCGGGCCTGCTGCCCGTGGCGATCGACGACGACGCGACGTATGAGACGTACGCGGCGGTGGGCTAGGTCACACCGGCCACGGCGCAGCACTTTGGTCGCGCGCCTAGGCCAGCGCAGGGCTCAGCGCAGGGCCAGGGCCAGGGTCGGAGCCAGGGCCAGGGGTGCGGCTATGGCTGTGGCATGCGACCGAGCGTCAGACGGTCACCGATCGCCCGCAGCCCCGCGAGGTCGTGCACATCGCCGGGCAGGGCGGCCACTTCGGCGACCGCCACCTCCGGGTGGAGCGCGGTGAAGCGGTCGCGCGTGCGCTGCTCACGCGCGAGCACCTGCATCCGCTCGGCATGGAGGCGGAGCAGTCCCGCGGTGAGTTGCTGGACATCCGTGTCCGGATCGGCTGTGGGGGCAGCCTCGGACTCGGGCGGTGCGGCGGCGGTGGCGAGGTCTGCGGTGGGTGCCGCAGTGGGGTCTGACTGCTCGGGAGACGTGGCCAGGGGGCCACGCTCAGCAGTCTTCCCGCCCCCCTGATCCACAATGCGGCCCTCGTCAAGATTTTCTGCGGCGGCCCGCGCCCGCTCGGCCGACAGCCGGGCGGCGCCGCTGCCATGGACACGGTTGATGACGAGACCGGCCAGCGGCATCTCCTCCGCGGCCAGCCGTTCCACGAAGTACGCCGCCTCGCGCAGCGCGTCCCGCTCCGGCGTGGCGACCACGAGGAAGGCGGTGCCCGGCGCCTGGAGGAGCTTGTACGTGGCGTCCGCGCGGGTCCGGAAGCCGCCGAACATCGTGTCCATCGCGGCCACGAAGGTCTGCACGTCCTTCAGGAACTGACCCCCCAGCAGCTTCCCGAGCGTCCCCGTCATCATCGACATGCCGACGTTGAGGAACTTCATCCCCGCCCGGCCGCCCACCTTCGCCGGCGCCATGAGCAGCTTGATGAACTTCCCGTCCAGGAAGGACCCGAGCCGCTTCGGTGCGTCCAGGAAGTCGAGCGCCGACCGCGACGGCGGCGTGTCGACCACGATCAGGTCCCACTCGTCCCTGGCCCGCAGCTGGCCCAGCTTCTCCATCGCCATGTACTCCTGCGTACCGGCGAAACCGGCCGACAGGGACTGGTAGAAGGGGTTCTCCAGGATCGCCCTGGCCCGGTCGGCGTCCGCGTGCGCCTCGACGATCTCGTCGAAGGTCCGCTTCATGTCGAGCATCATCGCGTGCAGCTCGCCGCCGTCGGAACCCTTGATGCCCTCCACCTTGCGCGGCACGTTGTCGAGCGAGTCGATGCCCATCGACTGGGCGAGCCGGCGCGCCGGGTCGATGGTCAGCACCACCACCCGCCGGCCGCGCTCCGCCGCCCGCACGCCGAGCGCTGCCGCGGTCGTCGTCTTGCCGACCCCGCCCGCGCCGCAGCACACGATGATGCGGGTGTCCGGATCGTCGATCAGGGGGTCGAGCTCCAGGACCGGGACGGCGTCGAGACCGGGCCCGCCCGCGGCCCGCTGCGACCCGTCCTCCGTCGGTCCGGCGTTCGTCACGGCTCCGTCCGTCACGCCCCCACCCCTTGCCTCCGCAGTTCCTTCGCCAGCCGGTACAGACCGGCGATGTCCGCCCCGTCCCCCAGGAAGGGGAGTTCGTACGTCGGCACGCCGATGCCGTCCAGGGCCTCGCGCTGGGCCCGCTCGAGCTCCACCCGCTGGGCGTGCTCCGAGGCCTGTTCGAGCAGCGGCTCGACCAGCTTCGTGCCGCCCCTGATGCCGACCGCTGCCAGCGTCCCGGCGATGGCCTCCCGGTGGTCGCCCGAGGCGGCTCGTACCGCCGCGCCGTCCAGGACGTGCGGGCGGACCATGTTCACGATGGCGCGGCCCACCGGCAGTTCGGCCGCGCGCAGCTCGGCGATGCCGTCCGCGGTCTCCTGCACGGGCATCTCCTCCAGGAGCGTCACCAGGTGCACCGCCGTGTCCGGGGACTTCAGGAAGCGCATGACGGCCTGGGCCTGATTGTGTATCGGGCCGATCCTCGCCAGGCCCGCCACCTCGTCGTTGACGTTGAGGAAGCGGGTGATGCGGCCGGTCGGAGGCGCGTCCATCACCACGTAGTCGTACGTGAAGCCGCCCTGCTTCTCGCGCCGGCGGACCGCCTCGCACGCCTTGCCGGTCAGCAGCACGTCCCGCACGCCCGGGGCTATCGTCGTCGCGAAGTCGATCGCGCCGAGCTTCTTCAGGGCCCGGCCCGCGGTGCCGAGCTTGTAGAACATCTGGAGGTAGTCGAGGAGGGCGCGCTCGGCGTCGATGGCCAGGGCGAAGACCTCCCCGCCGCCCGGCGCGACGGCGATCTTTCGCTCCTCGTAAGGCAACGCCTCCGTCTCGAAGAGCTGCGCGATGCCCTGCCTGCCCTCGACCTCCACGAGGAGGGTCCGCTTGCCCTCGGTCGCGAGGGCGAGCGCGAGTGCGGCGGCCACCGTCGTCTTACCGGTACCACCCTTGCCGCTGACGACCTGGAGCCTGCTCACGTCTTCGAGCCTAACCACTGGCCGCCCGGCCCAATCAGAGGGCCGCCCCGGAGAAGACCCCTACCCGACCCCTACCCGACCCCCACCCCCGACCCCCACCCCCTACCCGACCCCCACCCCGACCCCACCCCCGACCCCCACCCCCGACCCGCACGCGACCTCCGGCCCGACCGGCACGCGGACCCCGGGGGCCCGTCCCCGGGGGCCCGCCTCGAAGGAGCGCCCCGCGGCAGCGGCTACAGTCGGCTCATGACCAAGTGGGAGTACGCGACTGTGCCGCTGCTGGTGCACGCGACGAAGCAGATTCTGGACACCTGGGGCGAGGACGGCTGGGAGCTCGTCCAGGTCGTGCCCGGGCCGAACAACCCCGAGCAGCTCGTGGCCTACCTGAAGCGGGAGAGGTCCAAGTGAGCGGGGCCGTCGAGGCGAAGCTCGCCGAGCTGGGACTGACCCTGCCGGAGGTCGTGCCGCCGCTGGCCGCCTACCAGCCGGCCGTGCGGTCGGGCGCGTACGTGTACACCTCGGGCCAGCTCCCGATGGTGGCGGGCAAGCTGCCCGTGACCGGCAAGGTCGGCGCCGAGGTGACCGCCGAGGAGGCCAAGGAGCTCGCGGCCACCTGCGCGCTGAACGCGCTCGCGGCCGTGAAGTCGGTCGCCGGTGACCTGGACCGCATCAAGCGCGTCGTGAAGGTCGTCGGCTTCGTCGCCTCCGCCAGCGACTTCACCGGACAGCCGGGCGTCATCAACGGCGCCAGCGAGCTGCTCGGCGCGGTCCTCGGCGACAAGGGCGTGCACGCCCGCAGCGCCGTCGGCGTCGCCGTGCTGCCGCTGGACGCGCCGGTCGAGGTCGAGGTCCAGGTGGAGCTCGTCGAGGGCTGACCGGTCCCGAGGGCTGATGCCCCCTGCTCGCAGGAGCTCGCAGAGCCGTTTCTCCACAGGCTGGGGAAGCGGCTCTCGTGTATTTCGATGCTTGCGCATAGCATCCGGCCATGTCGAATGGTCAGTCGAATGGTCAGTGGTACCCACCGGAATGGCCCGACCGCATCCGTGCCCTCGCCACCGGTGAGCTCGTCCCCGCACCACCCAAGCGGGCCGCCACCGTGCTCCTCCTGAAGGACAGTGCGCAGGGGCCGCACGTCCACATGCTGCGTCGGCGCGCCTCCATGGCCTTCGCGGGCGGCGCGTACGCCTACCCCGGAGGCGGGGTCGACCCGCGCGACGAGCACCCCGTGCGCTGGGCCGGGCCCTCCCGGGAGGAGTGGGCGACCCGTCTCGGCCTCACCGACCCCGCGCAGGCCCAGGCCGTCGTCTGCGCCGCCGTGCGCGAGACGTACGAGGAGGCGGGCGTGCTGCTCGCCGGGGAGACGGCCGACTCCGTGGTCGGCGACACGACCGGCGACGACTGGGAGAAGGACCGTGCGGCGCTGGTCGCCCGCGAGCTGTCCTTCGCCGACTTCCTCGACCGGCGCGGCCTCGTGCTGCGCTCCGACCTGCTCGGCGCGTGGGCCCGCTGGATCACGCCCGAGTTCGAGCCGCGGCGCTACGACACCTGGTTCTTCGTGGCGGCCCTCCCGGCCGGCCAGCGCACCCGGAACGCCTCCACCGAGGCCGACCGCACCGTGTGGATCCGCCCGGCGGACGCCGCGGCCGGCTACGACCGGGGCGAGCTGACGATGATGCCGCCGACCATCTCCACCCTGCGGGGCCTGGAGCGCTTCGGTACGGCGACCGAGGCCCTGGCGGCTGCCGCCGGGCAGGACCTGACGCCGGTCCTCGCACAGGCGCGCCTCGAAGGGGACGAGCTCATCCTGAGCTGGCCGGGGCACGATGAGTTCACGAAGCACATCCCCACCGCCGAACGGGAAGGAGGGACGATGTGAGCGACGCCGCCGCACTCCCCGGGCAGCCGCGCGGGGCCGTGGTCTCCGGTCCCGCGACCGCCCGCGCCGTCAACGTGCTCGCGCCGAACCCCTCCGCGATGACCCTGGACGGCACCAACACCTGGATCGTCGCCGAGCCGGACTCCGACCTGGCCGTCGTCATCGACCCGGGCCCGCTCGACGAGGGGCATCTGCGGCGGGTCGTGGAGACCGCCGAGAAGCTGGGCAAGCGCGTCGGGCTCACCCTGCTCACCCACGGCCACCCGGACCACGCGGAGGGTGCCGTACGTTTCGCCGAGCTGACCCGCACCAAGGTGCGGGCGCTCGACCCGGCGCTGCGGCTCGGCGACGAGGGGCTCGCCGCGGGGGACGTGATCACGACCGGTGGCCTCGAGCTTCGGGTCGTACCGACGCCCGGGCACACCTCCGACTCGCTGTCGTTCCACCTTCCGGCGGACCGGGCGGTGCTGACCGGCGACACGATCCTGGGGCGGGGCACGACGATAGTGGCCCATCCGGACGGGCGGCTCGGCGACTACCTGGACTCGCTGCGGCGGCTGCGCTCGCTCACCCTCGACGACGGGGTGCACACGGTGCTGCCGGGCCACGGGCCGGTCCTGGAGGACGCTCAGGGGGCCGTGGAGTTCTACCTGGCGCACCGGGCCAACCGGCTCGCGCAGGTGGAGACGGCCGTCGAGAGCGGCTACGCGACCGCTCCCGACGTCGTCGCCCATGTGTACGCGGACGTCGACCGCTCCCTGTGGCCGGCCGCCGAGCTCTCGGTACGGGCGCAGCTGGACTACCTGAAGGAGCACGGCCTGATCTGAGGGCGCGGATCCTCCCGGTCTGACGGCGAGGATCTTCCCGTTCCGAGCGCGCGGACCTCTGTGCGCAACCCCGGAACCTTCCGGCCTCAGGGCGTGTCTTACGCTCCGCTTACATCTGGCCGTAGCTCTCGGGGGGAAAGCCCGTGTTCGTCCTCGCCATCCTGCTGGTCATCACCGCAGTGGTGCTCTTCTTCATCGGCCGCGCCAACGACACCCGCGGCCTCAAGCTCGGCGCCCTCGGTGCCCTGCTGGCCGGCCTGTTCTCGCTGATCGTGAGCACGACGTACATCATCAGCGCGTACGAGGTCGGCGTCCCGGTCGCCTTCGGCAAGGTCGGCTCGCCGATGTCCTCCGGCATGCACCTGAAGTCGCCCTTCACCGACGTCACCACCTTCTCCACGCGTCCGGTGGACCTCAACCTCTCCGACAAGGACGTCGTCGAGGTCCGCTCCTCGCAGGGCGGTGTGATGTACGCCGAGGTCACGGTCAAGTGGGCGGTGCACCCGTCCAAGGCCGTGGAGCTCTACAAGCTGGCCGGCACCGAGGACGCCATCCAGCAGCGGCTCGTCTACCCGGACAGCCGTGAGATCGTCCGCAACGTCTTCGCCCGCTACACCAGCGAGCAGGGGTACGCCTCGGACCGCGAGAAGATCAACGCCGAGATCGGCACCCTCATCAAGGACCGTCTCGCCCCGCGCGGCATAGACGTCACCACCGTCAACCTGCGCAACGTGAAGCCCTCGGACGCCCTCCAGGGCCAGATCGACCGCAAGATCCAGCAGCAGCAGGCCACCGAGCGGGCCCTCGAGGCCGCCCGTACGGCGAAGGCGGAGTCCGACCGTCGCCGGATCGAGGCCGAGGGCATCGCCCGCGCCAACCGGATCCTGAACGACTCCCTGACCGACAAGGTCCTGATGAACCAGTGCATCGACGCGTACAAGGAGGCCGCGGCGAAGAACCCGGTGTACGCGGTGCCGTGCGGCAGCGGCGGCTCGAACCCGCTGATCGTGGACGGTACGAAGCGCTAGCGAGACACCCCTGGGGCGCGCCCCGGAGGACCAGGGCCGGACAGGCCCCGTTCCCGGCGTCTGCCGATACGGAAGGGGGCCGCCCGGTTCGACCGGGCGGCCCCCTTCTCGTACGACTCGGGCGGACGGGCGCCTACCGCGAGCGCTTCGCGAGGCGCTCCACGTCGAGCAGGATCACGGCGCGGGCCTCGAGGCGCAGCCAGCCGCGCTGGGCGAAGTCGGCGAGCGCCTTGTTGACGGTCTCGCGGGAGGCGCCGACGAGCTGGGCCAGCTCCTCCTGGGTGAGGTCGTGGACGACGTGGATGCCCTCCTCCGACTGCACGCCGAAGCGGCGCGACAGGTCGAGGAGCGCGCGGGCGACCCGGCCCGGGACGTCGGAGAAGACCAGGTCGGACATCTGGTCGTTGGTCTTGCGCAGCCGGCGGGCGACCGCGCGCAGCAGGGCGCTGGCCACCTCGGGGCGCGCGTTCAGCCAGGGCTGGAGGTCGCCGTGGCCGAGGCCGAGCAGCTTGACCTCGGTGAGCGCGGTCGCGGTGGCGGTGCGCGGGCCCGGGTCGAAGAGGGACAGCTCGCCGATGAGCTCGCCGGGGCCGAGGACCGCCAGCATGTTCTCGCGGCCGTCGGGCGAGGTGCGGTGCAGCTTCACCTTGCCCTCGGTGACCACGTAGAGCCGGTCACCCGGGTCGCCCTCGTGGAACAGCGCGTCGCCACGGGCAAGCGTCGCCTCACTCATCGAGGCGCGCAGCTCAGCGGCCTGCTCGTCGTCGAGCGCCGCGAACAGCGGGGCACGTCGCAGAACGTCGTCCACGAGTTCTCTCCTATGTCGATCTCAGTGCGATCAATCACAACAAGTTTGACTCACCGGGCGGCCTTTCCGTACGTCAGGGGCCCGATTGGGTCGTGATCCAGTGTGCGCGGGGCGGATGTCGGTGGTGGAGCCTAGGCTGGCCGGGTGTCCAACTCGCCGGTGAGAGCACAGGCCAAGGGGGCTGGAAGAGTGCGGGACGACGGTAATTCCGCTGTGGGCGAACACGGCATGGCGAAACAGACGAAAGCGACAAAAGGCGCACCGGTGACGGGTGCGGGGGCGACGAAGGCCGCCCCGAGGAAGGCGGCCGCGGCGGCAAGGAAGGCCACGGCCCCGAAGAAGGCCACGGAGGCCAATGCGGCGGCCAGGCCCGAGGCCGGCAAGCCCGAGGCCGGCAAGCCCGAAGCCGGCAAGCCCGAAGCCGGCAGGCTCGAAGCCGGCAGGCTCGAAGCCGGCAAGCGCGGCGCCGCCAAGCCCGCCGTCGCGAAGGTCGCCGCCGCCAAGCCGGGCAAGCCCGAGTCGCGGCTCGCCATGGTGCGGCGCGCCCGGAAGATCAACCGGGAGCTGGCCGAGGTCTTTCCGTACGCCCATCCCGAGCTCGACTTCCGCAACCCCTTCGAGCTCCTGGTCGCCACGGTCCTCTCCGCCCAGACCACCGACCTGCGGGTCAACCAGACCACCCCGGGGCTCTTCGCGAAGTACCCGACCCCCGAGGACCTGGCCGCCGCCGCTCCCGAGGAGGTCGAGGAGCTGATCCGGCCGACCGGGTTCTTCCGCGCCAAGACCAAGTCGATCATGGGTCTCGCCGCGGCCATCAGGGACGACTTCGGGGGCGAGGTCCCCGACCGCCTGGAGGACCTGGTCAAGCTGCCCGGCGTCGGCCGCAAGACCGCCTTCGTCGTCCTCGGCAACGCCTATGGCGTGCCCGGGATCACCGTCGACACGCATTTCCAGCGGCTCGTCCGCCGCTGGAAGTGGACCGAGCAGGAGGACCCGGTGAAGATCGAGGCGGAGATCGCCGAGATCTTCCCCAGGAGCGAGTGGACGATGCTCTCGCACCGGGTGATCTTCCACGGTCGCCGCATCTGCCACGCCCGCAAGCCGGCCTGCGGCGCCTGCCCGATCACCCACCTCTGCCCCTCGTACGGGGAGGGCGAGACCGACCCGGAGAAGGCGAAGAAGCTGCTCAAGTACGAGATGGGCGGCTTCCCCGGCCAGCGGCTCAACCCGCCCCCGGACTACCCCGGCCGCCCGGCGCCCCCGCTGGGCGCGAGCTCGTGAGGGGCCCGCGGGGGGAACGAAAGAACGCTCCGACCGCGTTGTGAACCACGGGGGTGCCTATGACACGCACTGGTGAAGAGATCCACGGCGAGAAGATCCACGGCGAAGAGATCCGCGGAACGGACGCCCTGATCAGCAGCGAGGGCCTGCCCGGCTGGCTCGGTCCGGTCGAGCGGGCCGCCCGCACGGTCGCGCCCGAGCAGCTGAGCAGGTTCCTGCCGCCCGCGAACGGCGCGGGGCGGCAGTCCGCCGTGCTGATCCTCTTCGGCGAGGGCGAGCGCGGCCCCGAGCTGCTGCTCATGGAGCGCTCCGGCAGCCTCCGCTCGCACGCGGGCCAGCCCTCCTTCCCGGGCGGCGCCCTCGACCCCGAGGACGGCGACCCGGCCGAGGGCGGGCTGCTGCGGGCCGCCCTGCGCGAAGCCCGGGAGGAGACCGGACTCGACCCCTCCGGCGTCCAGCTCTTCGGCGTGCTGCCCCGGCTCTACATCCCGGTGAGCGGCTTCGTGGTCACCCCCGTGCTCGGCTGGTGGCGCACCCCCACCCCGGTCGGGGTCGTGGACCCCGCCGAGACCGCCCGGGTCTTCACCGTCCCCGTGGCGGATCTCACGGATCCCACCAATCGCGCGACCACCGTCCACCCCAGCGGCCACCAAGGCCCCGCATTCCTCGTGGAATCGGCTCTGGTCTGGGGTTTCACGGCCGGAGTGATCGACCGGATCCTGCACTACTCGGGCTGGGAACGCCCGTGGGACCGGTCCAAGCAGGTCCCGCTCGACTGGCGGTCATGACAGGCTGACCCCCGGCGACCGAAGACGAATCTGCGAGGCTATTGACGGTGAACGTGCTGGACATCCTCTTGCTGCTCGCCGCCGTGTGGTTCGCGATCATCGGCTACCGCCAGGGCTTCGTGGTCGGCATCCTCTCGGTGATCGGCTTTCTCGGCGGCGGCCTCGTCGCCGTCCTGCTGCTGCCGGTCATCTGGAACTGGCTGACCGACCACAGCCAGGTCACCACGACGGCCACCGTCGTCTTCGTGATCGTGGTCATCGTCTGCGCCTCGGTCGGCCAGGCCTTCACCACCCACCTCGGCAACAAGCTGCGCCGGCACATCACCTGGTCACCCGCCCGCGCCCTGGACGCCACCGGCGGCGCCCTGGTCAACGTGGTGGCGATGCTGCTCGTGGCGTGGCTCCTCGGCTCCGCGCTCGCGAGGACCTCGATGCCCTCGCTGGGCAAGGAGGTGCGCAATTCCAAGGTGCTGCTCGGGGTCGAGCAGGTGATGCCCGATCAGGCGTCCAGCTGGTTCACGAACTTCACCTCGACGCTCGCCCAGAACGGCTTCCCGCAGGTCTTCAGCCCCTTCGCCAACGAGCCCATCACCGAGGTCCGCCCGCCGGACCCGGCGCTCGCCGGCAGCCCGGTCGCCGACCGCGCCCAGCGCTCCATCGTCAAGGTCGTCGGCACCGCCCCGAGCTGCGGCAAGGTCCTCGAAGGGACCGGCTTCGTCTTCGCCGACCGCCGGGTCATGACCAACGCCCACGTCGTCGGCGGGGTCGACGAGCCGACCGTGCAGATAGGCGGCGAGGGCAAGCTCTACGACGCCAAGGTCGTGCTCTACGACTGGAAGCGCGACATCGCCGTGCTCGACGTGCCGGATCTGGACGTGAAGCCGCTCCAGTTCACCGAGGACGATGCCCGTAGCGGCGACAACGCCATCGTGGCCGGCTTCCCGGAGAACGGCTCGTACGACGTCCGCTCGGCCCGCGTCCGCGGCCGCATCAGCGCCAGCGGCCCCGACATCTACCACCGCGGCGAGGTGCGCAGGGACGTGTACTCGCTGTACGCGACGGTCCGTCAGGGCAACTCCGGCGGCCCGCTGCTCACCGAGGACGGCAAGGTCTACGGCGTGATCTTCGCCCGCTCCCTCGACGACGCCAACACCGGCTACGCACTGACGGTCGACGAGATCCAGGACGACATCGCCCAGGGCCGCACCGCCAACCAGCAGGTCGACACCCAGGGATGCGCCCTCTAAGGCGTGTCAGGGGACCCCGTACGGGGGCTTGCGGGGTTTCTACGTACGGGTGTGGCGCAGCCGGGCCGAGACCCAGCGGGCCCTGCGGCGCAGGATGCGCGAGATCCCCACGTCCCGCGCGGGATGCGCGTGGCCCGGGTCCTGCGTGTCGGCCCTCTCCGGGGCATCGGGTCCGCCGATCGAGCGGCGGTCGCGTGCTGTGTCACCGTAGTCGTGCGTCCAGCCCATACCCGGACGTCTGCCCGGGGCCCAAGGTCGGTAACCGCCCAGGGGCCCGCCAATTGGCGTATGCGCCGGGCACATGGCAGTTCGAGGGACGCCTGTGCGTCAGCGGTCCGGCTCGGGGTCCTTCAGCCAGTTGACGAGCTCCGTGGAGAACGCGACCGGGTCCTCCTCATGGGGGAAGTGCCCCAGACCGTCGAAGAGCCGCCAGCGGTACGGCGCCTCCACGTACTGCCCGGAGCCGGCCGCGCTGCGGGTCCGCATCACCGGGTCGAGCGAGCCGTGCAGGTGGAGCGTGGGCACCCGCACCGGCCGCTTCATGCGCCGGTTGAACTGGATGCCGTCCGGCCGGGCCAGGGAGCGCACCATCCAGCGGTACGGCTCGATCGAGCAGTGCGCGGTCGACGGGATGCACATCGCCCGGCGGTAGACCTCGACCGCCTCCTCGTCGGCGTCCGTCCGGGGGTGCGGCCCGGACCAGTCGTGAATCAGCTTCCCCACCAGCGCGGCCTCGTCCGCGACGAGCTGACGCTCCGGCAGCCACGGCCGCTGGAAGCCCCACACGTGCGAACCGGCCCGCGACTGGCCGAAGTCGGAGAGCATCGCCGAGCGCCAGCGGCGCGGGTGCGGCATCGAGGAGACCACGAGCCGGCGCACCAGCTTGGGGCGCATGACGGCCGCGGTCCAGGCGAGGTAGCCGCCCAGGTCGTGGCCGACGAGCGCCGCGTCCGGTTCGCCGAGCGAGCGGATCACACCCGTGATGTCGAGGGCCAGGTTGGCAGGGTCGTAACCCCGCGGTGTGCGGTCGCTGCCGCCCACGCCCCGCAGGTCCATCGCCACGGCCCGGAACCCGGCCTCGGCGAGGGCGGGCAACTGGTGGCGCCAGGTCCACCAGAACTGCGGGAAGCCGTGCAGCAGCAGCACCAGCGGGCCGTCGCCCATCTCGGCGATGTGGAAGCGCGCGCCGTTGGCCGCCACGTCTCGGTGGGTCCACGGCCCGTCGATCCGTACGGGGCTTCCGCCGTTGGCGTTGCTGCTCTCAGGGACGGTCATGCAGACGAGCGTGCCACAGTCGGGGCCTTGTCCAGGGCCGGGGCCGACGCCGGGCGCGGATGCGGCTTGACGTTCTGCATGATCGCCGCGGTCTGCTTGGCGGAGGCGATGGACTTCGTCGGCGGCTTGACCTTGCGGAACTTCGCGTACGCGATCAGGCCGAGCAGCACGGCGAGCAGCACGTTCGCCGCGAAGGAGAGCAGGAAGCAGACCGAGATGTGCCAATGGCTCCAGGCCTGGATGCCGTAGGCGAGCGCGAAGCTCAGCATCGGCAGCGAGAACAGCAGCACCACGACCGCCACCAGGCCGGCCGCGCTGCCCATCGCACCGCGCTTGACGTCCTGGCGGATCTCGGCCTTGGCCAGGGCGATCTCATCGTGCACCAGCGCGGACATCTCGGCGGTCGCCGAGGCGACCAGCTGGCCGAGGCTGCGCTCGGCTCCGTCGAACGGGTCGCTCATCGCTGCTCCCTTTTCTTCTGTACGGTCCGACCTCAGATCATGCCGGACGGTCGGCCTCGTCGCGCGATGCCCCCGCCAGTTGGGCGCGCTCTCGATGCTCGGCGGCCTTCTTCTCGTAGATCTCCGCCATCCTCAGGTGGTAGGCGGGGTTGTTCTCCTCGTACATGTCGGGGATGCCGTCGTGGTCCTCGTCGCGCTCCTCCTCCACGACCAGCGCCTGGTATCTGCGGACCCGCAGCTTCAGGAGAACCGAGGCGAGCACGGCGGCTATCAGCGAGCCCATGAGGACGGCCGCCTTCACCTCGTCGGTGAGCGCGGCGTCGCCGGCGAAGGCCAGCTCGCCGATGAGCAGCGAGACGGTGAAGCCGATACCGGCGAGTGAGGCGACGGCGAAGACGTCGGGCCAGGCCAGCTCGGGGTTGAGCTCCGCCCTGGTGAAGCGGGCGGCGAGCCAGGTGCCGCCGAAGATGCCGACGGCCTTGCCGACCACGAGGCCGAGGACCACGCCGAGGGTGACGGGCTGGGTGAAGACGTCGCTGATGGCCTTCCCGGAGACCGTGACCCCGGCCGAGAACAGTGCGAACAGCGGCACGGCCAGACCGGCGGAGAGCGGGCGGACCAGATGCTCGATGTGCTCGCCGGGGGAGTGCTCCTCGCCCTCACGGGTGGTGCAGCGCAGCATCAGGCCCATGGCGACGCCCGCGATGGTGGCGTGGACGCCGCTGTTGTACATCAGTCCCCAGATGACCAGGGCGAGCGGTACGTAGACGTACCAGCCGTGGACGCCCTTGCGCTGCAGCAGCCAGAAGACGACGAGGCCGGCGACGGCGCCGCCGAGGGCGGCGAAGTTCAGGTCGCCGGTGAAGAAGACCGCGATGATCAGGATGGCGAAAAGGTCGTCGACGACGGCGAGGGTGAGCAGGAAGGCACGCAGCGCCGAGGGCAGCGAGGTGCCGATCACGGCGAGGACGGCGAGCGCGAAGGCGATGTCGGTGGCGGTGGGTACGGCCCAGCCGTCGAGGCTGCCGTCGCCGATCGTGTTGACCAGCGTGTAGACGAGGGCGGGCACGGCCATGCCGCATATCGCGGCGATGACGGGGAGGGCGGCGGCCTTGGGATCGCGCAGCTCGCCCGCGACGAGCTCGCGCTTGAGCTCGATGCCGGCGACGAAGAAGAAGATCGCGAGCAGTCCGTCGGCGGCCCAGTGCTGGATGGACAGGTCGAGTCCGAGGGCGGCCGGCCCCAGGTGGAAGTCGCGTATCGACGCGTAGCTCTCCTTGGCGGGGGTGTTGGCCCAGACGAGTGCGACGATGGCGGCCACCAGGAGCAGCACGCCGCCGACGGTCTCGGTGCGCAGCGCGTCGGCCACGAACCGGCGCTCGGGGAGCGAGAGACGACCGAGGAACTTGCGGTCGGTGGGGGTGGGCGCGGGCGCGGGCACGGTGAGAACCTCCGGTCGGTGGGCAGCGCTGAGCACATGCCGACCAGACTTCCCGGCGCACCTAGGTGTTCTTGTCGCGTCGTTGACGCGGTCCTTACCTTACCTAAAGATGCTCGGTGTGTCCGGTGATCTTCACTTTAGGGGCATACCGGGACGCGGGCACGTGCTGTGGACAACGCCTGTGGACAACTGTTCGGGCGCCTCGTCCGGGGATGTCGTCCGGGGCACACGGAGGCGCCCGCCCCGGAGCTTCTTCCGGGACGGGCGCCTGACCGTGCTGTCGGGATCTGTCGGGGGCTCAGTCCTCGCTGGAGGCGGCCGGCAGCTTGGTCTGGATGAGGTCCATGACCGACGAGTCCGTCAGCGTGGTGACATCGCCCAGCTCGCGGTTCTCGGCGACGTCCCGCAGCAGTCGGCGCATGATCTTGCCCGAGCGGGTCTTGGGCAGCTCGGCCACCGGCAGGATCCGCTTCGGCTTGGCGATCGGGCCCAGGGTCGCGCCGACGTGGTTGCGCAGCTCGGCGACGAGGCTGTCGTCCTCGCTCGCCGTACCGCGCAGGATCACGAAGGCGACGATCGCCTGGCCGGTCGTCTCGTCGGCGGCGCCGACCACGGCGGCCTCGGCGACGGACGGGTGGGAGACGAGCGCGGACTCGACCTCGGTGGTGGAGATGTTGTGGCCCGAGACGAGCATGACGTCGTCGACCCGGCCGAGCAGCCAGATGTCGCCGTCGTCGTCCTTCTTCGCGCCGTCGCCGGCGAAGTACTTGCCCTCGAAGCGGGACCAGTAGGTGTCGATGAAGCGCTGGTCGTCGCCCCAGATGGTGCGGAGCATCGACGGCCACGGCTCGGTGAGGACCAGGTAGCCGCCGCCCCCGTTCGGCACCTCGTTGGCCTCGTCGTCGACGACGGTGGCGGAGATGCCGGGCAGCGCGCGCTGAGCGGAACCGGGCTTGGTCTCGGTGACACCGGGCAGCGGCGAGATCATCATCGCGCCGGTCTCGGTCTGCCACCAGGTGTCCACGATCGGGCACTTGTTGGCGCCGATGTGCTCGCGGTACCAGATCCAGGCCTCGGGGTTGATGGGCTCGCCCACCGAGCCGAGGACGCGCAGCGACGACAGGTCGAACTTGGCGGGGATGTCGTCGCCCCACTTCATGAACGTGCGGATCGCTGTCGGCGCCGTGTAGAGGATCGTGACGCCGTACTTCTGCACGATCTCCCAGAACCGGCCCTGGTGCGGGGTGTCCGGGGTGCCCTCGTACATGACCTGGGTCGCGCCGTTGGCCAGCGGCCCGTAAACGATGTACGAGTGGCCGGTGACCCAGCCGATGTCGGCGGTGCACCAGTAGACGTCGGTCTCCGGCTTGAGGTCGAAGACGGCGTGGTGGGTGTACGCGGCCTGGGTGAGGTAGCCGCCGGAGGTGTGGAGGATGCCCTTGGGCTTACCGGTCGTGCCGGAGGTGTAGAGGATGAACAGCGGGTGCTCGGCCTCGAAGGCCTCCGGGGTGTGCTCGGCGGACTGGCGGGCGACGATGTCGTCCCACCAGACGTCCCGGCCCTCGGTGAAGGCGGTGTCCTGGCCGGTGCGGCGGACCACGAGGACGTGCTCGACCTGCGGGCAGCGGGAGACGGCCTCGTCGATCGCCGGCTTGAGCGCGGAGGGCTTGCCGCGGCGGTAGCCGCCGTCGGCGGTGACGACCAGCTTGGCGTCGGCGTCCTGGATCCGGGAGGCGACGGCGTCGGCCGAGAAACCGCCGAAGACGACCGAGTGGGCGGCGCCGATGCGGGCGCAGGCCAGCATGGTGATGGCGGCCTCGGGGATCATCGGCAGGTAGACCGCGACCCGGTCGCCCTTGCCGACGCCGAGCTCGGTCAGGGCGTTGGCGGCCTTGGAGACCTCGTCCTTGAGCTCGGCGTACGTGATCGCGCGGCTGTCGCCGGGCTCGCCCTCGAAGTGGATGGCGACCCGGTCGCCGTTGCCGGCCTCGACGTGGCGGTCGACGCAGTTGTACGCCACGTTGAGCTCGCCGTCGGCGAACCACTTGGCGAACGGCGGGTTCGACCAGTCGAGGGTCTCGGTCGGTTCGGTGGCCCAGCTGAGCCGCTTGGCCTGCTCGGCCCAGAAGCCCAGCCTGTCCGCCTTGGCCTGCTCGTACGCATCCGCCGTCACGTTGGCGTGCGCCGCCAGCTCGGCGGGCGGCGCGAACCGCCGCTCCTCGCGCAGCAGATTGGCCAAGGATTCGTTGCTCACGACATCTCCCTTTCCCAGGGCGTCCGTATGTACCTGTGTGTCCCGCGTCATAGCTCATCAGGCGGATGCCCGGGTGACAAGAGCCTCCGGGGAATTGGTTTAGACCTGTGAGGCGCCATGCGGAAGGTGGCCCCCTCTCCCCGAGCGGAGGGGAGCGGGGGCCACACACTTGCACGGACGGACGAAGAGGAAGGTTCAGGACGCGCGGGCGGCCTCCAGGGGCTCGACGCCCGGCCGGGCGTCCGGCACGGCGCTCGGCGGCACCTGGTCGAACACGTCGTCGTAGCTGTGCACCTCGTCCGTGCCGGCCAGCAGATACGCCTGGGCCTCGCCCACGTGGAAGTACATCCCGTGCAGCGTCAGGGTGCCCTCGGCGAGCCGCCGCGCCACCGACTCGTACGCCCGCAGATGCTCCAGCTGCTGGACCACGTTGGTCAGGCACAGCTGCTCGGTCGCGTCGGCCGGCAGCCGTCCCGAGATCCGCGCCCAGACGTGCCGGCGGCTCGCCATCCGCTCCAGGCTGGGTCGCCCGTGCCGCAGCCAGCGGCGCAGCGGGGTCGGCGGCGTCGCCGGGTCGTCGGGGCCGCTGTTCAGCAGGGCCTGCATCGCGCCGCAGCCGGAGTGGCCGCAGACCGTGATCGACTCGACCCGCAGCACCTCCACCGCGTACTCGATCGCCGCGGCCACCGAGTCGTCCCCGCTCTCCTCGCCCGGCAGCGGCACCAGATTGCCCACGTTGCGCACGGTGAACAGGTCGCCCGGGCCGCTGGAGGTGATCATGCTGGTGACCAGCCGGGAGTCGGCGCAGGTCAGGAAGAGCTGCGAGGGGCGCTGGCCCTCGCGGGCCAGTCGGGCCAGCTCGTCGCGGACCAGCGGGGCGGTGTTCCGCTGGAACGCGCCGATGCCACTGGCCAGTCGGTGCCCCGTGGCGGACCTCGCCTCGTCGGCGTGGGTGCGGTGGCGGGGCTGCTGCTCGCCGCACTGGTGGTTGCGCCAGGGCGTCCAGGGGCGGCAGCAGGAGTGCGAGCCCGTGAGCCCGCCGGAGTGCGGCGCGACGGTGGTCCGTGCGCCCGCGGTCGGCTCGGCGATCCGGTCGCCGGCGGGACCGGTCGTCTCCACCGTGCCGCCGTGGGCGAGATGGGCGCTCTGCCAGTCGTGCAGTGTCTCGTAGGCGGCGTGGTCCATGAACGAACCGTCCAGCTCCACCACGGCATCGGCTCCCCTCGGGATCTGGTGCAGGGCGCGGCTCAGCCGCGGCACGGCGAGAAAGGTCAACTGGCCCCTGATGTGGACCACCTGGCGCCCGTCCCGCTCCTCGCGCGTGATCCGCGTACGGGCGAGCCGGTGCATGGCGACGGCGACCGCCACGGCGATCCCGAGGGCCACGCCCTCCAGGATGCCGACGGACACCACACCCGCCACCGTCACCGCGTACACCAGGACTTCACGATGACGGGTGACCGTGCGGATGTGGGTGATGCTGACCATCTGGACGCCGACGACCATGACGAGCGCGGCGAGCGCGGGCAGCGGGATGAGATCGAGGACGGGGACGAGGAGGAGCGCGGCCAGCACGATCCAGAAGCCGTGCAGTATCGAGGAGTTGCGGCTGACCGCCCCCGCCGACACGTTCGCGACGCTGCGTACGGCGACCCCGGCGACCGGCAGTCCGCCGAGCGCGCCGGAGACCACGTTCGCCGCGCCCTGACCCGCGAGTTCGCGGTCGAGCCGGGAGCGGGGCACGCCCCCGCCTCCCGCGGGCCTGCCGCTGTCCCGCTTCGCCACCAGCTTGTCGACGGCGACGGCGGACAGCAGCGACTGCACGCTGGTGACCAGCGTGATGGTGAGCACGCCGGCGGCGATCCCGAGGACCGGCCCGTCCGGCAGGCCGGGCAGGGCGTGGCTGCTCCAGGACGGCAGGTCGACCCGCGGCACCGCGAGCCCGGCGAACGCGGCCACCGCGGTGGCGGCGGCCACCGCCACGAGCGCCGCGGGGACCTTGCGCAGCAGCCGTCCCGTACGGCCGGGCAGCCGCGGCCAGAGCAGCAGCAGCGTGATGGTGAGGGCGCTGACGGTGATCGCCGCGACCGACGTGTCCGCCAGCTGGGCGGGCAGGCCGAGGACGTTGGCTACGGGGGAGCTCTGGGGGTTGCCGCCGAGCACGATGTGGAGCTGTGCGAGGGCGATGGTGACGCCGATGCCGGCAAGCATCCCGTGCACGATGGCGGGGGAGACGGCGAGTGCGGAACGGGCCACTCTGAGGGCGGCCAGGCCGAGTTGGGTGAGTCCGGCGAGGACCGTGATGGCGCAGGTGGCGCGCCAGCCGTAGCGCTGGATCAGTTCGGCGGTGACCACGGTGAGGCCGGCGGCGGGGCCGCTGACCTGGAGCGGTGAGCCGCCGAGGCGGCCGGCCACGATGCCGCCGACGGCGGCGGCCACCAGACCCGCCTGGAGCGGGGCGCCGGTGGCGAGGGCGATGCCGAGCGAGAGCGGCAGGGCGATCAGGAAGACCGGGATCGAGGCGGACACGTCGGCGCCTGCGATACGGAAACGGCGGGGTGGACGCTCCGGCGGGCCGTGGGGCCGCTGGAGATGGGGCCGGGTGGTCGTGCGGGTAGGGGTGCAGAGGGTCATGTTCCCGTCTCCTCCGGGGCAGCGCGGTCGCGGCTCGTGCGGGGTGCAGCGGCGGGTACATCGAGCGGGCTGAGCGACGTTCGGCAACGCTCGGTAAATGAACAGTAATGCAGGGTAAAGACTCCGGCATTATTTTCAGGGCAAATGGGGCAATGATTCACCGGTTCCGGTGACAGAACGTGGCCCTGCCGCTTGTCGTTGCCGCTCCCCGGCCGTCGTGGTGCGAGGTTGGCGCCGCTTGTACGGAAATCAGAGGATCTGAGGAGAGGTGTGCGGATGCCAGCCGCCGGGAGAACGACCACGGTCCACAAGAGGACGCTCGCCGTCGGCGTCCTCGCCCTCGCCCTGACCGCCGGTCTCGCCGGCTGCTCGGGCTCCGGAGATCAGGCCCCCAAGGGCGCGCCAGGCGCGGCGGCCAAGAAGGGGGCGGCCGCGGCCCCGCAGAGCGCGGTGCGGCTGATCGGTGACGGCTCCACCGCCTTCACCGGACCCCAGCCCCACCAGCCGGTCTGGCAGAAACTGAAGCCGGGTCAGCAGCCGCCGCAGTTCGTGGTGTTCTCCTGGGACGGCGCCGGCGAGGACAGTCAGAAGCTCTTCTCCCACTTCCGCAAGGTGGGCAAGCAGTACGGCGCGGCGATGACGTACTTCCTCAGCGGCGTGTACCTGCTGCCCGAGGACAAGCGCGAGATGTACGACCCGCCGCAGCACTCCGCGGGCCGCTCGGACATCGGCTTCAACGACGTCCAGGGCATCCGCGACACCGTGCGCGAACTGCGTGGGGCCTGGGAGGAGGGCAGCGAGGTCGGCACCCACTTCAACGGCCACTTCTGCGGCGCCGAAGGCGGCGTGGGCAACTGGTCGGTCGAGGAGTGGAAGAGCGAGATCGCGCAGGCCAAGTCCTTCGTCAAGAACTGGCGGTCGAACGCCGGTCTGAAGGGCGAGAAGCCGCTCCCGTTCGACTACGACAAGGAGCTGGTCGGCGCCCGTACGCCGTGCCTGGAGGGCCGCAAGAACTTCGTCAAGGCGGCGGCGCAGCTCGGCTTCCGCTACGACACCAGCGGCGTCAACGACCAGATCTGGCCCAAGAAGGACCTGGGCCTGTGGGACCTGTCGATGCAGCTCGTCCCGGTCCCGGGCCGCGCCTTCCAGACGCTGTCCATGGACTACAACTTCATGGTCAACCAGTCCGGTACGACGACGCAGGGGGACCCGTCCCAGCACGAGTACTGGGGCGACCAGATGCGCGACGGCCTCGTGCAGGCCTTTGAGCGCTCGTACCGGGGCAACCGGGCGCCGCTGATCATCGGCAACCACTTCGAGTCCTGGAACGGCGGCACCTACATGCGGGCGATCGAGGAGACGATCGCCACGGTCTGCGTGCAGAAGGACGTCAAGTGCGTCTCCTTCCGCCAGCTCGCCGACTGGCTCGACGCCCAGGACCCGGACGTCATCGCCAGGCTCCGCACCCTGAAGGTGGGCGAGGCCCCGCCGGCCGGCTGGAAGACCTTCCTGGCCCCCCAGCCTGCCGCCCCGGCGGGCGCCCCGGCTCCGAAGGTCAAGCCGGCTGCACAGCACTGAGCCCTTCGGACAGCACGAAACCGGGGTCGACCTGCGCTGCCAGGTCGACCCCGGTCTTGGCGTTGCCCCAGCTCTCGGCGTTCTTCAGGTGGAAGTGCACCATCTGGCGGGTGTAGCGCTCCCAGTCGCGGTGGGCGTACGAGTCGTCCGCGGCGTTCTGGAGGGACTGCAGGGCCATGCGGTTGGTGGCCTCCAGGAGTTCGAAGCGCGGCGGGTGGCCCTTCTCCATGGAGCGGACCCAGTCGGAGTGGCCGACCGTCACGAGCAGGTCGTCGCCGACCTCGCCGCGCAGGAACTCCACGTCGTCCGCGCCCTGCACCTTGTTGCCGACCACCTTCAGCGCGACGCCGAAGTCCCGCGCGTACTCCTTGTACTGGCGGTAGACGGAGACGCCCTTGCGGGTCGGCTCCGCCACCAGGAAGGTCATGTCGAAGCGGGTGAACATGCCCGAGGCGAAGGAGTCCGAGCCGGCGGTCATGTCGACGACGACGTACTCGTCGGGCCCGTCCACCAGGTGGTTCAGGCACAGCTCCACCGCGCCGACCTTCGAGTGGTAGCAGGCCACCCCGAGGTCCGACTCCATGAAAGGACCGGTCGCCATCAGCCGGATCAGGTTGTCGTCGAGCGGCACGGGCCGGGCGCACGCCTCGTAGACGGGGTTGTCCTCGCGGACCCGCAGCAGACGCGAACCCTCCCCGGGCGGGGTCGTCTTGATCATCGTGTCCGCGGAGGCGATCCGCGGGTTGGCGCCCCGCAGGTACTCCTTGATCAGCGGCAGGTGCGCGCCCATCGCGGGCAGCGCGGCCGCCTCCGCGTCGGAGAGGCCGAGCGCCGCCCCGAGGTGCTGGTTGATGTCGGCGTCCACCGCGACGACCGGGGCCCCGGCGGCGGCGAGGTGTCGGATGAAAAGCGAGGACAGCGTGGTCTTCCCACTGCCGCCCTTCCCCACGAAAGCGATCTTCATGTTCACCTAGGGTAGTGGAATCATCGCACCCGGTGGTCGAAGTGCGTGAAGAAGACCACTCCAAGGTGGGGCGGAGGCCCGGGGCGCGTAGCCTCCCTACTTATGAGTACGCACGCCTCTGACCCCTTGGCCGCCCTCGGCTCCCTGCCTGGCGTCGCCGATTCGGTGGACTCCGTACGCAAGGCCGTCGACCGGGTCTACGGCCACCGTGTGATGCGCCGCCGCAGCAACGAGATCACCTCCGAGGCGGCGCTGCGAGGGGCCCGCGGTTCGGCCGCCCTCTCCGGCGCCGACTGGGCCCTTGAGGAGGTCCGCCGGCGTACCGACTTCAGCGCGGACGCGGAGGCCCGGACGGTCGGCGCCGCCCTGCGGCTCGGCGCCGAGTGCGGCCAGCTGCTGTCCATCTGGCGCCAGTCGCCGCTGCGGGTGCTCGCCCGGCTGCACCTGGTCGCCGAGGGCGAACCGCTCGCCTCGACGGGCCGGCCGCGCCAGGCCGGCGAGCCGGTCGACGAGCCGCTGATCGAGGCGCCGCTGCCCGATCCGGCGGAGGTCTCGGGCCGGCTCGACGGACTCGCGGAGCTGATCATCGCGGGCGGCGAGGCTCCGGCCCTGGTCACGGCCGCCGTGGTGCACGGCGAACTGCTCGCCCTGCGTCCCTTCACCTCGCACAACGGACTGATCGCGCGGGCCGCCGAGCGGATCGTGCTGATCGGCAGCGGGCTCGACCCCAAGGCGATCTGTCCGGCCGAGGTGGGCCACGCGGAGCTGGGTCGGGCGGCTTATGTCGCCGCGTTCGAGGGGTATCTGTCCGGGACCCCGGAGGGCATGGTGGCCTGGATCGCGCACTGCGGGCGCGCGGTGGAGCTGGGGGTCCGGGAGTCGACGGCCGTCTGTGAGGCGCTGCAGCGCGGCGCGGCCTGAGCTGCCCCTGCATGGGTTGCGGCGGTACCAGAACGCGGTACCGCCGCTGGCACGTCTACCCAGTTACCAAGCGTCCTCGATATGTGCCCATCAAGCGGGGAACTTTGCCCATCGCCTGGTGCGGCTGGCCCTTAATCGAAGGGTCGACGTCGCGTGGGTGCCAGGTTTCTGTGCTCAGGTCCGTGGGGCCATCTTGCTCAACAGGTGATCCTCTCGGATGTCCTAGGTCTCGCGGGCCTGATTCCTTTCTACTCCTGTCCAGGTGGAAGCGAAAGTCCTGACTCCGCTTCCTTTGCCATCTCCTCAAATCCGGGCAAAGCGATCGGCAAATGGGGTCGGCGAGCGCGCGAGATCGGGGGGGTGTCCCGGGCGTGGCTGGGCGTTGGTCGGGCGCGGCCCAGGGGTCGGCTGGGGGGCTAGGCGGTGGCGCGGGCGAGGGCGGCCTGTCTGCGGCGGCTCGCGTACCAGACGATGCCCGCGGTGGCCGCGGCCGCTCCCACGGCCGCCGCGGCGACGAGCGCCGGTCGCGGCGGCATCCTGAACTCGGGCAGCCGCTGCTTGAGCCGGACCGGCTTGTCGAAGGCGAGCACCGGCCAGTCCCGCGCGGTCGCCTCACGGCGCAGGGCCCGGTCGGGGTTGACCGCGTACGGGTGGCCCACGGCCTCCAGCATCGGCAGGTCGGTCGCCGAGTCGCTGTAGGCGAAGCAGCGCGAGAGGTCGTACCCCTCCGACTCCGCCAGCTCCCGGACCGCCTCGGCCTTGGTCGGGCCGTAGGCGTAGTACTCCACCTCGCCGGTGAAGCAGCCGTCCTCGCCGACCACCATCCGCGTGGCGACGACCCGGTCGGCGCCCAGCATCTCGCCGATCGGCTCGACCACCTCCGCACCGGAGGTCGAGACGATCACGACGTCCCGGCCGGCGGCGTGGTGATCCTCGATGAGCGAGGCCGCCTCGTCGTAGATGATCGGGTCGATCAGATCGTGCAGGGTCTCGGCGACGAGCTCCTTCACCTGCGCGACGTTCCAGCCTTTGCAGAGCGCGGAAAGATATTCGCGCATCCGCTCCATCTGGTCGTGATCGGCTCCGCCCACCAGGAACACGAACTGGATGTACGCCGTCCGCAACGCGGCTCGGCGACTGATCAGTCCGCCCCGGTAGAAGGACTTGCTGAAGGTCAGCGTCGAGGACTTCGCAATGACCGTCTTGTCCAGGTCAAAGAACGCGGCTGCGCGTGGCGTCGAGTGGTTTTCCACGAGCCCGAGCATAGGTGCCCGCCATTCGGCGTACGCTGGGGCGCGTGGGTTTGCCTGAGAAGGCTCTCGGGTACACCATGGAAGTCACGGATCGTTCGCGACCGTGCTAACCCGGTCCGGCTCCTCCCCCCCCGAGTCGGCCGGAGAGACGACCCCCGCTCTCCCCCCCGGCGGGGGTCGTCGCATGTCCGGACCCGTTTTCGTCCGACGTTGCACCATCTCTGCCCCTCCTTCCGGCCCGCGCTGCGGCATCGGCCGAGCGGGCGCGCGACCTCTCATTTCGTCACTCAGCGTAGTCGTCGGACTGCTCTCCGGGCAGTACCGGTTTGGGTGGCGAAGTTATTCACAAGCAGTGGGTTATCCACAGTTTTTCAGCAAGATCCACTTGATTTCCGAGACGGCTGCACGGTGATTCCGGCCGCGAAGTTCGCGGACCGCAGGAATCACGTGAGGGGTGTGTGCCGTGGAGGGATCGAAGACTTCGGGAACGCCGGTGCGAGTCGGCCGGGTCGGCCGGGCAGGGCGGGCCGACCGGGCGGGGCGGGTCGACTGGGCAGGGTGGGTCGACCGGGCGGGCGCGGGCGGGAGCGCAGGCATGAGCCCGGGCGCGGGCGCGGGGGCGGAAGAGGTGCGGCGGGCCCGGCCCCTGATCGTGACCGAGGACCTCGCCCTCCTCGACGACCTGCTGCGGCTCTGCGCCGCGGCCGGCGCCGAGCCGGAGGTGCACCACACCGTGCCCGAGCGCGGCACGGGCTGGACGGACCCGCCGCTCGTCCTGGTCGGCGACGACGCAGCGGCCGCTGCCGCGGAGCCACCCGCAGGCCGGGCGTGCTCCTCGTCGGCAGGGATGCCGACGACCCCGACGTGTGGCGGCGCGGCGTCGAGATCGGCGCCGACGGCGTGCTGACCCTCCCCGGCGCCGAGAGCTGGCTCGTCGACCGGATCGCCGACGCCGTCGAAGGGGCCGGCAGGCAGGCGCTGACCGTGGGCGTCATCGGCGGCCGCGGCGGAGCGGGGGCCTCGACCCTCGCCTGCGCCCTCGCCCTCGGTGCCGCGCGGGCCGGGCGCCGCACCCTGCTCGTCGACGGCGACCCGCTCGGCGGTGGACTCGACGTGCTGCTTGGCGGGGAGCGGGCCGAAGGCCGGCGGTGGCCCGACTTCGCGGCCTCGAAGGGGCGCGTGGCGGGTGGGGCCCTGGAGGAGTCGCTGCCCTCGGTGCGGGGGTTGCGGGTGCTCAGCTGGGACCGGGGCGACTCGGTGGTCGTGCCGCCCGAGGCCATGCGCTCGGTCCTGGCCGCGGCTCGCAGACGCGGCGGGGTCGTCGTGGTCGATCTGCCCCGCCGGGTCGACGGGGCGGTGGCCGAGGCACTCGCCCAGCTCGACCTCGGACTCCTGGTCGTCCCCGGCGAGCTCCGGGCCGTCGCCGCAGCCCACCGGGTTGCCCTGACGGTCGGGATGGTGCTGCGGGACCTACGGGTGGTCGTGCGGGGGCCCTACGCACCGGGGCTCGACGACCGGTGGATCGCCGACGCGCTGAGGTTGCCGCTGGCCGGTGAACTCCCCTACGAGCCGGGACTGTCGACGGCGCGGGAGGGCGGGCCGCCGCCCGGGGCGGACGTCCGCGGTGGGCTCGGCCGGTTCTGCGCCGCCTTCTGGGAGCGTGTCCTCGTCCCGGAGCGTGCGGCATGAGCGGGGCGGGGCTGCTCGACGCGGTGCGGCAGCGGCTCGCCGAGAGCGGGGCCGAGCCCACCCCGGCCCGGGTCGCGGCGGCGCTGCGGGCCCAGGGACGACTGCTCGGCGACACCGAGGTGCTGGGTGCCGCGGAGGAGTTGCGCAGCGAGCTGATCGGCACCGGACCGCTTGAGCCGCTGCTCGCCGACCCGCGGGTCACGGACGTGCTGGTCTCGGCACCCGACCGGGTGTGGGTGGACCGCGGCGCGGGCCTCGAGCCGACCGGGGTGACGTTCCCGGACGCGGCAGCCGTACGGCGCCTCGCGCAACGGCTCGCCGCCGTGGCCGGCCGGCGGCTCGACGACGCCCGGCCCTGGGTGGACGCGCGGCTGCCGGACGGCACCCGGATGCACGCCGTCCTTCCGCCGGTCGCGGTCGGCTCGACCTGCCTGTCGCTGCGGGTGGTGCGGCCGAGGGCCTTCTCCGTGGGGGAGCTGGCCGCGGCGGGCACGGTTCCGCCGGGCGGCGAGCCGGTGCTGCGCGCCCTGGTCGAGGCCCGGGTCTCGTTCCTCGTCAGCGGTGGCACGGGGTCGGGCAAGACGACCCTGCTGTCCACCCTCCTGGGTCTGGTGGGCGAGCGGGAAAGGATCGTCATCGCCGAGGACTCGGCCGAACTGCGCCCCGACCACCCGCACGTGGTGCGCCTTGAGGCGCGGCCGCCCAACCAGGAGGGCGCCGGGCTCGTGACCCTGCGGGATCTCGTGCGGCAGGCGCTGCGGATGCGGCCGGACCGGCTCGTGGTCGGTGAGGTCAGAGGTTCAGAGGCCGTCGATCTGCTTGCCGCCCTGAACACGGGCCACGAGGGCGGCTGCGGAACCGTCCACGCCAACACGGCAGCCGACGTGCCGGCCCGTCTGGAGGCCCTGGGTACGGCCGCTGGGCTCGACCGGGCGGCCCTCCACAGCCAGTTGGGCGCCGGCCTCTCGGCGGTGCTGCACCTGGTGCGGGACCGGTCGGGGCTGCGGCGGATCGCCGAGGTGCACGTCCTCGAACGGGACCGGGACGGGCTGGTGGTGACGGTGCCCGCCCTGCGCTGGGGAGCGGCCGGGTTCGATCGGGAGCGGGGCTGGGAGCGGCTGCGGTCGCTGATCGGCGCGAACGGCGAAGGGACGGAGCGATGACGGTGATCACGGGCGGACTTCCGGCACAGGGCGCGGCCGTGCTGTGCGCGGGGGCGGCGCTGTGGTGGACGGCAGAGCGGGAGCGCGCCGTCCGCAGGGCGCGAACGGTCCTGGCACTGCCAGGCGGTTGGAGCACGGTCCGGCCCGCGGCCCTCGGGTCCTGGCGGGACGCGGTGCGCAGGCGGCGGGAGTGGCTGTGCCTGCCCTTGGCGGCGGTGCTCGCGCTCGTCGGCGCCTCGGTCCTGCCCCTGCTCGCGGGGGCGGCGGCGGTGCCGCTGGTGGGGCGCAGGCTGCGGGCGGCCCGGGCGCGGCGGGAGCGGGAGGCGCGCGCCGACGGGGTGGTGGCCCTGTGCGGGGCGGTCGCGGGGGAGTTGAGAGCCGGGTGGCAGCCCGCGCAGGCGCTCGCGTTCGCGGCGCGGACGACGGGGGCGCTCGGCGGGCAGGAGGCGGCGGTCCTGGCCGCGGCCCGGTTCGGTGGCGACGTGCCGGAGGCGCTGAGGCGGGCGGCGCGGCAGGACGGCGCCGACGGGCTCGCCGGGATGGCGGCCTGCTGGCAGGTGGCGGTGGACGGCGGCGCGGGCCTGGCCGCCGGGCTCGACCGGCTGGACGCGGCCCTGCGGGCCCAGCGCGACCAACGGGAGCGGCTGCGGGCCCAACTGGCGGGGGCCTGGGCGACGGTGGCCGTCCTCGCGGTGCTGCCGGTTGCGGGTCTCGGGCTGGGGGCGGTGCTCGGTGCCCGGCCGCTGACCGTGCTGCTGCACACCCCCGCGGGACTGGGATGCCTGGTCGTCGGCGGGGTCCTGGAGGCGCTGGGGCTGTGGTGGGCGGCCCGGATCGTGCGGGGAGGGGAGGAGTCGTGACGGGAGAGCTTCTGCACCGGTTCGGGGTGGTTCTTGTGGTGCTGTGCGCCCTGGTGTGGGCGGCCGGGGCGGTGGCCGGGCGGCGCCGGGACCGGCGGGCCCGCCGGCGGATCGCGGTGTTGCTGGCGGCACAGGAAGAGGCAGAGGCAGGGGCGGGACGGCCTCGGGGCTGGACGGCCCTTCCGCCGCGGTTGCGGGCCTGGGCCGTGCCCTGCGTGGCGGGCCTCGTCGGTTACCTGCTGATCGGCGGGGTGCTCGGCCCGGTGGCCGGGATCGGTGCGGCCTGGGGGCTGCGATGGTGGCGGGCCGGGCGGCCGCCGGGGGCGGTCCAGTCGGATGCCGAGACGGAACGTCAGCTGACGCTCGCCGCCGATCTGTTGGCGGCCTGTGCCTCGGCCGGGGCGGCGCCGGGGGAGTCGGCCGAGGCGGTGGGCCGGCCGTTGGGCGGACCCGTCGGGAAGCGGCTGCTGCGGACGGCGGCCGAGCTGCGGCTCGGCGGTGAACCGGCCGAGGTGTGGCGGAGGTTCGGCGCGATACCGGGCGCGGAGGGGCTGGCCCGCTGTCTGGAGCGGGCCGCCTCCTCCGGGGCGCCGGCGGCGGAGGCCGTGGCGCGGCACGCCGAGGGACTGCGGGCGGCCGGCGCCCGGGCGGCGGCCGCCCGGGCACAGCGGGCGCAGGTGCTGATCACCGCGCCGGTGGGGCTCTGCTTCCTGCCCGCCTTCCTGGCGGTGGGGGTGGCCCCGGTGGTGATCGGCCTGGCGAGCGGTCTGCTGGGCGCCCGATGAGACGGCTGACATGTGGACGACACGAGGGAGATGTGATGAAGACGATGCAGGTCATGAAGGTTGGTGCGGCCGTGCGCCGTTGGTGGTCCGACCGGCGGGTAGCGGCGCGGCGCGACGCCGGCATGAGCACCACGGAGTACGCGATGGGCACGATCGCGGCGGCGGCTTTCGCGGCCGTGCTCTACAAGGTCCTCACCAGCGGGGCGGTCTCCAAGGCCCTGGAGTCGGTGATCGGGAAGGCCCTCGATGCGCCGTTCTGACCGGGGGTCGGTGACCGTGGAGACCGCGGTCGCGCTGCCCGCCCTGGTGCTGTTCACGACGGCCCTGCTGTGGGGGCTGGCCGCGTCGGCCGCGCAGATCCAGTGCGTGGACGCGGCCCGGGCCGGGGCGCGGCTCGTGGCCCGCTCCGAGCCCGTGCCGGCGGCGGAGGCGGCCGCGCGGGCCGCCGCCCCGGAGGGCGCGGAGGTGACCGTCGCGCGGTCCGGCGAGCTGTGGCAGGTGACGGTGGAGGCCTCGGCACCCGGTCCCGGCGGCCTGGGGCTCACCTTGCGGGCCGACGCGGCGGCGCTCGCCGAGGACACAGTGGGGGTGACGGCGCCGTGAGGGAGGCCGACCGGGGAGCGGCGACCGTGTGGACGGCGTTCGCGGCCTGTGCCCTGTGCGTGGTGTTCGGCGCCGTGCTCGCCCTCGGCCAGGCGGTCTCCGCCCGGCACCGAGCGGGCGGCGCGGCCGACCTGGCGGCGCTCGCGGCGGCCGACAGCGCCCTGTGGGGCGAGACCGACGCCTGCGCCGCGGCGGCCCGCGTGGCGGAGGCGCAGGGCGCCGCCGTGGTCCGGTGCCGGGTTCGTGAGGACATCGCGGACGTCACCGCGAGGGTCTCCGTCGGCCCGTACGCGGCGGAGATCAGGTCCCGGGCGGGCCGTGCGGGCCCTGAGGCCCTCCCGGGCCTTCCCGGCCCGGCGCCTGGGCCCTCGGCGGGGCCTCCGGAGCCGCTGGGGCCTCCTGGGCCTCCTGCGCCTCCCGGCCCGGGGCCTCCCGGCCCGGGGCCTCCTCAGCCGGGGCCTCTCGTAGGAGTTCCGTGAGGAGGCGGATGGCGCCTCGTTTGTGGAGGGGGTCGTTGCCGTTGCCGCACTTGGGGGACTGGATGCAGGAGGGGCAGCCGGCCTCGCATTCGCAGGAGGCGATGGCCTCGCGGGTCGCGGTCAGCCAGGCAGCGGCCGTGTGGAAGGCCCGCTCGGCGAAGCCGGCGCCGCCCGGGTGGCCGTCGTAGACGAAGACGGTCGGCAGCAGGGTGTCGGGGTGGAGCGGGACGGAGACCCCGCCGATGTCCCAGCGGTCGCAGGTGGCGAAGAGCGGCAGCATGCCGATGGAGGCGTGTTCGGCGGCGTGCAGGGCGCCGCCGAGGATCTCCGGGTTGATCCGGGCCGCGTCGAGCTGGTCCTCGGTGACCGTCCACCACACGGCCCGGGTGCGCAGGGTGCGGGGCGGCAGGTCGAGCTTGGTCTCGCCGAGCACCTCGCCGGTGATCAGCCGGCGGCGGAGGAAGGAGACGACCTGGTTGGTGACCTCGACGGAGCCGAAGCAGAGGCGGCCGGCTCCCCAGGGGATCTCGGTGTCGGTGGACAGGACGGAGATGGAGGTGGTGTCGCGGGCGGTGGTCGAGTAGGGCGGGCTCGCCTCCTCGACGAGGGCGACGGAGTCCTTGAGGTCGAGCTCGCGGACCAGATAGGTGCGGCCCTGGTGGAGGTGGACGGCGCCCTCGTGGACGGAGGCGTGGGAGGCGGCCTCGTCGACCGTGCCGAGCAGGCGCCCGGTGCCGGCCTCGACGATCCGCACGGGGCTGCCTCCGCCGCCCCGGATGTCGGTGAGGTCGGCGGCCCGCTCCCTGCGGGTCCAGTACCAGCCGGTGGAGCGGCGGCGCAGCAGCCCGGCGGACTCCAGCTGGGGCAGCAGTTCGGGCACGGCCGGGCCGAAGAGGGCTAGGTCGGCGTCGGTGAGCGGGAGCTCCGCGGCGGCGGCGCACAGATGGGGGGCGAGGACGTAGGGGTTGTCGGGGTCCAGGACGGTCGATTCCACCGGCCGCTGGAAGATCGCCTCGGGGTGGTGGACCAGGAAGGTGTCCAGCGGGTCGTCGCGGGCGACCAGGATCGCCAGGGCGCCCTCGCCCGAGCGGCCGGCGCGGCCCGCCTGCTGCCACAGGGAGGCGCGGGTGCCCGGGTAGCCGGCGATCACGACGGCGTCCAGACCCGACACGTCGATGCCCAGTTCCAGGGCGGTCGTGGCGGCCAGGCCGAGGAGCTCGCCGGAGTGCAGGGCCCGCTCGAGGGCGCGGCGCTCCTCGGGCAGGTAGCCGCCCCGGTAGGCGGCGACCCGGCGGGCCAGGGAGCGGTCGACCTCGGCGAGGCGTTCCTGGGCGATCACCGAGATCAGTTCGGCGCCGCGCCGGGAGCGGACGAAGGCGACCGAGCGGACGCCCTGCACGGTCAGGTCGGTCAGCAGGTCGGCGGTCTCGGCGGTGGCGGTGCGGCGGACCGGGGCGCCCTGTTCGCCGTGGAGCTCGGTGAGCGGCGGCTCCCACAGGGCGAACACCAGCTCGCCGTGTGGGGAGGCGTCGTCGGAGACCTCCGTGACGGGCAGGCCGGTGAGGCGCCCGGCTGCCTGGGCGGGGTCGGCGGAGGTGGCCGAGGCGAGGAGGAAGACGGGATCGGCGCCGTACCGGGCGCAGACGCGGCGCAGCCGGCGCAGCACCTGGGCGACGTGGGAGCCGAAGACGCCCCGGTAGGTATGGCACTCGTCGACGACGACATAGCGCAGGGAGCGCAGGAAGGTGGCCCACCTGGGGTGGGAGGGGAGTATGCCCCGGTGCAGCATGTCGGGGTTGGTGAGCACGTAGTTCGCGTACTGGCGGACCCACTCGCGTTCCTCGACCGGGGTGTCGCCGTCGTATACGGCGGGCCGGATCCTTTTGCCGAGCGGGGCGGCCAGTTCGCGCACGGAGCGCCGCTGGTCGGCGGCGAGGGCCTTGGTGGGGGCCAGGTAGAGCGCGGTGGTGCCGCGGCCGTTGGCGGCCTCGGCGCCGTCCAGGAGGGTGGAAAGGACCGGGGCGAGGTAGGCGAGGGACTTGCCCGAGGCGGTTCCGGTGGCGATCACGACGGAGGTGCCGTCCAGGGCGTGCTCGGCGGCCTCTGCCTGGTGGGCCCAGGGATGCTCGATCCCGGCCTGTTGGATGGCGTTGATCACTTCCGGGCGGATGCGGTGCGGCCAGACGGCATGACGGCCCTCCCGGGCGGGCAGATGCTCCGTATGAGTGATGCGCGCGGCCCGGCTCTCGCCTGCGGAGAGCCGGTCGAGGACCTGACCGGGAGAGGGGCGGTTGCCCGTGTCTCCGGTGGGTCTGCTGGGGCGGTGATTCCTGGCCATCGGCACCGAGTGTGTCACCGGCGTGCGGGACAATGCTCCCAAGGCGTCGTGCATGGCTGCCGGTAAGTGATTGAATGCCATCGCGGCCGGCGAACCGTCCCGTGGCTCCGCCCGGGAGACCTGAGGGACGGCCGCTCGATAGCTAGGTGCTGGAGGACCCCGTGGACCTGTCTCTGTCGACTCGCACTGTGCCCGGCCCGAACGGCGACCGTACGGTCGTCGAGGTCGGTGGCGAGATTGATGTGTATACCGCGCCCAAGCTGCGCGAGCAGTTGGTCGAGTTGGTGAACGACGGCAGCTACCACCTGGTTGTCGACATGGAAGGCGTGGACTTCCTCGACTCGACCGGCCTCGGCGTGCTGGTGGGCGGTCTGAAGCGCGTGCGCGCGCATGAGGGATCGCTGCGTCTCGTCTGCAACCAGGAGCGCATTCTGAAGATCTTCCGGATCACCGGTCTCACCAAGGTGTTCCCCATTCACGGCACGGTCGACGAGGCCGTCAACGCCGCCGACTGAGGCCGCGTCCAGAAACCGCAGGGGGATCGCCATGGCCACCGTTGAACTCCTCTTCAGCGCCCAGCCCGAGCACGTCCGCACGGCCCGCCTGGTGGCGGCCGCGGTCGCGCGCCGGGCCGGGGTCGACGAGGCGGTCCTCGACGAGGTCAGACTCGCCGTCGGTGAGGCGTGCTCCCGCGCGGTCGGGCTGCACCGCAGCAACGGGGTCACCACCCCCGTACGGGTCGTGCTGACCGAGGAGGAGAAGACCTTCTCCATCGAGGTCGGCGACGAGGTGCCGGGTGCGGGCGTGGCGGCGGCCGACGCCGCCGGCGTGCCCGGTGCGCGGGACGCGGCCCCGGCCGAGGACTTCGACGACGCTGATGGCGAGGACGAGATGGGTCTCGCGGTCATCCGCGGACTCGTCGACGACGTCGAGGTGAGCGCCGGAGAGGACGGCGGCACCATCCGGATGAGCTGGCCCGCCAACCCGGACGCCGCCGACGGCTGACCGGACGTGAGCCGGACGCGAGCCGGACGCCAGCCGCCGGCCGACCGGCCGGGGAAGCCCCCGGCCGCCCAGTTGAGCGTGAAAAGAGGCCCTGCCCTGCAGGGCCTCTTTTCATTCCCCCATGGCGCCGATCGACCGCGAATGCTTTAGGAGCATTACCGCATTCGGCGGTACTTGTGAGGTATTCGGGAATTGCGATTGCGGCGGCCTGTTTTGATCAGGTTTCTCTCCTTACAATCCGCCCTATCTTGACCTCGCAACGTCAAGGAGGACGAATGGCGGGTCTTGCAGCCGCGGTACTCACACAGGAGAACCGCGTGATCGTGGTCGTCGTCGCGGCCGTCGCGCTCGCGGCGCTGGTCGTGGCCCAGGTCCTCGTCCGCCAGGTACTGGCGGCCGGTGAGGGCACCGATTCCATGAAGAAGATCGCAGCCGCCGTCCAGGAGGGCGCGAACGCCTATCTCGCCCGGCAGCTGCGCACCCTCGGCGTCTTCGCCGTCGTCGTGTTCTTTCTGCTGATGCTGCTGCCCGCGGACGACTGGTCGCAGCGGGCCGGACGATCTCTGTTCTTCCTGGTGGGTGCGCTTTTCTCGGCGGTCACCGGATACGTCGGCATGCGACTGGCCGTACGCGCGAACGTGCGGGTCGCCGCGGCGGCCCGGGAGGCCACGCCGGGCCCGGGTGAGCCGGAGAAGGACCTGACCTCCGTCGCGCACAAGGCGATGAAGATCGCGTTCCGTACCGGTGGTGTGGTCGGCATGTTCACCGTCGGCCTCGGCCTGCTCGGCGCCTCCTGCGTCGTGCTGGTGTACGCCGCCGACGCGCCGAAGGTCCTGGAGGGCTTCGGCCTCGGCGCGGCGCTCATCGCGATGTTCATGAGGGTGGGCGGCGGCATCTTCACCAAGGCCGCCGACGTCGGAGCCGACCTCGTCGGCAAGGTCGAGCAGGGCATCCCGGAGGACGACCCGCGCAACGCCGCCACCATCGCCGACAACGTGGGCGACAACGTCGGCGACTGTGCCGGCATGGCCGCCGACCTCTTCGAGTCGTACGCGGTGACGCTCGTCGCCGCGCTCATCCTGGGCAAGGCCGCCTTCGGCGACCTCGGCCTGGCGTTTCCGCTGATGGTGCCGGCGATCGGCGTGGTCACCGCGATGATCGGCATCTTCGCGGTCGCCCCGCGGGCCACCGACCGCAGCGGGATGTCCGCGATCAACCGGGGCTTCTTCATCTCCGCGCTGATCTCGCTCGCCCTGGTCGCCGTCGCCGTCTTCGCCTACCTGCCGTCCTCCTACGCCGACCTCAAGGGCGTCACCGAGCCGGGCATCCCCACCCACGGCGGTGACCCGCGGATCCTCGCCCTGGTCGCGGTCGCCATCGGCATCGTGCTCGCCGCGCTGATCCAGCAGCTCACCGGCTACTTCACCGAGACGAGCAGGCGTCCGGTCCGGGACATCGGCAAGTCCTCGCTGACCGGCCCCGCGACCGTCATCCTGGCCGGCATCTCCATCGGACTGGAGTCCGCCGTCTACACCGCCCTGCTGATCGGCCTCGCCGTCTACGGGGCGTTCCTGCTCGGCGGCGCGTCCATCATGCTGGCGCTGTTCGCGATCGCCCTCGCGGGCACCGGGCTGCTCACCACGGTCGGCGTGATCGTCGCCATGGACACCTTCGGCCCGGTCTCCGACAACGCCCAGGGCATCGCCGAGATGTCGGGCGACGTCGAGGGCGCCGGTGCGCAGGTCCTCACCGACCTCGACGCCGTCGGCAACACCACCAAGGCGATCACCAAGGGCATCGCCATCGCCACCGCCGTTCTCGCCGCGGCCGCGCTGTTCGGCTCGTACCGGGACGCCATCGCGACCTCCGTCGCCGAGGTGGGGGCCAAGGCGAGCGAGGTGAACCTGTCCATGGACATCTCCCAGCCCAACAACCTCTTCGGGATGGTGCTGGGCGCCGCCGTCGTGTTCCTCTTCTCGGGGCTCGCCATCAACGCCGTGTCCCGGTCGGCCGGAGCGGTGGTCTACGAGGTGCGGCGGCAGTTCCGCGAACACCCCGGGATCATGGACCACACCGAACAGCCGGAGTACGGACGGGTCGTCGACATCTGCACCAAGGACGCCCTGCGCGAACTCGCCACGCCCGGGCTGCTCGCCGTGATGGCGCCGATCGCGGTCGGCTTCACGCTCGGCGTCGGGGCGCTCGGCTCGTACCTCGCGGGGGCGATCGCCACCGGCTCGCTGATGGCCGTCTTCCTCGCCAACTCCGGGGGCGCCTGGGACAACGCCAAGAAGCTGGTCGAGGACGGCCACCACGGCGGCAAGGGCAGCGAGGCCCACGCGGCGACCGTCATCGGCGACACCGTCGGCGACCCGTTCAAGGACACCGCCGGCCCGGCGATCAACCCGCTCCTGAAGGTGATGAACCTGGTCGCGCTGCTGATCGCGCCGGCCGTCGTGCAGTTCAGTTTCGGGGACGACGCCAGTGCCGGGATGCGGGCGCTGGTCGCCGTCGTCGCGATCGTCGTCATCGTGGCCGCCGTACGGGTCTCCAAGCGGCGTTCGGTGACCGTGGAGGAGGAGCCGGAGGAGGAGTCGGGGGGTGGTTCCGCGGAGCGGAACGGCACGTCGCCGGACGCTGCGGTGACGCCGTAGCGAAGGGTGTGTCGAAGGGTGTGGCGATCGGCGTAACGGATCGTCAAGGCAGGGGCGGGCGGCGTGTTCTGACGTGACGTCCGCCCCTGTCTTCGTAGTGCAAAAGGCTGCAATATCGGATGAATCGGTCGCACGATCGGTGGAAGCCGTCCGCACGGCGTGTATGTTCCGGGGCCGAGAGCCTTGGAAGGGACCGATCCGGTGAACAAGAAGCTTGCGGCCGCACTGTCCGGCGGCGCGGTACTGGTGCTCGCGCTGTCGGGTTGCAGCGACGACGAGGGCGACAAGGTCAACGACTGGGCCAAGACGTTCTGCGACCAGGCCCAGCCACAGATCCAGAAGCGGGCCAACGCCAACCAGCTGATCATCTCCACGGCGGCCGACAGCAAGCCCGTCACGATCAAGGCCGCCGACTCGAAGGCCTTCCAGGACATCGCCGACGCGGACCGCGCCCTGGCCAAGGCCGTCGAGGCCGCCGGGGCGCCGCCCGTCGACAACGGCGAGAAGATCCAGCAGGACGCCATCAAGGAGCTCAACGCGACGGCCGTGGCGTACGACGGGCTGAAGAAGCAGGTCGACGCGCTCGACACGTCGAACCAGCAGAAGTTCGCGGACGGCCTGAAGGTCGTCTCCGACAACCTGGCGAAGATCCAGAACATGGACCAGGACGCCGTGGCCAAGCTCCAGGCCGGCGACCTCGGCCAGGCCATGGCCAAGCAGCCGGGCTGCCAGACCCCGAAGGCGTCCCTCCCGCCCTCCGCCGACACCTCCCCGCAGCCGGGCTCCACCCCGTCCGGCAAACCGACGGCCCCGGCCACCGCGCCGAAGACGCCGGCCAAGCCGTCCGCCTCCACGGGCAAGAGCGAGGAGTAGCCGGCCTCTCCGGCACGCGATGACGGTCGCCCGCCGGGTCGGCCCGCCCGATGTCGGTGGCGGCCGTCACAATGGGGCACGTGAGTACGACCAGCACGACCCCCAGCCTCCCGGTGCCCACGCACGCCGCCCGCCTGCGTGAGGCGCTGCTCGCCGCCGACTTCACCGCCGACGGTCTGCTCGACCTGCTCGGCGCCCAGGCCTACGCCGCGCTCGCCCGCAGCGAGACCGTGCCCGCGCTGCGGGCCACCCGCGGGGACTCCCCGCTGGAGACCCTCGTCCGGCTCTTCCTGCTCCAGCGGGGCGTCGAGCGGGAGCGGGCCGCCGCGGCCCTGCCCCTGGCCGAGGCGCTCGCCGACGGGTGGGTGGTCCGCGAGGACGACACCGTGCTCGCCACCGTCGACGTCCGGCCCTACGGCGGCCCGGACGGCGAGGACTGGTTCATCGTCTCCGACCTCGGCTGCGCCGTCGGCGGGGCCGGCGGCATCGGCAAGCGGGACGAAGGCGTGGTCCTCGGCGTCGGCGGGGCGTCCACGACCCTCGCCGGCCTCACCGTCCGCACCCCCGTCGCCACCGCCCTCGACCTCGGCACCGGCTCCGGCATCCAGGCGCTGCACGCGGCCCAGCACGCCACCCTGGTCACCGCCACCGACCTCAACCCGCGCGCTCTCGACTTCACCCGGCTCACCCTCGCGCTCTCCGGGGCCCGCGGCGCCGAACTGCTGCAGGGCTCGCTCTTCGAGCCGGTCGACGGCGACACGTACGACCTGATCGTCTCCAACCCGCCCTTCGTGATCTCCCCCGGCGCCGGGCTCACCTACCGCGACGGCGGCATGGGCGGCGACGACCTGTGCCGCACGCTCGTACAGGAGGCGGGGGAGCGGCTCAACGACGGCGGATACGCCCAGTTCCTCGCCAACTGGCAGCACGTCGAGGGCGAGGAGTGGCAGGAGCGGCTGCGCTCCTGGGTGCCGCGTGGCTGCGACGCCTGGATCGTGCAGCGCGAGGTCCAGGACGTCACGCAGTACACCGAGCTGTGGCTGCGCGACAGCGGCGACCACCGAGGCGACCCGGACGAGTACCGCCTCGCGTACGGGCGGTGGCTCGACGAGTTCGAGGCGCACAAGACCAAGGCGATCGGCTTCGGCTGGATCACCCTGCGCAAGAATCCCGCCGTCGCCTCCGGCGCGCTCGAGCCCTCGATCGTCGTCGAGGAGTGGCCGCACCCCGTCGAGCAGCCGCTCGGCGACACCGTACGGGCCCACTTCGCGCGCCAGGACTATCTGCGCGGTCACGACGACGCGGCGCTGCTCGCCGACCGGTTCGCCCTCGCGCCCGAGGTCGTGCAGGAACAGGTCGGCCTGCCCGGGGCCGAGGACCCCGAGCACGTCGTGCTGCGCCAGAACCGGGGCATGCGCCGGGCCACCCGGGTCGATCACGTGGCGGCCGGGTTCGCGGGCGTGTGCGACGGCTCGCTGAGCGCGGGGCGGATCCTGGACGCCATCGGGCAGCTCACCGGCGAGGACCCGGTCATGCTGCGGGACCGCACCCCGCAGGCGATCCGGCTCCTGGTGGAGGAGGGCTTCCTGCTGCCCGTCGGCGAGGAGGGCCGGGAAGGGGGCGCCGCTTGATACGGATCGAGCTGTGCCCGCCCGTCGCCCCTCCTGGCCGTACCGGGATTGGGTGGGGCACGCCCGCGCGGTGTGGCGCGGGGACGAGCGGGCGCGGCCGCTGTGGGACCTGTTCGCCGAGGGGCGGCAGCAGGTCTCCGACTTCCTGCTGCCCCGGCCCGTCGGCCACCCCGACGTGTACGGGGAGCTGGACCTGCCGCGGGCCACGGACCCCGCGTGCGTGCGCGCCCAGGCCACCGTCTGCTGTCCGGGGGCGGCCGACGAGCCGTTCCTGCGGCCCTATCTGACGGACCCGCAGGCCGCCTGCGCGGCGCTCGCCGACGCGTACGCCGCCTGGTGGGACGAGGGCATCGCCCCGTACTGGCCGGTGGTGTCAGCTGCACATCGCCCGCGGGCTGCCGCACCACCCGACGCCCTCTTCCTCGACGAGCCGTCCATCGGCGTCGACCCGGTCGCCGCCCGCGACCTGACGCACCCGCTTCCTGGGCGCTGCCCACCACCTGGGGCGCGGTGCACGCGGCGACCTCCGGCAGGGGCGTGCTGACCGCGTTGCCCGGCGCCGTGGCGCTCGGTTCCGGTTACGCCCTGGCCGCCGTCCTCGTCCTCGGCCGGGTGGAACGCCGGGCCCGTGCCGCCGCGACCCTCGCTCTCACCTGACGGCTCGCCTGAAAGGTCTCATCGAGATGTTCCGCTTCCGTGCTTCCGGCCGGCAGCTCGTGGGCGGCGGGGCGATCTCGTACCGCGCCCTCCCCAACTGGACGACCCCGTCGATGTTCATCGGAACTCTGCTGGTGGGCCCGGCCCTTTCGGTCTTCTTCCTCGTCTTCCTCGGGCGGGAACTCGGCGTCGCCGACGACCGTTTCCCTCTTGTCGGCCACGCCGTGCTCGCAGCTTCCGCCTCCTGCGTGTACGGCGGCACGATGGCCGTCGCGCACGAGCGCCGGTAAGGCACCCTCGGGGGCCGTGCTGCTCTCGCCCCGCCACCGCCTGCCGCTGTGGGCCGGGCGGGCCCTGCCGTACGTGCTCAACGGACTGCTCGTCGGCGCCTTCGTGCTCACCGTCGCCGTGACCGTGCTCGGCCTGCCCGTACCGGCGGGCGCGCCGCCCGGGATCGGTCTGGTGCTGCTGGTCGCCGCTGTCGCCTGCTCGGCCTCCGGGCTCGTGCTCGGGGCGCTCGGGCTTCGCTTCCGCGACGTGTTCCTGGTGCCGCAGGCGGCGAGTTCGGCGCTGCTCCTCCTGACAGGCGCCGCCGTGCCGCGGGACACCCTGCCCGGGACCCCGTCGTGTGACGCCCCGGCGTCCCGCGGCGAAGGTGAAGAGCGATGCGACGTGGAAAGGCGATCTGACGAAGAAGAGAGGAGGAAGGGGGAGTACCGGCCATCCTCGTGAAACCGTTCGCGGCCGTCCGTGCCGTTCACCGGGAATTCGCTCCACTGATGCCGGGAGGTGCCAGCCTCGGCTCCGGGAGTCGGCCGGCCACCGCGGCGAGGCCAAGGCGAGGGAACGGGGTACGGGCATGGAGAGCGGGCCGGCGATCTTCGCGGGAGGGGCGTTCACGCTGTTCGGGGCCGCGCTGCTGCTGTGGGCGGGGGTGCGGGTGCGGCAGGGCGAGCCCGTCGCGCTCGGCGTCGAGCCGCGTCCCGCCGCCGTCCTCACCACCCTCGTCGGCGCGCTCTTCCTCGTTCTCGGGATCTGGTGCTTCGGACGGCTGTGACGCGGGTCGCTCTCGAGCGACGCCGGGGCCCGACCGGGAGTCCGGGCGGCAGGAAGGGCGGAAGTCGGGTTACCGTTCGAGTGGCCGTTGCGGGCTTTCGCCGTTTGACACGGGGGCGGGTTGTACCGTCACACTCCGCAGCGACGACAGTGTCACCGTACGTGCCGCTGCCGTGCGTGCCAGCGCCGTACGTGCCAGAGAGCGTCGACCGGAGAGAAGAGCGAAGTTGTCCCCGACCAGCGAGACCGCACAGGGCGGCCGCCGACTCGTCATCGTCGAGTCGCCTGCCAAGGCGAAGACGATCAAGGGCTACCTCGGCCCCGGCTATGTCGTCGAGGCGAGCGTCGGGCACATCCGCGACCTCCCCAGCGGTGCCGCGGAGGTGCCGGAGAAGTACACCGGCGAGGTGCGCCGGCTCGGCGTGGACGTCGATCATGACTTCCAGCCCATCTACGTCGTCAACGCCGACAAGAAGGCGCAGGTCAGGAAGCTCAAGGAGCTGCTGGCCGAGTCCGACGAGCTCTTCCTCGCCACCGATGAGGACCGCGAGGGCGAAGCCATCGCGTGGCACCTCCAGGAGGTCCTGAAGCCCAAGGTCCCGGTCCACCGGATGGTCTTCCACGAGATCACCAAGGACGCGATCCAGCAGGCCGTCGCCAACCCGCGCGAGCTGAACAAGCGGATGGTCGACGCCCAGGAGACCCGCCGCATCCTCGACCGGCTCTACGGCTACGAGGTCTCGCCGGTCCTGTGGAAGAAGGTCATGCGCGGCCTGTCCGCCGGCCGCGTCCAGTCCGTCGCCACCCGGCTCGTCGTCGAGCGCGAGCGCGAGCGCATCGCCTTCCGCTCCGCCGAGTACTGGGACCTGACCGGCACCTTCTCCACCGGCCGCGCCGGTGACCCGTCCGACCCGTCCTCGCTGGTCGCCCGCCTGAACACGGTCGACGGAAAGCGCGTCGCGCAGGGCCGTGACTTCGGCGCCGACGGCCGCCTGAAGAGCGAGAACGTGCTCCACCTCGACGAGGAGAAGGCCCGCGCGCTCGCCGCCTCCCTCGCCGGCACCCGCTTCGCCGTCCGCTCGGTGGAGTCGAAGCCGTACCGCCGCTCGCCGTACGCCCCCTTCCGCACCACCACCCTCCAGCAGGAGGCGAGCCGCAAGCTGGGCTTCGGTGCGAAGGCGACCATGCAGGTGGCGCAGAAGCTGTACGAGAACGGCTTCATCACCTACATGCGTACGGACTCCACGATCCTGTCCGACACGGCCGTGTCCGCGGCCCGTGCGCAGGTCACCCAGCTCTACGGCGCCGACTACCTGCCGGAGAAGCCGCGCGTCTACGCGGGCAAGGTCAAGAACGCCCAGGAGGCGCACGAGGCGATTCGCCCTTCGGGTGATCGTTTCCGCACCCCGGCGGAGACCGGTCTGACCGGCGACCAGTTCCGGCTCTACGAGCTGATCTGGAAGCGGACCGTCGCCTCCCAGATGAAGGACGCGACCGGCAACTCGGTCACCGTGAAGATCGGCGGCACGGCCGCCGACGGCCGCGACGCCGAGTTCTCGGCCTCCGGAAAGACGATCACCTTCCACGGCTTCATGAAGGCGTACGTGGAAGGCGCCGACGACCCGAACGCGGAGCTCGACGACCGCGAGCGGCGCCTGCCGCAGGTCGCCGAGGGCGACGCGCTCGGCGCCGAGGAGATCACCGCCGACGGCCACGCGACCAAGCCGCCGGCCCGCTACACCGAGGCCAGCCTGGTCAAGGAGCTGGAAGAGCGCGAGATCGGCCGCCCGTCGACGTACGCCTCGATCATCGGCACCATCCTCGACCGCGGCTACGTCTTCAAGAAGGGGACGGCGCTCGTGCCGTCGTTCCTCTCCTTCGCCGTCGTCAACCTCCTGGAGAAGCACTTCGGGCGGCTCGTCGACTACGACTTCACCGCCCGGATGGAGGACGACCTCGACCGCATCGCGCGCGGCGAGGCCCAGGCGGTGCCGTGGCTGAAGCGTTTCTACTTCGGTGAGGGCGGCGGCGCCGGCGAGGGCGGTGCGGCGGACGCCGGGAACGGCGACGGCGACCACCTCGGCGGCCTGAAGGAGCTGGTCACCGACCTCGGCGCCATCGACGCCCGGGAGATCTCCTCCTTCCCCGTCGGCGAGGGCATCGTGCTGCGCGTCGGCCGCTACGGCCCGTACGTCGAGCGCGGCGAGAAGGACGCGGAGGGCCACCAGCGCGCCGACGTCCCCGAGGACCTGGCGCCCGACGAGCTGACCGTCGCGTACGCCGAGGAGCTGTTCGCCAAGCCGAGCGGCGACTTCGCGCTGGGCGCGGACCCCGTCAGCGGCAACCAGATCGTCGCCAAGGACGGCCGCTACGGCCCGTACGTCACCGAGATCCTTCCCGAGGACACCCCGAAGACCGGCAAGAACGCGGTCAAGCCGCGTACGGCCTCGCTCTTCAAGTCGATGTCGATCGACACGGTGACCCTCGAGGAGGCGCTCAAGCTGATGTCGCTGCCGCGCGTCGTCGGCGCCGACGCCGAGGGCGTCGAGATCACGGCGCAGAACGGCCGCTACGGCCCGTACCTGAAGAAGGGCACGGACTCGCGGTCGCTGACGGACGAGGAGCAGCTCTTCACCATCACGCTGGAGGAGGCGCTGGCGATCTACGCCCAGCCCAAGCAGCGTGGCCGGGCGGCCGCCAAGCCGCCGCTGAAGGAGCTCGGCACCGACCCCGTCAGCGAGAAGCCCGTGGTCGTCAAGGACGGCCGCTTCGGCCCGTACGTGACGGACGGCGAGACCAACGCGACCCTGCGCACCGGCGACAGCGTCGAGACGATCACGCCGGAGCGCGGCTACGAGCTGCTGGCCGAGAAGCGGGCCAAGGGCCCCGCGAAGAAGGCGGCCAAGAAGGCGCCGGCCAAGAAGGCGACCACCGCCAAGAAGGCCACGACGGCGAAGAAGACCGCCGCCAAGAAGACGGCGGCCAAGACCACCGCCGCGAAGAAGACCACGACGGCCAAGAAGACGACCGCCGCGAAGAAGACGGCGGCCGCCAAGCCGGAGTGACGCTGCTCTCGTAGCGGGGAGGGCAGGGGCCGTGGCCCCTGCCCTCCCCGCTTCTTTGTTCGGGTGAAGGCCACGGGGAGCAAGGGCGTCCGGATAGGGTGGACGGATGACGCGAGCAGAGCAGCCAGACACCGACGCCGCACTCGTCGCCGATTCCCGGGAGCGTGCCGTACGGGCCCTGTTGCGCCATCAGCCCCTGCGGAGGCTGTGGAGCGCCCAACTGGTCGGCGGCACGGGCGACGCCCTCGCCTTCCTCGTGCTCGTCCTGCTCGGCCTTCAGGCGGCCGTCGCCTCCGGCGCCCTCGGCGGCGGATACCGGGGCGCGGCCTTCGCCGTGGCCGCGGTGATCGGCGCCCGGATGCTCGCCGCCGTGCTCTTCGGCGCCGTCCTGCTCGGCCCGCTCACCGCGCTGACCGCGCCCGGCGGGCCGCTCGACCGCCGCTGGACCATGATCGGTGCCGACGCGGTACGGCTCGCGCTGCTCGTCATCGCCCCGCTGTGGATCGACTGGACGCCCGACACGGCGCTCGCCTATCTGCTCGGCACCGTCTTCGTGTGCGGCGCCGCCGAGCGCCTGTGGACCATCGCCAAGGAGGGCGCGGCTCCCGCGCTGCTGCCCGACCCGCCGATCGAGGGCGCCGCCGTGCGGCCGCTGCCGGACCACCTGGGCGCGCTGCGCACGCTCAGTCTGCGGACCGGGTTCCTGTCCGTGCCCGCGGCGGCCGGCGTGCTGCTGCTCGCGACGCTGCTGGGCAACCTGCTCGGCAGCGGCATCGACTGGTTCTCGCTGCACCAGGCCGCCCTCGGCGCGTACGTCGCCGCCGGTCTCTTCGCCGCCTCCGTCTCCGTCCTGTACTTCGTCGAGCTGCCCGGCGACCACACCCCGCGGCCGCGCTCGCCCCTGGAGGGCCTGCGCCGGCCGACCGGCTCCGACGGGCAGGGCCCCGAGAAGGGCCGTACGGGAGCGCTGCCGGTCTTCGTCCTGGCCTGCGCCACCGTCGCCGGCGCCATCGCGGCCGCGGCGGCCGTCGCCGTGCTCCACGCGTACGACCTCGGCGGCGGGCCCGTCACGTACGCCCTGCTGATCCTCGCGCTCAGCGGCGCCACCGCCCTCGGCATCCGTACCGCCGGATCCGTCCTCACCGTGCTCTCCCGGCGCCGGCTGCTCGCCCTCGCCGTCGCTGTCACCGGCATCGCCCTGCTCGCGATGGGCCTCGTGCCCGACACCGCGAGCGTGCTCGCGCTCGCCGCCCTCGCGGGTTACGCAGCCGGGGTCGCCGCCCGGACCGGGCACAGCCTCGTCGACCAGGAGACCGAGGCCGCCCGCAGGCCCAGGGTCACCGAGCACCTGCAGGCCGTCGCCCGGGTCGGCATCGGCGTGGGCGCCCTCGCCGCCCCGCTGCTCGCCGCCGGGATCGGCCCGCACCGGCTCGCCTCCGGCAGCTTCGTCTTCGCCCACGGCGGTGCCGCGTTCACCCTGATGCTGGTCGGCGCGCTGCTGCTGCCGGTCGCCGCGCTCGTCCTCGCCAGGACCGACGACCGCGCTGGCGTCCCGCTGCGCCGCGACCTGAGCGACGCGCTGCGCGGCGCCGACCCGGCCCAGGCACCGGCGGCGACCGGCTTCTTCATCGCCCTGGAGGGCGGCGACGGCGCCGGCAAGTCCACCCAGGTCGAGGCGCTCGCCGAGTGGATCAGGGCCAAGGGCCACGAGGTGGTCGTCACCCGCGAGCCCGGTGCCACACCGATCGGCAAGCGGCTCCGCTCGATCCTGCTCGACGTCTCCAGCACGGGCCTGTCCAACCGCGCCGAGGCCCTGCTGTACGCGGCGGACCGCGCCGAGCACATCGACTCGCTGGTCAGGCCCGCCCTGGAGCGGGGCGCGGTGGTGATCTCCGACCGGTACATCGACTCGTCCGTCGCCTACCAGGGCGCCGGCCGCGACCTGTCCCCGACCGAGATCGCCCGCATCAACCGCTGGGCGACCGGCGGGCTCGTCCCGCACCTGACCGTGCTCCTCGACGTCTCCCCGGAGACCGCCCGCGAGCGCTTCACCGAGGCTCCGGACCGCCTCGAGTCGGAGCCGCCGGAGTTCCACGCGCGGGTACGGGCCGGATTCCTGGCCCTCGCGGCGGGCGACCCCGGCCGCTACCTCGTGGTCGACGCCGGTCAGGAGCCGGAGGCCGTCACCACCGTCGTACGCCACCGGCTCGACCGCATGCTGCCGCTCTCCGAGGCCGAGGTGAAGGCCCAGGAAGAGGCCCGCCGCAAGGCCGAGGAGGACGCCCGGCGCCGCGCCGAGGAGGAGGCCGCCCGCAAGGCGGAGGAGGAGCGCCTGGAGCGCGAGCGCCAGGAGCAGCTCGCCAGGCTCCGCGCCGAGGAGGAGGCCCGCCGCAAGGCCGAGGAGGAGGAAGCCCGCCGTCTGGAGGCCGAGCGGCAGGCGGCGGAGGCCCGGAAGCGCGCCGAGGAGGCCCGGATCGCGGCCGAGGAGGAGCGCAGGCGGCGCGAGGCCGAGGAGAAGGCCCGCCGCGAGGAGGAGGAACGGCTCCGCAAGCAGGCCGAGGAGGAGGCCCGGCTGCGGGCCGAGGCCGAGGAGCGCCGCCGCGAGAAGCAGCGCAAGGCCGAGGAGGCGCTGGTCCGCGCGGAGGAGGCCCGTCGGCTGGCGGAGGCCGCTGCGGCGAAGGCCGCCGAGGAGGCGGCGCGCAAGGCCGCGGAGGAGGCCGCTCTCAAGGCGGCTGAGGAGGCTGCCCGTAAGGCCGCCGCCGAGAAGGCCGCGGCGGCGCAGGCCGCTGTGGAGAGGGCGGCTGCTGAGAAGGCCGCTGCCGAGCGGGCCGCCGCGGAGAAGGATGCCGCGGAGAAGGCGGCCGCGCAGCAGGTCGCCCGTAAGGCCGCCACCGAGAAGGCCGCCGCGGCGAAGGCGGCTGCCGAGAGGGCCGCCGCCGCTCGGGCCGTGGAGGAGTCGGCGAACGAGATCACGGTCGCGACGCCCGTCGTGAAGCCGGACGAGGTGCCGCCCACCGTGTCCCCGAACGAGGTCACGGTCGCGACCCCCGTCGTCCAGCCGAACGACGAGACGGCCGTGCTGCCGCAGATCCGGGACGTGGACGAGACGGCCGTGCTGCGGCCGGTACGGGACGTGGACGAGACGTCCGTGCCGCGGCCGGTACGGGACGCGGATCCGGCCGACCGGGTGCCGCAGGACTTCTTCCGCGAGGCGTCCGCGGACGATGCCGGTGCGAACGACCGCACTCGCGAGCTGCCCCAGGTCGACGAGCAGGGCCGGCCGCGGCGCCGCTCGGACTGGGCGGAGGAGACCCCGCTGGACGACCTGCCGACGCTGGCGGACGAGCTGCTCGGTTCGTACGACGATGACGACGACCACGGGGCGGGGCGCGGCCGCCGCAGCTGACCGATCCGGCTCCCGCGTACGGAACCCCCGGCCGCGTCGGTCCTGCCCGAATCCCCTCCGGATCCCGCCCGCATCCTGTCCGTCCCGCGTCAGTCCCCGCGTCCGTCCCCGCCTCCGGTCCCGCTGTCGGTGCGGTGCCCCACAATGGAATCCGTACCTGAGGAGGGGCAGCAGACATGGCCGTATGGGACGACCTGGTGGGACAGACGCGGGTGGAGGAGCAGCTCGCGGCCGCCGCGCGCGACGCCGACACGCTCGTGACCGCCCAGGCCGCCGGCGAGCCCGCCCCCGAGGCGTCCAAGATGACGCACGCCTGGCTGTTCACCGGCCCCCCGGGTTCGGGGCGGGACACCGCCGCCCGGGCGTTCGCCGCGGCGCTGCAGTGCGTGAGCCCGGACCGGGCGCTCGGCGGGGCACCGGGCTGCGGCTTCTGCGACGGCTGCCATACGGCGCTGATCGGCACCCACGCCGATGTCGAGGTGGTCCGCACGGACCTGCTGTCCATCGGCGTCAAGGAGACCCGCGACCTGGTCCGGCGCGCCCAGCTGTCGCCCGCCGTCGGGCGCTGGCAGGTGATCGTCCTGGAGGACGCCGACCGGCTGACCGAGGGCGCGGCCAATGTGCTCCTGAAGGCGGTGGAGGAGCCCGCGCCGCGCACGGTGTGGCTGCTGTGCGCGCCGTCCCTGGAGGACGTGCTGCCCACGATCCGCTCCCGCTGCCGGCACCTGACGCTGAGCACCCCGTCGGTGGCGGCGGTCGCCGACGTCCTGATCCGTCGTGACGGCATCGAGCCCGAGGTGGCGCAGGCCGCGGCCCGGGCGACCCAGGGGCACATCGACCGGGCCCGGCGGCTCGCCACCGACGAGCGGGCCCGCGCCCGCCGTTCCGTGGTGCTGAAGCTGCCGATGCGGGTGGGGGACGTCGGCGGCGGGCTGCGCGCGGCCCAGGAGCTGATCGACGCGGCGGCGGAGGACGCCAAGCAGGTCGCCGAGGAGATCGACGTCAAGGAGACCGAGGAGCTGAAGGCGGCGCTCGGCGCGGCCCAGGGCGGCCGGATGCCGCGGGGCACGGCCGGGGCGATGAAGGAGCTGGAGGAGCGGCAGAAGCGGCGCCGGACGCGGACGCAGCGCGACAGCCTGGACCTCGCGCTCACCGACCTGACCGGCTTCTACCGCGATGTACTCGCCCTGCAGATGCGCGCGGCGGCGGCCCTGGCCAACGAGGACGTGCGCGACTCCCTGGAGACGATCGCCCGCGACACCACCCCGGAGCGCACCCTGCGCCGGATCGAGGCCGTGCTCGCCTGCCGCGAGGCCCTCGACAAGAACGTGGCGCCGCTGCTCGCGGTGGAGGCGATGACGATGGCGCTGCGGGACTGAGGCCCGCTTTCGACCCCTTCGAACGCCCCGTCGAGGCCCCCTCGAACCCCCTCGAACCCCCTCGAACCCCCTCGAACCCCCCTTCGACCTCCGTCCCGCCGCCACCCCGGGCGATTGGACACGCTCCGCACCCGGCCCGATACGCTCCGGGCATGGACTCCAGGCGCCTGCTCCGTACCTCCGCCACGGCCCTCGCGGCCGCCGGTCTGATCCTCTCCGGCTGTACGGGCGGGAGCAGCGACGCAGCCGCTCCCGCGAAGAGTCCGGCCGCCGCCCCCGGCGCGGCGGACCTGAAGAGGTACTACGGGCAGCGGGTGACCTGGCGGGACTGCGGCGTGACGGACTTCCAGTGCGGCACCGTGCTCGTACCGCTCGACTACGCGAAGCCCGGGGCGGGCGACATCAAGCTGGCCCTCTCGCGCGTCAAGGCGAGCGGCCCCGGCAAGCGGCTCGGCTCGCTCCTGGTCAACCCGGGCGGACCGGGCGGTTCGGCGGTCGGCTACCTCCAGGGCTACGCGGGCATCGGCTACCCGGCCCCCGTCCGGGCCCGCTACGACATCGTGGGCGTCGACCCGCGCGGGGTGGCCCGCAGCGAGCCGGTCGAGTGCCTGACGGGACCGCGGATGGACGCGTACACGAGGGTCGACCAGACCCCGGACGACGCCGCCGAGACCGGTGCGGTCGCGGCGTCCCTGAAGGAGTTCGCGGGTGCGTGCGAGCAGCGCTCGGGCCGGGTCCTGCCGCACGTCTCCACGGTGGAGGCCGCCCGTGACATGGACATCGTGCGGGAGGTGCTGGGCGACCGGAAGCTGACGTACGTGGGGGCCTCGTACGGCACCTTCCTCGGCGCCACGTACGCGGAGCTCTTCCCCGACAAGGCGGGCCGGCTGGTCCTCGACGGGGCGATGGACCCGTCGCTGTCGGCGCTCGAGCTCAACCGCGACCAGACCGGCGGCTTCGAGACCGCGTTCAAGGCCTTCGCCGCGGACTGCGTGAAGAAGGCCGACTGCCCGCTCGGTACGGGGTCGGTGCCGGCGGCGACCGCGGCCCTGCAGCGCTTCTTCCGCGCGGCCGACGCGGAGCCGGTGCCGACGGAGGAGGGCCGGCCGCTGACCGAGTCGCTGGCCACCACCGGGGTGATCGCCGCGATGTACGACGAGGCCGCCTGGCCCCAGCTGCGGGAGGCGCTCACCCGGGCGATGGGCGGCGAGGGCTCGGGGCTGCTCGCGCTGTCCGACAGCTACTACGAGCGGGAGGCGGACGGCACGTACGCGAACCTCATGTCCGCTAACGCGGCAGTGAACTGCCTGGACCTGCCGCCCGCGTTCACCGGCCCCGCGGACGTCGAGAAGGCGGTGCCGTCCTTCGAGAAGGCCTCCCCGGTCTTCGGCCGGGGTCTCGCCTGGGCCGCCCTGAACTGCACCTACTGGCCCGCCCACGCCACCGGCCGCCCGCACCGCATCACCGCCGAGGGCGCGCCCCCGATCGTCGTCGTCGGCACCACCCGCGATCCGGCCACCCCCTACAAGTGGGCCCGGTCCCTGGCCGGCCAGCTCTCCTCGGGCACCCTCCTCACCTACGAGGGCGACGGCCACACGGCGTACGGCCGGGGCAGCGACTGCATCGACACGGCGATCAACGCCTACCTCCTGGAGGGCACCGCCCCGAAGGACGGAAAGCGCTGCTCATAGGGGTCGGACGGACCCCGTCCGGGGGTGGTCGGAGCACCCCCGGAAACTGTGTAGACTTGGCGACGCTGCTGCACCCACCATGGGACCGCACGGCTTGCCGCCTTAGCTCAGTTGGCCAGAGCAACGCACTCGTAATGCGTAGGTCTCGGGTTCGAATCCCGAAGGCGGCTCAGAGAAACCCCAGGTCACATTGCCCGTGGCCTGGGGTTTTCTGTCGCTCGGGGCATGGCGCGTCACACGGCTGAGGTGCCGTGACTTTGCCTGCGTGAGCGATGCGTGAGCGGAGGGGCCGTCAGCCCTTCTTAGCGGCCTTCTTAGCCTTGCTCTTCTTCGTCTGCTTGGCCTTCGCCTTCTCGGTTTCCTTGGCCTGCTTTGCGGCCTTGCGGGCCCGCTCCTCCTGCTCGGCCTTCCGTTGGAGGGGGACCAGCTTGGCCGTGGCCTCGGCGGCGCTCTTGCCGACGTGGGGGAGCACGCTCTGGTAGATGTCGCGCGTGATCCGGGTGTCGCTGTGCCCGAGCAGCCGCTGTCGACAGCCCGCGGGGGTCTCTCCGAGCGTCCGCTTGGCCATCAGCTCAGCACGATCCCGTCGGAGACGAGTTCGTCCGTCAGGGCCGGGAATTCCGTGAGGGTCTCCGCGACCAGCGCCTGGACCTTGTCGACCTCGGCGTCGGGGGCGGAGAGCCGGACGAGGATCCGCCAGGGCTCGTCGAGGCGTTGGCCGGTGGTGCTGACCAGGTGGACCTCGGCGTGGCCGTCGGTCGCCTCGTGCAGCCGGGTGGCCAGCCGCTGCGCGGCGATGTTGTAGAGCTTGCCGATGTGGTAGACGGGGTTCTTGCCGTTCGCCCCTTCCAGGTTCATCGGCCGCAGCGGCGTGATCAGGCCGTTGACGCGGTTGCCTCGGCCGACGACGCCTTCGTCGCCGGACTCGATGGAGCTGCCGGTGTAGGTGAGGTACAGCTCGTCCTTGTCGGGGACGTCGCGGGCGTTCAGCCGGAACCGGGCCTCGGCGCCGGGCAGGCGGAGGCCGGCCAGGCGGTGGCACTCGGCCAGCACCGTCTCCGTGTTGCGGACGTACTCCGCGCGGCTGCCGACGTGGCGGGACTTCTGGGGCACGCACAGCACCACATCCGCCCGCTCGCCGTCCCAGTAGCCCATGAGCTTCACGTCCGAGCCGCACCAGGCGTGGGCGAGGGTGAAGTCGCTCTCGCCGGAGAAGTGGTTGACCAGCTCGCGCACGAAGGACTCGAAGGAGTTCTCCGGCGCCCAGCCGGTGCCGAGGGAGGTGTCGTTCGAGAGCCTCACCCGCCGCTCGCGGAGGTCGTCGACGGACCGCGGGTTGAACCAGCGGGTACGGTCCGGCACCTCCTCCCCGGTGAGAACGGCGCCCGGGCTGGAGTTGCTGGTGATGTTGAAGACGATGTCGAGGTGGTCCGAGACCTCGGGGAGCCGCTCCGCGAAGAAGGCCCGAACCTCGGCCTCGACGATCTCGGCGACGGGGATGGTCTCGCCCCCGCAGGCCGGCGCGGCTCGCCCGTTGACCAGGACCCGCACGGGGGACGTCATCCGGCCGTCGGCGTAGCGGACCTCGCTGGCACCGCCGAGCAGGGCGAGCTTGTCGAAGTTGTGGTGCAGGACGGCACCGAAGCGGCTCACGGTGTATTCGCTGTAGGTGCGCGACAGCCGCTCGGCAAGGTGGTCGGCCAGGGTGTCCGGGTGGCCGAGGCCCTTGCGTTCGACGATGGTCGTCGCGTCCGGCGTGGCCCTGCCGGTCTCGATGACGAGGTGGCTGTTGCCGATGGTCGTGCTCGTACGAGGCATCACGAACTCCCGTTCAGGGTGGGCAGAAGGGAATGAGCGCAGGCGGCGTCAGCACGCCTGGACGAGCGATGAAGCAGGAAGTCAGCGTGGGACGCCAGCGGCACGAAGAAGGGCGACGAACCGGGCCAGTGATCGGTACGCGGCTGCCGCGTGCTCTTCGCCGGCGAGCCGACGGACGTTGTGCGTGCCGACCAGGTCGATGTCGCGAGGCCGTCGGCGATCGAGCCAGAGAAGGAGCCGCCAGGCCAGGACCGGGCCGCTGAAGGGCATCGTGGTCAGGAGATCGACCGGGATGCGCCCGGGCGGCACGTCCTCGTACAGCAAGTCACGCACGAGGTGGAAGACGACGTCGGTGTAATCGACGGCGGTGGGACCTCGGGCGCTGGCTTCCCAGTCCACGACGTGCAGGTCAGCGCCGTCGACGAGGAGGTGTTCGGGCTTGAGGTCACCGTGCAGGCGGACGACCGGCTCCGCGTCGAGTGACTGGAGGGCCCGTCCCAGCACCTTCCACCACGGCCGCAGCCGACAGCGGGGCGACAGCTGATCCAGCAAGAACAGGTGCTGGGAGTCAGGGTCGGCTTGCCTCCCATCCCAGCCTGATCCGGGGCCGAGGCCAATGGCAGGCTGATGCAGCCTGCCAGTCACATCGAGGATGTGGCCGACGTAGTCCTCGATCGCCTGGTGCGATCCGATCGAGCAGGGCATCCCAGATAACATGCGGAAAGCGGTCCAAGACCCAGCCACACACCTACCCGTGGCAAGAACCGCCGGGGTGGAGAGACCTCGACGGACGGCTTGCTCGACCGTCTCAGCCTCGCGCCGCCGCCGGCCTTCCGGATCGACCCCGACGTAGACCTTCAGCAGCGCAGAGCCGTCCAGCGCGTGCCAAGTCCTGGAGTACGGCTTGACAGCCTCCGGCCCGAACGGACCGAGTTCGAACTCGGCCTCCGCCATCTCAGTGCTGAGCACCATTCCACCCCAGCCTTTCGACTCCACATGCGCGGGACCTCAGTGAGGTTGTTCGCCTGGCCGCCGTGCTTGCGCCAAGTAAGCCCGACTCCTCGCCATCCAGCAGTGGACGGGGTTAACAAGGCCGCCCGTTAACTGTTAACTCCCCACGTCAGACGCCGCCTTGGGCGCATAGTGGGGTGGCGGGCCACGACGTGTTCGGGGGAGCGATGAAGGCCAAGAGCAGGCTCCAGGAAGCGCGGCTCAGCCGCGGATGGAAGCAGGGCGACCTGATCGACGCCCTCGTCGCCGCTGCCCAGCGCCTCCGTGTCGAAGCGCCCTCCCCCGCGAGCTGGAAGACGCTCATCTCCATGTACGAGAACGGTCGCCGACCGGTGAGCGCGGATCACCAACCGCTGTTCCGTGAGGCGTACCAGGCAACGAACGAGGAACTCGGCTTCCCGGAGCTGGGAATCCTGTTGGACGTCCGAGCCCCTCGCCCGTCGGCGCCGTCACTCCGGACCAAAATCCCCATCCCGATCAGCCCGGAGATGCTCGGGTACCTGACCTCCCTCCTCGATCAGCACGCCCAAGCCGAGCCTCTCGTCGGCCCGCAGTTCCTGGTGGCACCCGTCCAGAGCCAGATGCCCTTGATCGAGCAGATGTGCCGAGACGCCTACGGGCCCTTACGCGGAGACGTCCTGCGTATCAGCGCTCGGTACGCAGAGTTCCTCGGATGGCTACACCAGGACACCGGGCACGCGGACGAAGCCATGCGCTGGACCAGCACGGCGATGGAGTACGCCCAGGAGCTCGGCGACCCGACACTGATCGCCTACCTGTTCCAGCGACGCAGCAACATCGACACCGAAGCAGGGCACGCAGGCCACGGAGCCGGCCTCGCCAGCGCCGCCCTGCGCTACGCCGCACAGCTCTCACCGAGAGTCCACGCGGTCGTGCTCCGCCAGCTGGCCAACAGCAAGGCCGGGCTCGGCGAGGACATCGAGACCGACCGCGCGATCGGCCAGGCCCTCGCAGCGGCGGAACTGCAACGTGCTCCTGGAACGCCCGGGCGAGGCTGCGGAGATCTACCGGGAGAGCCTCAGCCACTGGCCGACCGTGCAGGAACGGGACCGCGGCCTTTGCCTCGCTCGCCTCGCCACGGCCAACGCCCTTCTCGAGGATGTGGAAGGGGCCTATCAGGCTGGCGAGGAAGCAATGGCCATCGCCCAACGGACAGGCTCGGCACGCATCCTGAACGAGCTATTCCGCCTGCAACCCCGTCTTGCAAGGTGGCAGAAGCTGGTGGAAGTTTCGGAGTTCAACAGGGAGCTGGACACAATGAGGAGCGCCGCCCTGTAAACCGATCAGAGGGAGTGTCGTGACTCTGCTGCCGACCGCCACGAGCACCGACGTCCAGGAACAGCAACCGCGCGTGGCTGTCCTACCCATCGGCTCTTTCGAGCAGCACGGCTGCTACCTTCCTCTGATCACCGACACAGCGATCGCCTGCATCATCAGCCAGGAGATCGCCAGCACCTACCCAGTGCATCTCCTGCCGCCCATCACCATGTCGTGCAGCCACGAGCACGCCGCCTTCCCCGGCACGGTCAGCATCAGCGCGAAGACCCTCTACGCCGTGATCGACGACATCCGCGCTTCCCTCGCCCGCTCCGGTATCCACAAGCTGGTGATCGTCAACGGCCACGGTGGGAACTACGTCCTGTCCAACGTCGTCCAAGAGGCCAACGTCGACGGGCCCGCGGTCTCCCTCTTCCCCCTCGGAACCGACTGGGATCGAGCCCGCGACAACGCCGGCCTCGTCTCCGACCGCCACGCCGACATGCACGCCGGCGAGATCGAGACGTCCGTCCTTCTTCACGCGGCGCCCGAGCTGGTGCGGGACGGGTTCGCCGATGCCGACCACGATGGCGGCAGCCGTCCCTTCCTGCTGGTCCAGGGCATGAGTGCGTACACCGAAACCGGTGTCATCGGCTTCCCGTCCCACGCGACCGCGCACAAAGGCAAGGCCGTACTGGCCAGCTTGGCCGACAGCTTCGCGGGCCACCTGGAGATCCTCGGCCTCAACGACTGAAGCCAGCCAACACCTGCAATCGAATGCCGTGGCTGATCTGGCCCGCAGGCTGAGTATCCCCGCGGACAGTTAGAGTCCGATCCGTGAGCGAGAACGAGCACGAAGCGAGGATGGCCCACCCCCGCATGGCGGCCGGCGCTCTCTTTTTCGACGAAGCCGATCGAGTCCTCCTTGTCGAGCCGTCCTACAAGGACTACCGCGACATCCCCGGGGGCTACGTCGAGGAGGGGGAGTCGTCCCGGCAAGCATGTGTGCGTGAGGTCCAGGAGGAACTTGGCATCGCACCGCACATCGGCCGCCTCCTCGTCGTGGACTGGGCGCCGAACCCTGGAGAGGGAGACAACGTCCTCTACCGCTACGACGGCGGTCGCCTGAGCGCAGGCAACCGCCGGCAGATCGCCCTGCATGCGGACGAGATTCGCGGCTTCGACTTCCACGACGCCGACCGGGTGCCGGAACTCACCATCCCCCGGCTTACACGCCGAATCGCGGCAGGCAACGAGGCCCGAGTGAACGGCCTGACTGTCTACCTGCAGCACGGGGAGCCGCCAGAAGCACGCTCCTGACCGCATTCGCGCTCCGGAGACTCTTGCCGCCCACCAAGAGAGCGGCAGCTTTGTGCAGCCCGATGGCGCGGTCAAACCCGGCCGGGGCATCGGTCCCGGAGGCCGTGCTTCCCAGCGTTCGGGAGGGTTTTTAGTGCACAGCGCGAGTGTCCTTTCACGGCTGTTGGCAGCGCCCCATCGCACTCACGGAGCCCCTCGGTGATCAGCGCAGCGGCCGGTAGGAGACGACCCCGCTCCTGAGCGCTAGACGATGGCGCACTGCGACAAGGCCGACGCGGTACGTGCAACAGACCCCTCGTGCGGGACTCAGGCCGCAATGATGCAGCGCACATGGGGCCACGCCCAGAGCCCGTGAGTGGCTAGCGCATTTCATTCGATTTAGGGTGAAATGGCCCGCCTGGAAGCAGGGGTGATGTCAGTGCCATAGGGAAGAATCTCTTGCGGGGAGGGAGACTGATGACTGACGAGCGAAATGCCTCTGACCAGCGCATTCCTGCTCCGGGTGGCTGCCGCTGGTGCGGGATAGAGGCGCGGGAGCATGCACAGCGATGGAAGCCGCCGGTGGGGTGGCACAAGTGGGAGCCTCCGACGTTGGAGCAGCGGAAGGAGCGCATGCTCGCGCGGCGGAAGCGGAAGACTGGCGAGGCTAGGGCGGCGTTACGCGCCTTTAGCCTGCGGCCAGCTTTCTGACCTCGCTAAAGATCTCTCGCAGCTGTGTAGGGACCTGATCAGGGCTGGTCAGCGTAGTCACCAGCTCGAACATCATGTCGGGCTTTCCGCTGGGCCCATTGAGGCTTCCCTGGCGAAGCATGTTCAGCACCTCTTTGCTGAACTTCTGACCGGGGCGTTGAGCTGCGAAGTCGCTCGCTGTCCAGGGCTCGTCCTTCGGCCAGAGATCGTTCGCGGCTGTGGCCCACACGTCGTCCGAGAACAGTTCCTCCAACTCGTTGAACGACTCCGGTTCACCGACGAAGCGGACCACATCGTCAACGGCGTTGCCGAAGAACTGTTGGAGACGAGCCGCCTTGAAGAGTCCCTTCGGCAAGTTGCGGCTGTCGGCATCCACCATGAGCATCACGGAGCGCTCGTGCTCGACCAGATAGCGGGCCAGATGGAGTGCCCCCTCGTTGTTGAAACACGCCCATAGAGCGATGCCAGCCGACTGCAGTGACTGGCCCTCGGACAGCCCGAACAACATGGGGATCACCCGTTGCTCGGTCTCGCCTTCGACGGCCAAGAAGCAGCGCTCATGCAGGAGTACGGAGTTGCGCAAGCCCACGGCTGCTGCGATACGCCCCAGGTGGCCGTCAATCTCGTCGTGGGCGTCAGTCCCCAGCCGCTCTATCCGGGTTCGCCCGTCCTCCAACCGCAGGTGGACGACATCGGCGATGTCGACGCCGTCGATCAGATTCATAGAGTGGGTGGCCACGATGACGTTGACGTGAGGCAGGGCACTCTGGTCCCTGATCAGTTGCATGATCTTGCGCTGGTGGCCGTAGTCGAGGTGTGTGTCCGGCTCGTCGTAGATCACGATCGTTTGCACCGGCGGTGGGGCATCCTCGGCAGAGTCCGGCTCGGCCGTGTGGTTCAGGTCGCCGAGCTCCTCTTGCGCGAGTAGCCGGCTGTTCCACTCCCAGATCGCAAGAGAGATGCGGCGACCGCTACCTAGACCAGAGCGGTTGAGGCCGACGGCTTCACCCTTGGTGCGCGCGATGCGCAACGGAGTGCCCCGGAGGCTATGGGTGAAGGAGACCTCGGGCTCGACGTACACCTCAGCCAAGTCATCACAGCGGCTCTGAATGTGCTCGCACAGGGACTTGGCGTCGTTCTGGAGTCGATCCTTGATGCCGTCTTCAATCGTCTGCAGACTTCCCTGCAGCGTGGGGTCGGCCATGTGGGCCTGAAAGCGCCCCATCAGTGCCGTTTTGACGGCACCATCAGGATCAGCCGTCTTCCCATCGAATGGCATAAGCCGGGGAAGCCTGCGGTCCATACCCTTCGGAGCGGGCACCCACGCCGCCGTCGAGGCGTGCGCCATGCCGTACTTGCGCAACGCCGGCTCGATGTCGCCGCGCTTGATTGAAGTCAGCTCGGGTAGGACCTCCTTGGCCAGCGTCCTGACCTCGGCGAGGGACAGCTTGGAGGTGTCGCGCAGTCGATCATCGTCCGCCAGCGGCGCCCAGCATTCCAGGACGGGGGCCTCGTCAGCAGCAGAACGCCTCCGTACACGCAGCTCCGTGGGAAGGCCGAACTCTTCTTGCTCCCATGCGTCGAGAGTGAACAGCCCTTCCACCCAGGTAGTCGAGCATCGTGACAGGGATGCCACGTCCTCCGCATCGGCAGAAGGAGTAAGCGCGTACGTGCGGTCGTCCTCGGCCAGCTGTTCGTTCCCCACAAGGAATGCGAGAGCGGCGAGCACGGCACTCTTACCGCCGTCGTTCTGCCCGGCGAGGATGGTCGGTGTGCTCACGGGGATGTCGCGTACATCCTCTAGGGATCGGAATCCACACACGGTGAAGCTGTGCATGTGCACCGTTCTCAGCCGCTCCGTTCCCTTGCACCGAGGGTCAGCCACGAGCTGCCTCAGCGTCCCACAGCCATTGGCTGGGACGAAGATCTCCCAGACGCATCATCCTATGTCTTGCGGAGATGGCTCGTTGAAGTCGTGCGCGGATCTGACCGAATCAGACCGATCCAGAGAGGTGTGAGTCCAGCGAAGGGACCCTGTGGGGATCCGCGCACACCTGTTCCTGCTCGACCCTCGTCTGGAACCTCACCGCCAAGAGCCGCAGTGAGGGCAGCAGTGCGCACGGCGCGGTCAGGGAGTGAGACGGTTTGGTCCGCGGAAGAGGAAGGACGCCTCGCGGATGGAGTCCAGGCCGAGCATGACCATGAGGATCCGTCCGAGGCCGGCGCCGAGGCCGCCGTGGGGCGGGCAGCCGAAGCGGAAGATGTTCATGTAGTCCTGCATCGGCTCGGTGCTCATGCCCTTCTCCTCGGCCTGCTTCAGCAGGACGTCGGAGCGGTGCTCGCGCTGGGCGCCGGTGGTGACCTCCAGGCCCTTCCACAGCAGGTCGAAGCTGAGGGTCAGGTCCGGCCGGTCCGCAGGGCGCATGTGGTAGAAGGGCCGGATGCTCGCCGGGTAGTACGTGATGAGCGCGAACTCGTGCCCGGTCTGCTCCTTCATGTGCGCGGCGATCCGACGCTCACCGTCCGGGTCCAGGTCCTCCTTCACCCCCTCTGGGTCCCAGCCGCCGGCCCGCAGGACCTCCTGCGCCTTGGCCATCGTGATCCGCGGGAACGGGGACTCCGGCACCGCGACCTCGACCTCGAAGACCTCGCGGATCCGCTCACCGTGGATCTCAGCGACCTTGGCGATGGCGTGGGCGAGCATCTGCTCCTCGAAGGCCATCACGTCCTCGACGTCGTCGATCCACGACAGCTCCACGTCCACACCGGTGAACTCGGTCGCGTGCCGGGAGGCGAACGACGGCTCGGCCCGGAAGACCGGCCCGATCTCGAAGACCCGGTCGATGCCGGCCGCCACCGCCATCTGCTTGTAGAACTGCGGCGACTGCGCCAGGTACGCCGACCGGTCGAAGTACCCGAGCTTGAACACCTCCGCCCCGGACTCCGAGGCTGTCCCCATCAGCTTCGGGGTGTGCATCTCGGTGCAGCCGTGCTCCATGGCGTACTCGCGCAGCCCCTGCTCCAGGGTCGTCTGCACGGCGAAGACCAGCTGTGCGGTCTCCCGCTTGCGCACGTCGAGGAAACGCCAGTCGAGCCGGTGCTCAGGCCCGGTGTGCTCGTCGATCGGCAGCGGGGTCTCGGCCAGGTTCAGCACCTCGACCGACTCGGGGACGAGCTCCAGACCGCCGAGCTTGACCTGGGCCGCGTCGACGACGCGGCCGGTGATCCGTACGGCGGACTCCGGGGTGAGGGACTCGAGCAGTTCCTCCAGCGGGCCGCCGTCGCGCTTGTGGGTCACCTGGACCATGCCGGAGTGGTCGCGCAGGATCACGAACTGCATCTTGCGCTGCACCCGGAGTGCGTTCACCCAGCCGGAGACAGAGACGGTCTGGTCGATGTGGCCGCGTAGGTCAGAGGTCATAACGCGGCTCATGGTGTGGATCATCGCAGCCCTCCAGGGGCGTCGTCATGATCCCTTGGGAGTGCGGGCGAGAAGGGAACTCGCGGTACCACCGCACTTTCGCCGCCACCCGAGGGCAGCGGCCTCATTCAGCCCTGTGACGGGGGCGAACCGGCGGGGCATTGGGCCAGGCGGCCGTTCCTCCCCGCGCTCAGGAGGGTCTTCACCTCGGGCGCGAGTCCGCCTTCCCAGCTACCGGCGGCTCTCTCTGCTCGCGTGCACTTCGGTTACTCGTCTCCGTCTACGCGTTGCCCACGAGGATAGGGACCATGCAAATCCCCCGCAACGGAATCACGGCGCTGGTATGCGACCTGGCTGAATCACGCCTTCGTCTAGGCCCCACCTGCACCATCGCCTCGCCCATGGTCGGCCATGATCTTCGAAACCCGTTCGGGTCGTAACCCGCTCCCCATGGCTCGCCACGAACGCCAGCCCCTCGTGTTATCCACAGGCACGCAGGACCAGAGCCACAGCTGGCTAGGCTGTGTCTATGGCAACAGGAGCACCAGCAGCGGTAACGGATCTTGTGATCCGCACGGAAGCGCGCAGGCAGGAATCGTCCTCGGCGTTGGACGCTAAGCAGCGTGCGAAGCTCGGTCAGTACTTCACCCCTGCCCCTGCCGCAGACTTCATCGCCTCCCTCGCCAGGCTGGAAGCGTCTGAGACGATCCGCGTTCTGGATCCTGGTGCTGGTGCCGGCTCCCTCACGGCATCCCTTGTCATGCGGATCTTGCGCGAGCAACCGCGGTCGCACATCTCTGTCACGGCATGCGAGGTGGATCCGCAGATGCATGCGACTCTGGCTGCCACGCTCGCCGACTGCGTCAGCACAGCGGAAGCAGTCGGCGGTTCGGTCGAGGTGAACCTCGTACCTGGCGACTTCATCGCGTGGGCGACCGAGGACGAAGGCTTGTTCGCTGAGACGCGAGAGCGTTTCGACCTGGTGATCATGAATCCGCCCTACAAGAAACTCGCTGCAAACTCGCGGGAGCGCAGGGCGGTCACCGAGAAATGCACCGAAACGTCAAATCTTTACTCGGCCTTCATGGCGCTTGGTGTTCATCTGCTGGCGCCTGGCGGCCAGTTGGTGGCGATCACGCCTCGGAGCTTTGCTAACGGACCTTACTTCCGGCCGTTCCGGAAGTATTTCCTGGACCGAATGCACCTCGATCATGTGCATGTATTCGAAGCTCGCAACAAGGTCTTCGCCGACACTGATGTGCTGCAAGAGAATGTCATCTTCTCGGCGACGCGCACCGATGCAAGTGGCCGCGGCCCGGTAACGGTTTCGACCAGCAAAAGCTACTCGAGCGAGATTCGAAGCCGCAGTGTTCGTTATGCGGAGATGGTCCACCCGGAGGATCGAGAATTCTTTATTCACATCAGCGCCGACGAAGAGGACACGCAGCTAGCGCAGGCCCATGCCAGCCTGCCGGCGGCCCTAGCTGACCTTCGCTGTCTGGTCTCTACTGGGCGTGTGGTCGACTTCCGCAGTAAGGAGCACCTCCGGCCTGACCCCGTCCCTGGATCTGTTCCTCTGATCTACCCCTTGCATATGCGCGAGGGTGGCATTTCTTGGCCCGTCCCGGGTGCGAAGAAGAACAATGCCATTATGCTAAACGGGGACACCGAGAAGATGACGTTCCCTCGCGGTTATTACGTCGTAGTGAAGCGCCTCTCCTCCAAGGAGGAGAAGCGTCGCGTCGTGGCTTCCGTTTTCGATCCGAGCCAGATTCCTTGCGACCGGATTGGATTCGAGAATCATGTGAACGTCTTCCATGAGGGTGGGGAAGGCTTGCCTGAAGACGTTGCGAGGGGCCTTTGTTTGTGGCTGAATTCAACGCTGCTGGATCGGTTCATTCGACGGTTCAGCGGCCACACTCAAGTAAATGCCACAGACCTGCGAAACCTTCGCTATCCAAGTCGAGAGCAACTCTCCGAAATGGGGCGGGGCTGGGATAGTGGTGTCTGGCTGGGGCAGGAAAAGATCGACGAAGTCGTCGAGCGGAATATCGAGAAAGCGGAGACTGAAAACTAAATGACCGAGCAGACCGTCATGGAATTTGATGGAGGCGCGCGTGAAAATAAGCTTACGGAGGCCCGTAGGCTTCTCCAGCTTCTTGGCTTCGACTTGGAGCGCTCCAATGAGCGCTCGGCCTATGTGCTCCTAGCCCTTCTGGAACTTGGCCCTGATCAGGACTGGACGCAAGCTGAACGGTCCATGCTTCGGACTGTGCAGATCATGCAGTGGCTGCGCGACTTCTACGAGAAGGATTACGCTGCAAACAGCCGTGAGACGATTCGCCGGTTCACGCTGCACCAGTTCGTCGATGCTGGCCTCGTTGTGCAGAATCCAGATCAGCCGGACCGGCCGGTGAACTCGCCGAAGTGGTGCTACCAGATAGAGCCCGCTGCCTATGGCCTCATTACATCGTTCGGGCAGGAGGGATTCGATGAGCGGCTTGCCGAGTACCTTGCAGAGCGCCCCGGTCTTCAGGCGTTGTACGCGCGGGAGCGGGAGATGAACAGGATTCCGGTCCAGCTTCCCGGGGGCAAGAAGATCGACCTCAGTCCCGGTGGTCAGAACACCCTGATCGTGCAGATCATAAACGAGTTTTGCGAGCGGTACACGCCCAATGGCGAGGTGCTCTATGTTGGTGATGCTGACAACAAATGGGCGATCTTTGAAGAAGGTTCACTCGCGGAGCTCGGTGTCGAGGTTGATTCGCACGGAAAAATGCCGGATGTTGTTGTCTTTCTTCGGGATCGGAACTGGCTCGTCCTGATTGAAGCGGCGTCCTCCCACGGCCCGGTGGATGCCAAAAGGCACAGGGAGCTCAGCGAACTCTTCCGAGGTTCATCGGCTGGCCTCGTCTTCATCTCAGCACTGCCGTCGCGCGCTGAGCTGCGTAAGTACCTGAAGGAAATTGCTTGGGAGACGGATGTCTGGTGCGCGGATAACCCTACGCACCTGATTCACTTTAACGGTGAGCGCTTCTTGGGTCCGTATAGCTAGGATCGACACAAAGAAAGGGGCCGTTCCGCAAAACTGCGGGACGGCCCCTTCGAGTTCAATTCGGCGACGACCTACTCTCCCACGAGGTCCCCCTCGCAGTACCATCGGCGCTGGCAAGCTTAGCTTCCGGGTTCGAAATGTTACCGGGCGTTTCCTCGCCGCTATGGTCACCGAAAATCTGGTGAGCGCTTCCTAGCGTAGAAGCGCTTTCGTTGGCTGAGTATACAGGCGGATAGCGGCCGCTGTGCACCTGGCTTGTACTGCCGCGCAGGCCGACGGGGCTGGCCGGGAGGCGGCTGGCGATCGCGTTCCGACCCGGCCGATGGGCTGGTCGCCCTCGGCGCCCGGGATCCCCGAAGTGGCAGGTGGTGGCCTGACGGTCGTGGTCCGCGTGTCGGCAATGGGTGAGAACCGGCCAAGTGTGCCGCTTGGTAGCGAGGTTATCTAGCCACTTGGCCTGCGCTGTGCGTGCAGATGGCTACGCTGCGTGCCTCCCGAGATCTTGTGACGCGGGCGGATCTGAGCCCGAAGGAGGACGCTTGAACACGCATCTGCGCTTTGCGCCGGAGATCCTGATCCGCCTGGGGGAGGAGCTGATCCCGCACCCCGACCTCGGGGTGATCGAACTCGTCCGCAACGCCTATGACGCGGATGCAACGAAGGCCGTCGTTCAGCTCCACAACGCCACCCAAGCCGGCGGCACCCTTGTGGTTGAGGATGATGGCGACGGCATGACGGCCGAGGACATTCGCGAAGGCTTCCTCCTCATCGGGAGGTCGCAGAAGTCTGGTGCAACGGACAGCCGCTCCAAGCGGCGTCGCATCGGCGAGAAGGGGCTGGGTCGCCTGGCGGCACTGCGCCTTGGGCGCCGGGTGGAGCTGCTGTCCCGCCCGCGTAGCGAGCCCGGCGTGGAGCACAGGCTCGTCATCGACTGGTCTGACTACGACTCGGTTGGCTCGGTCGAAGAGGTCGAGCTCATGGTTGTCACGCAGACAACATCGAAGAAGCCCGGCACCTCATTGACCGTTCACCAGCTGCGGCAGGGCTTCGAGAAAGAGCAGATGGATCGGCTTGCTCGTGCCATGCGTTTGGTCACCGGGTTCTTCAATGACGAGGACACAGGCTTCACCGCGACGCTCATTGCGCCCCAGTTCGATCGGGTCTCGGAAGCGGTAAATCGAAGTTTCTTCGACGAGTATGAATACAAGCTCGAAGCCAATCTCGACGAAGAGGGGTACGCGAGTACCGTCCTCTACGACTGGAAAGGCCGCGTCATCACCCGAGGGGAGCACGTCGACATCGCGCCGGATAGTCGCGGGGGGCGACTCCAGCCCCCTCTGAGGTATCAAGCGCCAGCGGCGTCCTTCGAGCTGTGGATGTTCCTGCTGGACAAGCGCTCGTTCGAACTTCGTGGCTCGAAGAATCAGTTCACTGCGCTGCGTCCGTGGCTCAAGGTTGTCGGTGGCGTTCACCTCTTCCACCGGGGGCTGCGTGTGCATCCCTATGGCGATCCGGGCTTCGATTGGCTAGACCTGAACCTCTTGCGGGCCCGTAACCCACAACTCCGGCCCTCCACCAACAACAGCATCGGGCGTGTATCGGTAGATGACCCGGATGGCCTGCTCATCCCGAAGACAGACCGGATGGGGTTCCAGGAGAACGTCGCGTTCATTGAACTCCGCGATTTTGCCCGAGGCGCCACAGAGTGGGCGGCAAGGGAACGAAAGAGGATCCGAGACGGTGAAAAGCTCGGGATTCCTTCGCCCGCCCAGCGGCCTTCGCCTGCCCAGCGTCCTGTGCCTGTCCCTGTCACGGACCGCCCCGAGGCGCCCACAAGCTCGGCGGACGACCGCAGGGCTTGGGAGACGGCATCGCAACCGGAGCTGCTGACGCTGGCGCCGAGGCTGCCTGCGCAGCGCGACGAGGCACCCTTGCCAGCGATGCGACCGGAGCACCTCTTGTACCGGTCCCTCGCCACTGCTGGGATCCTTGCTTCCGCGTTCGGGCGTGAGACAGCAGCTGGAAGCGATGCCAGCGAAGTAGGTCGCGGGGTGATCGACCTTGTGGGAATCGCTACACGAGCGGCCCGGGCAGATGGTTTCCGCGTCGACATTGTCGACCTGAACGAAGCGGTCAGCCGTGCCTTGGGTGCGGTACGCCCCCAGCTGGAGCGACGCGGCATCTCTATCAACGAGGAGTACTGGGACGAGCCGATCCATGTCGCGGCCGCAGTGTCGGACCTGGAAGCGATCGTCTTCAATCTGTCCGCCAATTCCATGAGCTCATTCGCGCGTGCCGGCGATCTGTTGGGGGACCGAGCCGTAAAGGTCCGGACTCGGGTTGAGGAGGGCCGCGCGGCCTTTGACTTCTCCGATTCAGGTCCGGGGATTGTCGACGTTGACGTCGCACACATGTGGCGTCCGGGTGTAACTGGGTCGGGGACCGAGAGCGTCGGATTCGGCCTGACAGTCGTCCGTGATGCTGTTGCTGACATGTGTGGCAGGAGGTCGGTGGTTGAGGATGGGGATCTCGCGGCCGACGCGTACGGGGAGCTGGGCGGCGCGTCGTTCCGTATCCGCCTTCCTCTGCGCATCGTTGGCGAGTAGCCCGGATCTCTGCTCAGGCTCCCCAGCCGCGGTGCGCTTCGGGGCCGTGTGGGCTCCAGCCGTTCAGGTAGGGCGCCAGCTCCCCGGGCTTCGGTTCGCGAGCGGTGGGCATGGCGGGTGGACGGGTCAGTGGGTCGAGGCTCTGAACGTAACGGCGTGCCCAGGCTAGCCACCCTCGTGCCGAGGCCACCGAGGCCTTATCTTCCCCGACCGCCTCTTCCAGCCGACGCTCCAGGGCGTTGCAGTACGCGCCAAGCGCAGTCGCTTCCTGCCACTGGCGGGCCTGAGCACGAAGTACCTCAGCAAACTGTTCCTGGGCGGCCAGCTCCTTTGCCTTCTCCATGGCCGCCCGCCAGCGAACCTCGCGCTCGGCCTTCGCCCGCTCCTCGTCCGCCTTGCGCTGCGCGTCCTCTACGGCGCGGGTCTCGATCTCCCGGAGCACGGCGCCGAGGATGTCCTCCAGCACCCAGCGCTTGCGATCGGCCCAGCGGGACTGCCGGCTGGATCGGCTGTAGCCGAGATCGATGACGAGGCTCTTGGAGCCCTCTGGATCAGTGGACTGGGGAAACTCCTGCTGGATCGTGACGGTGTAGGTGAAGCCATCCACGACCAGGTCAAGTTCGCCCTCGCGGCGGGAGTAGCTGGAGGGGTAGTGGCGCCCGTTGTACGTGTAGGCATGGCTGCGGTGGCGGGAGGGGACTTCATGCTCCTTGACCTTGTGCCCGCGACGTACTGCTTCGGCGGCGAGGCCCTGGAGAAGCAGCAACGATCGGCGGCGCAGAGGGGCGGGCACGACGAGTCGGCCCTCGTCGTCCCTCAGTGCGGCCACGGCCGGATGCGGAGAGCGCAACTGAGTGGGCACGTGGACGGGCGGCGCCTCATCCGGCCTCTGCCTCCGTGAGTTGGGGTGTGGGCCCTCGACGAGAGTGATCTGCAAGTCGCGATTCCACATGCGGAGACTCTCGATGCGTTTGCCTTCAGGGACGAGGCTGTGGCGCTTCGCGTAGTCGATCACGCGTCGCCACTCCATCACCGTGGCGTCGTCGGGCTCGGTGAAGGTGACCCGCCTGTCCGTAACGAGTCGCCCGATGAGCTCGTTCGCCTTGGTCCGACGGGCGAGTGCCACTGGCCTGTCGGCGTAGGACGCGGAGCGGGTGCCGCCTGCCGTCTTCCCCTTGGCAGTCTTCTCTTGCCCCGGCGTGCGCGGGGTCGTCGGTGGTGGCCGTGCTGGATGTAGAAGGTGCCTGCCTCGGTGACCTGGGCATCCACCTCACCCCCGCTGCGCTTGATCGTCACCAGCCCTCGGTCGCGCAGCGCGTAGGCGGTGCGGAACTCGCCGGGGTCCCAGGGCTCATCGGACTCCTTGCCGTTCGCGAGCCGGCCGAGCTGTCGTTCGTTCAGGGGAGACCAGCGATGCATGACAACAGCTCACCCCGCGGCCGAGCCAGGTGCAATGACTCGTACGGGTGGTCGCTTCTGGAAGTACCTGAGACCTGCGGGTTTGCGGTCGCTGGGCGGCCTGTTTGCGTGAGCGCTGCGTGAGCGGACTGGGTGGCACTAGGGTGGACCCAGCGTCATGGTGATCACAGTCAGGTGCCTCTGACCGGGGGAAACGGGATTTGGTGGCACCATCCAGCACTACTCGGGATGATCTTGCGGGGCCTCGTAATGCGTAGGTCTCGGGTTCGAATCCCGAAGGCGGCTCCACGAAAGCCCCGGGTCAGATATCTGACCCGGGGCTTCTTGGTTCTGATGGCCGGCAATTGACCTGCTCGGACACATGGTTGCTTGTCGTGCTGCCGGTGGCAGGTGTGTTCGGGTCGGCCGTTCCGGCGTCCGGCGTGGGGGAGCCGGGACAGCACGCTGAAATCCCAGCGGGATCGGCCCGCTCGCATGGTGTCCGGGAGATGCGTCATGAGTGCCGGTAGGACAGCCCCTGCGTGGATGCGCGAGCAGATCACGGCGGAGCAGTACGACTCCTGGTCCGAGGAGCAGTGTGCGGGGATCGAGATCGTGGACGGGATGGTCGTCGTGAGTCCCAGTGCCTCCAGGCGCCACAACCGGATCGCCCGGATCCTGGCGAATGCGCTGGAAGCAGCTGCGGGGCCTGAATGGAACGCCGACACCCACTTCGATGTCCGGCTTCAGGACGTCCCGCTTACGAATCGGCACCCGGATGTCGTCGTGTACCGCGCGGGCACGATCGACATCACGCCCACCCGGCCGGAGCACGTGCTGCTGGTCGTGGAGGTCGTCTCGCCGGGATCCGAGACCACCGACCGGATCGTGAAGACGGATCAGTACGCCAAGTCCGGCATCGCCTTCTACTGGCGGGTCGAGCAGGCCGCGACCGGCGTCCCGCTTGTGTACACCTACGTTCTCGACCCCGCGACCAGGTCCTACCGCAACGGAGACGTGTTCACTGGTGTCGTCAAGGTTTCCGCGCCCTTCCCAGTGGAGATCGATCTCGGCCGGATCTGACCTCACGCCGGGCACGGGCCCCTCCGCCTGGGCCCGCGGGATGATCTTGGGGTCTCGTATGCGCAGGTCTCGGGTCCGGATCCCGAAGGCGGGATCCGGTGGCGCCCCCTGCCCGTCGCAGCGAGGGCGTGGTCCCCGGTCGCGGGTGGTGGCGGGGATTGGCCGGATTTCTATGTCACCTCGGGTCCTCGCGGTGGACTCGCATGCCGGTTGGGCGGTGCTGGTGGCAGCCGGCTCGGGCGTGTACGGGGGGCCGGAACCGTGTGGGGGAAAGGGGAGACTACCCACTGCGAGGGGGGTCGCTGCGGTTTGTGACCGTGTTCATTGACTTTTCATCATTCGCCGGTGGGTTCCCTCAATGCGGGCCTTCAAACGTCGATTTGGAGCAGTTTCCAGCGCCCGCGCCGTCCTGTAATGTCACACACCCGAAAGGGTGCCCTGAACTCCTCACCGGAAATGACCATCCGGGGCCGTTGCTTCGGGGCCGATCAAAGGATTCGACGGATCGACCCGACGAGTGAGGGTGAGAACAATGGGGGGCTTCGCCGACCCGTGCGGAGGGACGCGCCCAGGTGCCGGCTTCTCTTCGCTGGCGTCGTTGATCGGGCAGGACGAGACCTGCGTGGACGTCTATCGACTGGTGATCACCGAGCCGCGGTGGGGGGTCGCGGAGATCGCCGCAGAGCTGGGGATCGAGGAGCCCGCCGTCCGGGCCTGTCTGGACAAACTGGCGGAATTGTCCATGCTCTATCCCGCCAAGGACGCCACCGATGTGGCGCCGATAAGTCCGGAAGTCGGACTCGCCGCCTACATTCACCGGCGGGAAACCGAAATCCATTCACAGCAACTCGAGTTGGCGGCGATGCGGGCCGCCACCGCCGAACTCACCGCGATCTACGCCTCGCAGCGCGCCCGGCACGGAAACGCCGGCCTGGAACAGCTCGAAGGCGTCAACGAGGTGCGTGCCCGGCTCTCCGAGCTCGCCCGGCACGCCGACACCGAGATCCTCGCCTTCATGCCCGGCGGGGCGCAGAGCCCCGAGGCCCTGGAGGCCAGTCGGCCGCTCGACGAGCAGAGTCTGGCCGCCGGGGTGAGGTTGCGGACGATCTATCTGGACAGCGTGCGCAATGACCGGGCCACCACCGAGTACGCGCGGTGGCTTTCCGAGCTCGGCGGTGAGATACGGACGACGCCCTCGCTGCCGCTGCGCATGCTGATCGCCGACCGCTCCGTCGCCCTGCTCCCGGTCAGCCCCGAGGACTCCCGCGCCGGGGCCGTCATCCTGCGCGCCCCCGGGGTCGTCACCGCGCTTCTCGCGCTCTTCGAGATGGTGTGGGAGAGCGCCGCCCCGCTGCACGGAAAACAGCAGCCCGCCGCCGACGAACCGACCCAGCAGGAGATCGAGTTGCTCCGGCTGCTGCAGAAGGGCCACACCGACGAGGTCGCCGCCCGCAAGCTGGGCCTTTCGCTGCGCACCACGCGCCGGATGATGTCCACGATCTCCCATCGTCTCGGCGCCCGCAGCCGGTTCGAGACCGGAGTGCTCGCCGAACGGGCCGGCTGGCTCTGAACCGTCATATACAAAGGGCTCACCGGATATCGGTGGGCCCTTTGCTGCCATGGCATCAAGCTGCCCGTGTTATCGGGTCGATAGCCGGTATGCGGCTGGGATTCTCTCTGCCATGTACGCCATCCATCTCGACCTGCCGCCCGGTGAATTCGGGCGGGCGCGGATCGATCTGAACGATCTCGCCCGGGTGGTCCCCCAGGTCTCCAGCTGCCACGTGGAACACGTCTACCGGACCGTCTTCTACGTCTCGGCCGACTCCGCCCCCGAGGCCGGTACCGGGGTACTCGCCGCCGTCCAGCACCTGTTGCTGCGTCCGCCGCCCTCCGGCCGGCTCCGAGTCGAGCTGCGAGTACCCCGCGAGGGGCGCGACGTGGGGCTCTGCCACGGCGTCGTCTCCGTCGTCGACGAACGCGCGCTCCCGCTCTGAGCGTCCCGGGCCGCCGCTGGCCACTTGCAGCCACTGCACCTTGGTGCCACGGGAATCCCTTGAAGGGCCCGCCGCCGCCTGACAGATTCGAGAAGGCCGGTGCGCTCGTGCCGAATTCGAATCCTGATTGTCGATTCCCCGCCTTCCAGTCCCCGATTCTCCGAGTTCCGCTCCCCGCCTTCCGCATCCCCAGTCCCCTGTCCTTGTTTCTTTCTGGGAAAGGTCTTCCGTCCATGAAACCCGCCGGTGTCACCCTCCACGAGAATTTCGAGCGGACCGCGTCCCGTTTCCCGGAATCCGTCGCCGTCACCGACGGCCGCACCCAGCTCACGTACCGCGAGCTGGACGAGCGGGCCGAGCGTCTCGCCGGGGCGCTGCGGGCCGCCGGTGCCGGGCGGGACCAGCGGGTCGGGCTCCTCGTCGAGCGCTCCACGGACCTGGTCGTCGGTCTGCTCGGCATCATCAAGGCCGGCGCCGGCTACGTGCCGGTCGACCCCGCCTACCCGGCCGAGCGCCGCGCGTTCGTCCTCGGTCACTGCGACTCGGGCCTGGTCGTCGCCGACGCCGGGACCGCCTCCCTGGTCACCGGGCAGACGGTCGTCCGCGTGGACGAGCTGCCCGAGGCCGTCGCCGAGGCGCCGGCCGGTCACCAGGCGGCGGACGCCGACAGCCTCGCGTACGTCATCTTCACCTCGGGCTCGACCGGTCAGCCCAAGGGCGTGGAGATCGAGCACCGCAACGCGGTCCGTCTCTTCACCGCCACCGCCCCGGTCTTCGCCTTCGACGAGACCGACGTGTGGACCAACTTCCACTCCACGGCCTTCGACTTCTCCGTGTGGGAGATCTGGGGCGCGCTGTTCTTCGGCGGCCGCCTGGTGATCGTGGACCGCGACACCGCCCGCGACCCGCAGGCCTTCCGCTCGCTGCTGCACCGAGAGGGCGTCACCGTCCTCAACCAGACGCCGTCCGCCTTCCGCAACCTCATCGCCGCGGACGCGGAGGCCGACGCCGCGGACGCGCTGAGCCTGCGTTACGTGATCTTCGGCGGCGAGAAGCTGGACTACCGCTCCCTGGAGCCCTGGGTCGAGCGCCACGCCATCGACACCCCCGCCCTGGTCAACATGTACGGCATCACCGAGACCACGGTGCACGTCACCTGGAAGATCATCGGTGCGGGCGACCTGGCGCGCGAGGGCGACAGCCTCATCGGCACGCCCATCGCCGACCTCCGTCTGGCCGTCCTCGACGAGCAGGGCCAGGAGCTGCCGATCGGCCAGGAGGGCGTGCTGCACGTGGCCGGCGAGGGTGTCGCCCGCGGCTACCTGGGCCACCCGGAGCTGACCGCAGAGCGTTTCACCGAGCGCACCCTGGCCGATGGCACCACCGCCCGCTGGTACGACTCCGGCGACCGCGGTGTGCAGATCGCCCCGGGCCAGTTCGCCTACGCGGGCCGCGCCGACCGCCAGGTGAAGATCCGCGGCTACCGCATCGAGCCGGGCGAGATCGAGACCGTGCTCAAGCAGCACGCCGCCGTGCGTGACGCGGTCGTCCTCGCCGCCGACTTCGGTTCCGGCGACCCGCGCCTGGTGGCCTACCCGGTCGCCGAGGCCGGTACGGACGCCGAGCGCCTCGCCGCCGAGCTCAAGGACGCCGTCGCCGCCGCCCTGCCCTCGTACATGGCGCCGGCCACGTACCTCGCCATCGACGAGATCCCGGTCACCGTCAACGGCAAGCTCGACGAGACCGTGCTCCGCAAGCGCCTGGAGCTCCAGCTCGCCGAGGCCGCCGACAGCGCCCGCGAGCAGGGCACCGCCGTGGAGGACGTGCTGCGCGGCATCTGGGCCGAGGTGCTCGGCACCGGGGGCGCCGAGGACATCGGTGACGCCGACGAGTTCTTCGACCTCGGCGGCACCTCGTTCTCCCTGATCCACATGCTCAGCGTCGTCAACGACCGCTACAAGCTCAGCCTCAACGTCGGCACCCTCGCCGAGGGCGCGAACATCGCCGCCCTGGCCACCGCCGTCAAGGACAAGCTCGCCGTCACCGCCCGCTAACCACCGCCAGGAGCCTCACATGACCACCGAGACGACTCGCAAGTTCTCCCTGAGCGAGGAAGAGCTCGCCCAGTTCCACCGGCAGGGCTTCATCGGCCCGTTCACCCTCTACACGCCGGAGGAGATGAAGGCGCAGTGGCGCAAGACCCGGCTCCAGCTGCTCGACCGCAGCGACGCCGTGTACCCGGACGACGAGCTGTCCGGCGCCACCAACATCTCCAACTACGACCGTCACCTGGACAACGACTTCCTCGCCTCCCACATCGGGCGCGCCGAGATCGTCGACCGGGTCGCCTCCATCCTCGGCCCGGACGTCATCTGCTGGCGTACGGAGTTCTTCCCGAAGCACCCGGGCGACGAGGGCACCGACTGGCACCAGGCGGACACCTTCGCCAACGCCTCGGGCACCCCGCAGATCCTGTGGCCGGACAACTCCGACTTCGGCGGCACCATCACCGTCTGGTCGGCCTTCACCGAGGCCGCGGTCGAGAACGGCTGCCTGCAGTTCATCCCCGGCACGCACGAGTCGATGAACTACGACGAGACCAAGCGGATGCACTACGACCCCAACGCGATCAACGCGGTGGAGAAGGACGGCGTCCGGCGCGGCTTCTTCGGCTACGACTACCGCGAGCTGCAGAAGGACCCGAACTGGACTCCGGACGAGGACGCGGCCGTCTCGCAGGTCATGCGCCCCGGCCAGTTCATCATCTTCTGGTCGACCCTGATGCACGCCTCGCACCCGCACGAGGGCAAGACCAACGAGATGCGCATGGGCTTCGCCTCCCGCTACGTGCCCTCCACGGTCACCGTCTACCCGGGCAGCGACCACATCGAGGAGTACGGCGGCAAGATCAGCCTGGAGCGCTACGGCAGCGTCCTCGTGAGCGGCGAGAACAACAACGCCGAGAACCGCATGGTCACGGAGACCACCCGGGGGAAGAAGTTCTGACATGACCACCAAGACCCTGAGCGTGGTCGAGGTCCTCGAGCTCTGCCAGCCGCTGCTGTCCGCCTCCACGAAGACCCTGCGGGTCTTCCCCGCCGGTGAGCGGGCCGAGGAGGCCTACGGGCCGCAGGAGGCGGCGCGGTGCAACGAGGTCCTGGCCGCCGTCGGCGACGCGTACGGCCTGGTCGTCCCGTGGTTCGAGGCCACGGCCCCGGAGCAGCCGTCCGCCCTGGAGGTCGCCCTCAGCACCTACTTCGACCTGGAGCTGGGCAGTTGGCGTCCCGTCGCCGAGAGCTCGGGGGACGTGGAGGAGATCGCGGCGGGCCCGTCCGGGCTCGCCGCCCTCCCGGGCCGGCGCCGGATCGAGGCCGAGGGCGTGCCCGCCTTCGACGCCTTCGCGGCGGGGCCGGCCGGTGAGGAGGCGATCGTCCTGATCCTTCCCTCCGGTGTGCCGGCCACGCTGTTCCGGCCCTGGCTGGAGGAGCTGTCCGACGACCGTCTCGTCATCACGTACGAGAACCCGTACCTCTTCGGGCAGTGGCGCACCCTGGACACCCCGGAGGGCGACTTCGCCGAGGAGACCGCGCTGGTCGGCGCGCTGCTCGGTGCCTACGGGATCACCCGTGCCCATCTGATCGGGATCTGCGGCGGTGCGCCCGTCGGGGTCGCCGCGGCGGCCGCGTTCGGCGACCGGGTGGAGACCCTCACGGTGCTCCACCCCGACCTGAACTTCGGCGCGGGCGTCATGCGCACCCCGTTCCAGAAGCAGTTCCAGAGCGTCCTCGCGGGTGCGGCGGCCAGTGCCGACCGGGCCCGGGACACCCTGGGCCTGTTCCTCGACCCGAACATGCTGTTCGGCGTGGAGCCGCGGCTCGCGCCGTACATCCTCTACCCGTACGGGGACGTCGAGCTGTTCCACCGGTACGCCAAGCAGAACTACGCGCTCATGGCGTACGACGCGAACGAGGCGGCCCGGGCGATCACCCAGCGGGTGCTCATCGCCACCAGCAGCACGGACCGGATGACCCATCCCGAGACGGCCCGCCACTTCGGCGACCTCGTCCGCGGCGAGGTCCGGGTCGAGGAGCGGGAGTCGGGCACCCACCACGACATCCTCATCCCCGACCCCGAGGTCTACACGATGCTGCGGGAGTTCATCGGCGGTGGCGCGTGAGCGCCGACGCCGCCACGTCCGCCCCGGCGGAGCGCGTCGCCCTGGTCACCCAGGCGACGCGCTACGCCGGGCCCGGCTCGGTGGAGGCCCTGCGCAAGGCCGGGTACACCGTGCTCTGCCAGGACGACGACTTCCTCGACGCCGAGGTGCGGGCCGCGTTCGAGGAGGGCCGGGACGGCGCGGTCGCCAGTGACGCGAAGAGTCCGGCCGGCGCGGTCGGGCAGGCCGTCAGGCGCTTCGGCCGGCTCGACGTGGTGGTCAGCAACGACGTGTACCCGGCCCGCTATCTGCCCGTCGACCAGGCCGACCCGGCCGAGCTGCGGCGTGCCGCCGAGGCGCTGCTCGTCACGCCCGCGGCCGTCCTCGGCAAGGCCGCCGCGCACATGAAGCGGCGGGGGAGCGGGCGCATCGTCCTGATGACCTCGGCCGCACCCCTTCGGCCCGAACACGGCTTCTCCGTCTACAGCTCGCTGCGCGCGGCAGCCTCCGCCTACGCCCAGGCCGCCGCCCGCGAACTCGCCCCGCACGGCGTCACCGTGCACGCCGTGGCCCCCAACTTCCTGGAGAGCGAGACCTATTACCCGCCGGAGGCGTGGGCGACGGACGAGGGCCGGGAGAAGCTCCGCGGCCTGCTGCCGGCCGGCCGCCTCGGCACCGCCCGGGAGATCGGCGACCTGGTGGTCTTCCTCACCAGCGGCTCCGCCGACTTCCTGACCGGTGACGTCATCCCCTTCACGGGCGGCTGGGCGTAGCCCCCTGTACGCGCCCACGTGCGGCCCGCGTGTGCGGGCCGCACGCCCTCCCTCCCCACGTACGCCCTCCCCACTTAAGCGACGAAAGTGAGAGTTCCGCTGTGAGTACTCGGCAGACAACCATCGAGGAGTCCGAGGTCACGCCGGGGCAGAGCCTGGTGGAACAGACCCTCGTCGAGATCTGGAAGACCACGCTCGACCGCGACACGGTCGGCCTCGACGACGACTTCTTCACGACCGGGGGCGACTCCCTCCTGGCCCTGGTCACCATCGAGCAGATCAACCAGCGGCTCGGCTGGGCCCTCAACATGGGCGACCTGCTGCGTTACCGCACCATCGCCAAGCTCTGCGCCAAGAAGGCGGTTCTCCAGGCCGCTCCCACCGAGCGGTCCGTCATCCGGATGAGCAACCAGGGCTCGCGCACCCCGCTGGTGTTCATCCACCCGGGCACCGGCCTGGTCGACGGCTACGGCCACCTGGTGCGGCTGCTCGGCACCGACCGCGCCTGCTACGGCGTGCAGTCCCCGCACATCAGCGACGTCGACGTGTCCGACGACATGCGCGAGCTCGCCCAGCAGTACGCGGACCTGATCGAGGACGAGTTCGGCGAGGACGAGTTCCACCTGGTCGGCGCCTGCGCGGGCGGCGTGATCGGCTACGAGATCGCCCGCATCGCCGAGGAGCGCGGGCTCGGCCTGCAGAAGCTGGTGATCGTCGACGGCTACCTCGACGGCTCCCGTACGGGCGAGGAGGACCCGGCAGCGGAGGGGGTCCGGCTCGTCGACTACCGCTACGACATGCTGCGGCTGATCGACCCGCACACCGACCACGCGTCGCTCGACCCGGCCGAGGCCGTGCACGAGAAGGTCTACGAGGAGGTCGCGGCGGTCCTGTTCGGCGCCGAGGCCGCGGCGCAGGGCGGCGGCGCCACCCGCTTCGCCGAGCGCGTCTACCAGGCCTTCCGCACCACCGGCCGGGCCCTGGAGACCTACCGCCCCGAGCCGCTGGACGTGGACGCGCTGATGCTGCTCGCCAAGGACAACGAGACCTTCGACAAGTGGCGCGCGGCCATCACGGGCGAGCTGACCGCCGAGGTCATGGATTCCGACTCGTACGGCGTGAAGCTCTGCATGACCGACGCGGTGGAGATCGCCGCACGCATCGACGACTTCGTGGGCGAGGGCTGAGGACATGAGCACGGCAGACCAGGCAACGGAGACCACCAATCCGTTCGAGAACGAGTCGGGCGGCTACCGCGTGCTGACCAACGCCGCGGGTGAGCACTCGCTGTGGCCCGACTTCGCCGAGATACCGGCCGGCTGGGAGGCCGCGTTCGGCCCCGAGACGCGTACGGCCTGCCTCGCGTACGTCGAGGAGCACTGGACGGCCCTCGCGCCGGCGGCGACCACCGGACAGGACCTGCACTCATGACCGCACAGCTGGAGCACTCCGCGGGCCCCGTCGCCCCGTGGACCGGCGGGCTCGTCGGCCGCTTCGAGGCGACGGCCGCCCGCACCCCCGGCGCCGTCGCCCTCACCGACGGGGTCACCACCCTCACGTACGCGGAGCTCAACGCCCGCGCCAACCGGATCGCGCACCGGCTGATCGGCCTCGGCATCGGCCCCGGGGCCACCGTCGCGGTCGCCCTGCCGTCCTCGCCCGAGCTGGTCGCCGCCCTCCTCGGCACCCTCAAGGCCGGCGCGATGTACCTGCCGCTGGACCCGGGCTACCCGAGCGAGCGCCTGGCGTACATGACGGCGGACGCCCGCCCGCGGGCCCTGATCACCACCCCGGACGTCGAACCGGGCCTCGGGCCGGTCGACCCGTCCGTCGCCCGCCTGCACCCGGGGGACGAGGCCGCCGCCGCGGACACCGACCCCGAGGGCCGGTTCACCGGGCCCGGCCAGGGCGCGTACACGATCTACACCTCGGGCTCCACCGGCCGCCCCAAGGGCGTCGTCGTCACGCACCGCTCGCTGGCGAACTTCCTCGCCTTCATGACCGACCGGTACGGCGTGCACGAGACCGACACCGTGCTCTCCACCACCCCGATCTCCTTCGACATCGCGGGCCTCGAGCTCTACCTGCCGCTGGTCAACGGCGCCACCCTGCACCTGGTGCCGCGCGAGACCACCGTGGACGGCGCGGCCCTGCGCCGCCGGCTCGCCGAGGCCGGGCCCACCCTGATCCAGGGCACCCCGGCGCTGTGGCAGCTGCTGCGCGAGGCCGGCTGGACCCCGGCCGACCTCCCGGCCGGGACGCGGCTGCTGTGCGGCGGCGAGGCGCTGCCGCAGGACCTCGCCGACTTCCTCGCCGCCGGCGGCCACGCCCAGGTGTGGAACCTGTACGGCCCGACCGAGACCACCATCTGGTCCCTGGTCGCTCCCGTGCGCGCGGGCGAGCCGGTGACCATCGGCACGCCGATGTGGAACACCGGCGTCCATGTCCTCGACGAGCGGCTCCGGCCGGTCGCCGACGGCGAGCCCGGCGAGCTGTACCTGTCCGGCGACGGCCTCGCCCGCGGCTACCACGGCCGCCCCGGCCTCACCGCGGAGCGGTTCGTCGCCTGCCCGTTCGGCGACACCCCCGGCGCCCGCATGTACCGCACCGGCGACGTCGTGCGCCGCCGCCCCGACGGCGCCCTCGACTTCCTCGGCCGCGTCGACGAGCAGGTCAAGATCCACGGCTACCGCATCGAGCTCGGCGAGATCGAGGAGGCGCTGCGCCGCCTGCCCGAGGTCGCCCAGGCCCGGGTCGTGGTCCGCTCCGACGGCGGCCCCGGCTCCACGCACCTCGCGGGCTACGTCGTGCCCGCGCCCGGCCACGCCCCCGAGCCGGGCGCGCTGCGCGCCGCGCTCGCCGACTGGCTGCCCGCGCACATGGTCCCGGCCGGTGTCGGCGTCCTCGACCGATTCCCGCTGACCCCGGCCGGCAAGGTGGACCGCAAGGCCCTGCCGCCGCTGGAGTTCGGTACCACCACCGCCTACCGGGAACCCGTCACCGAGGCGGAGCGGGCACTCGCCGCGCTCTTCCGCGAGGTGCTGCGGGTCGACCGGGTCGGCGCCGACGACAGCTTCTTCGACCTCGGCGGCAACTCGCTGCTCGCCACCCGTCTGGTGGCCCGGGTCCGCGCCGAGCTCGCCGTCGAACTCCCCATCCGCACCGTCTTCGAGGAGCGCACCCCGGCCGCCCTCGCGCTCCGGCTCGACGAGGGCGTCCCGGCCCGGCCCGCGCCCCGCGTGATGGAGCGCGGCGCGCACCTGCCCGTCTCGTACGCGCAGGGCCGCCTGTGGTTCCTGCACCGCCTGGAGGGCCCCAGCACCACGTACAACCTGCCCATCGCGGTCCGCCTCACCGGCGCGCTCGACCTGGCCGCGCTGCGGGCCGCCGTGGACCACCTGGTCACCCGGCACGAGAGCCTGCGCACCTACTTCGGCGAGGGCCCCGAGGGCGCCGAGCAGATCGTGGTGCCGGCCGCCGGCGCCCGGGTCGAGGTCACCGTCCACGACGTCGCCGAGACCGAGGTGCAGGCGGCGGTCGACAAGGCCGCCGGCTACCTCTTCGACCTGTCGGCCGAGATCCCCACCCGCGTCGACGTCTTCCGCACCGGCCCCGAGGCCCACGTCCTGCTGCTCTGCATCCACCACATCGCCTCCGACGGCTGGTCGCTCGCCCCGCTGGTGAAGGACCTGTGCGAGGCGTACGAGGCCGCGAAGCACGGCACCGCCCCCGAGAGCGGGCCGCTCGCCGTCCAGTACGCCGACTACACGCTGTGGCAGCGCGAGCTCCTGGGCACCCCCGAGGACCCCGAGTCCCCGATGTCCCGGCAGCTCGCCTACTGGCAGGGCCGGCTCGCCGGCGCGCCCGAGCTGCTCGACCTGCCCACCGACCGGCCGCGGCCGGCGCTCGCCACCTTCCGCGGCGACGTGGTCCGCTTCGACGTCGGCGCCGAGCTCACCGAGCGGCTCCAGGCCCTCGCCCAGCGGGAGCGGGCCAGTCTCTTCATGGTGCTCCAGGCGGCCGCCGCGACGATGCTGACCAAGCTCGGCGCGGGCACCGACATCCCGCTCGGCTCGCCGCTGGCCGGCCGCGCCGACAGTGCCCTCGACGAGCTCGTCGGCTTCTTCGTCAACACGCTCGTGCTGCGCACCGACACCTCGGGCAACCCGGCCTTCACCGAGCTCCTGGCCCGCGTCAACGAGTCGAACCTGGCCGCCTACGACCACCAGGACCTGCCCTTCGAGTACCTGGTGGAGGTGCTCAACCCGGCCCGCACCACCAGCCACCACCCGCTGTTCCAGGTGATGCTGGTGCTGCAGAACAACGTCGAGCCCGAGTGGCGGCTCGACGGCCTCGACGCCGTCCACGAGACGGTGCCGACGCAGACCGCCAAGTTCGACCTGACGATCGAGCTCACCGAGCGCTCCGACGCCCAGGGCCGCCCCGACGGGCTGCGCGGCGAGATCGAGTACGCCACCGACCTGTTCGACCGGTCCACCGTCGAGCGCTTCGCCCGCTATCTCCTCCGGGTCCTCGACGCGGTCGTCGCCGACCCCGAGCGGCGTCTGGAGAGCATCGACCTGCTCGACGAGGCCGAGCGGACCGCGGTCCTCGACACCTGGAACGACACCGCACTCGACCTGCCCGGCGACAGCTTCCCGGCGCTCTTCGAGGCCCAGGTCGCCCGTACCCCCGAGGCGCTCGCCCTGGTCCACGAGGACACCGAGCTCAGCTACGCCGAACTCGACCGGCGCGCCAACCGGGTCGCCCACCAGCTGATCGGGCTCGGCGTGGGCCGCGACGACGTCGTCGGACTGTCGCTGCGCCGCTCGCCCGACCTGCTCGCGAGCCTCCTCGGCATCCTCAAGGCCGGCGGCGTCTACCTGCCGCTGGACCCGGACTACCCGCCGGAGCGCCTGGCGTTCATGGTGGAGGACACCCGCCCGCGGGTGCTGATCACCACCGGCGACGTCGTCGCCAAGCTGCCCGCCGAGGCCCGGGACGTCCTCCGGCTCGAACTCGACGACCCGGCCGTACGGGCGGAGCTCGACGCCCGGCCCGACCACGCGCCCACCGACGCCGACCGGCGCGCCCCGCTGCGCCCCGGCGACCTGGCGTACGTCATCTACACCTCGGGCTCGACCGGCCGCCCCAAGGGCGTGGCCGTCACCCACCTCGGCATCCCCAACCTGGCCCGCAGCTACATCGAGCGGTTCGGTCTCGACGCGAACTCACGGTTCCTGCAGTTCTCGTCGATCAATTTCGACCCGACCTTCTGCGAGATGTGCTGCACGCTGCTCTCGGGCGCGGCCGTCATCCTGACCTCGCCGGAGGAGCTGCTCTCCCCGGACCGCCAGCGTGCGCTGACCGCCCGCTACAAGCCCACCCACATCACGTTCTCGCCGACGATCCTCGGCTCGATGGCCGAGGACGCCCTCGCCGCCGTCCCGCACATCATGGTGGCCGGCGAGGCCTGCCCGCCGGGGCTCGCCGCGACCTGGTCGCGCGGCCGGACCATGATCAACGCGTACGGTCCGACCGAGGCCACCGTCGACACCCTGTACTGGCGGGTCGGCGACAACGGGCCCGCCTTCGAGGCCGACTCGGTGCCCGTGGGCCGCCCGCTGCACAACACCCGCGTCTACCTCCTCGACGCCGAACTGCGGCCCGTGCCGCCCGGTGTCGTCGGCGAGCTGTACATCGCCGGCCACGGCCTCGCCCGTGGCTACCTCAACCGGCCGGGCCTGACCGCCGAACGGTTCGTCGCCTGCCCGTACGGGGAGCCCGGCGGCCGCATGTACCGCACCGGCGACCTCGCCAAGTGGCGCACCCTGCCCTCCGGCGAAGGCGTCGTCGACTTCACCGGCCGCGCCGACGACCAGGTCAAGATCCGCGGCATGCGGATCGAGCTCGGCGAGATCGAGGCCGTCCTCGACACCCACGAGGACGTCGCCCAGTCCGCCGTCGTCGTCCGCGAGGACACCCCCGACCACAAGCAGCTCATCGGCTACGTCGTGGCCAGGAGCGGCGAGGAGCGCGGGCACGACCTCGCCGACGACATCGAGCACGTCGACAAGTGGCAGGAGATCCACGAGCAGGGCTACAGCGAGCAGGAGGACCTGGGCGTCGAGCAGGACTTCACCGGCTGGAACAGCAGCTACGACAACCGGCCCATCCCGCTCGACCAGATGCGCGAGTGGCAGGCCGCCACCATCACCCGCATCCTCGACCTGAAGCCGCGCCGCGTCCTGGAGGTCGGGGTCGGCTCCGGCCTCATCCTGTGGAAGGTGGCCCCGCACGTCGACCACTACACGGGAGTCGACTTCTCGCCCTCGCTCATCCAGACCCTCGGCAACCGCGCCGAGGAGTCGGAGCTGCGCGAGAAGATCATGCTGCGCAGTCTCGCGGCGCACGAGATCGGCGACCTCGCCGGCCACACGTACGACACCGTGGTCATCAACTCCGTCGCCCAGTACTTCCCGAGCGTCCACTACCTGATCGACGTGATCAGGCAGGCCATGGAGCTCCTGGAGCCCGGCGGCCGGATCTTCCTCGGCGACATCCGCCACCTCGGCCTGCTCCACCCCTTCCTCACCGCGATCGCCCTGCACGACGGCGCGCATGCGGACGAGCAGGCCGGCGTGGTGCGCGAGCTGGTCGAACACACCATGGCCCTGGAGAGCGAACTCCTCCTGGACCCGGCGTTCTTCAGCCGGATCGGCGAGGAGCTCCCCGAGGTCGCGGGCGTCGACATCCAGCTCAAGCGGGCCCACCACCGCAACGAGCTGACCGACTTCCGCTACGAGGTCGTCCTGCACAAGCAGGGCGCGTCCCTGGTCTCCGTGGCCGACGCGCAGGAGATCGTGTTCGGCGGCCTCGACGCCGTGCGCGCCCACCTGGAGGCCGAGCGGCCCGCGCTGCTTCGCGTCACGGGCATCCCCAACTGGCGCGTCGCCGCCGAGGTCGACACCGCCCACCGCGTCCGTACGGAGAGCTCCGTCACCGTGCGCGAGCTCATGGCGGGCGAGCGGCCCGGCACCGACCCGGAGGCCGTGCACGCGCTGGCCGCCGAGCTCGGCTACGAGGCCCGGCTGACCTGGACCGACGCTGCCGAGGGCGACCGCTTCGACGCCGTCCTCATCGGCCCCGAGCGGGCCGCAGCCCCCTGGCTGACCGACGTCTTCCGGCACAAGGCGGCCGCCGGACAGAGCCTGTACGCGCACGGCAACGACCCGCGCGCCGAGGAGCACACCCGCAAGCTTGCCCTCGAGGTCCGCCGGCACGCCGCCAAGCAGCTGCCCGAGCACATGGTCCCCGCGGCCGTGGTCCTGCTCGACCGGCTGCCGCTCACCCCGAACGGCAAGCTCGACACCCGCCGGCTGCCCGCCCCGGACTTCACCTCGCGTGCCGTCCGGCCGCCCCGCACCGAGCGGGAGGTCACCCTGGCCCGGCTGTTCGCCGAGGTCCTCGGTCTGGAGACGGTCGGCGTCGACGACCAGTTCTTCGACCTGGGCGGCGACTCCATCCGCTCGATCCAGCTGGTCAGCAGGGCCCGCGCGGAGGGCTTCGTCATCACCCCGCGCGACGTCTTCCAGCACCAGACCGTCGAGGCGCTGATCGCCCGGGCGGCACAGGCCGCCGAGACGGTCGACCCGGCAGCGGTGGCCGCGACCGAGCTGCCGTACTGGCTGAAGACCCTGGAGACCCCCGACCCCTCCTACGGCGAACCGGCACTCGCCTACGGGGAGTTCGCCAGGACCGTCACCGGCGAACCGGCCGGCGCACTGCTCACGGCGCTGCCGACGCTCTTCCACGCCGCGCCCGAGCACATCGCGCTCACCGCCCTGGCCCCCGCCCTCATCGAGTGGCGCGCCAAGCGCCTGCCCGCCGCCCAGTCCGCGCTCCGCGTCGACCTGGCGGCGGACCGGGCCGGCACGCCGTACCCGGTCAAGCTCACCCCGGGCCTGGCCAACCTCGACAAGGCGCTCACCGACCCGAAGGGCCTCGCCCGCGCCCTCAAGCGCATCAAGGAACAGGTCCGCTCGGTCCCGGCCGACGGCCGCAACTACGCGGAACTGGCCGGCCGGAACGCGGAGTTCACCCCCTCGCGGGTCGTGCTCCGGTACGGCTCAGAGGCCCCGGCGGACGCCCCGTACGCCCTCCAGGTGGACGTACGGCCCGAAGGCGCGGGCCTCACCGCACGCTGGCGCTGGGACACCGGCCTCTTCGGCGCGGACGAGGTCGCGGCCCTCGCGGACCGTTTCGAGCAGCTGCTCGGCGGGCTCGCCACGCTCACCGGCCACCCCGAGCTCGGTGGCCTCACCCCCTCCGACATCACCCTGCTCCCGCTCAAGCAGTCCACGCTCACCGAGCTGGAGCGCGGCTACCCGGGCCTCGACGACGTGCTGCCGCTCGCCCCGCTCCAGCAGGGTCTGCTGCTCCACGTCAGCGCCGCGGCCGACCCGGAGCACGACGACGACCCGTACCAGGGGCAGACCGTCTTCGACCTGGAAGGACCGCTCGACGCCGAGCGGCTGCGCGTGGCCGCCCACGGGCTGCTCATGCGCCACGCCAACCTGCGGGCCGCGTTCGCCGTCCGCGGTCTGGAGAATCCCGTCCAGGTGATCAGGTCCTCCGTCGAGGTGCCCTGGCAGCTGCACGACCTGACCGGCCTGCCGCCCGCCGACCAGCAGGCCGAGCGGGACCGGATCGTCGCCGAGGACGCGAGGCTCCGCTTCGACCTGGCGCGCGGCCCGATGCTCCGCTTCACCCTGATCCGCTTCGCCGCCACCCGCCACGAGCTGCTCGTCGCCGACCACCACATCCTGCTCGACGGCTGGTCCATGCCGGTGGTCTGGAACGACCTGTTCGCGCTGTACGCGGGCCGCGGCGAGGAGCTGCCACCGGTCACCCCGTACCGCGAGTACCTGGCCTGGCTGGCCGAGCAGGACCAGGCGGAGGCGGTCACGGCCTGGCAGACGTACCTGGACGGGCTCGCCGGACCGACCCGCGTCGGACACCCGGGCCTCGCCTCCCACGTGCTGCCCCGGATGACGAGCGCGGTGCTGCCGGCCGAGCTCACCCGGGACCTGGAGCGGGCCTGCGGCCGCCTCGGGATCACCCTCAACACGGCGGTGCAGACCGCCTGGGGGCTGCTCCTCGGCCGGCTCACCGGCAGCGGCGACGTCGTCTTCGGCACCACCGTCTCCGAGCGGCCGGCCGAGATCGAGGGCATCGAGTCCGTCGTCGGCCTGCTCATCAACACCGTGCCGCTGCGGGTGCGCGCCGAGGCCGGCGAGCCGCTGCGGACCACCCTCACCCGGGTCCAGTCCGCCCAGTTCGACGTCTTCCCGCACCGCCACCTCGGGCTGACCGAGATCCAGCGGCTGGCCGGTGTGGGCGAGCTGTTCGACTCGTACTACGTCTTCCAGAACTACCCCGACCAGGAGGAGGGCTTCGCCGGCCTCGGCGAGCTGCGCGCGACCGAGCGCACCGACGGCGCCAAGGGCGTCTCGCACTATCCGCTCGGCATCACCGTGATCCCCGGAGAGCGTCTGGAACTGCTCTTCGGCCACCACCCCGATCTCTTCGACGCGAAGCGGATCGACTTCGTCAAGGAAACCCTCATCGAGATCATCGAGACCATCGCGGGGCAGGCCGGCGCATGAAGAACTTCCTCAAGCTGATCGGCGAACTGCCCACCGCCGTACGGATCATGCTGCTGTGCGCCATGGCGCGGGCGGTCAGCTTCTTCGGCATCCTCGCCTATCTGCCGATCTACCTGAACGACTCGCTCGGCATGGACGGCGCCAGCGTCGGCTACGTCCTCGGCGTCTGCCTGCTGGTCGGCACGATGGTCAGCGTCTACGGCGGCTACCTCGCCGACCGGTTCGTCAAGGTCGACTTCATGATCGCCCTGGACGTGCTGCTCACCCTGCTCTACGCGGGGCTGCCGTTCATCGACTCCCCGATCCTGGTCATCGGCGTCCTGCTGGTCGCCAACACCGCGTCCTCGTCGATGAGCGTCACCGCCAACGCGCTGCTCGCCGACCTGCTGCCCTCGGAGAACCGCGCCAAGGTGTTCTCGCTGCGCTACTCGCTGCAGAACATCGGCGCGGCCGTCGGTCCCTTCCTCGGCGTGTGGACGGTCAAGGCCGGTGCCGGCGGCCCGTTCTGGCTGGCCGCCGGCGTCATCTTCGCCGCCCTCCTGCCGCTCGCGATCTTCCGCCGGCTCTTCGTCGGGGACGCCCTGGCGAAGAAGGGGACGGACGCCGAGGGCGGGTCCGACGACGAGTCCATGAACTTCCGCGAGGTGCTCCGGGTCATGCGGGCCGACCGCCGGCTCGGCCTGTTCACCCTCGGCGGCATCCTCAGCATCGTGGTCTACGGCCCGCTGCTGACCTACATGTCCCAGTACCTGGTCCTGGTCGAGTCCCGCGACACCGCCTACCAGCTCGTCGCGTACATCTCGGCCGCCAACGCGATCGTGGTGATCTCCACCCAGTACGTCATCGGCAGCCGGCTCAAGGAGAAGACCCTCCTGCGCTGGCTGACCTGGGGCACCGGGGCGTTCGTCCTCGGCCTGATCGGCATGGCCCTGTCCACCGACGTGTGGATCATCGTCGCCGCGATCGTGGTCTTCACCCTCGGCGAGGTCATCGTCGTCCCCGCCGAGTACATGTTCATCGACAACATCGCTCCCGCGAACCTCCGCGGCAGCTACTTCGGGGCGCAGAACCTCGTGCACATCGGGGTCGCGGTCGGCCCCATCATCTGCGGCTTCCTCCTCGTGCACGCCTCCCCTGCGGCCATGTTCGCGGCGCTCATCGCCCTGGTCATCGCCGGCTGGTGGTTCTACGTGCTCGGTTGCCGCGCCGCCGACCCCACGGCCAGCAAGGAAAGTGAAGAAGTGGTGAGGTCATCATGAGTTTCGACCAGATCGTGAAGAAGACCCTCTGCCCGTTCGCCAAGCCGTCCAAGATGGGGCCCCCGGTCACCGTCCACACGGCCGACATCGAGACCGGACTCCGCGAACACCAGGACACCATCGCCGAGTTCTTCCGCACCGCGCGCGAGCGCGAGTACGACGGCATGGTGCTCACCTTCGCCGACGGGGCCCTGGGCGCGAGCCTGGCGTCCCTGACCCGGCTCACCAGGCGCTTCTTCGAGGCGCTGTGCGAGATCTACCCGTCCGTGTACATCGCGGAGGACCCGGAGCCCGACGAGACCTGGTACGCGATGATCGAGGGTGAGCGCTTCTTCGTCGTCTCCTTCGCGCCCTGCTACCCGGAGCACTCGCCGCGGTACAACCACGGCTCCCCGCACACCTACTTCCTGCTCCAGCCGGCCTCCACCTTCGAGCGCAACGCCGAGGCCATCGACAAGCGGCGCACCCGCATCCAGCGGGCGTTCCAGGCCGTCGGCAAGCCGTACGACGCGGAGCTCGCCAACCTCGAGAACGACATGTTCAAGTCCGTCATGCCGATCGATCCGATCGACCGCCCCATCCGGTGGTGGGAGGACACGGCGACGATATCGGCGCTGAGGTCCGTGGCGGACGCGGAGCGGCCGCCGGTCGACCTGAGGAAGGCCGGCTAGCCCGATGATCGAGGAACTGCTGCCCCGGACGGTCGCGACCGCGGAAGCGTTCGGCGACCCGGCCGGGGCGCCGGTCCCCTTCCCGGGCGAGGAGCACCTGCTCGTCCACGCCGTCCCCGCGCGGCGCCGCGAGTTCACCACCGCCAGGGCCTGTGCGCGGCAGGCCCTCGGGGGGCTCGGCGTGGCCCCCGTCGCCATCCCGTACGGGGCCTCCCGCGCCCCGCAGTGGCCGCGCGGGATCGTCGGCAGCATCACCCACTGCACCGGCTACCGGGCCGCCGCGGTGGCCCGTGGCGCGGAGCTGGCGGCGGTCGGCATCGACGCCGAACCGCACGCCGCGCTCGACCACACCGGCGTGCTGCACATGGTCGCCGGCGAGGAGGAGCGGGCCCACCTGGCCGAACTGGCGGTGGCGCGGCCCGAGATCCACTGGGACCGGGCGCTGTTCAGCGCCAAGGAAAGCGTCTACAAGGCCTGGTCGCCGCTGACCGGGCGCTGGCTGGACTTCACCGAGGCCGCCGTCACGTTCCAGCCGCGCACGTCGACGTTCAGCGCGCGGCTGCTCGTGGAGGGGCCGGTGGTGGACGGCGTACGGCTGACCGGGTTCGACGGAGGGTTTCTGGTCAGGGAGGGCCTGGTCCTCACGGCCACGGCCGTCCGCCGGCCGGACAATGGCCCCGATCCGCACCACCGATCGAGGGGACCGCTGTGACCAGCGCCTTTGTACCGACACTCGCCGCCTACGGGTGGGACGTCACCTGGGCGGACGCCTTCGCCCCGCACGCCGGCCCCGGGTCCGTCCCGGGCCGGGTGGTGCGGGTCGACCGCGGCCGCTGCGAGGTGGTGGCCGCCGTGGACGGCGCGGACCCCGACTCGCCCGTCACGGTGTTACGCGCCGACAGCGGGCCCGTGCTCGACACGGACCCGACCGCCGGGCCCTGCACCGGCGACTGGGCGGTCGTCGAACCGTCCCCCGCCACCGGGGGCGGGCCCGTGGTCCGGGCGCTGCTGCCGCGCCGTACCCGCTTCACCCGGTCGACCTCCTCTGCCCGCTCCGAGGGGCAGGTGCTCGCCGCCAACATCGACCTGGCGGTCATCGCGGTCTCGCTCGCCGTCGAGCTGGACCTCGGCCGCCTGGAACGCTTCCTCTCCCTGGCCTGGTCCAGCGGTGCCCAGCCCGTGGTCGCCCTGACCAAGACCGACCTCGTCCCCGACATCACCCACCTGGTGGCCGATGTCGCCGAGGCCGGGCCCGGCGCCGAGGTCTTCCCCGTCAGCGCCTTCGGCGGCGACGGCCTCGACGCCCTCGCCGGCGCGCTCTCCGGCCGTACGTCCGCACTGCTCGGCCAGTCGGGCGTCGGCAAGTCCACGCTCGTCAACGCCCTGCTCGGGGCCGAGGAGCAGGAGTCGGGGGAGGTACGCGGCAGCGACGGCAAGGGCCGGCACACCACCACCACGCGCGACCTGCTCCTGCTGCCCCGCGGCGGGCTGCTGATCGACACCCCGGGGCTGCGCGGTGTCGGCCTGTGGGAGGCGAACGACGGCCTGACCCAGGTGTTCGCGGAGATCGAGGAGCTGGCCGCGCACTGCCGCTTCCACAACTGTGAACACCACGCCGAACCCGGCTGCGCGGTCCTCGCCGCGGTCGAGGACGGCACCCTCTCGCACCGCCGGTTCGAGAGTTACCGCAAACTCCTGCGCGAGAGCGCCTGGATCGCTTCACGGACCGATGCCCGGCTGCGTGCCGAGCTCGGCCGGGAATGGCGTCGCCGTGAGGCGGCGGGCCGCGAGATGTACGAGCGCAAGCGCGGCGGGAAACACCGTAAGGCGTTCTGACGGTGGTCCGGCCACACCCGCTTCTCGGCCATAGCTTCTCGGCCACGGGTGGCGGATGTGGCCACTTGCAGCCACTGCACCTTGGTGCCAACTGAACTCCTTGTAATGCCCGTTCGGCCCCTGGCAGATTACTCGACAGCAGCCGGTCAAAAGCTGCTGCGAAAGCCAAATCGAGTAAGCCACAAGCCACTTCGAGGGAATCGGACGGTAAAGAAAATGCGACGCAAGGCGTTTGTCTACCTGGTCTCGTGCGCCGTGGCGATCTCCGCGTCCGTCATGGGCGCCTCCGCCGCGCAGGCCGCCGACACCCTGCACACGAGCAACGCCACCGCGACCGACGGCGGCGACAGCTGGGGCTGGGACTGACCCTCCCCACGCCAGGGGCGTGGGGGCACCCCCAGGCCGCCCCGGCCTCCCCCACCCACCATGCCAGAGAGGGCGAATTCCCGTGACCATTGAAGAGGGCGTACTCCACTACGACTTGTCCACCGACGAAGTCGCCCAGCTGGACGCGCTGATCGCCGAGCTGAAGGAGACGGGCAGTGACCCGGGCCACCCGCGCTTCCACGACGAGGCCTGGGACCTGACCGGCCGGCTTCCCGTGGGGCTGCGGAAGTTCCTCGCGGAGTTCCGCCGCGACGATCCGGCCCACGCTTTCAAGATCAGGGGATTCACCGTCGACGACGAGGGCGTCGGGCCCACGCCGAAGAACTGGGCGGAAGCCGCCGCGTCGCTCCGCACCCGACGCGAGGAAATCTTCCTGTCGCTCATCGGCAAAAGCCTCGGTGAAATATTCAGCTGGCCTACTCTGCAGACCGGCCGAATGATCCAGAACGTGCTGCCGATCGCCGGCGAGGAGAACGAGCAGAGCGGTCACGGCAGTGATGTCCTGCTGGAATGGCACACCGAGGACGGATTCCACCCCTACCGGTGCGACTATCTGGCCCTCTTCGGGATCCGCAACCACGACCGGGTGCCGACCACCGTCGCCTCCATCCGCGATGTGGCGCTCAGTGCGGAGACCCGCAAGATCCTTTCCGAGCCGCGTTTCTACATCCTTCCCGACGACGAGCACCTGCGGCAGCTGGCCGCCCAGCAGCCCGACCACCCGGGGCTGCTGCGGATGCGGGCCATGCGCGAGACGCCGGAGCCGGTCGCCGTGCTCTTCGGCGCCCCCGACTCCCCGTACCTGCGGATCGACCCCTTCTTCATGCGCTGCGTCGAGGGCGACTCCGCCGCCGAGCAGGCGCTGAAGGAGCTCGTCCGCGAGCTGGAGCAGGCCACCCAGGACGTCGTCGTCGAGGCCGGCACGCTGCTCGTGGTCGACAACTACCTGGCCGTACACGGCCGCAAGGCGTTCACGGCCCGCTACGACGGGACCGACCGCTGGCTGCAGAAGGCGATCATCACCCGCGATCTGCGCAAGTCGCGCGAGACCCGGGACACGGCCGCCGGGCGTGTCCTGATCTGACGTTGCGCCACGGCGGCCGCCCCCGACCGGGCGGCCGCCGTCAGCGACGTCTGCTATCACCGGAGGACCAAGGGGAGGAGAGGCGCGATGGCAGCGTCCCAAGGTGTGCCGATCGACGCGGTGGTCCTGGCCGACGTGGCGATCGTGCTGGTGGTCGGGGCGGTGATGGTCCGGCTCGGCAGACGGATCCACCAGCCGCCGGTGGTGGCGGAGATCGCCGCCGGCCTGATGCTCGGCCCGAGCCTGCTAGGTCTCCTTCCCGGTGACCTTCCGGCGCTGATCTTCCCGCCGGAGGCCAGGCCGATGCTCTCGGCCCTCTCCCAGGTGGGCCTGGCGCTCTTCATGTTCCTGGCCGGCTGGGAGCTGGACCTCGGCAAGCTGCGGGGCCGCACCGCCTCGGTCGGCTCCACGGCCGTCCTCGCGATGGCCGTGCCCTTCGCGGTCGGTGCGGGCGCGGCGGCGCTGCTCTACGACTCGCTGGCGCCCGCCGGGGTCGGCTCCGACATGTTCGTGCTCTACCTGGCCACCGCCTTCTCCATCACCGCCTTCCCGGTGCTCGCCCGGATCATCCGGGACCAGAACCTCGGCACCACCCGGGTCGGCACCACCGCCATGGCCTGCGCCGCCGCCGGTGACGTGGTCGCCTGGTGCGTGCTCGTCCTGGTGGTCGCCATGGCCGGCTCCGGCGGCACCGGCGGGTTCTTCCAGGTGCTCGGCTGGACCGCGGTGTACGCCGCCGTGATGCTCTTCGCGGTCCGCCCGCTGCTCCGGCGGGCGCTGCGCTGGGCCGGCAACGGGCGGCTGCCGGTCGTGGCGGCCGGCGTGCTGCTCTCCGCCTTCGCGACCTCGTGGGTCGGCATTCACGCCATCTTCGGGGCCTTCGCCTTCGGCCTGATCATGCCGAGGGACGCGCTGCCCGAGCTGCGCCGGCAGATCGAGGTGCCGCTGGAGAAGGCGTCCTCGCTGCTCCTGCCGGTCTTCTTCGTGGTCACCGGCCTCTCCGTCGACGTCGGCGGGCTCGGCTGGTCCGGACTCGTCGCCCTGCTGCTCGTGCTCGTCGCGGCGATCGTAGGCAAGTTCGCCGGTGCGGCCGTCCCGGCGCGGTTCTCCGGGATGAGCTGGCGGGACTCGGCGGCCTTCGGAACGCTCATGAACACCCGCGGGCTCACCGAGATCGTCATCCTCGGCGTGGGCCGCGAACTGGGTCTGATCGGGCCCGAGTTGTTCACCATGATGGTGCTGATGGCCCTGGTGACCACCGCCATGGCCGGTCCGCTGCTCCGGCTGCTCGGCATGGGCGGCGAGCCGCGGCTGCCCGAGGCCGAGCTGTCGGCCGAGTCCCCGGACAAGGAAGCGATCGGAGTCAAGTGATGCATCCCGCCCACACCTTCGGATACGAACACCGCTCCAACGGGACCGTCGTCATCACCCGTGGCTGCCGCATCATCTCCGTCGTGCGCGGCGAGGGCCAGGTCGGCGTCCTCCTCGCCGAGCTGGCGCAGGCAGCCGCCGGCGGGGGCAGGCAGCAGGTCCTCGCCCGCTGGGTGACGGAGACGGCCAAGGCCGCCTGACACCCCCAGGGCCTGGCCCAGGTCCCCAGGGTCCTCAGGGGAGCCGCAGGTCCAGGCGGTCGAGGTGTTCCCGGTCGGCGATCGCGTCGACGGCCGTGATCCGGCCCTCCAGGACGGTGAAGCCGAAGACCGTCCGCGGCGTCCCGTCCGGCGCCCAGGCGAGACCCGCCGCCCCGCCCACCAGGGCCGGGCGGCTCTCCCGTGCCCGCGCCGCGAGGCCGCGCGCGACCGCCCGCGCCCCGTGCGCGGGCCGCGTGCCCGTCCGTACCGCCTCGGCGTCCGCTCGGAGCACCACGTCACCGTCGAACAGCGCGAGCAGCTCGTCGAGGTCGCCGCCGCGCGCCGCCGCCAGGAAGGCCGTGACGACCTCGCGCTGGCGCCGCGGATCGGGCTCCGGCATCTCCTCCGTGCCCTGCATCCGCCGCCTGGCCCGGACGACCAGCTGCCGGGCGGCGGCGGGGGTGCGCTCCACGATCGGGGCGATCTCGTCGAACGGCACCGCGAAGGCGTCGTGCAGCACGGACGCGACCCGCTCGGCGGGCGTCGGCGCCCACGGGTCCGGCGGGTCCGCGCTGTGGGCCTCGCGCGAGCGCAGCCGCTCCAGGCAGACCCGGGCGACGACCGTCCGGTCCCTCTCGTCGGAGTCGGCGCGGCTCAGCCGCAGCCCCGCCTCGCGCAGGGCCGCGTCGGCCTCGCCGTAGGAGCCGAGCAACCGGTACGCGACCGCTCTCAGCCGCGTCCGGTGCTCTTCGAAGCGCTCCGTCAGCACGCCGTGATCGTCCATCGGCAGGGACATGGGTCGTCGTCAGTCGCCGTGGCCGGTTCCGCCGCTGCCGAAGCCGCCGCTGGAAATCCCGCCCCACTTGCGCTTCTCCTCGCTCGGCGGGTCGGGCGAGGTCTCGCTCCCGGAGGTGCCGAGCTGGTACGGCATGAGCCGGTGCTCGCCGTCGGTCTGCGGCATCTCGTGCGGCCGGCGGTACTCGCTCGTCTCGCCGGGCAACTCGTCGCTGTCGGGCCGGTGCGGCTGCGTTTCGGGGTCGGGAGGCGGAGATTCCCTGTTCCTGATCCGGATGCCGAGCGCGAAGGCGCCGATGAGGACGGCGACCACGACCAGACCGCCGATGACCTGGGCGAGCCCGGACTGCCAGACACCGGCCGCCGTGGTCACCTGGGCGGAATCCACGAGGAAAGTGTTCATACTCCAGGATTACCCCGTTTCGCGCTGTTTGTTCCCACGGACCGAATTCCATCTGAAACATTTGCCCGCGCCCGCCGCGTCAATGGGGTGTAAGCAACCAAGCGAACTCGTGACAGCGACGGAGGGGAGGGACATGAGAACGTCCCGCGCGGACGGGTTCCTGGAGTTCGCCTCGGCGCGATCGGGGCATCTGTTCCGCTCGGCGTGCCTGCTGACCAGCGGCGACACGCATCTCGCCGAGGACCTGGTGCAGGAGACGCTCGGCCGGATGTACGCCGTGTGGGGCCGTATGGCCCGCGTCGGCAACCCGGCGGCCTATGCACAGACCGTGCTCGTACGGACCTTCCTCAGCCACCAGCGGCGCCGCTCGGCCACCGAGCGCCCCCTGGGCGAGCTGCCCGACCACCTCCCCGACAACGGCGAGGACCCCACCCTGCGGATCGCCCTGCTCGACGCCCTGGCCGGGCTCGCACCCAAGGACCGGGCGGTCGTGGTGCTGCGCTACTGGGAGGACCGCACCGTCGAGGAGACCGCCGACGCCCTGCACGTCAGCTCGGCGGCGGTCCGCACCCGGTCGGTGCGCGCGCTGGGGAAGCTGCGCGACCGGCTCGGCGGCAGCATCACCGAGTTCGCCGCCCGCTGACCCGCGCCGCACCACCCCCGATCCTCATTTTCGACCCACGGAACCGGAGACGGTGATCCCGCCATGCCTCAGCACGAACAGCACGAAGCGACGAACGGACGATTCGAGGAGGAACTGGGCGCGGCCCTGCGCAGCACCGGAGCAGCCTTCGAGGCCGACGACCACCGCGAACTGGTCACCGGCGGCCTCACCCGCGGCCGGCGCCGGCTGCTGCGCCGCCGGCTCGCCGTGGCCGGCGGCACCCTGGCCCTCGCCGCGATCGGCGTGGGCGGGGTCTACGGCGGATCGGTCCTCGGCCGGGGGGAGGCCGTGGAGAAGTCCTCGGTGGCGGCGCCAAGGCCCACCGGCAAGGGGGGCGGCGAGGTGAAGCCGGGCGGCGAGGCCGAGATCCCCGTCGCCGACCTCGTGACCGTCCTCAAGGGCAACACCCCGGCCGGCGACTGGGAGATCCAGGACCCGGAAGGCAAGGGCCAGTCCGTCACCGCCGTGTACGACGACGGCAAGGGCAAGGCGGGCGTCTCCGTCGGCCTGTACCGGGCGAGCTTCTCCCCGGAGTCCGGCGAGGGCCAGGTCACCTGCCCCGACCCGGTGGCCGTGCCGTTCGACGACTGCAAGACCGAGCGGCTGGCGGACGGCTCCCGCCTGATGGTCGTCCAGGGGTACGAGTACCCCGACCGGCGCGTGGACACCAAGAGCTGGCGGGCCGTGTTGCTCACCCGGGACGGCTTCCTCGTCGACGCGAGCGAGTGGAACGCGGCCACCCAGAAGGACGCCCCGATCAGCCGGCCCGACCCGCCGTTCGACCCGGCCCAGCTGAAGACGCTGGTCACGGCCGCGGGCTGGCGCCCGCTGCTTGAGCGGCTGCCGGCCATCCAGCCGGACAACCCCGGCGCCGGCGGCGGGGCCAGGCACGAGCCCAGTGCCGCCGAGATCCAGTCGACGCTGGTCTCCCTGATGCCCAAGGGCGTGCGGACGGTCTCCAAGGGCGGCGACAGCGGCTACGGCTATGTGGTCGTCGACGACGGCAAGGGCAGGAGCCTCGTCCAGATCAACGTCCAGCCCTTCATGGACGTGCGCAAGGAGCTCTTCAGCGGCGGTGACGTCACCGTCGAGCCGGATGACACGCGGGTGCGGCTGACGAAGGAGCCGGGCGAGAAGGGCGGCGAGGGCGTCGTGATGTGGACCGCCGACACCCTGGGCCCGGACGACTTCCGGGTCGTCATCTCCGCCTTCAACGCCGGCACCCAGCACGAGGCCGCCACGCGCGCCGAGCCGGCGCTGACGACGGAGCAGCTGAAGGCCATCGCGCTGAGCCCGAAGTGGCGCGCGCTGACCCGGAAGTAGCACTGGATCAGCCCCTGAGCGACGGTCCGGGCCCCGGCGGGGGCCCGGACCGTCATGTCGGCTGCCCGTGTGCCGGCGTCATTTGGCGTCGGAATACCGCTCCACCGTCGCCGTCGTGAACGGGAACCGCACGGGCGTCGCCCCGAACGCGATCCGCCCCGCCTCGTCGCCCGCCGCGCGGATCGCCTCCGTGACCGCCTCCGCCTCCTCGGCGGGGCAGTGCACGATCACCTCGTCGTGCTGGAAGAACACCAGCTCGGCCCGCATCCCCGCGGTGGCCCGCCGCAGCGCCGCCAGCATCAGCAGCGCCCAGTCGGCGGCGCTGCCCTGGACGACGAAGTTGCGGGTGAAGCGGCCCCGGGCGCGGGCGTCGGTCGACGCGTACCCCGGGACGTACCCCTCGGCGCCCTCCTCCTGTGGGAGGCCCTGTGGCAGGCCCGCCTCCTCGTCCTCGGCCGCGCCGGCCGCCCGCGGGCTCGTGCGGCCCAGCCAGGTGCGCACCAGCCGGCCCTCCTCGCCCGCCTTCGCCGCGTCGTCCACGTACGCCACCGCGCGCGGGAAACGGCGGCGCAGCGCGGCCAGGTTCTTCAGACCGTCGCCGCTGGTCTGCCCGTAGACCGCGCCGAGCAGGGCCAGTTTGGCGTGGTCCCGGTCGCCGGAGAAGGCCCGGTCGGAAAGCCGGGTGTAGAGGTCGTCGGGGTGGCCCGCGACCTCCATCAGGCCCGGGTCGCGGGAGATCGCGGCCAGCACCCGCGGCTCCATCTGGTCGGCGTCGGCGACGACGAGCCGCCAGCCCTCGTCGGCGACGACGGCCTGCCGGATGACCTTGGGGATCTGCAGCGCCCCGCCGCCGTTGGTGGTCCAGCGCCCGGTGACCGTGCCGCCCGGCAGGTACTCGGGCCGGAAGCGGCCGTCGCGCACCCAGTCCTGCAGCCAGGACCAGCCGTGCGCGGTCCAGATCCGGTACAGCTTCTTGTACGCCACGAGGGGCGCGACCGCCGGGTGGTCGAGCTCCTCCAGCTCCCAGCGCCGGGTGGACCGCACCCGGATCCCGGCCTGCGCGAAGGCCCGCACCACGTCGGCGGGCAGATCGGGCCGCACCCGGCGGCCGAAGGCGGCGGACACCTCGTCGGCCAGCTCCGCGAGCCGGCGCGGCTCGCCGCCGCCCGCGTACCGCTCCCCGAGCAGCCCGTGCAGCACCTCCCGGTGCACGTCGGCCCGCCAGGGCAGCCCGGCCCTGTGCATCTCGGCGGCGACCAGCATCCCGGCGGACTCGGCGGCCGTGAGCAGTCGCATCCGGCCCGGGTGCTCGGTCAGGTCGTGGCGGCGCTGCTGCTCCGCGTACACCTCAAGGAGGGCGTCGAAGGGCAGTCCCACGGTGGGCGCCGGCTCGAAGAGGGAGTCCTGCGAGCCGGGTTCGGCCGCTCTGAGCGGCGGGTCGGAGGGCACCGGCGCCTGGTGCAGCCGGGCCCAGGCGGCCGCGGCCGAGCGGGGCTCGCCGAGCCGCCCCTCGTGGCCGAGGAGGAGCTGCTCGGCGTCCTCGACGTCGTAGCACCGCTCGACCCGCACCCCCGCCGCGAGCAGCCGCGGATACACCTCGGCGGTGGCGCGCCACACCCAGCGGGCGACGTCCGGGCGGGAGCGGACGGCGTCCACCAGGTCCGGCTCCCGCCGCACCTCGCCGGCGGGCAGCGCGTCGGGCCCGAGGGGGACGAGCAGCGCCCCGTCCCCCTCCGGCTCGGGCGCGAGTGCCCACCTTTCGGTCACGGGTGCGAGTCTGGCACCCGCCACTGACAACGACCCGGTGGCGGCGCCGCCCTGTGGATGGCCGTGGCCGTCCCACACACGGTGGGTGGCCGGCACGGCGAGCCGTGCGGCTACGCCGCCTTGTGGAAGAGGGCCGCGGCCTCGCCCCGGGAGCCGACCCCGAGCTTGTTCAGGATCTTGGCGACGTGGAACTTCACCGTGGACTCGCTGATGTGCAGCTCCTGCGCGATCTGCCGGTTGCGGTGCCCGAGCGCCAGATGCGTCAGCACCTCCACCTCGCGCTCACCGAGCCCGCTGAGCGGGTCCATCGCGGCGACCGGTGCCTCCGGCAGGGCCAGTGGCAGGGTCGCGGTCAGGGTGGTGCCCCAGCCGGGCACGGCGTCCATCTCCAGGCGCCCGCCGAGCACTTCGAGGCGGTCGGTGATGCTGCCCGCGCCCAGCGGGCAGGCGTCGAGCAGCCCCGGACCGTCGTCCCGTACCGAGGCGCGCAGCTCGTGCTCGGTCAGCGTCCAGCCGACGTGCACTCGGGAGACCGCCTCCTGTTCCAGGACCACCAGGAGCAGCGCCCGCACGATCGCCCGGGCGCCGTGCGCCACGTCCCCCGGGAGGGTGCGGGTGGAGTTGCTCGCGTCCGGCGCACCGAGTTCGAGCCGTACCGGGCTGTGCCGCAGCATCGGGCGCAGCGTGTCGGCGAGCCGGGCGAAGGCCTCGAAGGCGGGCTCCTCGGCGACCGAGCGGTCCCGCTGGGCCTCGGCCCGCAGTTCGACCAGCGCCGACACCGCCAGGTCGGTCGCGGTCGCGCGGGCGGCGGAGTCGTCCAGGGCGCGGCTGCGCAGCACCCCGAGCACTCCGGAGAGGGCGGCGGCGTGCGCGGTGGTGAGCTCGGCGGTCACCCGCGCCCGGGTGTCGGCCGCGGCCCGCGAGCGGGCCAGCGCCCCCGGCATCGCCTCGCTGGAGAACCGGTCGAAGTGGCTGGTCACCAGGTCCCACAGGGCCTGCGCGACGGCGAGTTCGGTCTCCTTCGCGGGCTTCGCGTCGTCCTCCCGTACGAGCACGAGGACCGAGCCGCGGGGCGTGGCGTCGCTCCGTACCGCGATCACCTCCCGCTCCGCCCCGCCGACGACCGCGCGCCCCTGCCAGGGCCGGCCCGGGGTGCCGGCGGCGAGCAGCGGGGTGAGCTCGGCGGCGGTGAACGGCAGGTCGGACTCGGTCCGTTTGAACGGCGAGTGGGCGCAGTGCGTGGAGAGCTCGGCGGCGGCCCGGTGCGGGATCAGCGGGGCCAGGACCTCGGAGAGCCGGGGCAGGATCTCGCCCAGCGGTTGGCCGATGATGTCGTGGGCGGCCAACAGGGCGCCGGTCGCGGTGAGTTCCATGGGCACCAGGGTACGACCGTCCTTTCGGACAGGTGGGACTGTCCGTTCGGGTGGCGGGGACCGGGTGGTGCGGGAGCGAGGCTTGTCCCATCGGAACGGATCATCACCACGACCTGGGGGATCACCATGGAAGCGATCGTTTACGAGGAGTTCGGCGGCCCCGAGGTGCTGCGCCACGAGACGGGCGTGGCGGTGCCGCAGCCCGGTCCGGGCGAGGTGCGCGTGAAGGTGGCGGCGGTCGGCGTCAACCCGGTGGACTGGAAGCGGCGTCACGGCTGGGTGGAGGAGTTCTACCCGACGACGTTCCCGGCCGTGCCGGGCCTGGAGTTCGCGGGCACGGTCGACGCGCTCGGCGAGGGCGTGAGCGAGTTCGCCGTCGGCGACGAGGTGTTCGGCTGGACGAAGACCGGTGCCTACGCGGAGTACGCCATCGCCGGTGTCGTCGCCGCCAAGCCCGCCGCCCTCTCCTGGGAGCAGGCCGCGAGCCTCCCGGTCGCCGGCGAGACCGCCCAGCGCGTCCTCGACCTGCTCGGCGTCCGCGAGGGCGAGACCCTGCTCCTGCACGGCGCCGCGGGCGCCGTCGGCGCGGTCGCCGCCCAGTTGGCCGTCGCGTCCGGCGTCACGGTCATCGGCACGGCATCCGAGCGCAACCACGCCTTCCTGCGCGAGCTCGGCGTGACCCCCGTGACCTACGGCGAGGGCCTCGCCGACCGTGTCCGGGCGGCCGCCCCGCAGGGCGTCGACGCGGTCTTCGACGCGGCCGGCCACGACACCCTGCCGGTCTCCGTCGAGCTGCTCGGCGGCGACAGGTCCCGCATCGTCACCATCGCCGCCCCGGACGCCGCCGACCACGGCATCGTCTTCTCCGGCGTCACCGTCGAGCCGCCCGTCGCCCGGGGCTGGCTCACGGCCCAGGCCCGCCTGGTCACCGAGGGCCGCCTCCGCCTCGACCTCGCGGACACCTTCCCCCTGAAGGAGGCCGCCCGCGCCCAGGAACTGAGCGAGTCGGGCCATGTCCGCGGCAAGCTCGTGCTGCTGCCGTAGCGCCCGTCCGGTGGCGGGCCGGCCCGGCGCGGGCGGGCCCTGAGGGACGTCTAGGACCAGCCCGCCTTCACCACCGCGTGCCCCGCCGCCGCGGCCCGGCCGTAGAAGGCCCGCAGGCCGCCGTGGTGGCCGAGGTGGATCTCCCGGACCAGGGTCTCGGACCAGCCGGGGCCGAAGGAGGCGTGGATCCCGTCGCCGGCGGCGGACCAGAGCTCGTCGAAGGAGACGGCCGTCAGGAACGCCGCCGCCCCGCGCACCCCGGCCGGGTCGAGCACGGTCAGCGGCGGGTCGGCCGGACGGTCGGCCGGGGCGCCGGAGGGCGGCCGGCCGCCGTAGACCGGCAGCCGGGAGGCGTCGTCGGCGCTCGTCCCGTAGAGGTCGTGGAGTGTGGCGGAGTCCTTCTCTATGGAGTCGGCGACGCCCGCGGCGCACTCCACCTCGTGGTTGTCCCAGGCCGTGGACATGAACGCCGCGAGAAAGGCGTGATCGTCCTTGACGTCCGTTTCCGCAACGGCTCTCAGGTGCAGGTGGTGGCTCACCGCGTGTTCCCCCGTTCGACGGCCCGCGGCTCGGGCCAGCCGGACGGAAACGTACCTCCCGCCACTGACAGCGGCCGGAGGCGGCACGGGACAGGAGCAAGGGCAGCGGCAGGGGACAGGAACAGGGACAGCGGCAGGGGACAGGAGCAGCGACAGCGGTACGGGGACAGGAGCAAGGGGGGCGGGACGGGACAGGGACCCGGCTCCGACCCCGGTCCCTGTCCCGTCCCGACTTCCCAGCCTCGCTCCTCAAGCCGTCAGCCGCCACGCGGGGAGCGCCGAGGCCGCCGTCGCGACCACCGCGCACACCCCCGCCGCCGCGCCGACCGCGCCCCACGGCACGGTGAGCGCGACCGGCGCGGCGAGGGCCGCGAGGCCCGCGCCCAGGCCACCCAGGCAGAGCGCGGTGACGCCCAGGCCCAGGGCCGCGCCGATCCCCACCGCGAGCAGCGTCTCGCCCGCGACCACCCGCAGGATCTGCGCCCGGGTGGCGCCGGCCAGCCGCAGCGAGGCCAGTTCCGGGCCGCGTACCGAGGTGGCCATGAGCAGGGTGTTGGCGAGGGCGATCACCGTGTAGACGAGCGCGATGCCGAGCACCAGGAGCAGGCCAAGGCGGGTCTGCGGGGTGGTGACCGGGTGGGTGGCGGCGGCCCAGGCCGCCGCGGTGCGGACGGTGCCGCCGGGCACCGGGGCCGGCAGGTCCGTGTCGATCCGGTCCGCCGTCGCGCCCGGGGCGTTCGCCCAGGTCACGTACGGGCCGTTGGCGCCGGTCCCCTTCGCGAGCACCGCCGCGATCCGCAGCCGTACCGGCCCGCTCCCGTCCGCCCGCCACACCTCGACGCTCTCGCCGACCGTCCGCCGCCCGAAGTCCTCGTTCACGACGATCGACCGGTCGTCCAGGCCCCGCAGGTCGCCCGCGACGACCGGAAGGCGTGCGTACGAGGCCCAGGCGGCCGGGTCGGCCACCGCCCGCGCCCCGTGCTTGACCAGGGCCTCGGCCCCGTCCCGTACGAACACGGAACTCGCGCCGGTGGCGGCGCCGGACCGGGGCACGGGCAGCGGCAGGCCGCTGCCCGTCGTCACGTACGCCGCCGCCGTCTGCTGCCGGGCCTCCGCCGCCCTGGCGTTCGTCACGGTGGCCGCCGAGCCGAGCAGCGTGCCCGCCAGCGCGACCGTGACCAGGACCGGGGCGGCGACGGCTGCGGTACGGCGTACGGCGGCCGCGCCGTTCTCCCGTACGAGAGTGCCGACCGCCCCCGGCAGCCGCAGCGCACGGGCGGCGGGCCGGACGAGCAGCGGGGAGAGCAGGGCCACACCGCTGATCAGCAGCATCGGCTGGGTTGTGTACGTCTTGCGCTTCAGGAGCTCCGAAGGCTCGGTCGCGCACGTCCACACCAGCAGCCCGAGGCCCCCGAGCAGCAGCCCCGCGCCGAGCAGCGCCCGGCCGGGCGGCAGCAGGTCGGTGTCGACGTCCGCCTCGCGCAGGGCCGCCGTCGGGCCGACCCGCCCGGCCCGCCGGGAGGCGGCGACCGCGCCCGCGACGGCGACGCCCGCCCCGGTCCAGAAGGCGGTGTGGAAGGGCCAGGTCACGGCGTCGCTCCCGATCGTGAACCAGGACGGCGCCACCCCGCCGTCCACCAGCACCCGGGCGAGACGGGGCGCGCCCCAGGCCCCGAGCAGGCACCCGGCGGCCGAGGCGAGCACCCCGACGGCCGCCGCCTCGGCGAGCAGCATCCGCCGCACCTGGCCGGGCGTGGCCCCGGCCGTGCGCAGCAGGCCGAACTCGCGCCGCCGCAGGGCGACGGCGAAGGCGAAGGTGGAGGCGACCACGAAGACGGAGACGAAGGCGGTGACGCCGCCGGCGGTGCCGAGCAGGGCGTTGAGGGTGACGAGGGCCCTGGCGTCCCGCTCGGTCTCGGGGTCGACCCGCCGCCGCTCGTCGCCGGTGAGCACCTGGGCCCGGTCGCCGACGAGGGCCAGGACCCGCTCGGCGGGCGCGTCGACGCCGACGGCGTCGGGCCCGCCCGCGGAGGTGACGGTCCAGCGGGCCCGCAGCTCGCGCAGGAGTTCGGTGTCCACAGGCTGTGGACGGTCGAGCCGCCCGCTCGCCACCGTGGTCCCCGGCCCGCGCCGCACCTCCACGGACAGCCGGTCCTGACCCTGCACGACGACGGGCGAGGACGCGAATCGCTGCGGCGCCCGTTCGGGCGCGTGGGCGCCGGCGGACAGCCCGAGTCCCATGACGGCGAGCAGCCCGACGCCGAGCGCCAGCGCGGTGAAACTCCCCAGGAAGGAGGCCCAGCGGGCCCGGAGCCCCGAGACCACGACGCTCAGCACGGGACCGCACCACCCCGCGGCTCGAGCCCCGCCATCCGCTCGGCCAGCGCGCCCGCCGTCGGCGCGTACAGCTCGCCCTGCACCCGGCCGTCGACCAGGAACACCACGCGGTCCGCGCGGGCCGCGGCCACCGGGTCGTGCGTGACCATGACGATCGACTGCCCTTCCGTGTCGACCAGCTCGCGCAGCATGTCCAGGACCTCACGGCCGGTCGTGGAGTCCAGGGCGCCGGTCGGCTCGTCGCCGAAGAGGACCGCCGGGTGCGTGATGAGCGCCCGCGCGAGGGCCACCCGCTGCTGTTGCCCGCCGGAGAGCTCGCCGGGCCGGTGCCGCTCACGGCCCGCGAGGCCGACCCGGGCGAGGGCGTCCCGTACCTGCGTACGGGACGGGCGGCGCCCGGCGAGCCGCAGCGGCAGGGCCACGTTCTGGGCGGCGGTCAGCGCGGGCAGCAGGTTGAAGGACTGGAACACGAAGCCGATCCGGTCCCGCCGCAGCAGCGTGCGCCGCCGCTCGCTCAGGCCCTCCAGGGCGACCCCGCCGACCTCGACGCGCCCGGCGGTCGGGCGGTCGAGGCCGGCCGCGCACTGGAGCAGCGTGGACTTCCCCGATCCGGACGGGCCCATCACGGCGGTGAAGGTGCCGGTGGGGAAGTCGAGGTCGACGCCGTCGAGGGCGCGGACGTCTCGGTGATGGCGGCGCAGGCCGCCGAGCCGAACGGCGTAAGTCGTCATGGCCCCAGCGAACCGCCCGGACCACCCCCCGATCACGACCACTGGGGGGCGTCCAGGGGTAGGGCCGGCCCTACCCCTGCCGTGCGGCGGGGCCCCTACGCCTGCCGTGCGGCGGGGCCCCTACCCCTGCCGTACGGCGGCGGCGTACACCTCAAGGGCGTCGAGCGGCTCCCGCCCGCCGAGCAGCGCGCGCAGGTCGCTCTCGACCCCGCTGCCGTCCATGAAGCCGTGCGCGATCGCCGAGTAGGTGCTCGCGAGCATCGGCACCTGGAAGCCCTGCGCCCCGGAGGCGGCGATGGCGGTACGAGCCTCGGCCAGCGTGCCGGGCGCGTACGTGGTGCCCAGCGCCTTCGCCAGGTCGGCGCCGCCGAGCGCGCGGTCGCCGACCAGCTCGTAGACGCGACCCGCGTGCGGCGCGGGGTCGGCAGCGACGGAGGCCGCGATGTCGGCGAGGTCCGCGCGGGCGACGGCGGCCAGACCGCCCTCGCCGAGGGGGCCGGTGATGCGGTTGTCGGCGTCCGGGACGGCGATCCAGGTCAGGAACTCGGCGTAGAGGCCGTTGCGCAGGACCGTCCACCGCACGGTGGAGCGCTGTAGCCGGCGCTCGGTCCAGCGGTGGGCGAGCGCGTACGTGAGGTGGTCACCGTCGCCGGAGATGCTGGTGTACACGATGTGACCGACCCCGGCCTCCTCGGCGGCGGAGATCGCGGCCTCGTGCCGGGCGACGACGACGTCGTCCTCGCCGTAACCGGCCGAGATCAGCAGCAGGGTGTCGATCCCCGCGAAGGCGGCCGGCAGGGTGGACGGGTCGTCGAAGTCGACGAGCCGGGTGCCGGGCAGTCCGGCGCGGGTGCCGAGGACGACGTCCTCGCGGCCGGAGAGCCGGTCGGCGACGAGTTTGCCGAGCGCGCCGGAGACACCGGTGACGAGCAGCATGGATTCTCCTGGATCGATTGGTGAAGGTGGCGGAGCGCCTGGGACCATCGTGAAGGGACGGAAGTGATCTTGGGAAGAGGATCTGTGAAGGCGCGGAGGCACCCGGCATGACCAGGAGCACGGTCGAGCAGGCACTGGAGGCGCTGTACGGAGACGACGACAGGGCGCTGGACACGGCGGCCTCCCTGCTCGCCGCCGACCGCGGCGCGGACGCCGGACTGGCCCGGCGCGGCGAGGAGTTCGTCCGGAGCCTGTGGGCGCGGGGCTGGCAGCCGGCCGACCTCGTCCGGATGGCCCGGCGCGAGCTGGCCGACGAGCACGTACGGCTCCTGTGCGGCATCGTCCGGGCCGAGACGGCACGCTACGAGCGGCTGCCGCACCGCTGGCAGGCGCAGCTCGACGTGCTGGACACCGACACCTGGAGCGCCGACCGCTTCTCGTACGCGACGGCCGTCCTGGAGCTGTACCGGCTCCTCGTCCGGCTGCCCCGCCTCGACGCCGTCGGACCCGTGCCCGGGGAGCCCCTGCCGCCGCCCGCGGGCGAGCCGAAGATGCTGACCAGGATCCGGGCGCTGCTCGCGAAGGCCGAGGCGACGACGTACGCGGAGGAGGCCGAGGCGCTGACCGCCAAGGCCCAGGAGCTGATGGCCCGGCACAGCCTGGACGAGGCGAGCCTCGCGGCGGGCGGGCCGACCGCCGAGACGCCGGGGGCGATCCGGATCGGCGTCGACCCGCCGTACGAGCAGGCCAAGGCGATCCTGCTCGACGCGGTGGCGACGGCGAACCACTGCCGGGCGGTGTGGAACGAGGGCTTCGGCTTCTCGACGGTCGTCGGCTTCGAGGCCGACCTTGAACCGGTGGAGCTCCTCTACACCTCCCTCCTCGTCCAGGGCACCGCCGCGATGACCCGCGCGGAGGCGGAGCAGCGGGCGGGCGGCCGCAAGCGCACCAAGTCCTTCCGCCAGTCGTTCCTGCTCGCCTACGCCAACCGTCTCGGCGCCCGCCTCTCCTCGACCTCCCGCCGCGTCGCCGCCGAGGCCCCGACCCTGCTGCCCGCCCTGGCCTCCCGCGACCTGGCGGTGACCGGCCGCACGGACGAGCTGTTCCCGGAGACCCGCACCAGCCGCGTACGCGCCGCCTGGGACGAGGAGGGCTGGACCCACGGCACCTCGGCCGCCGACCGGGCGGGCCTGCGGCACCCGCCCACGGGCGGGGGGACGGCGCCGGTGCGACGGGGCTGACGGCGCCGGTGCGCGGGGCTGACGATGCCGGTGCGCGGGGCTGACGGCGCGGCCGCGCGACTACGGCGCGAAAGCCGAAGAGAGGCCTTCCCCCTCCCAAGGCCCTTCCGAAATGCCCGTTTCACTCAAGATCGCGGCTAGGCTCGCCGCCATGAGCTGGCTCCGGGCGCTGAAGGAGACCGCCCGCTCGGGCCTCACCGTGGAGCGGCGGCGACTGGAACCCGCCGTGGCCGCCCGCGGGGCGCTGGGGCTCGCGCTCGTCGTCGGGGTGTCGCTGGCGGCGTTCGGCCCGGCGGTGGCGGCGTCCTCGGCGTTCGGCGCGTTCCAGGCGGCCATCGCGACCTTCCAGCGCTCGTACCGCCCCCGCCCCACCCTCGCGCTCGCCTCCGGCGCGAGCCTCGCCGTGTCGACCTTCCTCGGCTACCTCACCGGCACCCACCTGGTCCTCTTCCTCGCCCTGCTCGCCCTGTGGACCTTCCTGTCCGGGCTCGCCTGGGCCGCGGGCCCCACCGTCGGCATCATCGCCTCCTCCAACGTGGCGATCATGCTGGTCACCGTCACCCTCCCGACCTCCGTGGCCACGGCCGCGGGCCACGCCGCGATGATCGCCGTCGGCGGCCTGGTGCAGGCCGCGCTGATCGTCGCGCTGCCGGTACGCCGCTGGGGCGCCCAGCGCGACGCGCTCGCCGACGCGCTGGCCGCCGAGGCGGACTACGCCCGCAGGCTGCGCCACGACCCGACCGCCTCCTTCGACCCCGTACCGCTCATGACGGCCCGCAGCGCCGCCGCCGTCACCCCGCGCCAGGCCCGCCGCCGCCCCGCCGAGCTGCACGGGGCGCGCGGGCTCGCCGAGCGGATCAGACCGGTGCTCGCCTCCCTCGCCGACCCGGCCGTCGGCGCGGCCGCGGAGGGGCCGCAGCGGGACCGGGTGCGCGAGCTGCTCGGCGCGGCGGGCGAGGTCCTGGACGCCTGCGCGCACGCCATCCGGCACGGCGAGCCCGTCGCCCTTCCGCCCGCCGCGGTCGCCGCGCTGCACACCCCGGACACGCTCGCGATCCTGTCCGGCGCGCCCCGCAGGGCGGCCGTCCGGCTCGCCGCGCTCCTCGACGACGTCGTGGAGACGGCCGAACCGCGCACCGAGACCGCCGCCGAGGCCCGCAGCCGCCCGACCCTCGCCCGGCTGGTGCCCGTCGCGCTCGGGAAGATGAGGGCCGAACTGCGGCACGAGTCGCCGGTCCTGCGCCATGCCGTCCGGGTCACCGCCGTGGCCTGCGCCGGCTACCTCCTCGGCAGCGCCCTTCCGCTCGGCCACGGCTACTGGGCGCCGATGGCCTCCGTGATGGTGATGCGCCCGGACTTCTCGCAGACGTACGCGCGTTCCGTCGCCCGCCTCGGCGGCACCCTCGTCGGGGTCGGCCTCGCGACGGCCATCGTGCGGGCCGCGCACCCGGGCACCTATCTGTCGGCGGCGCTCGCGGTGCTGTGCGCCTTCGCGATGTACCTCCTGATGCGTACGGGGTACGCGGCGAGCCAGGTCTTCGTCGCCGCGTACGTCGTCTTCCTGCTCGGCATGGACGGCGCGGGCCTCACCCAGACCGTCCGCGAACGCGTCCTGCTCACGCTGCTCGGCGGGGCGCTCGCGATGCTCGCGTACGCCGTCTACCCGGCCTGGGAGACGCCGCGGTTGCGCGGCCGGATCGCGGACTGGCTGGTGGCCGACGGGCGGTACGCGGCCGCCGTCGTCGCCCACTACGCGGAGCCGGCGGGACCCGTCTGCCCCGACGTGCGCGAGGCCCTGCTCGGCACCCGTACGGCCAGGATCGCCTGGCAGGAGGGCGTGGCCCGGGCCACGCACGAGCCGGTGCGCCACCGGGGCCTGTCCCACGCGGCGGCCGACGACGCCGAGCACGCCCTGGCCCAGTTCGGCCGGGTCGCCATGCTCCTGGAGGCGCACCTGCCCGAGCGCGGCGCCCCGCCCGTACCGGCCGCCGCGGCCCTCGCGGAGGCGCTGCGGCGCACGACGGAGCGGGGCGCGAAGGCGGTCCGGGAGCGCAAGGTGCCGGGCTGGGGCGACCTGCGGGAGACGGTCACGGCCTGGAACGAGGGGGAGGGTGCCCCGGACCACTTCCTTCTGGTCAAGGGCGCCGCCCTGCTCCTGGAGGCGCTGGACGAGCTGTCGGCGGCGCTGGACGACCCCGCGCGCACGCGCTGAGCGCGCGAGGGCGGGTCAGGACGTCCCCGAGCGGAACCGGGCACTTCTTTTGCGGCGATTCCGGACGCCGTGTCATCCGCCGGGATCCCGGACGGAGTTGGAAGGAGTGGAGAGAGCGCAGGAGCCAGAGGAACCGAACCAGGAGCAAGCGCATGAAGAAGTACCTGTCGGCGGCGGCCGTGCTCGCGACCGCCGCCGTGACCGCCGCACCAGCCGCCGTCGCCGCCGCACCCGCGCGGACCACGACGGTGACGGCCGTCGCCGTGGCCAAGCCCCCGTCGCCCGTGAGCGTCGTCCGGTCCGGCGAGCGGGTGGACGCCGGCAAGGGCTGGACGGTGTGGCTGACGGAGGAGGGCAAGCACTGGGTGGGGCCCGACGGCACCGAGAACTTCCGCAGCGTCGTCGACGGCAACATCGACCCGTCCGAGCCGGGCGTCAGCCACCAGTCGGAGGGCGACGCCACCGCCACCTTCCACTCGGGCCTCTTCTACGGCACCAAGAAGGCGGGCAAGGTGGTGCTGACCGACGCCGGGGGACGCAGGACCTCGGCGACCCTGCTCGAACTGCCGGGCCGGCCGGGCTGGGGCGTCTGGTACGCCCACCGCGCGGGCTCGGTCGACGGCGTCGGCGTGAAGCTGTACGACCGCAACGGCCGCCTGCTCGCGGAGCTGCCGGGCTTCTGAGGCGCGCGCCGTACGAACGCGGCTTCCGCGCCGTACGAACCGCGGCTTCCACGCCGTACGAACCAGGCAGGGCCCGGCACGGGGCGGGCCCTGCCTTCCTTCCCACCCGAACGATCACGAGGTCCCTCACGGTGTCGCACGAGTCCGCGTCGCACGAGTCCGCCGACCGGCACCGGCATGGCGACCGGCACCTGCATGGCGACCGGAACGGCGACATCGACGACGGCTTCGTCGAGTTCGCCGTCGCCGCCTGGCCGCGCCTGGTGCGTACGGCACAGCTGCTGACGGGTGACTTCCACGAGGCCGAGGACCTGGTGCAGACGACCCTCGCCAAGGTCTACGGCCGCTGGCGCCGGGTCCCGCGCGAGGAGATCGACCTCTATGTGCGGCGCGCCCTGATCAACAACAACCTCAGCCGGCTGCGCCGCAAGCGGGTGGTCCACCTGCTCACCCCGGTGCTGCCGGAGTCGCTGCGGCACGCGTCCGCGGGGCACGCCGAGGCGGTGGAGCAACGCACCGCGCTGCTCGCGGCGTTAGGCGACCTGCCCGCCCGGCAGCGCGCCGTGATGGTGCTGCGCTATTGGGAGGATCTGGCCGAGCAGGAGATCGCGACGGTGCTCCACTGCTCGATCGGCACGGTCAAGACCCATGCCCGGCGCGGCCTCGCGGCCCTGCGCGCCCACCCGGCCCTGGCCGGTACCGCCCACCTCCCGCACGTCCCCGCCCCAGCGGCCCCCGCCGCCCCTTCCGCCCCCTCCGGAGCACGACGATGACACCCGAGTCCGAGTCCGACCTGGACGGGGACGTGGACGTGGCCGACGATCTCCGCGTCGCGTTCGCGCGGGCCGCGCACGAGATCACCCCGAACCCGGTCCCCCTGGCGGCCGTCGCCCGCGCGGGCCGCGCGCAGCGCCGCCGCCGGAAGGTGGCGCTGGCGGCCCTGGCGGTGCTCTGCGCCGGCACGGCGACGGGGGTCGCGGCCGACCTCCTCGTCCCCCGGTGGGCGACCCGCTCGCCGATGGCGTCGGTGCCGTCCGTCGCCGCCCCGCCCACCGTGGCCAGGAGCACGGGATCCGCCGAGCCCCTCCTGCCGCCGGTCCGCACCGTGCGCCCCGGGCAGCGGGTCGACGCCGGCGGCGGATCGACGGTGTGGCTGACCAAGGAGGGCAAGTACTGGTCGGGCCCCGACGGTTTCGAGAACTTCCGCAGCGTGGGTGACGGCAACATCGACCGGTCCGAACCGGGCGTGAGCCACCAGTCGGAGGGCGACGGCAAGGGGATCTTCCACTCGGGCCTGTTCTACGGCACCCGCGACGCCGGGAAGGTCGAACTCACCGGTGTCGACGGCAAGAAGACCGTCGCGACCCTCCTCGAACTGGCCGGCCGCCCGGGCTGGGGCGTCTGGTACGCCCACACCCCGCCGCCCGCCGACCCGGCCGACAGCCCCGACGTGGCCCTTTACGACCGCACGGGCAAGCGCCTGACCGAGCTGCCGGGGATGCCCTAGGGGTGACGGCCAGGGCCGACGGCCCCGTACTGGCCGGTAGCGCGGAGTCGCGTAGTCGCTACGCCACCCCTCGTGCACGTGCATCTGCTCACGCATTGGCATATGAACACAGCTATGATCCGAGGAAGTTGACACGTGCACCAAACATTTCGGGGAGCTACCAGTGCATCACGCGGACCACGCGTACAACGGCATGGCGGCCACGGAGCTTCGTGGTGTCGTGTGGCAGAAGAGCCGGCACAGTAACTCCCAGGGTTCCTGTGTGGAGTTCGCCAAACTGCCCGGGGGCGATGTCGCCGTCCGCAACTCGCGCCACCCCGACGGCCCCGCGCTCGTCTACACGCCCGCCGAGATAGAGGCCCTGCTGCTCGGCGTCAAGGACGGGGAGTTCGACCACCTGGTGTGACGATCCCACCGGATGTGACGGAGTACGAACGAAAAGGGCCCCGATGGCGACGAAGCCGCCGGGGCCCTTCTCGTATGCGCAGGGATGCGCGGTGCTGCTCCGGGGGGTGCGCGACGCTGCTCCGGCGTATGCGCTGCGCTACTCCGGCCCCAGCCGGAACAGCGCCCACACCACCTTGCCGTGCAGCGTGCCCGCGAGCGGGTGCCAGCCCCAGCTGTCGCTGAACGACTCCACCAGGAACAGCCCGCGCCCCGACTCGGCCGCGAAGTCCTCGTCGCCCTCCCGCGCCTCCGGGCTGTGCCGGCTGGGGTCGCGCACGGCGCACACCAGGCGTGAGGCCCAGCGCATCAGATGCAGCCGCACGGGCGGATTCAGGCCTTCCTCGTACGCCGGGGCAGCGTCCGGCGGCACCGCGTGGCGCAGCGCGTTGGTGACGAGCTCCGAGACGACGAGGGCGACGTCGTCGAACCGCTCCGCGAGGTCCCAGTTGGTCAGCGTCTGCCGGGTGAACTTCCGCGCGCCGCGCACCGCTTCGTAGCGGGGTGGCAGGGCGCAGGAGGCCGAGTTGGAGACGGCCGCGGGATCGATCGGCGGAAGCCCCTGCCGTAACGGCTCGAGCATGGTCGATCCATTCGGTCCCATGCGAGGCACTCCCGGGAATCGCGGCGGTGGTGCGACAAGGTGGTGCGACAACGGTGCGGCAACGCGCGCGATACGCGGCTGCGCGGGGTCCATGGTTCCGAATGCGTCGAAGGGATGCAAGGGCAGATGCACGTGCACGCGCCGGACCTGTCCGCCCACGTGCCGAATCTGTGCATAAGTCGTCCCCAAGAGGGATGCGCTGTGCCCTGAACCCGCCCTCTTTGCGTAATCGAATGTGTACGCGCTGAAGCGTTTAGTGGCAGAATCCGGGGCTCGACGGGGGCTCGGCATCGTAGGGAGCACCGTGAAGGGGAGGCTGGAGCCGTGACGGCAGGCGAAGCGAGCGGGGCGAGCGGGAGTGTGGTGCGCCGGATCCTGCTGGGCTCCCAGTTGAGGCGGCTGCGCGAATCGCGCGGCATCACCCGCGAGGCGGCCGGCTATTCGATCCGCGCGTCCGAATCCAAGATCAGCCGTATGGAGTTGGGAAGGGTGAGCTTCAAGGCCCGGGACGTCGAGGATCTGCTCACGCTCTACGGAGTCAGCGACGACACCGAGCGCGGCTCGCTCCTCGGCCTGGCCCGCGAGGCCAACGTCGCCGGCTGGTGGCACAGTTTCGGCGACGTCCTGCCGGGCTGGTTCCAGACGTACATCGGCCTCGAAGGCGCCGCCTCCCTCATCCGTATCTACGAAGTCCAGTTCATCCACGGCCTGTTGCAGACCGAGGCGTACGCGCACGCCGTCGTCACGCGCGGCATGCCCGACGCGCCGCGCGCCGAGATCGACCGCCGGGTCGCGCTCCGCCTGGAGCGGCAGAAGGTCCTCGTCGCCGAGCGCGCGCCCCGGTTCCACGCCGTCCTCGACGAGGCCGCGCTGCGCCGTCCCTACGGCGACCGGTCGGTGATGCAGGGCCAGTTGAGGCATCTCATCGAGATCTCCGAACACCCGAACGTCACGCTCCAGGTCATGCCGTTCAGCTTCGGCGGCCACGCCGGCGAGAGCGGCGCCTTCACGATGCTGAGCTTCCCGGAGTCGGACCTCTCCGACGTCGTCTACCTGGAACAGCTGACCAGCGCCCTCTACCTCGACAAGCGCGAGGAGGTCGGCCAGTACGCGCGCGTGATGCAGCGGCTGCAGAAGGACAGTCCGGACCCGGCCGAAAGTCGAGACCTTCTTCGGGGACTCCTCCAACTCTCATGAGACGTAAGTACGATGACGTGACATCAGTGATGTGATGCGTCTGTCCGTCGTCCGTGCCGACGTCCGCCACCGCGGGTAAGGGGTCTCGTTCCATGTCGTCCTACTTCACCGAACTGGCCCACCAGTACATCGACGGCGAGTGGAAGCCCGGCAGCGGCTCCTGGGACATCATCGACTTCAACCCGTACACGGGGGAGAAGCTGGCCGCGATCACCGTGGCCAGCGTCGCCGAGGTCGACCGCGCCTACCGCGCCGCCGAGCGCGCCCAGGCCGAGTGGGCCGAGACCAACCCGTACACCCGCCGCCTCGTCTTCGAGCGCGCGTTGCGGATCGTCGAGGACCGCGAGCAGGAGATAGCCGACGCGATCGTCGCCGAGCTCGGCGGCACCCGCCTGAAGGCCGCCTTCGAGCTGCACCTGGCCAAGGAGTTCCTGCGCGAGGCGATCCAGCTGGCGCTGCGCCCCGAGGGCCGCATCCTGCCTTCGCCGGTGGACGGCAAGGAGAACCGGGTCTACCGCCTGCCGGTCGGCGTCGTCGGCGTCATCTCGCCCTTCAACTTCCCCTTCCTGCTGTCGATCAAGTCGGTGGCCCCGGCGCTCGCCCTCGGCAACGCGGTCGTGCTCAAGCCCCACCAGAACACCCCGATCTGCGGCGGCACCCTCGTCGCCAAGGTCCTGGAGGACGCCGGGCTCCCGGCCGGCCTGCTCAACGTGGTCGTCACCGACATCGCCGAGATCGGCGACGCGCTGCTGACCCACCCGGTCCCGAAGGTCATCTCCTTCACCGGCTCCGACCGGGTCGGCCGGCATGTCGCCACCGTCTGCGCCCAGAACTTCAAGCACGCCGTGCTCGAACTCGGCGGCAACAGCGCCCTGATCGTCCTCGACGACGCCGACCTCGACTACGCGGTGGACGCGGCCGTCTTCAGCCGCTTCGTGCACCAGGGCCAGGTCTGCATGGCCGCCAACCGGATCCTGGTGGACCGCAGCCTGGAGGCGGAGTTCACCGAGAAGTTCGTGGCGAAGGTGAAGACCCTGCGGGTCGGCGACCCGGCCGACCCCGCCACCCACATCGGCCCGCTCATCAACTCCCAGCAGGCGGAGGCCGTGTCCGCGCTCGTCGACCAGACCATCGAGTCCGGCGCGACGGCCCTGCTGCACGGCGCGGTCGACGGCAATGTCGTCGCGCCGTCCGTCCTCACCGGCATCGCCGCGGACGCGCCGGTCCTGGGTCAGGAGATCTTCGGCCCGGTGGCCCTGATCGTCCCCTTCGACGGCGAGGAGGAGGCGGTACGGATCGCCAACGACACGCCGTACGGGCTCAGCGGCGCCGTCCACACCGGCGACATCGAGCGCGGTGTGCGGGTCGCCAAGCGCATCCACACCGGCATGATCCACATCAACGACGGCACCGTGCACGACGAGCCGATCGTGCCGTTCGGCGGCGAGAAGCACTCGGGCATCGGCCGGCTCAACGGCGAGGCGATGGTCGAGGTCTTCACCACCCAGAAGTGGATCTCGATCCAGCACGGCCGCAGCCGCTTCCCGTTCTAGGAATCGGCTTCACGGCGCGATTTAGGACAGAAGCTGTCCGCGTGCATCCGTAGCGTTGTCGGTGTCGGAAGAAGAAGACGCACGGAAGGCGGACATCATGGTTGCTCTCGTTCCCGCAGAGGCCCCCGGCGACGAGCGCGGCGCGTTCCTCAACTTCATCGAGGCCCAGCGCGCAGCGATCGTCCGGGCGTCATCGGGGCTCACCGAGGAGCAGGCGGCGAGCCGCCCCAGCGCCAGTGAGCTGACCCTCTCCGGCCTGATCAAGCACGTCGCGGAGGTCGAGCTCAACTGGCTGCGGCTCGCGCAGCAGCGGCCGAACGAGCGGCAGCGTACCCAGGAGACCTGGAACGAGGGCTTCCGGATCCTCGACGGCGAGAGCATCCCGCAGACGCTGGCCTTCTGGGAGGGCGTGGCGAAGGAGACCGAGGAGTTCGTCCGGTCCGTGCCGAGCCTGGACGACACCTTCCCGCTGCCACCGGCGCCCTGGTTCCCGAAGGACGGCCGGGTCACGGTGCGCTGGATGCTGCTGCACCTGGTCCAGGAGATGGGCCGGCACGCCGGGCACGCGGACGTCATCCGCGAGTCCCTGGACGGCAAGGGCTCCTTCGACCTGCTGGAGCTGGAGCGGCAGGGCTGAACGCCCCTACCCTGGTCGGCATTGACCAGGGAGGTACGTGGGATGTCGGCGATCCGGCTGCTCGTCCTGGGCGCGGTCAAGCAGCACGGTCGCGCCCACGGGTACCAGGTGCGCCACGACCTGGAGTACTGGGGCGCGCACGAGTGGTCCAACGCCAAGCCCGGTTCGATCTACCACGCGCTGAAGCAGATGGCGAAGCAGGGCCTGCTGCGCGCGGACGAGATCGCGCCGAGCACGGCGGGCGGCCCGCCGCGGGTCGAGTACGAGATCACGGCCGAGGGCGCCGAGGAGTACTTCCGGCTGCTGCGCGAGGCCCTTTCCACGTACGACCAGCAGACGGACGTCCTGTCCGCGGCCATCGGCTTCATCGTGGACCTGCCCCGGGCGGAGGCCGTGGAGCTGCTGCGGGCCCGGCTGCGGGGCCTGGACGCCTGGCGGGCGGAGGTCACCGAGTACTACACGCCGGAGGGCGGTCCGGGGCAGCTCGGCCACATCGGCGAGATCATGCACCTCTGGGTGCACTCGGCGGACGCCGGCCGTGAGTGGACCTTGGGCCTGATCGACCGGATCGAGGGCGGGGCGTACGTCTTCGCGGGGGAGGGCGAGCCGTTCGTCGGCGTCCTTCCGTGAACGCGGAAAAAAAGGGGGCGCGGAGGTGGGAACCCGAAGGCGGTGAGCGGTGTAACAGAAGCAGACGGAGAACAGGGGGAGTGCGATGCGCGGTTCCTGGACGGCGGCCTGTGCCGCTCTGCTACTGCTGCTTCTGTCGGCGGCCTGCACGAGTCCGCCGGCACCGGCACCGGCACCGGCACCGAGACCGGTGACCACGCCGACGACGACACCGACGAGCACACCGACGAGGACAGCGCCGACGGCACGGCCGTCGGGCGGCTCGTACGGGGCTCCGGCGCGGATACCGTCCGCGCCCGGGCTGCCCGGGTGGGCGTACGGCACGGGGTTCGCGGCCGACGGCAGCGGGTTCACGCTGCTCGTGGACTGTGTGACGGACGGGGCCCGGCCGGCCGACGGCTTCTGCCGCCAGCTGGTCGCGGTCCTCGACCGGGGCGCCCGCTCGTGGGCGGTGCGGTCCACCCCGCTGCCCGAGATACCGGCCACCAAGGGCGTCTCCGCGAACCTCCTGGTCCTCGGGTCGGGGCGGGCGGTCGTCGAGGACGGCGGCGGCGAGGAGCCGGAGCGGACCTGGTTCACCCGGGACGGCGGACGGAGTTGGCGCGCGATCGACCGGCGCACGATCGGCACGGCCCCGCTGATACCCGACGGCGCGGTCCTCACCACCGCGTGCGTGAAGCCGCTGCGGGCCGCGCCGGACGAGTGCGAGAGCGAGCGGCTGGTCGTCGTCTCGCCGCAGGACGGCCGGCGCCGGACCCTCGCCCGGGTGCCGCGGCTCGGGGCGAGCCCGCGCCCGGCGCAGGTGGCCGAGCCGGACGGCTCCTGGTGGGTGGCGGGCAGGGACCCGGTCACGGGTGGGGCCGCGGTCGCGGTCTCGCGGGACGCGGGCCGCAGCTGGTCCGCGAGCCGGCTGCCGAGCACGGCGACGACCCCCGGGTGGGGCGTCTCGGTCGCGGTGGGCCCGGACGCGGTCTACGCGGCGGAGCTGGGCGAGCTGGCCGGTGGCGAGCCCGTGAAGAACCCGATGCGGGCCCTGCACCGCTCGCTCGACGGCGGTCGCACCTGGACCCGGATGTGGACCACCGACGCGGTCCGGGAGCCGCGCACCATCACGGGCCTGCCGGTGCCCGGTCCGGGCGGCCGGGTGACGGTCCCGGGCCAGCTCTCGCCGTACGAGAGCGCGGACGGCGGCCGCACCTTCCACGGCACCGGAGAGGGCACGTCCTGGGTGTGGCGCACCGGGGTCGGGCTGCTGAGGGAGGCGAGCCGCTGCCAGTACGCGACGACGCGGGACGGGGTGCGCTGGGCCGAGTTCCGGCTGGCCTGTGAGGACCCGGTCGGCGAGAGCGGTTGACCGGGGCGCGGCGCGGCCTCAGTGGTGGAAGGCGGTGGCGGCTCGCTTGTCATGGGTGAACGGGCGTGACTGGCTGCGGAGTTCGGGGAGCAGTCGCTCCAGGTCCTCCATGAGGAGGTTCGCCAGGTCGGCGGAGAAGCCGTTGCGGCAGACGATCCGCAGCACCGACAGGTCCTCGCGGTTCGCGGGGAAGGTGTAGGCCGGGACGAGCCAGCCGTGTTCGCGCAGCCGGCGGGAGACGTCGAAGACGTCGAAGGCGGTGATCTCGGGAGAGGTGGTGACGGCGAAGACGGGGAGCTGGTCGCCGTGGGTGAGGAGGCGGAAGTCACCCAGGGCGTCGATCCGTTCGGCCAGGCCCCGGGCGACGTCCCGGGTGGTCTGCTGGACCGCCCGGTAGCCCTCCCGGCCCAGCCTGAGGAACGTGTAGTACTGGGCGACGACCTGGGCGCCGGGTCGGGAGAAGTTGAGGGCGAAGGTGGGCATGTCGCCGCCCAGGTAGTTGACCCGGAAGACCAGCTCTTCGGGCAGTTCGGCGGGCGAGCGCCACAGCGCCCAGCCGACCCCCGGGTAGACGAGTCCGTACTTGTGGCCGGAGGTGTTGATCGAGGAGACCCGGGGGAGCCGGAAGTCCCACACCACGTCCTCGTCGAGGAAGGGGGCGACCATGCCGCCGGAGGCGCCGTCGACGTGGACGGGGATGTCGAGTCCGGTGCGTTCCTGCAGGGCGTCGAGCGCGGCGCAGATGTCGGCGACGGGCTCGTAGGAGCCGTCGAAGGTGGAGCCGAGGACGGCGACGACGCCGATGGTGTTCTCGTCGCAGAGCGCCGCGGCCGATTCGGCGTCGAGGTGGAAGCGCTCGCCCTCCATGGGCACGAGGCGGGCCTCGACCTCCCAGAAGTTGCAGAACTTCTCCCAGCAGACCTGGACGTTGACGCCCATCACCAGGTTGGGGCGGGCGCTGCCCGGGTAGCGGTCGGCGTTGCGCTTGGCCCAGCGGCGCTTGAGGGCCATGCCGGCCAGCATGCAGGCCTCGCTGGAGCCGGTGGTGGAGCAGCCGACGACGCCGGAGGGGTCGGGGGCGTTCCACAGGTCGGCGAGCATGGCGACGCAGCGGCGCTCCAGTTCGGCGGTGCGCGGGTACTCGTCCTTGTCGATCATGTTCTTGTCGCGGCACTCGGCCATGAGCACCCCCGCCTGGGGCTCCATCCAGGTGGTGACGAAGGTGGCCAGGTTGAGACGGGAGTTGCCGTCGAGCATCAGCTCGTCGTGGACCAGCTGATAGGCGCTCATGGGTGGCAGCGGCCCGTCGGGGAGCCGGTGGAGGGGTGGTGCCTCGGTCATGCCGCCGACCGGGTTGGCCTCACCGTAGAAGGGGTTGAAGGCCAGGCGGCGGAAGTGTCGGGTGTCCTGGGCGTCAGGACCCTGGTGCAAGGCCACGGGGGCTCCTTCGTTCGGGGGTTCGGTTTCAGCGCAGGGAGTGTCCGTGCTCGTCGAGTTGGAGGATGGGGCGGCCGGTGACGACCAGCCAGGCGGGCAGGGAGGCGAGGCAGAGCACGGCCAGCATCGAGGGCGAGGAGGCGACCACGTCGGCGACGAAGAGGCTCACCCAGCCCTGCCGTGTGGTGGCGAGCAGGACGCCGAGGACACCGGAGGAGACGGCGACCGCCGGGTGGATCTCGGGGATGAGCGCCTGGGCGATCAGGCCGAACGCGGCGCCGACGAACACGGAGGGGAAGACCCGGCCGCCGCGGAAGCCGGCCGAGGCGGCGACGAGCAGGGCGAGCACCTTCACCACCGCCAGTTTGGTCAGCTCGCCCGAGTCGTAGACGCCGATCGAGGAGACCAGCTCCTTGGTCTGGTCCAGTCCCTTGAAGAGCGTCAGCTGCCCGCCGAACGCGCCCAGCAGACCGAGGACCAGGCCGCCGACCGGCAGCATCAGCATCGGGTGCTTCAGCCGCCGGAAGGCGCGGTGGACGTACGGGAAGGCGTAGCAGGCGAGAAGACCGAAGACCGCGGCGAGGGTGGCGACGACGAGCGCGGCCAGCACGTCCTCGAAGCCGGGGTCGCCCAGTGGCGGCAGTCCCATGGCGAAGCTCGGGTGGGCGATCAGCTGGGTGGTCGTGGCCCCGGCCCCGGCGGCGAGCAGCGGGGCGAACAGACGGTCCCACAGCGAGCCGGGGCCCGGCTTTCCGACCAGGGCCTCGGAGATGACGAGCGCGGCGGCCACGGGGGTGCCGAACAGGGCGCCGAGGGTGCCGGAGATGGCCAGCGAGACCCAGAAGGCGCCCGGCACGGCCGGCGCGACCCGGCGGCCCAGCCAGTAGGAGAGGGCGATGGCCGAGGCGATCGTCGGGTTCTCCGGGCCGAGGCTGACGCCGCCGGCCAGCGCGAGGGCGCTGGCGAGCAGCAGGCCCGGGACCACACCCGGGGGGGACGGCGGCCCCCCGAGCCCCTCGGCGGCCGGATCGGGGCCGGCATGCCCGTACACCTTCCATACGACGAGTCCGACCGCGAGGCCGCTCGCGGTGAGCATGACGATCACCCACAGCGAGGAGTAGCTGCCGATGCCGAGCGCGTCCGGAAGGGTGTCCCACAGCACCTCCTTGAGTTCGTCGGCGAGCTCGCTGATCCCCAGGAACAGGAGCGCCGAGGCCACCCCGACCACGAGAGCGGGCAGGATCTGGGGCAGCAGGACCCGAAGAGGGGCCTCAAGGGCGGGAGGTTCGGTGGCCACCGAACCACCATAAGTGAGCAAATCGCCCAAACTGTCGCGACCCGGCTTGCGCCTCACGTCGCGTCAGGAACCGGCTGCTCGTGGCCAGGGCTGATCCGAAAGGCACCCCCTGGCTAGGCGCGCGGCGCGATCACCACCGCTGTGCCGTACGCGCAGACCTCCGTGCCGACGTCCGCGGCGTCCGTGACGTCGAAGCGGAACATGAGCACCGCGTTCCCGCCGCGCGCCTTCGTCTGTTCCACCAGGCGCTCCATCGCCTGGTTGCGGGTCTGCACCAGGGTCTTGGTCAGGCCCTTCAGCTCCCCGCCGATCATCGACTTCAGCCCGGCGCCGATCTGGCTGCCCAGATGCCGGGAGCGGACGGTCAGGCCGAAGACCTCGCCGATCACCTGCCGTACCTGGTAGCCCGGCACGTCGTTCGTCGTGACCACCAGCACATCCGACTGGGCACCCTGGCCGCCGCCGTACTCGTCGATGCTCATCCGCATCCACCTCCTGGGCCTCAGCCTGGTGCGCGCCGGGCCCGCGCGCATCCCGGAGGGAGCCGGGTGGAACCCGGCGGGTTCACCTCGCGTTGATAGTTTGGGGCAGCAGTCCCGTACGACATCCCCGTCTCGCCCCCACCGACCGCAGGAGCCCGGAACCCGTGAACACGCTTGCCCTCGGACCGAGCTGGCTGGACCCGGACTATCTGATCCAGACCTTCGGCCTGATCGGTGTCCTCGTCATCGTCTTCGCCGAGTCCGGACTCCTCATCGGCTTCTTCCTGCCGGGTGACTCGCTGCTCTTCACCACCGGCCTGCTCGTCACCACCGGAAAGCTGGACCAGCCCCTGTGGCTGGTGTGCACCCTGGTGGTCGCCGCGGCCATCCTCGGCGACCAGGTGGGCTACCTCTTCGGCCGCAAGGTCGGACCGGCCCTCTTCAAGCGCCCCGACTCCAAGCTCTTCAAGCAGGAGAACGTCGAGAAGGCGCACGAGTTCTTCGAGAAGCACGGCCCGAAGTCGCTCATCCTGGCCCGCTTCGTGCCGATCGTGCGGACGTTCACGCCGATCATCGCCGGTGTCAGCCGGATGAACTACCGCTCGTTCATCACCTTCAACATCATCGGCGGCCTGCTGTGGGGCGCCGGCGTGACGCTGCTCGGCGCCTCCCTCGGCAAGATCGACTTCGTGCACAAGCACATCGAGATGATCCTCGTCGCGATCGTGCTGATCTCGGTGGTCCCGATCGTGATCGAGTACCTGCGGGCCCGCTCCCAGTCGAAGAAGAACGCCGCGAACGACGGCGGCGACGGCGACAACGACCACGACGCCCCCGGCACCCCGAACCCGCCCGCCGAGCGCGGCCGCCACGCCAAGCGCTAGAGGCGGCCGCCGCGCCAGGCCCTGGGGGAAGGCCGCCTAGAAGCCCCTCGTACGCTTCGCCGCGCGGCGGGCCGCCGCCGCCCCAGGCGCCTGCATGAACAGCCGGGCCAGCTCGCCCCCCAGGTTCACGCCGATCGCGATCGCCAGGGCCAGGGCCGCCGCCTTCGCAAGCGAGGCGAAGCCCTGGTCCAGGTTGTTCTGGGCGATCGCGAGCACCCCGAAGTACGTCGCGGAACCCGGCAGCAGCGGACCGATCGCCGCCGTCACGTACGGCAGGGAGGACGTGTGGTGGTAGCGGGCGGCCAGCTGCCCGAAGAGCCCCACCAGACCGGCCGCCACCGCCGTCGCCATCACCGCCGAGCCGTCCGCCGTCACCGCGATCGAGGCGTAGATCACCCAGGCGACCCCGCCGTTCAGCGTCGCGAACAGCACCGTCGCCCGCGACTGCTGCAAGAGCACCGCGAAGGTCGCGCACAGCACCATCGACGCCGCGATCTGCACCACCGGCCGCTCGACCGGACTCAGCGTCCCCTCCGGATTGAGCGGGGCGCCGAACTGCACCGCCAGGTACAGCACCGACACCACGCCCACCACGATGGCCACGAAGAAGTACCCGACCTCCAGGAGCCGGGCGGAGGCCGTGATGTAGAAGCCGGTGAGCCCGTCCTGCACGGCCGCCACCAGGGCCCGCCCCGGGATCAGCGCGAACAGGCCACCGGTGATCACCGCCGAGGGCCGCAGGTCCGCGTGCAGCATCGTCAGCGCCACACCCACCGCCGCCGGCGGCATCGCCGCCACCAGGAACTGGTAGAACTCCGGCAGCCCGCGCCCCGCGCACAGCCAGGCGAGCCGGTCGCCCAGCATCGCGCCGAGCGCCGCCACGAAGAACACCGTCGGCCCGCCGCCGAGCAGCACCGACGCCGCGCCCGCGAGGACACCGGCCGCCCCGGTGAGCACCCACCCGGGGTACGGGTGCCGGTTACGCCGTATCTCCGCCAGGCGCCGGTACGCCTCCTCAGGCGACACCTCGTGCGCCTTCAGATTGATGTCGGCGAGCAGCTGGTAGACCGCCGCCAGACGGGTGTAGTCGGTGCCCCGGCGCCGTACCGTGCGGTTCGCCGTCACCGGGTCGTCCACCAGCGACGGCTGGTACGTGACCGACAGCAGCGTGAAGGTGACCGTCGGCTCGCAGCGGTCCAGACCGTACGAACGGCAGATCGCGAACATCGCCGCCTCGACGTCCTCCGCGCCCTCGCCGCCCGCGAGCAGCAGCTCGCCGATACGCAGCGTCAGGTCGAGCACGCGCGGCACCGGCGGGCCGCTCTCGTCCTCCTTGCGCGGCAACTCCGGCACCGGCCGCTCACCCACCGGCAGCCGCAGCATCGTCCGCATCCGGTCCTGCCAGGGCGCGTCCTGCGACAGCTTGACCAGCGGCACGCCGTACGCGGGCGTGAAGGCAGGCGGGGAGTCCTTGGCCGAGTACGTCGAGGGCGTGGCGAAGGCGGAACCTTCCTGCTCCGCCGGCGGCTCGGGCGCGAGCCCCTCCGGCAGGGCGAACTCGGAGGTCGGATGCTCCTCCTCCGGGGGCGCCGGCTGCTCCACCCCGGCCGGCGGGGTGAACGCGCTGTGTGCCTCGTCCGACTGCGGCTTCCGGTCCTCCGGGGCCTCCTCGGGCCCGTCCGGCCTCGCCACCACTCTGTCCGCCCTCACTCCGGCCTGCTACCCGCACCGCCGGGCCCCATACGGGCCCGTTCCCCGCCAGTATGAACGCGCGAAGGGCGGTGCACCTCAGCAGGTGCACCGCCCTTCACAGGCGCGGAAGCCTCACGGGGCCGGAAGCCTCACCGGCGCGGAAGCCTCACAGGCCCGAAGCCTCACAGGCCCCGAAGCCTCATGGGCCCAGCCGAGCAGGGGCTCAGTGGCCGCCCGACTCCTTGAAGCGCTTGTACGACTTCTCGATCTCGACCTCGGCCTCGGCGCGACCGACCCAGTCGGCGCCCTCGACGGACTTGCCGGGCTCCAGGTCCTTGTAGACCTCGAAGAAGTGCTGGATCTCCAGGCGGTCGAACTCGGCCACGTGGTGGATGTCGCGCAGGTGCTCCATCCGCGGGTCGGTCGCCGGGACGCACAGCAGCTTGTCGTCGCCGCCGGCCTCGTCCGTCATGCGGAACATGCCGATGGCGCGGCACTTGATCAGGCAGCCCGGGAAGGTCGGCTCGTCGAGGATGACGAGCGCGTCCAGCGGGTCACCGTCCTCGCCGAGGGTGTTCTCGACGAAGCCGTAGTCGGTCGGGTAGGCGGTCGAGGTGAAGAGACGGCGGTCCAGGCGGATCCGACCGGTCTCGTGGTCGACCTCGTACTTGTTCCGCGATCCCTTGGGGATCTCGATGGTGACGTCGAACTCCACGGGTGGATCTCCTCCTGAATCAACACATGTCAATGCTCGCGACGACGCGCGGTGGTTAAGTGTCCCTCACGCAGGGTCTTGATCGCGAAAGGGGCTGGTCATCACATGCCGGAGCCGAGAACCTGGCAGCTCGCGGCGGGCTCCGCCGTGCTCGGTCTGGCCCTGGCCGCCGGAGCGGTGGCCGCGGCCGGCCCGTGGGACAACGGTCAGCGTAAGGCCGAGCGGGCCCGCGCGGTCGCAGCCGGAACGACAGGTGGCGCACATCACGCCGGCGCCCCCGCCGCCGCACCGCGCCGCCCGGCCCCCGCACCCAGCGCCGCCGGCGTCCTGCGCGCCCTCGGCACCCCGGCCGGACCCGGCACCACGGCCACCCGGAAGGGCGACGACCTCGCCGCCGTCCTCGTGCCCCTGCTCGCCGACCCCGGCCTCGGCCCCCTGCGCACCGCCTCCGTCGTCGACACCGCCACCGGCAGGCAGCTGTACGGGGAGGGCGCGGGCACCCCGATGACCCCCGCCTCCACCGTCAAGATCGCCACCGCGGCCGCCGCGCTCTCCGCCCTCGGCCCCGACCACCGCATCGCCACCAGCACCGTCGCCGCCCCCGACGGCCGCACCGTCACCCTCGTCGGCGGCGGCGACCCCACCCTCGACAAGGCCCGCCTCAAGGCCCTCGCCGACGCCACCGCCCGCGCCCTCAGGACCCGGGCCAACCCCGTACACGTACGCCTCACGTACGACACCAGCCTCTACAAGGGTCCCGAGCTCCACCCCATCGGCCGCAACGAGAACATCGCGCCCCTCAGCGCCCTCATGACCGACGAGGGCCGCCTCGACGACAGCCGCAGCGGGCCCGCCCCGCGCACCGCCGACCCGGCCGGCGAGACCGCCACCGCCTTCGCCGAGCTCCTGCGCAAGGCCGGCGTCACCGTCGACGGCGACCCCGCGCCAGGCAGGGCCCCGAAGGCCCCGCAGGCGAAGACCGCCGGAGCCACGCAGGCCGCGCCCCTGGCCCGTACGTACTCCGCGCCGCTCGCCGACCTCGTCGAGCGCACCCTCACCAACAGCGACAACGACCTCGCCGAGGCCCTCGCCCGGCAGACCGCGCTCGCCCGCAGGCAGCCCGCGAGCTTCGCCGGCGCCGCCAAGGCCGTCCACGACGAGCTCGCCCGCCTCGGCCTCCCGCTCGCCGGCGCCCACTTCGCCGACGGCAGCGGACTCGACCGGCGCGACCGCGTCTCCGCGGCCCTGCTCACCGGCATCCTCACCCGCGCGGCCGACCCCGCCCGACCCACCCTGCGGCCCGTCCTGACCGGACTGCCCGTCGGCGGCTTCAGCGGCACCCTCGCCGGCCGCTTCGGCACCGGCCCCGCCGCCTCCGGCGCGGGCCTGGTCCGAGCCAAGACCGGCACCCTCACCGGCGTCAACACCCTCGCCGGCACCGTCGTCACCGCCGACGGCCGGCTGCTCGCCTTCGCCTTCCTCGCCGGCCGCACCACCTCCCCGGACACCGCCCAGCCCGCCCTCGACCGCCTCTCGGCCGCCCTCGCCCCGCCCCGCTGACCGGCCGGCCGACCGGCCCGCCCACCACCCCGCGGGCCGCTCGCCGACCGGCCCTCACACGGCGCCGGGCCGCCGCCCCCGCCACTGGCCTGACCCGGGCGAATAGTCGTCCGAAGCCTCACCGAACAGGCGCCGAGAACGTACCGTTGACGCATGACGAGCATCGGTGGTGCAGGCACATCGGGGATGGTCGACTGGAATCTCGCCGTCGCGACGGCGACCCGCCTCGTGCGCCCGGGACCCGAGGTGAGCCGGGACGAGGCCCGCGAGGTCGTCGCCGAACTCCGCAGACACGCCAAGGCCGCGGAAGAGCACGTCCGGGCCTACACCCGGATGATCCCCGAAGGCCACGACCCCGCCGACATCACCGACACGCCCGTCCTCGTCGTCGACCGGGCCGGCTGGATCAAGGCCAACGTCGCCGGCTTCCGCGAACTGCTCTCCCCGCTCCTCGACAAGATGCAGGAACGCCGCTCCGGCTCCGCCGGCGGCGCCGTCCTCAGCGCCGTCGGCGGCAAGGTCACCGGCGTCGAACTCGGCATGCTCCTGTCGTTCCTGGCCTCCCGCATCCTCGGCCAGTACGAGACCTTCGCCCCCGCCACCCGCGAACTGCCCGCCGGATCCGACGGCGCCGGCCGGCTCCTGCTCGTCGCCCCCAACATCGTCCACGTCGAACGCGAGCTCGACGTTTCCCCCCACGACTTCCGGCTCTGGGTCTGCCTCCACGAGGAGACCCACCGCACCCAGTTCACCGCCGTCCCCTGGCTGCGCGACCACCTCCAGGGCGAGATCCAGTCATTCCTCGCCGCCACCGACGTCGACCCCTCGACCGTCGTCGAACGCCTCCGCGAAGCCGCCCAGGCCTTCGCCGGCGGCCGCCCCGAAGGCGAACGGGACGAACCCGCCCCCTCCCTCGTCGAACTCGTCCAGACCCCCGAACAGCGCGAGATCCTCAGCCGCCTCACCGCCGTCATGTCCCTGCTCGAAGGCCACGCCGACTACGTCATGGACGGCGTGGGACCCGACGTCGTGCCCTCCGTCGCCGAGATCCGCGAGAAGTTCCAGCAGCGCCGCGCCCGCGGCGCCTCCCGCCTCGACCTCGCCCTGCGCAAACTCCTCGGCCTCGACGCCAAACTGCGCCAGTACCGCGACGGCGAACGCTTCGTGCGCGGCGTCGTCGACCAGGTCGGCATGGACGGCTTCAACCGCGTGTGGACCTCGCCCAACACGCTCCCCACCAAGGCCGAGATCGCCGCCCCCGCCGACTGGGTGGCGAGGGTGCACCGTAAGGCAGACTCATGAGACAGGTGCGTCGCATGACGGAAGAGCACCCCACCAATCACCCATCCGAGGGACCGTAGGCGACGGGTAAGGCGTGCAATGCTCGGGTAACGGCCAGGTTCTGTCACCATCGACGCACTCTGAGTGACCGAACCCCCACTTCCGACCGTTAAGACTCCGACCGAGGCACCCCACCCCATCACGAAGGGCACCGGACATGGGTCCCCATCCTGCGGTCGCGGCGATACGCCTGGCGGTCCGCCGCGTACTCCACGACGTCCTCACCGAGCACCAGACCACCCCGAGCGCCACACCCGGCCGGCACCCCCTCGTGCTCGTCGCCTGCTCCGGCGGCGCCGACTCCATGGCACTCGCCTCCGCGCTCGCCTTCGAAGCCCGCAAACTCGACCTCCGCGCCGGCGGCATCACCGTCGACCACGGCCTCCAAGAAGGCTCCGAGCAGCGCGCCCGCGAAGTCGCCGACCGCATGACCGCCCTCGGCCTCGACCCCGTCGAGACCGTCACGGTCACCGTCGGCCGTGACGGAGGCCCCGAAGCCGCCGCCCGCGACGCCCGCTACGCCGCCCTCGACGCCGTCGCCGAACGCCACGGGGCCACCGCGATCCTGCTCGGCCACACCCGCGACGACCAAGCCGAAACCGTCCTGCTCGGCCTCGCCCGCGGCTCCGGCATCCGCTCGCTGTCCGGCATGGCCGCCGTCTCCGGCACCGCAGGCCGCTACCGCCGCCCCTTCCTGGAGCTCGACCGGCAGACCGTACGCAAGGCTTGCATCGCCCAGGAACTCGCCGTCTGGGACGACCCGCACAACAGCGACCCCGCCTACACCCGCTCCCGCCTGCGCCACGAAGGGCTCCCCGCCCTGGAGAAGGCGCTCGGCAAGGGAGTCGTCGAAGCCCTCGCCCGGACGGCCCAGCTGTCCCGCGACGACGCCGACGCCCTCGACTCCTGGGCCGCCGACGCCGAGGCCCACGTACGCGACGAGACCGGCCGGCTCGAGTGCGCCAAACTCCACGGACTGCCCCCCGCCGTCCGCCGCCGCGTGCTGCGCCGCGCCATGATCGCCGAAGGCGCCCCCGCCGGCTCCCTCTTCGCCCGCCACATCGAAGAGGTCGACCGGCTGATCACCGGCTGGCGCGGCCAAGGAGCCATCAACCTGCCCGGCCGCGTCGAGGCACGCCGCCAGGGTGGCAGACTGGTCATTCGGCAAGGCTGACGCAAGCTGCAACGAAAGTGACCCGGGTGAACGAGAAGGACATGGGCACCGACCTCAAGTCGGTGCTCATCACCAAGGAAGAGATCGACGCGAAGCTGGCCGAGCTGGCCGCGAAGATCGACGCAGAGTACGCGGGCAAGGACCTGCTCATCGTCGGTGTCCTCAAGGGCGCCGTGATGGTGATGGCGGACCTGGCGCGCGCGCTGTCCACCCCCGTCACCATGGACTGGATGGCCGTCTCCTCCTACGGCGCCGGCACCCAGTCCTCCGGCGTGGTCCGCATCCTCAAGGACCTCGACACCGACATCAAGGGCAAGCACGTCCTGATCGTCGAGGACATCATCGACTCCGGCCTCACCCTGTCGTGGCTGCTGTCCAACCTCGGCTCCCGCGAGCCGGCCTCCCTGGAGGTCTGCACCCTCCTGCGCAAGCCGGAGGCCGCCAAGGTCGCCATCGACGTGAAGTGGATCGGCTTCGACATCCCCAACGAGTTCGTCGTCGGATACGGCCTCGACTACGCCGAGAAGTACCGCAATCTCCCGTTCGTCGGCACCCTCGCCCCGCACGTCTACGGCGGCTGAGGGCCGCGGCCCCAGGGGAACCCGCACCGTCTTCCCACCGTTGAAGCAAGGGAAGACGGCCGCGGGTGACAATGCTGGGGTACCGTCCGAAGAACAGCTTTTCTCATAGCGTCATTACGCAGCTCAACCAAACGCAGCTTTAAACAGCAGCATTCACCTACGGGCAGGAGGGACGGGGCGCACCGCGCCCCGTATGGATGGACGTGAAGCGATACTTCCGTGGGCCGGTCATGTGGATCGTGCTGGCCGTCCTCGCCGTGGTCGTGCTGATGCAGGTCGTCGGCTCGTCCGAGGGCTACAAGACGGTGGACACCGGCAAGGTCGTCCAGGCGATCGACAAGAACCAGGTCAAATCAGCAGAGCTCACCACCGGTGACGATCAGGTCGTCAAGATCGAGCTCATCGACGGCCAGAAGATCGACAAGAGCAGCAAGGTCCAGGCCAGCTACATCGGCACCCAGGGCGCCGACCTCGCCGACAAGCTGCAGGAGAAGTTCGAAGCCGGGCAGATCGAAGACGGCTACACCGTCTCCCCGACGAAGCAGTCGCCGTTCGTCTCGGTCCTGCTCTCGCTGCTGCCCTTCGTCCTCATCGTCGTCGTCTTCCTGTTCCTGATGAACCAGATGCAGGGCGGCGGCTCCCGGGTCATGAACTTCGGGAAGTCCAAGGCCAAGCTCATCACCAAGGACACCCCCAAGACGACCTTCGCCGACGTCGCGGGCTCGGACGAGGCGGTCGAGGAACTCCACGAGATCAAGGAGTTCCTGCAGGAACCGGCCAAGTTCCAGGCCGTCGGCGCCAAGATCCCCAAGGGTGTGCTGCTCTACGGCCCGCCCGGCACCGGCAAGACCCTCCTCGCGCGCGCCGTCGCCGGCGAGGCGGGCGTCCCGTTCTACTCGATCTCCGGCTCCGACTTCGTCGAGATGTTCGTCGGCGTCGGCGCCTCCCGCGTCCGCGACCTCTTCGAGCAGGCCAAGGCCAACGCCCCGGCCATCGTCTTCGTCGACGAGATCGACGCGGTCGGCCGCCACCGCGGCGCTGGCCTCGGTGGCGGACACGACGAGCGCGAGCAGACCCTCAACCAGCTGCTCGTCGAGATGGACGGCTTCGACGTGAAGGGTGGCGTCATCCTGATCGCCGCCACCAACCGGCCCGACATCCTCGACCCCGCCCTCCTGCGCCCCGGCCGCTTCGACCGCCAGATCGCCGTCGACCGACCCGACATGCAGGGCCGCCTGGAGATCCTCAAGGTCCACCAGAAGGGCAAGCCGGTCGCCCCGGACGTCGACCTCGGCGCCGTCGCCCGCCGGACCCCCGGCTTCACCGGCGCGGACCTGTCCAACGTCCTCAACGAGGCGGCGCTGCTCACCGCCCGCAGCGACAAGAAGCTGATCGACAACCCGGCGCTGGACGAGGCGATCGACCGCGTGGTCGCGGGCCCGCAGAAGCGGACCCGCATCATGTCGGACAAGGAGAAGAAGATCACCGCGTACCACGAGGGCGGCCACGCCCTCGTCGCGGCGGCCTCGCCGAACTCCGACCCCGTCCACAAGATCACCATCCTGTCCCGCGGCCGCGCCCTGGGCTACACGATGGTCCTGCCGGACGAGGACAAGTACTCCACCACGCGCAACGAGATGCTCGACCAGCTGGCCTACATGCTGGGCGGCCGCGCGGCGGAGGAGCTGGTCTTCCACGACCCGACCACGGGTGCAGCCAACGACATCGAGAAGGCCACCGCCACGGCCCGCGCGATGGTCACCCAGTACGGCATGACCGAGCGGCTCGGCGCCATCAAGTTCGGCGGCGACAACACAGAGCCCTTCCTCGGCCGCGAGATGGCGCACCAGCGCGACTACTCGGAAGAGGTCGCCGCGCTGGTCGACGAAGAGGTCAAGAAGCTCATCGAGACCGCGCACAACGAGGCGTGGGAGATCCTGGTCGAGAACCGCGACGTCCTCGACAACCTGGTCCTGCAGCTCCTGGAGAAGGAGACGCTGGGCAAGGAGGAGATCGCCGAGATCTTCGCCCCCATCGTCAAGCGCCCGGCCCGCCCGGCCTGGACGGGCTCCGCCCGCCGCACCCCCTCCACCCGCCCGCCGGTCCTCTCCCCGAAGGAGCTGGCCCTGACCAACAGCGCCAACGGCTCCTCGTCGGCGACGACCCCGGTCGACACCACCAAGGCGATCGACATCGCCCCGGAGGAAACCCCGGACGCCTGACCCGGGAACCCCTATCCGGAATGGATGCCGCGCCCTCACAGGTTCTAGCCTGTGGGGGCGCGGCTCTTTTCGCGCCATGCACAGACAGACGGAACGAGGCACAGATGACCGACCCGGTGACGCTGGACGGCGAGGGCACGATCGGCGAGTTCGACGAGAAGCGCGCCGAGAACGCCGTACGGGAGCTCCTCATCGCGGTCGGCGAGGACCCCGACCGCGAGGGCCTCCAGGAGACCCCGGCGCGGGTGGCGCGGGCGTACAAGGAGATATTCGCCGGTCTGTGGCAGCAGCCCGAGGACGTCCTGACCACCACGTTCGACATCGGCCATGACGAAATGGTGCTGGTCAGGGACATTGAGGTGTACTCGACATGTGAGCACCATCTCGTACCGTTCCGGGGCGTGGCCCACGTGGGCTACATCCCGTCGACCACGGGAAAGATCACGGGTCTGTCGAAGCTGGCCCGGCTCGTCGACGTCTACGCCCGCCGCCCGCAGGTGCAGGAACGGCTCACGACCCAGGTGGCCGACTCCCTGATGGAGATCCTGGAACCGCGCGGCGTGATCGTGGTCTTCGAGTGCGAGCACATGTGCATGTCGATGCGCGGCATCCGCAAGCCGGGCGCCAAGACCATCACTTCGGCGGTCCGCGGTCAGCTGCGCGACCCCGCGACCCGCGCCGAGGCGATGAGCCTGATCATGGCGCGTTGACGCCCCTTGCCGGCCTCAGGCCCGGGCTCGGCCCGGGCCTTCGCCGTTTGTTGCGTTGTCCTCGTCCTCCGGGAGCTTGCAGACGTGTTCCAGGAAGAGGGCGGCGGCGATGACGCCGATGGCGGCCAGGACGGCGAAGGCGGCGTAGATGGCCTGGTCGCGGCGGGCCGGGATGTCGAGGGAGCCGAGGAGGAAGACGCCCGTGCCGCCGTACATGCCGGCTACCAGGGCGGCGACCAGGGCGCTGGCCTGGCCGAAGACGACGGCTCGGGCGGCCATGAGGGGTTCGACGCCCTTGGCGCCGGGCCGGCGCTCGCGCTGGGCCTTGAGGCGGGCGCGGAGCGACAGGGCCGTGGCGGTGAGGACGACGGCGATGGAGGCCAGGACGATGGGCGCGGCCAGGGGCACGCTGGGCAGGGTGCCGACCGCGTCCCACAGCCGGGCGGCGCCCCAGGAGAGGATCCCGGCCGCGACGAACAGTCCGGCGAGCACCTTGAGCCGCAGTTGTTTCACCGGGTGTCCTTCGCGTGGTCCGAGCGGGGGTCTGCCCCGAGACTAACGATTACTCGGGCAGCCGGAGTTCCAGGTCGACACGGGGGACCACGCCCTCGCGGCCGAGGGCGGCGAGCAGGTCGGCGACCGGGCCGTGGCCGGGCAGCCGGGCTCCGGCGTCCACGTCGTGCCAGGGGGCGAGGACGAAGGCGCGCTCGTGGGCGCGGGGGTGCGGGAGGGTGAGGACGGGGTCGTCGGAGATGACGTCGGCGTACGTGATGATGTCGACGTCGATGGTGCGGGCGCCCCAGCGCTCCTCGCGGACGCGGTGGAAGGCCTCCTCGACGGCGTGTGCCCGCTCCAGGAGGGAGGAGGGGGGCAGGGTGGTCTTCACGAGGACGACGGCGTTGAAGTACGAGGGCTGGGAGCCGGGCTCGACGCCCCAGGGCTCGGTCTCGTAGACGGGGGAGACGGCCTTGACCCGGAGGCCGGGGGTGTCCTCGAGGGCGTCGACGGCGCCCTGGAGGGTCTCCAGGCGGTTGCCGAGGTTGGCGCCGAGGGCGAGGACGGCCCATTTGGGGTTGGAGAGGGTGACGTCGGCGGCGTCGACGGCGGCGGTCACCGCGGCCGGGACGGGCTGCACGGTCGGATCGCTGTGCTGGGGCTTCATGCGCGGCTCCGGGTGATGGTGACGGTCACGTCGTCGAAGGGGACGGTGATCGGCGCGTCCGGCTTGTGGACGACGACCTCGACCTCCTGGACGCCGGCGTGCTTGAGGCACTGCTGGGCGATGCGCTCGGCGAGCGTCTCGATGAGGTCGACCGGTTCGCCCTGGACGACGTCGACGACTTCTTCCGCGACGACTCCGTAGTGCACGGTCTTCGTCAGGTCGTCCCCGGCGGCCGCGGCGCGGGTGTCCAGGCCGAGGGTGAGGTCGACGATGAAGGTCTGGCCCTCCTCGCGTTCCTTGGGGAAGACGCCGTGGTGTCCTCGGGCCTTGAGGCCGCGCAGCGCGACACGATCCACGCGAATCACTCCTGCTGTCGTAGTTCGGGTGGCCACGCAGCCGGGTGCGGACGGCCGGGTGTCCAGCACCGAATCTACCTGCGGGCACCGACAGCCGGGTCGGCGGCTCGGGGCGGGGCGCTCAGTCGGCGGTGTCCTCGCCGTCGTTGTCGTCGGATTCGGGGATCACCGGGGAGCCGTGGTGGGACCACACCTTCCACCCCTCCGACGTGCGGCGGAACACGTTCGTGGCCACGACGAGCTGTCCGACGAGGGGGCCGAGGGAGGCGCCGTCCTCGGCGGGTCCGCCGCTGAGGATGTTCTCGGTGCACGTGACGACCGCCACGTCGCCGGCGAGGGAGATCTCGACGTCGGTGAGGAAGAACTGGATGTAGTCGGTGTTCGCCATGATCAGGGCGTACGAGCGGAGCACCTCGCCGCGGCCGGTGAGGACGGGCCAGCCGGGGTGGACGCAGGAGATCGGGGTGGCGCCGTCGTCGAGCCAGAGGTCGGTGATGCCGTCGAAGTCGCCTTGCTCCATCGCCTCGTAGAAGGCGGTGTTCGCGGCTTCGACGGCGGCTCTGTCGGCGTGGCGGGCGCGGGTCACGCGGCTCCTTCGACGGCTCTGGCGACGCGTACGGCGTCGGCGGTGGCCCGTACCTCGTGGACGCGGACGGCCCAGGCGCCTTCGTGGGCGGCGATGGCGGAGACGGCGGCGGTGGCGGCGTCGCGTTCGCGGGCGGGGGGCGGGGCGGCGCCTTCGTGGGCGAGGACGTGGCCGAGGAAGCGCTTGCGGGAGGCGGCCACGAGGAGGGGGCGGCCGAGTGCGCGCAGCTGGGGCAGGTGTGCCACGAGGGCGAGGTCGTGCGGGGCGAGTTTGGCGAAGCCGAGGCCGGGGTCGAGGACGATCCGCTCGGGGGCGATGCCGCCGTCGATGACGGCTTCCATGCGGGTGCGGAGTTCGGTGAGGACCTCGCCGAGGACGTCGTCGTAGACGGCGAGGCTGTTCATCTTGTCGCTGAAGCCGCGCCAGTGCATGACGACGAAGGGGACTTCGGCGGCGGCGACGGCGGGGATCATGGCGGGGTCGGCGAGACCGCCGCTGACGTCGTTGACGAGGACGGCGCCGGCCTGGACGGCGCGGGCGGCGACGGTGGCGCGCATGGTGTCGACGGAGACGGTGACGCCTTCGGCGGCGAGGCCCCGGACGACGGGGATGACGCGGCGGAGCTCTTCCTCCTCGTCGACGCGGCTGGCGCCGGGGCGGGTGGATTCGCCGCCGACGTCGACGAGGTCGGCGCCCTGGGCGACGAGGTGGAGGCCGTGTTTGACGGCGGCCGTGGTGTCGAACCAGCGGCCGCCGTCGGAGAAGGAGTCGGGGGTCACGTTGACCACGCCCATGACCGCGCAGCGGTCCCACTCCGGCAGGCCGAGCGCCGTGCCCCGGTCGATCGTCGTACTCATGCGTCCAGCGTAGGGCCCGGAGGCCGGGGTGGGCCCCCGGGTCTCTTCGGGGCCTCGGCCCTGGTCCCGCCCGCCGGGGCCCGCGCTGTCACGCCGCGCGGATCTCGTGCTCGGCCTGGGAGGGGACGATGTGCGCGCACGGGCGCGGGGTCGCGGCGTGCGAGCGGCGGGTGAAGGGGCGCGGCAGGGAGAGGTTGACGAAGCCTTCGGCCTGCATGGCGGCGAAGCCGATGCGGGGCAGGTCGCGGCTCTTGCGGTAGACGACGAAGCGGGGCTCCCACCGGGGCTGGAACTTGGCGTTGAACTTGTACAGCGACTCGATCTGGAACCAGCGGGAGAGGAAGACGAGCAGTCCGCGCCACAGCCGGAGCACGGGGCCGGCGCCGATCTTCTCGCCGCGGGCGAGGGCGGCGCGGAACATGGCGAAGTTGAGGGAGACCCGCTTGATGCCGATGCGGGGGGCGCTCTGGAGGGCGGCGACGATGAGGAGTTCGTTCATGCCGGGGTCGGCGCTGCGGTCGCGGCGCATGAGCTCGAGCGACATGCCGTCGGTGCCCCAGGGGACGAAGTGGATGATCGCCTTCAGGTCGCCGTAGGGGGACTCGTTTCCCTCGTCGTCCTCTTTGTGTGCGGTCGCTATGACCGCCTCCCCGTCGCCGGGGCCGCCGATGCGGCCCAGCGCCATGGAGAAGCCGCGCTCGGTGTCGGTGCCGCGCCAGTCCTCGGCGGCTTTGCGGACGCGGGCGAGTTCGCCGTCGCTGAGGTCGGCGACGCGGCGGACCTTGGTGGTGTAGCCGTTGCGTTCGATGCGCTTGACCATCTGGCGGACGTTGCGCATGGCACGTCCGGAGAGGGAGAAGTCGGCGACGTCGACGACGGCCTCGTCGCCGAGCTCGAGGGCGTCGAGGCCGGTCTCGCGGGTCCAGACCTGGCCGCCGGTCTCGGAGCAGCCCATGACGGCGGGGGTCCAGGAGTGGGCCTTGGCCTCGTCCATGAAGCGTTCGATGGCGCCGGGCCAGGCCTCGACGTCGCCGATGGGGTCGCCGCTGGCGAGCATGACGCCGGAGACGACGCGGTAGCAGACGGCGGCCTTGCCGCTGGGGGAGAAGACGACGCCCTTGTCGCGGCGGAGCGCGAAGTGGCCGAGGGAGTCGCGGGCGCCGTGCTTGTCGAGCAGGGCGCGCAGCCGGGTCTCGTCGTCCTCGGTGAGCCGGGCGGCGGGGTGCTCGGGCCGGAAGGCCAGGTAGATGGTGGTGAGGGCGGTCAGCATGCCGAGGGCGCCGAGGGAGTAGCCGACGGTCCAGTCGACGTTGCCGGTGTAGGCGACGGGGCCCTCGATGCCGAACAGGCCGTAGAGGACGTGTTCGAGGCGGTCGGTGAGGCTGGGGCTGCCGACGACGCGGCGCGGGTGGGCGCTGACGATGACGAGGCCGAGGGCGATGGATCCGGCGCCCAGGACGACGAAGTTGGCGAGCGCGCGCCAGCGGCTGCGCGGGTCGGGCAGGGCCGCGAATTCGCTCCGGTGGCGTACCAGCAGGCCGAGCAGGAGGAGTGAGAGCACTGCGCCGAGTACGGAGTGGCGCCAGACGAACTGGGCGACCGCGCCGAGCGGCAGCAGGACGACGGCGGCTCGCCAGGCACGGCGCTTGTGGCGCTTGAGGCCGTGGGCGAGGAGGAGCAGCAGGATGCCGACGCTGAGCGAGAGGGCGGCGGAGAGCGGCCCGAGGGTGCCGGGCAGTATCTCGGCGATCGCGTGCATGCGGCTGGTGCGGAACCGCGGGAAGACACCCGCGGCGACGTCGATCAGGCCGATCAGTGTGCAGGCCGTTCCGACGAGTGCGGGGACCCGCTCGGGGCGGGGTCCGCGCAGAATCCGGCGTACGTGATCCGGAACCGATCCGGATTTGTCCCCATCTACCGTGACAGACATCGCTTCCCGTGCTTCCCGTGGTTCCGCGAGAGATCGTTGATCCGGTACGGCGCTCGGCGCTGGGCGGGGCCGTACCGGGGGTTTGCGCCTTCTAGGACGGAGCAGCGATGCGGCGGGTTCACTGCCCGTCAGGGAAATCTCAGGGAAATATCAGGAAGAAAGCTCGGACGTCTCATGGGTCTCACCAGCAACAAAGTCCTCGCCGTGGCGGTTGCGCTGGCCGTGGTGCTCTTCGTCGCCACGATCTGGCTGTGGCCGCGGCTCGCGCGCGGCGGCTGGAGGTCCGTTCTGGGGCGGGTCGGGCTGCTGCTCGCCACCCAGTTGGCCCTGTTCGCGTCGGTGGGTCTGGCCGCCAACAACTCCTTCCTCTTCTACGGCTCCTGGGCGGACCTGTTCGGCCAGGAGCAGGACATGGGCGTGGTCGTCGACCATTCGGCCGGTTCCAGGGACGTGAAGGTGGTCGGCACGCAGGCGCTCGACGTGCCGGGCGCCGGGCGTCCGTCGGTCGGCGGGCAGATACAGAAGGTCGTCATAGCGGGCGAGAAGTCGAAGATCGACTCGCCGGCCTACGTCTATCTGCCGCCGGAGTACTTCCAGGCCCGGTACGCGAAGTCGACCTTCCCCGCCTCGGTGGTGCTGACCGGTTACCCGGGCACGGCGGAGAACCTGCTGAAGGGTCTGAAGTACCCGAAGACGGCCTTCCAGCAGGCCAAGGACAAGAAGATGCAGCCGATGATCCTGGTGATGCTGCGGCCGACCGTGGCGCCGCCCCGGGACACCGAGTGCGTGAACGTCCCGGGCGGCCCGCAGACGGAGACCTTCTTCGCGGAGGACCTGCCGAAGGCGATCTCGGAGACGTACCGGGTCGGCACGAAGCCGCGGAACTGGGGCTTCATGGGGAACTCGACCGGTGGCTACTGCGCGCTGAAGATCGCGCTGCACCACCCGGACCGCTTCTCGGCGGGCGCCGGCTTCTCGGCGTACTACCAGGCGGCGGACGACGTGACGACCGGTGACCTCTTCCAGGGCGACAAGGCCGAGAAGAAGCGGGCCGACCTGCTGTGGAGCCTGGACCACGTACGGCAGGGGAAGTCGTCGTTCCTGGTGACGACCTCCCGGAAGGGCGAGGGGAACCTCACCGGTACGCGCGCCTTCATCAAGAAGGTGAAGGCGCCCGCCCGGGTCTCCTCGATCACGCTGGAGAGCGGAGGGCACAACTTCAACACCTGGAACCGGGAGATCCCGCCGGGTCTGGTCTGGATGAGCAGCCGGCTCAGCGCGAGCTGATCTCCGCCGGGCCGTCTGCCGGGCCCTCCGGCGCGGTCTCTGCCGGGGCCTGCGCCGGGCCCTTCGCCGTGCGGTCCGCCGTGCCCTCGGTCGTGCTCCTGCGCAGGGCCCGGTGGACGCCGGCCGTGGTGAGCGCGCCGAGGGTGCGGGCCGGGTCGTCGGGGGCGTGGACGGCGATCCGTCCGGTGTCGTCCTGGAGGAGGGCGGCGAGGGCGTCCTTGAGGGAGGCGCCGAGGGGGAGCCGGGCCTTCGCGAGGCCGTCCGCCGGTGCGGCCGGCTCGAGGTCGGTCTCGGTGACGGGGGTGACGGCGAGCCGCTTGAGGCCGCGGTCCGCGCCGACGAAGTCGGCGACGTACGGGGTGGCGGGGGCGCCGAGCACGGTGGCGGGGGTGTCGAACTGCTCGATGCGGCCCTGCCCGTAGACGGCGATGCGGTCGCCCAGCCGGACGGCCTCGTCCAGGTCGTGCGTGACGAGCAGCACCGTCTTGCGGACGGTGGCCTGGAGGTTCAGGAACTCCGTCTGGAGCCGTTCGCGGACCACGGGGTCGACGGCGCCGAAGGGCTCGTCCATGAGCAGGACCGGCGGGTCGGCGGCGAGCGCGCGGGCCACGCCGACGCGCTGGCGCTGGCCGCCGGAGAGCTGCTCGGGGTAGCGGTGGCCGTAGACGGCGGGGTCGAGGCCGACCAGGTCGAGCAGTTCGGCGGCGCGCTCGCGGGCCCTGGCCTTCTTCCAGCCGAGCAGGGCGGGGACGGTGGCGGTGTTGTCGAGGACGGTGCGGTGCGGGAAGAGGCCGACCTGCTGGATGACGTAGCCGATGGTGCGGCGCAGCCGGACCGGGTCGACGGTGGAGACGTCCTCGCCGCCGAGCAGGACGCGGCCCCCGGTGGGTTCGACGAGCCGGTTCACCATCTTCATCGTGGTGGTCTTGCCGCAGCCCGACGGGCCGACGAGCGTGACGAGTTCCCCCTCCGCGACCTCGAAGGAGAGGTCGTCGACGGCGGTCGTGCCGTCTTCGTACCGCTTGGTCACCTGCTCGAACCGGATCATGGTTCCCCATTCTGAACCCTCGCGGCCCGCATTGTGTGAAGGAAGTATTTCCACATCGTGGCTCTCCTCGGTGATTGTCAGTGGCGGGGGTTAGGGTCGCCACACGGACATTCGGAGGCGCGTGGGAAGGGGGGGTGCGTATGTCCGCGGCGAACTGCCTGGTGACGAATGACTGGATCTGCGGGGAGTATCTGCGCACCCGTTCCCAGGAGCTGACCGACGCCACCGTCCAGCATGTGGGAATCACGGTCGTGTCGGTGCTCCTCGGGATCGCCGTCGCCTTTCCGCTCGCCCTCCTCGTACGGGCGCGACCGCGCCTGGCCGGTGCCGTGCTCGGGCTGACCACCCTGCTCTACACGGTCCCCTCGCTCGCGATGTTCTCGCTGCTCCTGCCCTTCCTCGGGCTTTCGTCGGCGCTGGTCGTGACGGGCCTGGTGTTGTATTCGCTGACGATCCTGGTGCGCGGCATCCTGGCCGGGCTCGCGGCGGTCCCCGCGGAGACCCGGGAGGCGGCGAGGGGGATGGGGTACGGGTCGGGGCGGCTGCTGTGGGAGGTCGAACTCCCGCTCGCGCTGCCCGCGTTGATGGCCGGCATACGGATGGCGACGGTCTCCACGATCGCGCTCACCACGGTCGGCTCCATCGTCGGCCGCGGCGGCCTCGGCAACCTGATCGAGGACGCGCTGCCCACCTTCTTCAAGGCCCAGGTGCTCACCGCCGCCGTGCTGTGCGTCGCGCTCGCGGTCCTCGCCGACCTGCTGCTCCTCGGCCTGCAGCGGCTCCTCACGCCCTGGACCCGCGTACGCGCGGTGCGGGCGGGAGGTGCCTGAGATGTCGGTCCTCGCGGACGCCTGGTCCTGGCTGACCACCGGCGCCAACTGGTCGGGCGAGAGCGGCGTCTGGCACCGGCTCGCCGAGCACCTGTACGTGAGCGGGGCCGCCCTGCTGCTGGCCTGCGCGCTCGCGCTGCCGCTCGGCCTGTGGCTCGGGCACCTGGGCCGGGGCGGGGCGGTGGCCGTCAACGTCTCCAACGTGGGGCGGGCGATCCCCGTCTTCGCGGTCCTGGCCCTGTTCATGGTGTCGCCGCTGCGCAACGCCGGTGATGTGCCGACCGTGATCGCGCTCGTGCTCTTCGCGATACCGCCGCTGCTCACCCACGCGTACGTGGGTGTGCGGGAGGTGGACCGCGCGGTGGTGGAGGCCGCCAGGGGGATGGGCATGTCGGGCGGCCAGCTCTTCCGCGGGGTCGAACTGCCGCTGGCCCGGCCGATGCTGATGGCCGGTCTGCGTTCCGCCGCCGTCCAGGTGGTGGCCACCGCGACCATCGCCGCCATGGTCGGCCAGGGCGGCCTCGGCCGCATCATCACGGCCGGATTCAACACGTACAACACGCCACAGGTGGTGGCCGGCGCCCTGCTCGTGGCCCTGCTCGCGCTCCTGGTGGAGGCGCTGCTCGTGGCGGCGGACCGGCTCATCGGCCGCGGGGTGCCGCGGTGACGGACGACGAAATCGGGAATAGGTGATCTTGTGAGCAGGACCTCGCGCATCGCGGGTGCGTTCATCGGCATGGCGGCGCTGACGGTCTCGCTGGCCGCCTGCGGCGGAGACAGCCTGGAGAAGTCGCAGAACGGCGGCGGCGCCTCCGAGGGCGGCGGCGGGAGCAAGGGCTCGCTGGTCGTCGGCGCGGCCGCGTTCACCGAGTCGAAGGTCCTCGCCGAGCTCTACGCCCAGGTGCTCGACGACGCCGGGTACGCCGCGAGCGTCACCACGGTGAAGAATCGCGAGCTGTACGAGCCCTCCCTGGAGAAGGGCGAGATCGACGTCGTACCGGAATACGCGGCGACGATCGCGGAATTCCTCAACGCGAAGACGAACGGGCCGAAGGCGCCCGAGGAGAAGCCGGTCGCCTCCGGTGACGCGGCCGCCACCACCGAGGCGCTGAAGAAGCTCGCCGAGCCGCGCGGACTGAAGGTGCTCGCCGTCGGCGCGGCCGTCGACCAGAACGCCTTCGCGGTGAGCAGGGAATTCGCCGACAAGAACAAGCTGAGGACGCTTTCCGATCTCGGTGCCGCCAAGCTGAAGGTGAAGATCGCGGCCGGTGACGAATGCGAGATCCGCCCGTTCTGCGCGCCGGGCCTGAAGAAGACCTACGGGATCGACGTCGCCGGCATCGACCCCAAGGGAGTCGGCACCCCGCAGGCCAAGCAGGCCGTCAAGGACGGTGTGGACCAGCTGGTCCTGACCACCACGACGGACGCGACCGTCGAGTCGTACGGCCTGGTCTTCCTCGAGGACGACAAGAAGCTGCAGAACGCGGACAACGTGCTGCCCGTCGTCAATGCGAAGGACGCCGGATCTCCGGAGATAGCCGCCGCTCTCGACAAGATCACCAAGGTCCTCACGACGGCGGATCTCGCCGAACTGAACCGCAAGGTGGACGCGGAGCGGGCGAAGCCGGAGGACGTCGCGAAGGCCTATCTGGAGTCGAAGGGGCTGCTCAAGAAGTAGACGCCGGGTAAGGGGGGTCGGCCGGGCCCGTCCCGGCAATGGGCCTAGCCCGGCCGACTACGGCGAGAACTCGCCAAGAGATTGCCGGGCCGACCCCCCATTCGCCGCCTACGCACGGTAAATTTCAGGCCATGCCACGTGGACGCCACCGCCATTCCCCACCCCTGCACAAGCTCCTGCCGCCCTCGGCGGTCGCCGGGGCGTCGGTCGTCTGTGCCGCGGGCGCCTGGCTGCTCGGTGACCTTCTGGTGCTCCGGCTGCTCGTCGCGGCCGCCGCCGCCTCCGCGGTCACCGGTGCCGTCCTCATGCGCAGTTGGGACCGGAGCGCCGGCCGGCAGGTCGCCGAGCTGAACCGGGCCCGCGCCGCGGACCAGTGGAAGACCGAGGAGCGGGTCGCCGAGCTGGAGTCCGACCTGGAGGAGTCGCGCGAGCTGCGCGGCCGCCTCGACGCCAAGCTGCGCGCCAAGCGGGTCGAACTCGCCGGGCTCCGCAGCGAGCACGCCGACCTGCTGCGCCGTTACGCGACCGCCGAGACCGAGCGGGCCAGCGCGCTCGAGGGACGCCGCGTGCTCGCCCTGGAGGCGGCGACGGAGACGAAGGCACTGCCGCCCGCCGGCTCCACCCCGACGCCGGAGACGTACCGCAAGGCGGCGGAGGCACTGCGGAACCTGGCGACGAGGGCGGACGAGCAGACCGGTCCCGAGGCGCAGACGCACGACAAGACCAAGGCCGAGGCCGAGGAGAAGGCGGACCCCGAGCCGGAGCCCGAGCCGGCGGCGTCCGCCGAGCAGTCGGCGGCCGTCGAGCAGGCGGACGACCAGCACACCAAGGCCCCCGCCATGCGGCACGTGCCCGCCGCGGCGGCGATCGTCCCGTATGCCGCCCGTCGCCCGGCCCCCCGCCCCGGGGGCGGTTTCGACTACTTCGGTACGCAGAGCACGCAGAAGGCGGCGGCCGCGATCGAGGCCGTGCAGAACGCGGACCTGGCCGACGTCGTGGGCGAGGAGGTCCTCGCGGCCGCCGCGAAGCCGGTCCTGGAGCAGCGGGCGATCGGCCAGGTCATCGACCTGACGGCGCACGACGAGACCGAGCAGATCGACGTGGCCGTGCTGCGCGGCGCCGTCAGCTCGTGACGTACCGCCTCACCGACCTCGCGGCGGGCGAGCTGGCCGGGCGCCGCGAGGAGCTGATCGCGCTGTGCGCCCAGGCGTTCTGCGGCGCGCCCTGGCACGAGCCGCCGGCCGGCGCGCTGCGGACGGTGGACCGGCTGCTGACGCGGGCCGCCGAGAAGCCGGACTTCCGCTGTGTCGGCGCGCTCGACGCCGACGACGCCCTGGACGGCTTCGCGGCCGGCTGGACCGGCACGTTCCTGTCCGGCGAGGGCCAGGCCCCCGCCTTCGAACTCGCGGAGCTCGTCGTCGCCCCGGACCGCCAGGGCCTCGGCATCGGCCGCGCCCTCCACGACGCGCTGCTCACGCGGGAGCCGTACCGGCCGGCGCTGCTGATGACCCTCGACGTACCCGAACTGACCGGCCGCTACGAGCGCTGGGGCTGGACGGCGGCGGACCGCAGGCGCCCGGAAGGGGAGCAGCACGACTTCGTGGTCATGCGCCACGCCTGACGGGCCGCCTGCCGCGCCTGACGGCGGCGGCCTGCCCCACCTGACGGGCCGCCTGCCGCGCCTGACCCGGCTCCTCGCCGAGCCCCGCCGGCCTACTTGTCGATGTCACCCACGACGAAGAACAGCGACCCCAGGATCGCCACCATGTCGGCGACGAGCGTCCCCGGCAGCAGTACCGCCAGCGCCTGGATGTTGTTGTACGAGGCCGAGCGCAGCTTGAGCCGGTACGGGGTCTTCTCGCCCTTGGAGACCAGGTAGTAGCCGTTGATGCCCAGCGGGTTCTCGGTCCAGGCGTACGTGTGTCCCTCGGGCGCCTTGAGGACCTTCGGCAGCCGCTGGTTGATCGGCCCCTGCGGCAGCTCCTCGATCCGGTCCAGACAGGCGTCTGCGAGCTCCAGGGAGTTGTGGGTCTGGTCCAGCAGGCACTCGAAGCGGGCCAGACAGTCGCCCTCGGTGCGGGTGACCACCCGCAGGGTGTCCTGGAGCTCCCCGTACGCGAGGTACGGCTCGTCCCGGCGCAGGTCGAAGTCGACGCCGGAGGCGCGGGCGACGGGCCCCGACACGCCGTACCCGTGCACGGCCTCCTGCGAGAGCACCCCGACGCCGCGGGTCCGCCCCCGGAAGATCTCGTTGCCGAGCACCAGCCGGTCGTACACGTCCATCCGCGACCGCACGTCCGCGACGGCCTGCCGCGCCCGCCCCAGCCAGCCGGCCGGCAGATCCTCCTTGAGCCCGCCGACCCGGTTGAACATGTAGTGCATCCGGCCGCCGGAGACCTCCTCCATGACGGCCTGGAGCTCCTCGCGCTCGCGGAAGGCGTGGAAGACCGGGGTGATGCCGCCCAGTTCGAGGGGGTACGAGCCGAGGAACATCAGGTGGTTGAGCACCCGGTTCAGCTCGGCGAGCAGCGTCCGCGTCCACACGGCCCGCTCGGGCACCTCCATGCCGAGCATCCGCTCGACGGCCATGACGACGCCGAGCTCGTTGGAGAACGCGGACAGCCAGTCGTGCCGGTTGGCCAGCATGATGATCTGCCGGTAGTCCCGCGCCTCGAACAGCTTCTCGGCCCCCCGGTGCATGTACCCGACCACCGGCTCGGCCTCCCGCACGACCTCCCCGTCGAGCACGAGCCGCAACCGGAGCACACCGTGCGTGGAGGGATGCTGCGGCCCGATGTTCAACACCATGTCGGTGCTCTCCGCCGCGCCACCGATGCCGACCGTCGTCTCCGTCATGCCGGACAGTATCCCGCGCCGCGACCCGCTCTGGCGTTCCCGGTCCTAGCCCACCGTCGGGCCCACCGTCGGCGTGACCCGCTGGACCAGCCACAGGAAGTCGCCGAGACCGCCCGGTGCCGTCAGCTCGGTGGCCTCGCCGGCCGTGGCAAGGGCGCGGATGTAGGCGGTCGGGTCGCTGGAGGCCAGCGAGAGGGGTGGGCGGGTGCCGGTGACGCCGAGGCGGTGGAGGGCTTCGCGCTGGGTGAGGATCTCGGAGCCTTCCCCGGGGGTGGCCGTCGCCGCGCACGGGGCAGGTCGGGAGGCCGCGGTCGCCCCGTACGCCGCCGCGCACGCGTCCATCGCCACGTGGGCGGTCAGGTCGCAGGTGCCGTCCGGGACCGGTGCGGTCTCGCGGCCGTGGCGGAAGGCGGTGAGGGTGCCGAAGGGCGGGCGGGCGGGGGACAGGTGCGCGTAGTCGACGGCCACCGCCGTGCCCGCCGTCAGTGCGCCGGCCGCCGCCGCCCATGCCTCGTCCCGCGGGCGGCCGATCTCCGCGCGGTCGCCGGGCTCGCGCAGTGGCCACCACCGCTCCAGCCACTGCGCGTCCGGCCCGTCGACCGGCCCGCCGAGCCGTTCCGTGCCGTCCGACCGCACTTCGACGAAGCGGACCGCGCCCGCCGCGTCGACCTGGGCCACGTCCGCCGGCACGTTGTCCAGCCACTCGTTGGCGAAGAGCAGCCCCCGCTCGCCGTCCGGGACCCGGTCCGTCCAGACGATCCGCTGGTCCAGGCCGGGCGGCCGGGGGGCGCGTTCGACGCCGTACGGTCGTACCCGAAGGCCCGGGTCCACCGCCGCCAGGACGCCCGTCAACAGCTCACCCCGCCCCGCCCCCACGTCCACGAACGCGAGCTCCTCCGTGTCCAGCTCCTGCGCCACGCGGGCGAGCAGCCGCGCCACCGCCCCCGCGAAGAGCGGCGAGGCGTGCACCGAGGTGCGGAAGTGGCCTGCCGGGCCCTCGGGGCGCAGGAAGAAGCCCCCGGGGCCGTACAGCGCCCGCTCCGTGGCGTCACGCCACCTCAGCCACCCGTCGAACCCCTGCCGCTGACACGTCTCATCCGTCACGCGCCCCAGTCTCCACCTTGGGGAGTACGGGCCTCACGGCAAGGATCGACCCCACGGTTGACCCCTGCACCTATCCGCTTTCCCTACGCTGGGTTACGTGCAGCGCCTCTATGACTTCCTCCGCAGACACCCGACGGGCGTCGACACCTTCTGGGCCGTCGTCCTGTTCGGGTTCTCCCTGCTGTGGGTGAGCTCCGACCCGACGGGGGGAAGCCCCCTCGGGCACGTCCTCGTCGCGGCGCTGTTCTCCCTGGTCATCGCCCTGCGTCGGCGCATGCCCCAGAAGATGCTGCTCCTCGCGGTCGGGCTCGGCCTCGCCCAGCTCGCCTTCGGGCTCGTCCCGTTCATGGCCGACTTCGCCATGCTCGTGATCATCTACACCGTCGCCGCGCACGACGGACCCCGCTGGGCCTCCCGCCTCGCCCTCGTCGGCGGGCTGAGCGCCGCCTCGCTCTCGCAGCTGCGCTGGCCGCAGGTGGACGTGTCCTCCCCGGCCCGGGTCTTCTTCACCGTCATCATGACCGTGCCCTTCGCACTCGCCTGGGTCCTCGGCGACTCCCTGCGCACCCGCCGCGCCTACTTCGCCCAGCTGGAGGAGCGCGCCTCCCGCCTGGAGAAGGAGCGCGAGGCACAGGCCAAGGTCGCCGTCGCCGCCGAGCGGGCCCGGATCGCCCGCGAGCTGCACGACGTCGTCGCCCACAACGTGTCCGTGATGGTCGTGCAGGCCGACGGCGCCGCGTACGTCATGGACTCCTCGCCCGACACCGCCAAGCAGGCCCTGGAGACCATCTCCAGCACCGGCCGCCAGGCCCTCGCCGAGATGCGCCGCCTGCTCGGCATCCTGCGCACCGGCGAGCACCAGGAGGCCGGGGAGTACGTCCCCCAGCCCGACGTCGAGCAGATCGAGGACCTGGTCGAGCAGGTCCGCGGCGCCGGGCTCGCCGTCGACTTCAAGATCGAAGGCACCCCGCGCCCGCTGCCCAGCGGCGTCGAGCTCACCGCGTACCGCATCGTCCAGGAAGCCCTCACCAACACCCGCAAGCACGGCGGCCCCGACGTGGGCGCCAGCGTCCGCCTGGTCTACTTCGACGACGGGCTCGGCCTGCTCGTCGAGGACGACGGGCGGGGCGCGCCGCAGGAGATGTACGAGGACGGCGGCGCCGACGGCCGTGGCCACGGCATGATCGGCATGCGTGAGCGGGTCGGCATGGTCGGCGGCACCCTGGACGCCGGCCCGCGCCCAGGCGGCGGCTTCCGCATCAGCGCCCTGCTCCCCCTCAAGCCCGCTCACTAGAAGAGGACCCCCTTGAACATGTCCATCCGCGTGATGCTCGTCGACGACCAGGTGCTGCTGCGCACCGGCTTCCGCATGGTGCTCGCCGCCCAGCCGGACATGGAGGTCGTGGCCGAGGCGGGTGACGGCGTGGAGGCCCTGGAGGTGCTGCGGGGCACGGCGGTGGACGTCGTCCTGATGGACGTGCGCATGCCCAAGCTGGACGGGGTGGAGGCGACCCGCCGGATCTGCTCCCGGCCGGACGCGCCGAAGGTGCTGATCCTGACCACCTTCGACCTCGACGAGTACGCGTTCTCGGGGCTCAAGGCGGGCGCGAGCGGCTTCATGCTGAAGGACGTGCCGCCGGCCGAGCTGCTCGGCGCGATCCGCTCGGTGCACAGCGGCGACGCCGTCGTCGCCCCGTCCACGACCCGCCGCCTCCTGGACCGCTTCTCGCCGATGCTGCCGTCCTCCGGCGGCGAGCCCCGGCACAAGGAACTGGACCGGCTCACCGACCGGGAGCGCGAGGTCATGCTGCTCGTGGCACAGGGCCTGTCGAACGGCGAGATCGCGGCCCGGCTGGTGCTCTCGGAGGCGACGGTGAAGACGCACGTGGGCCGCATCCTGACCAAGCTGGGCCTGCGCGACCGCGTCCAGGTCGTCGTCCTCGCGTACGAGACGGGCCTGGTACGGGCCGGCGGCGGCCAGGTCTGACCGGCCCGCCGGGGCGGGGCGGCGCCCGCCGGACGCGCCCTACCGCAGCACCGACTCCAGGAAGTCGCTCCCCAGCCGGGCGACCACCGAGAAGTCCAGCTGGTGCAGCACGTAGCGGCCCCGGCGCTGGGTGGTGAGCAGCCCCGCCTTCTTCAGGACCGAGAGGTGCCGGGAGACCTCGGGCGCGCTGATGCCGTACGCGTCGGCCAGCTCGCTCGTCGAGTACGGGCCGCGCGCCAGGTTGCGGCACAGGCGCATCCGCATCGGGTGGGCGATGGCCTCCAGCCGCAGCTTGACGGTCTCGACCGGCTCGGCGCCGCCGACGTCACGGGCGGCCGCCGGGTACTGGATCACCGGCTGCCAGCCGGGTGCGGACAGGGCGAAGAGGTGCGGCCAGCCGAAGGCGGTGGGCACGAGCGTCACGGCCGACCCCTGGGCCTCGGTCCGCCCGTGCACCAGCTTGTCGACGACGATCCTGGAGCCGAACGGCCCCTCCTCCAGGCTCAGCGCCGGGGACGCGGCCGACAGCGCCTCGGCGAGGCCCTTGCGGCGCAGCAGCTCGGTCTTGTGGCGGGCGTCGGCGGCGAGCTGGACGCGCACACGGCGCCAGGTGTCGGCGAAGAACGCCTCGTCGAAGTCCTCCAGGAGCCGCCGGATCCAGGCACGGGTGGCCGTGGGCTCCGCCAGCATCCGCTCCACGAACGCGGCCTGGCGCGGCCCGCGCGCGGCCGCCAGGTCGAGGGCGCGGCGCCGGCTCTCCTCGTCGACCAGCGGGGAGGGGATCCCCTCGGAGTAACGGCTGCTGCAGGAGATCTCCAGGGCCGCGCCGACGAACCGTTCGTCGTCCATGCGGTCGACGTCGTCCAGCTCCTCGGCGAGCGTCTCGCGCGGCTGGGCGGGCAGCAGGAAGTCGGAGCGGGTGGACCGCCACATGAAGTCGGCCTCGTGCAGCCGGTCCGCGAGCTCGGGTTTCATGGCGGCGGCGGTCGCGGTCGTCCACGCGTGCAGCCGGGCGTGGTGGGCGGGCTCGGCCAGCGCGTGCAGGGCGTTGCCGAGCTCGGCCAGCGGCGAGGGGCAGAAGGTGATCCGCTCGTGCGGCAGTCCGGTGATGTCGATGGTCACGCTCACCCCCCTATGGTGCGGGGCGGGCCGGGGGAGGTGTCGCGCCATTTGACGAGGGCGGTCAATCGACGCGCGGGGTGCCGGCCGGGAGGCGCACGGTGATCTCCATGAACGCACTCCACCAGTACCTCTTCGACGCCTACCGGGCCGCCCTGCACGACGAGCCGGCACCCCCGGTCCCCGGCACCCACGACCTCGCCGCACTGCGCGCGGCCCGCGACCACCGCCGCTTCGAAGCGGTCCTGGCCGGCCGCCCGGCCACCCACCGCGTCCGGACGGCCCTGCACCGCTGGCTGCACCCGGGGGCCTGCTGACCTCCGTCCGCCCCCGGGGCCTGCGAACCGCCGCCCGGGAGGCGCAGGCCGGCACGGATCAGGAGACGCGGGCACCCCCTAGGCGACGCGGGCCAGGAAGCCCCGCACCGCCTCCTTGACCTCTTCGGCCGACCACTCGAGTCCGGGCCCCGTCACGGTCACCTCGGTGGCCGCCACACCGGGCGTCCCGCCCGCGGGTCCGGGGAACCAGCGCCGGAACAGCACGGTCCCGGTCTCCTCCGCCAGGGCGAGCGACGCCGCGGTCAGGGTTTCGGGGGCGTACGGCAGCCAGACCTGGAACTGATGGGTGTGCGGCACCTCCGGGTGCACCCGGAACCAGCCGGCGCCCGCCTCCGCGAAGCCCTCCCGCAGCGCCTGCGCCACCACCCGCGCGTGCGCCACGTACGAGGGCAGCCGCGGCAGCTCGGTGTCCAGGCCCCGCAGCGCCGAGAGCGCCGCCGGGTACTGCTGGAAGAGCTGTCCGCCGTACCGGTGGCGCCAGACCCGCGCCTCCTCGACCAGGTCCTCGGGGCCGGCGACGGCGGCGCCGGACATGCCGCCGAGCGACTTGTAGAACGACACGTAGACGCTGTCCGCGAGCTGCGCGACCTCGCGCGGCGCCCGGCCGAAGTGGGTGCCCGTCTCCCACAGCCGCGCCCCGTCGAAGTGGACGACGGCGTCCCGCTCCCGGGCCGCGTCCACCACGTCGACGAGCTCGTCCCAGTCCGGCAGCACGAATCCGGCGTCCCGCAGCGGAAGCTCCAGCATCAGCGTCCCGAACCGCTCGGGGTGACCGCGCACCTCGTCCGCGGTCGGCAGCCGGGACTCGTCCGTGGGGTGCACGGTCCGCAGCCCGCTCACCGCGCCGAGCGCCCCGCCCTCGTGCACCTCGGGGTGCGCGAGCGGGTGCAGGGCGACGACGGGGCTGCCGGTGCGGCCCGCCCAGCAGCGCAGCACGACCTGCTGCGCCATGGTGCCGGTCGGGAAGAAGACCGCGGCGGGGAAGCCCAGCTCGCGGGCGACCCGGCGCTCGAGCTCCTCCACGAGTCCGTCGCCGTACGTGTCGAGCGGGTCCTCGCTGTACGGGGATGCCGCCGCCCAGCCGGCGAGCTCGTGCAGCCGCGTGCCGACGGTTCCGTCGGCGGAGGTGTCCCACAGCCTGCGCGGTGCTTCCCGCCATGCCCGGGCCCGGCGGCGGGCCGCTTCCTCGTCATTCTGATGCTCCATAGGCAGATCATCACACCGCCGCCCACACCCTGTGGACAGCCACGAGTCAGCGCGAAACGCTGGCGTAGCATGACCAGAAATCGTCCGGTACCCGCCGAGGACTGGAACGGAAGGCCGACCCGATCGTGAACGCACCACCTGAACGCCCGGCAGATGTCCGCCACCAGGCGGACCGGGCCGAGGACCGCCCCGCCCGGCTGAGCGTCGGGGTCGTCGGCGCGGGCCGCGTGGGCCCCGCCCTCGCCGCCGCCCTCCAGCTCGCCGGACACCGTCCGGTGGCCGTCTCGGCGGTCTCCGACGCGTCCCGCCGCAGGGCCGCCGTGCTGCTGCCCGACGTCCCCGTCGTCGAGCCCGCCCGGGTGCTCGCCCTCGCGGACCTGGTGCTGCTCACCGTCCCCGACGACGCCCTGCCCGGCCTCGTCGAGGGCCTCGCCGAGACCGGCGCCGTCCGGCCCGGGCAGCTGCTCGTGCACACCTCCGGGCGGTACGGGGTTCGGGTCCTCGACCCGGCCCGGCGCGCCGGTGCGCTGCCGCTCGCGCTGCACCCCGCCATGACCTTCACCGGCACGTCCGTGGACGTCCAGCGCCTGGCCGGCTGCTCCTTCGGCGTGACGGCCCCCGACGAGCTGCGGCTGGCAGCGGAGGCCCTGGTCATCGAGATGGGCGGCGAGCCCGAGTGGATCGCCGAGGAGAACCGGCCGCTCTACCACGCGGCCCTCGCCCTCGGCGCGAACCACCTGGTCACGCTGGTCGCCCAGGCCATGGAGCTGCTCCGCACGGCCGGGGTCGCCGCTCCCGACCGGATGCTGGGCCCACTGCTCGGCGCCGCGCTCGACAACGCGCTGCGCTCCGGCGACGCTGCCCTCACCGGACCCGTCGCCCGCGGGGACGCCGGCACCGTCGCCGCGCACGTCGCCGAGCTGCACAAGCACGCGCCCGGCACCGTCGCCGGCTATCTGGCGATGGCCCGCGCGACCGCCGACCGGGCGCTCGCGCACGGCCTGCTCAAGCCCGAGCTCGCCGAGGACCTGCTGGGTGTGCTCGCCGAGGGGGACGACCACCGATGACCTTCGCACCGGTCCGCACGGCCGCCGAGCTCCGCGCGATCACGCGCGATCCCGCGGCGGCCCGCGACGCGGCGGCCCGCGCCGCCGAGGAGCACGGCCCCGGCGGCGGCACTCCCGGGGCGCACCCTCCCGAAGCCCGCCGCGCCGTCGTCATGACCATGGGCGCCCTGCACGAAGGCCACGCCACCCTGGTGCGCGCCGCGCGCGACCGGGTCGGCCCGGACGGCACCGTCGTGGTCACCGTCTTCGTCAACCCGCTCCAGTTCGGCGCGGGCGAGGACCTCGACCGCTATCCCCGCACCCTGGACGCCGACCTGGCGATCGCCGAGGCGGCCGGCGCCGACGTGGTGTTCGCCCCCACGGTCGACGAGGTCTACCCGGGCGGGGAGCCGCAGGTGCGGATCACCGCGGGCCCCATGGGCGAGCGCCTCGAAGGCGCCTCCCGGCCGGGCCACTTCGACGGCATGCTCACCGTCGTCGCGAAGCTCCTCCACCTCACCGGCCCCGACCTGGCCTTCTTCGGCCAGAAGGACGCCCAGCAGCTGGCCCTGATCCGCCGCATGGTCCGCGACCTGAACTTCCCGGTCGAGATCGTCGGCGTGCCGACCGTCCGCGAGACCGACGGCCTCGCCCTGTCCAGCCGTAACCGCTACCTGTCGGCCGAGCAGCGCCACACCGCCCTGGCGCTGTCCCGCGCGCTGTTCGCCGCCCGGGACCGGCTCGCCGCCCAGGAGGCGCTGCGCGCCCGCGCCACCGCGCTGCCCGGCGCCCAGGGCCGGGCCGAGACCCGCGCCGAGGCGCTGTCCCGGCTCGGCGAGGCCCGCGCCGCCGCCGACGCGCACGCGGTCGCGCAGGTGGTCGAGGGCGTGGGCGCCGAGGCCGTACGGGCCGCCGCCCGTGCCGTACTCGACGACGCGGCGAAAGCGCAGCCGCCGCTCACCCTGGACTATCTGGCCCTGGTCGATCCGGCCGACTTCACGGAGGTCGACGACGACCACGACGGAGAGGCGATCCTCGCCGTCGCCGCGCGCGTGGGGAGCACGCGGCTCATCGACAATCTCCCCCTGACCTTCGGAGTCACGAAGTGACCGGAATACGGCTGCAAGCGCCCGCCCCGGGCTGGTCCATCGACGCCGACGTCGTCGTGGTCGGCTCCGGCGTCGCGGGCCTGACGGCGGCCCTGCGCTGTACGGCCGCCGGACTGCGTACGGTCGTCGTCACCAAGGCCCTGCTGGACGACGGCTCCACCCGCTGGGCCCAGGGCGGCATCGCGGCCGCGCTCGGCGAGGGTGACACCCCCGAGCAGCACCTGGACGACACCCTCGTGGCAGGCGCGGGGCTGTGCGACGAGCAGGCCGTGCGCGCCCTGGTCACCGAGGGCCCGGACGCCGTCCGCCGGCTGATCGCGACCGGCGCCGACTTCGACCGCACCGACGGCGGCGAGATCGCCCTGACCCGCGAGGGCGGTCACCACCGCCGCCGGATCGCGCACGCGGGCGGCGACGCCACCGGTGCCGAGATCTCCCGGGCGCTGGTCGAGGCGATACGCGACCGTGGCGTGCGCACGATCGAACACGCCCTCGTCCTCGACCTGCTCAAGGACGCCGAGGGCCGCACGGCAGGCGTGACCCTGCACGTGATGGGCGAGGGCCAGCACGACGGCGTAGGCGCCGTCCACGCCCCCGCCGTCGTCCTCGCCACCGGCGGCATGGGCCAGGTCTTCTCGGCCACCACCAACCCGCCCGTCTCCACCGGCGACGGCGTGGCGCTCGCGCTGCGTGCCGGGGCGGAGGTCTCCGACCTGGAGTTCGTCCAGTTCCACCCGACGGTGCTCTTCCTGGGCGCCGGCTCCGAGGGCCAGCAGCCGCTGGTCTCCGAGGCGGTACGGGGCGAGGGCGCCCATCTCGTGGACGCCGACGGGGTCCGCTTCATGCTCGGGCAGCACGAGCTGGCCGAGCTGGCGCCGCGGGACATCGTCGCCAAGGCGATCACGCGCCGGATGCAGGAACTGGGCGCCGAGCACATGTACCTGGACGCCCGGCACTTCGGCGCCGAGATGTGGGAGCACCGCTTCCCGACGATCCTGGCCGCCTGCCGGTCGCACGGAATCGACCCGGTCACCGAGCCGATCCCGGTCGCCCCGGCCGCCCACTACGCCTCCGGCGGCGTCCGCACCGACCTGCGCGGCCGCACCACCGTGCCGGGCCTGTACGCGTGCGGCGAGGTCGCCTGCACGGGCGTGCACGGCGCGAACCGGCTCGCCTCGAACTCCCTCCTGGAGGGCCTGGTCTTCGCCGAGCGGATCGCCGACGACATCACGGCCCACGGAACGCACCGCGAGGGCCTGCCGGCCGTCGCGGGCGAGCCCACCGTCCTCACGCTGCTCGTCCCCGAGACCCGCCGGGAGATCCAGCGGATCATGACCGGCGGCGCGGGCGTGCTCCGCTCGGCCGAGAGCCTGGCCCAGGCGGCCGACGCCCTCGAACGGCTGCGGCTCGACGCCGAGGACGAGCGCAAGGCCGCCGAGCCCGGCGTCGACTCCTGGGAGACCACCAACCTCCTGTGCGTCGCCCGCGTCCTGGTGGCCGCCGCCCGCGAGCGCGCGGAGACCCGCGGCTGCCACTGGCGCGAGGACCGGCCCGACCGGGACGACGAGAACTGGCGCCGCCACCTGGTCGTCCGGCTGACGCCCGACCGCCGATTGGCGGTCCACCGCACCGGCACCGCAGACTTTCCGCCCGTAACCCCCGACGCAACCAGGGAGCCGTAGTCGTGAGCACGCCCGAGGAAGCACGTCCGAAGCCCGTGGACGTCCCCCTGATCCACATCAACGCCCCTGCCGAGACCGGCGGCGGCTGCGGCGACGGCTGCGGCTGCGCGGGCGGCGAGGACGAGTTCGAGTGCGGGCTCGACCCGGCGCTCGCCCAGCTCCTCGCGGACGCCGGGCTCGACCCGGTCCAGGTCGAGGACATCGCGCACCTCGCCATCGCCGAGGACCTCGACGGCGGCGTGGACGTGACGACCGTGGCGACCGTCCCCGAGGACGCCGTCGCGACCGGTGACTTCACCGCCCGCGAGGCCGGTGTCGTGGCCGGCCTGCGGGTCGCCGAGGCGGTGCTGTCCATCGTGTGCACCGACGAGTTCGAGGTCGAGCGGCACGTCGAGGACGGCGACCGGGTCCAGGCCGGCGACAAGCTGCTCAGCGTCACCGCCCGCACCCGCGACCTGCTCACCGGCGAGCGCAGCGCCCTGAACATCCTGTGCCGCCTCTCCGGCATCGCCACCGCCACCCGAGCCTGGGCCGACGCCCTGGCGGGCACCCAGGCGCGGGTCCGCGACACCCGCAAGACGACGCCGGGCCTGCGGGCCCTGGAGAAGTACGCGGTGCGCTGCGGCGGCGGCGTCAACCACCGCATGTCGCTGTCGGACGCGGCCCTGGTGAAGGACAACCACGTGGTGGCCGCCGGCGGTGTCGCCGAGGCGTTCAAGGCCGTGCGGGAGCTCTTCCCGGAGGTGCCGATCGAGGTCGAGGTCGACACGATGCACCAGGTCCGCGAGGTCCTGGACGCGGGCGCCGACCTGATCCTGCTCGACAACTTCACCCCGCTCGAGACCGAGGAGGCCGTCGCGCTAGTCGCCGGTCGCGCCGTCCTCGAGTCCTCCGGCCGGCTCACCCTGGAGAACGCGGCGGCGTACGCGGCCACCGGCGTGGACTACCTGGCGGTGGGCGGCCTGACCCACTCCTCCCCGATCCTCGACATCGGTCTCGACCTGCGCGAGGCGGCCGTCTGATGCTGCTCACGATCGACGTCGGCAACACCCAGACGGTCCTCGGCCTCTTCGACGGCGACGAGATCGTGGAGCACTGGCGCATCTCCACGGACCCGCGCCGTACCGCCGACGAGTGGGCGGTCCTGCTGCAGGGCCTCATGGGCATGCATCCGCTGCTCGGCGTCGAGCTGAGCGACGGCATCGGGGGCATCGCGATCTGCGCGACGGTGCCCTCGGTGCTGCACGAGCTGCGCGAGGTGACGCGCCGCTATTACGGGGACGTTCCGGCGGTCCTGGTGGAGCCGGGCGTCAAGACAGGCGTCCCGGTCCTCACGGACAACCCCAAGGAGGTCGGCGCCGACCGCATCATCAACGCGGTGGCGGCGGTCGAGCTGTACGGGGGCCCGGCGATCGTCGTCGACTTCGGCACGGCGACGACGTACGACGCGATCACCGCGCGTGGCGAGTACGCGGGCGGCGCGATCGCCCCGGGCATCGAGATCTCGGTCGAGGCGCTGGGCGTCAAGGGCGCCATGCTCCGCAAGATCGAGCTCGCCCGCCCGCGCAGTGTGATCGGCAAGAACACCGTCGAGGCGATGCAGTCGGGCATCGTCTTCGGGTACGCGGGTCAGGTCGACGGCGTGGTCGCGCGGATGAAGCGCGAGCTGGTCGGCCCGAACGGCGACCCGTCGGACGTGACGGTGATCGCCACAGGCGGCCTGGCGCCGATGGTGCTCGCCGACTCCAAGGAGATAGGCGCCCACGAGCCCTGGCTGACCCTGATCGGCCTGCGGATGGTCTACGAGCGCAACGTCTCGCGGATGTGATCTCCCGGCGGGGCGACCAGCCCGGCCGACCAGCCGGGCCGACCAGCCGGGCCCGACCAGCCGGGCCGACCAGCCCGGCCGACCAGCCGGGCCCGACCCGCCGGGAAGATCGAAAGGCGAGAGATTTGTCCGATTAGCGCGTATCGTCGGTCCATGCCCACGCCCTACGGACCCCGCGGCGGCATGGCGTTCAGCGCGGACGAGCTGCGTGTGCTCCGACGCGCCCTCGCCATCGCCCTCAACCCCGCCCCCCTTCAGGACGACGACGTCCAGGACTGCCTGAGCCTGGCCGAATCCGTGGACGAGACGGTGGCCGAGGCCGGGCGGCTGCGCGCCTTCCTCCTCGCCGACCTGGTCCGCTACCGCCAGGCCCTGCCCGGCTCCCTGACCGGCTATCTGGGCCTCCTCGAGGACGCCCTGGCCGCCGGTCACGACCCCGGGGCGGACGACCTCGCCGCCCTGCGGGCCCTGCGCGGCAACCCCCAGGCCGCCGCGCTGCTCGCCCGCTGCCAGGTGCTGGCGGAGCGGTCCGTCCGCGCCCGCCTCGCCAGAGTCGCCCAGGCGCAGGTCCGGGTCCCGGCCCCGGCGGCGGTCCCCGCCCCCGCCCGCCCGGCCGGCGCCCCGCGCGCCCGCCTGCTGGCCCTGCCCGGCGGCCGCGCCGCCGACGAGCGCCCCAAGCCGGGCACGCCCGGCACCCCGGGGAAGCCCGCCCCCAAGCCGCCCGCCCCCGGCGAACGGCCCGTACCGAAGCCGTCCGAGGTGTTCCCGCCGCGCCGGCGGCCCGTACCCCCGCCCCCACCCGAGGAACGTGCCGCCGGATAGCTACTCTGGTCGGCATGGACTACGTATCCGCGCTCCTGCCCCCCGTCGTGATGGCCGCGTTCTTCATCGCCCTCGTCGTCGTGATCGTCAAGAGCCAGGGCGGCCCGAACAAGGCCAAGGAGGACGCGGTCGTGGACGCCGTCCTCGCCCGCGCCGAGTCCGCCCGCCAGCAGGGCGGCAGCACCGCTCCGTAACGGACCCGCAAGCCCCTGGGGACGTACGACCGCCACCTGGCCGTACGTCCTTTTTGCTGCCTGGTGAGGTGTTTCCTCCGCAAATGGGCGCTTATTCCGTGATCCCGCACTATGGTGGCGCTGTGCCCCGCCAATTGGGAGAGCTCGAAGACGCCGTCATGACGCGCGTATGGCAATGGAACCGCCCGGTGACCGTCCGGGAAGTCCTGGAGGATCTCCAGCAGGAACGGTCCATCGCCTACACCACCGTCATGACCGTATTGGACAATCTCCACCAGAAGGGCTGGGTGCGCAGGGAAGTCGAAGGCCGCGCCTATCGATATACGGCGGTCTCCACCCGGGCCGCCTACTCGGCCGCACTGATGAACGAAGCCTGGCAGCAGAGCGACAACCCCGCCGCGGCCCTCGTCGCCTTCTTCGGCATGATGTCGACGGAACAGCGCGAAGCGCTGAACGACGCCATCCGTATCCTCCCGCGGGACACCCCGGAGGCCGGCGCCGCCCCCGCGGAAGGCGCCGAGGGCGGCGCAGGGCCCGCGGAACCGGGGCGATAACGTCCCCCCATGCCTTCCGCCAATGCCGTCACCGTGCGCCGGGCCCGTACCTCCGATGTCGCCGCCGTCCGCCGCCTCGTCGATCCCTACGTGCGCCGCGGCATCCTGCTCGACAAAGCGACCGTGACCCTTTACGAGGACATCCAGGAGTTCTGGGTAGCGGAACGCGACGACGACGCCACGGTCGTCGGCTGTGGCGCGCTCCACGTGATGTGGGAAGACCTCGCCGAAGTCCGTACTCTCGCGGTCGATCCCGACTTCAAGGGCGCCGGAGTGGGACATCACGTGCTCGACAAGTTGCTGCACACCGCCCGTTGGCTCGGGGTGCGCCGGGTTTTCTGCCTCACCTTCGAAGTCGACTTCTTCGCGAAGCACGGCTTCGTCGAGATCGGCGAGACTCCGGTCGACGGAGATGTCTACAGCGAGCTCCTGCGTTCCTATGACGAGGGTGTCGCCGAGTTCCTGGGTCTCGAACGAGTGAAGCCGAACACCTTGGGCAACAGCCGGATGCTTCTGCACCTGTGACCGGAGTGCGGAGCGCGGTGTCAGCGAGTGCCTTTGTCCGAATCGCGCACGTTTCCCGCGTTGCCGGGGTTCTGAACCTCTGCCAGGGGTTTGTGTTTTTCCGGGAAAAGCGGTTTCCTTTCCGCGTACTGCATTTTCGATGAAAGGAAATCCGGTGGCACAGAAGGTTCAGGTCCTTCTTGTCGACGACCTCGACGGCGGCGAGGCGGACGAGACCGTGACGTTCGCGCTGGACGGCAAGTCCTACGAGATCGACCTCACCACCGCCAACGCGGACAAGCTCCGTGACCTGCTCGAGCCGTACACCAAGAGTGGCCGCCGCACCGGCGGCCGCAGCGCGGGCGCCCGTGGCAAGGGCCGTACCGCCGTCTCCGGTGGCAGCCCGGACACCGCGAAGATCCGTGCGTGGGCCAAGGAGAACGGCTACAACGTGAACGACCGCGGCCGCGTGCCCGCGGAGATCAAGGCTGCTTACGAGGACGCGAACCGCTGAGGCACCAGCTGCTGAGTCGCCGGCGCCGCCCCCCGCGGGCGGACCCGGACCGCACTCAGCAGCCGCACCCGGTGGCACTCCGCGGCGGCGGCGGCCACGAGCCGGGCCAGACAGGGGGCGCCCGCACCGCCCCGCACCGAGGGCCACAGGGCCGGCAGCGAGGACTCCACCTCGCGACCGGGCTCCGGGGCCCTCAGCCATACCGCGGCGCCCGGCGCGCCGGAACCGCTCCACCCCGGGGGACGGGGCGCGGTCATCCGGCCGTCGGTGCCCAGCATCGCGAGATCCAGTGAGATCCCGCCCCACTCCAGCCAGTCCAGCAGGCCGGGCAGCTCATCGGCGCTCCCCGCGGCCACGAGCAGCCGCATCCTGCGCCCCATGAGGGCCACCGGACCCACGGCGGAGCCCATCCGGCGCAGCACGCCACGGCCGGCCGCGGCAGGCAGCTCCAGGGCGTCGAAGCGGAGCCCCGTCACCAGCTGCACCGGAGGTCCGGCCGCGGTCGCCCAGCCGAGCTCGTGCTCGTACCACCGCGCCACACCGCCGTCGATCGGCGAGCGGGGCGGCGGGACGGTGAAGGCCATACCGGGGGAACGCCGCCGAGGGCTCGTTGGTTACGTCCCCGGGGCCCCTCGGGCGCTTCCCCGGTGACGCAGGGTCCTTGATCCGGCGCGCAGAGTGTCCACGATGGGGGCGTACGGGTGCATTCGAGAGCGCAAGGATGTTCGCCCGTAGCGGAGGGAACGGGGGTGTGCCGCATGGAGTGTCAGTGCTTACGGGTAAGACATTCCATGTGAGGAGGGGCGTCTCGCGGGCAGAAGCGTCTCACGTTCGCCATCGGCGTACTGGAGCCGCGGGTAACCACTTGGCCTGCGGGAACATCGTCTCGCACCATCGAGTTGGAGCATTTGTCGGCTGTTCGGCAGCAGGTCTCCCCAAGAAGTAAGGGGGTGATCCGGACGGATGTCGGCAGTTGGAATGAGCGGTCCCCGCTTGCGGGACTAAGCTGCGGAAGGACAGGGAGGGGATCGACCCCTAACTGACTGACCGCTCTGAGGAGCGATTAACGATGTTCGAGAGGTTCACCGACCGCGCGCGGCGGGTTGTCGTCCTGGCTCAGGAAGAAGCCCGGATGCTCAACCACAACTACATCGGCACCGAGCACATCCTCCTGGGCCTTATCCACGAGGGTGAGGGTGTCGCCGCTAAGGCCCTGGAGAGCCTCGGGATTTCGCTCGAGGCGGTCCGCCAGCAGGTGGAGGAGATCATCGGTCAGGGGCAGCAGGCCCCGTCCGGGCACATCCCCTTCACCCCTCGTGCCAAGAAGGTCCTGGAGCTGTCGCTCCGGGAGGCCCTCCAGCTCGGCCACAACTACATCGGCACCGAGCACATCCTGCTCGGCCTGATCCGCGAGGGCGAGGGCGTCGCCGCCCAGGTCCTCGTGAAGCTGGGCGCCGATCTCAACCGGGTGCGGCAGCAGGTCATCCAGCTGCTCTCCGGCTACCAGGGCAAGGAAGCCGCCACGGCGGGCGGCCCTGCCGAGGGCACGCCCTCGACGTCCCTGGTCCTCGACCAGTTCGGCCGCAACCTCACCCAGGCGGCCCGCGAGTCCAAGCTCGACCCGGTCATCGGGCGCGAGAAGGAGATCGAGCGGGTCATGCAGGTGCTGTCCCGCCGTACGAAGAACAACCCGGTCCTCATCGGCGAGCCCGGCGTCGGCAAGACCGCCGTCGTCGAAGGCCTGGCGCAGGCCATCGTCAAGGGCGAGGTGCCCGAGACCCTCAAGGACAAGCACCTCTACACCCTCGACCTCGGCGCGCTGGTCGCCGGCTCCCGCTACCGCGGTGACTTCGAGGAGCGCCTGAAGAAGGTCCTCAAGGAGATCCGCACCCGCGGCGACATCATCCTGTTCATCGACGAGCTCCACACCCTGGTGGGTGCGGGTGCCGCCGAGGGCGCGATCGACGCCGCGAGCATCCTCAAGCCGATGCTGGCCCGCGGTGAGCTCCAGACCATCGGTGCCACCACGCTCGACGAGTACCGCAAGTACCTGGAGAAGGACGCCGCCCTCGAGCGCCGCTTCCAGCCCATCCAGGTCGCGGAGCCGTCGCTGCCGCACACGATCGAGATCCTCAAGGGTCTGCGCGACCGGTACGAGGCCCACCACCGGGTCTCCATCACCGACGAGGCCCTCGTCCAGGCCGCGACGCTCGCCGACCGGTACATCTCGGACCGCTTCCTGCCGGACAAGGCGATCGACCTGATCGACGAGGCCGGCTCCCGGATGCGCATCCGCCGGATGACCGCGCCGCCGGACCTCCGCGAGTTCGACGAGAAGATCGCCTCCGTCCGCCGGGACAAGGAGTCCGCGATCGACTCGCAGGACTTCGAGAAGGCCGCCTCCCTGCGCGACAAGGAGAAGCAGCTCCTCGCCGCGAAGACCAAGCGGGAGAAGGAGTGGAAGGCCGGCGACATGGACGTCGTCGCCGAGGTCGACGGCGAGCTGATCGCCGAGGTCCTCGCGACCGCCACCGGCATCCCGGTCTTCAAGCTGACCGAGGAGGAGTCCTCGCGCCTGCTCCGCATGGAGGACGAGCTCCACAAGCGCGTCATCGGCCAGAAGGACGCCGTCATCGGCCTCTCGCGCGCCATCCGGCGTACGCGGGCCGGTCTGAAGGACCCGAAGCGCCCCGGTGGCTCGTTCATCTTCGCCGGCCCGTCCGGTGTCGGTAAGACCGAGCTGTCCAAGGCGCTCGCCGAATTCCTCTTCGGCGACGAGGACGCGATGATCTCCCTCGACATGTCGGAGTTCAGCGAGAAGCACACCGTTTCCCGGCTCTTCGGTTCTCCGCCCGGATACGTGGGCTACGAAGAGGGCGGTCAGCTCACCGAGAAGGTGCGCCGCAAGCCGTTCTCCGTGGTCCTCTTCGACGAGGTCGAGAAGGCCCACCCCGATATCTTCAATTCCCTTCTCCAGATCCTGGAGGACGGTCGTCTGACCGACTCCCAGGGCCGGGTCGTGGACTTCAAGAACACGGTCATCATCATGACGACCAACCTCGGGACCAGGGACATCTCGAAGGGCTTCAACCTCGGCTTCGCGGCCCAGGGCGACACGAAGTCCAACTACGAGCGGATGAAGGCGAAGGTCAGCGACGAGCTGAAGCAGCACTTCCGCCCGGAGTTCCTCAACCGTGTGGACGACATCATCGTCTTCCCGCAGCTGACGCAGGACGACATCCTGCAGATCGTCGACCTGATGATCGGCCGGGTCGACGAGCGCCTGAAGGACCGGGACATGGGCATCGAGCTCTCCCAGTCCGCGAAGGAGCTGCTCGCCAAGAAGGGTTACGACCCGGTGCTCGGCGCCCGTCCGCTCCGCCGGACGATCCAGCGCGAGATCGAGGACACCCTGTCGGAGAAGATCCTCTTCGGCGACCTGCGTCCCGGCCACATCGTGGTCGTGGACACGGAGGGCGACGGCGAGGAGCGCACGTTCACCTTCCGCGGCGAGGAGAAGTCGGCACTTCCCGACGTGCCTCCGGTGGAGGCGGCGGGCGGCGCGGGCCCGAACCTGTCGAAGGAAGCGTGACGCGTAGGTAGCGCCTGGCGCACAAGGGGCGGCCCCGGAACCTGGTGGTTCCGGGGCCGCCCCTTTGTCATTCGACGGTGAGGGCGCGGCGCACGAGTCCGGCTGCGCGGGGGCGGTGGAGGGGGTTCCGGGGGGTTCGGTTGCGTGACCCAGGTCGCATTCGCGGGCGCTCCGTGGTGACAAGGCGCACAGGGGTTTCGGAGGGTACTAGCCGGAATAGTGGCGACTTTTGGTCCGGATCCGGGACGTTCCGGACTGAACCGCCGGGACTTTGGTCCCGTACGGTCCCGAAGCGGACGAGGCGTGGCCATTTGGGCGGTGCGGGACCTCGCGACGTGCGGATAAACCGGTGAGAAGGTGCCGCTTTGTCCGATTTCGTACGCCCGTGCCGGGGTCGTCAAGAGCTGAACTTCCCGGGAGATCGCTACGACGTGATGTCGTAGATGGGGTGTTTTACCCCGGATGGGGGTCTGGGTTACCAAGGATGAGCAAGCCCGGCGTCGACCGCTGTCGCGTCGGGTCCCGTTCTGTCCGGAGGTTCTCCCCCGTATGTCGAAGCGCGTCATGAAGCCCAGCATCCGTATCACCGCCGTCGCCCTCGCCGCCGCGGGTCTGGGAGCGTCGCTGGTGGCCGGAGCCGGGTCCGCCTTCGCCGCCGAGGGCACGGCCGCCACCGCGAACACCCAGGTCGTCGCCACCGCGTCCGCCGCCGTCGCCAAGCAGGCCGACGTCCAGGCCCAGGTCGCCGCCCAGGTGAAGGCCGCCGCCGCGCAGGCCAAGGCCGCGCAGGTGAAGGCCGCCGCCGCCAAGGCGCAGGTCAAGGTCGTCGCCGCCAAGAAGGCCGCCGCCTGGGTCAAGCCCGTCACCGCCTACACGCTGAGCGCCAGCTTCAACCAGGGCGGCGCCATGTGGGCCCACAAGCACTCCGGCCAGGACTTCGCCGTCCCCGTCGGCACCCCGGTCAAGGCCGCCGGCGCCGGCACCATCGTGAAGGCCGGCCCGAACGGTGGCGGCGACGGCCCCGCGTACGGCAACGCGATCGTCGTCAAGCACGCCAACGGCACGTACTCGCAGTACGCCCACCTGTCGAAGATCAAGGTCGCCATCGGCCAGAAGGTCTCCGCCGGTCAGCAGATCGCCCTCTCGGGCAACACCGGCAACTCCTCCGGCCCCCACCTGCACTTCGAGATCCGCACCACCCCGAACTACGGCTCGGCCGTGAACCCGGTCGCGTTCCTGCAGACCCACGGCGTCTCCATCTGATCAGGATGACGCCTGACGGTCACCGGCCCTGGTGGGCCTGACCGATCAGATCGAGGGCGACCTCGAGGACGGCTTCGTGCTTGTCCTCGGGGTCGCCCTCGACGTTCTCCATGAAGAACGTCCCCGCGTGCATCGTGAAGATCGCGCTGACCGAGCGGACCTTGTCGGTCATGGTGAAGTCCGGCTCCTGGATGAGGCCGATCACCGCGATCATGCGCTCCTTGAAGGTGAGGCCGATGCTCAGCTCGCGCACCGTGGCCTGGTTCTCCTGCATGAAGCGGAAGAGCGGGGCGGCGGCGAGCAGCGCCTCCTGGTAGCGGCGGAGGATCTCCTGCTTGGTCTCCAGGGTGCGGGGCTGCTCGCGGCCCCAGTCGATCAGCTCGTCCATGGGCCTGGTGAGGTCCTCGAAGATGCCGATCAGGATGTCTTCCTTGGTCTTGAAGTGGTAGTAGAGCGCGGCCTTGGTGACGTCGAGGCGTTCCGCGATCTCGCGCAGCGAGGTCTTCTCGTACCCCTGCTCGGCGAAGAGTTCGAGGGCCACGTCCTGGATGCGCTGGCGGGTGTTGCCTCGGGCCTGGGCCATGGTCTCTCGCTTCTTCCGCTGCCGAACAAAACTTACTTGACGCCCGGCTAGTGACCGGTCTACCTTCCCCAGTGTAGTAACTAGCCGGGCGGCAAGTAAGGGAATGGCGATGGCGACGACAGACACAGTGACGACAGCCGAGGGGAAGGCCGAACAGCCGCGCAGCGTCCGCGTCGTCCTCCTCGCCCTCATGATCGCGATGCTGCTCGCGATGCTGGACAACATGATCATCGGCACCGCGATGCCGACGATCGTCGGCGAGCTCGGCGGCCTGGAGCACCTCTCCTGGGTCGTCACCGCCTACACCCTGGCCACCGCCGCCTCCACCCCGATCTGGGGCAAGCTCGGCGACATGTTCGGCCGCAAGGGCGTCTTCCTCACCTCGATCGTGATCTTCCTGATCGGCTCGGCGCTCAGCGGCATGGCCCAGGACATGGGCCAGCTCATCGGCTTCCGCGCCGTCCAGGGCCTCGGTGCGGGTGGACTGATGGTCGGCGTGATGGCCATCATCGGTGACCTGATCCCGCCCCGCGACCGCGGCAAGTACCAGGGCATGATGGCCGGCGTCATGGCCCTCGCCATGATCGGCGGACCGCTGGTCGGCGGCACCATCACCGACCACATGGGCTGGCGCTGGTCCTTCTACATCAACCTGCCGCTCGGCGTGATCGCGCTTGCGATGGTCAGCTCCGTGCTCCACCTGCCGAAGAAGGAGCGCGCCGCCGGCACCCGGATCGACTTCCTCGGCGCCGCGCTGCTGACCCTCGGCATCACGGCGATCGTCCTGGTCACCACCTGGGGCGGCACGGAGTACGCCTGGGGCTCCGCCACCATCGTCGGTCTCGCGGTCGGCGGTGTCGCCGCCCTCGCGGCCTTCCTGTTCGTCGAGACCCGCGCGGCCGACCCGATCATGCCGCTGCACATCTTCCGCAGCCGCAACTTCACCCTCATGTCCGTGATCGGCTTCCTCACCGGCTTCGTGATGTTCGGTGCGGTGCTCTTCCTGCCGCTGTTCCAGCAGTCCGTGCAGGGCGCCTCCGCGACCAACTCCGGCCTGCTGCTCCTGCCGATGCTGCTGTCGATGATGGTCGTCTCGATGATCGCCGGCCGGGTCACCACCAGCAGCGGCAAGTACAAGATCTTCCCCATCATCGGCTCGGCCCTGATGGTCGCCGGCCTGTTCCTGCTCTCCCAGATGGACACCGGCACCTCCCGGCTCACCTCGGGGATCTACATGGCGGTGCTCGGCGCCGGCATGGGCTTCCTGATGCAGATCACGATGCTCGTCGCGCAGAACAGCGTCGAGATGAAGGACATGGGCGTCGCCTCCTCGTCGACCACCCTCTTCCGGACCCTCGGCTCCTCGTTCGGCGTCGCGATCATGGGCGCCCTGTTCACCAGCCGGGTCCAGGACGAGATGGCCGCCCGCGGCGGCTCGGGACTGACCTCGCAGTCGGCCCAGCTCGACGCGGCGAGCCTGGCCAAGCTGCCGGCCGCACTCCGTGAGGCGTACCAGTTCGCGGTCGCCGCCGGCACCCACTCGGCCTTCCTGGTCGGCTCGGCCGTCGCCGTCCTCGGCTTCGTCCTCGCCTTCTTCGTCAAGGAGGTGGCGCTGCGCGGGACCGGCCCGGCGGCCAAGGAGGAAGGGGCCGACGCCCCGAAGGTCGCCGAGACCGTCTGATCGGTGGCGACCAGCACCCCCGACGACGCGCGGCTGGCGCTTCTGCGCCGGCTGCGCCTCGCCAAGGACGCCATGGACCGCGACTGGGGCGAGCCGCTCGACCTGGACGCGGTGGCCGCCGTTGCCGGCTATTCGCGGTACCACTTCGTCCGCGCCTTCAAGGCCGCGTACGGCGAGACCCCGGGCCAGTACCTCTCGCGCAGGCGCATCGAGCGGGCCCAGGAGATGCTGCGTACGGCGGACCTGACCGTCACCGAGATCTGCGGCCTGGTCGGCTTCAGCAGCCTCGGCACCTTCTCCACCCGCTTCAAGAGCCAGACCGGCCTCACCCCGAGCGAGTACCGGGCCCGCCACGTGGGCCGCGGAGCCGCGCTCATTCCCGGGTGCTTCGCGCTGCTCTACGCGGGCGCGTTCCCCGGGCGCGGACAGCGCAATACGGAAGAAGCCGGCTGAGGGCGGGGCCGCCTACGGTGGAGCCATGATCAAGGGACTGGGCATCACCACCGTCTGGACGCTCGACCAGGAGCGCACCAAGAGGTTCTTCACCGAGAAGCTGGGCTTCGAGGTGCGGACCGACCTGTCCATGGGACCCATGCGCTGGGTCACCGTAGGCGCCAAGGCGCAGCCGGACGTCGAGCTGGCCCTCATGAGCCCGGAGGGCCCGGCCATGGACGAGGAGTCCGCGGCCGCCCTGAAGACGCTCGTCAGCAAGGGTGTCCTGGGTGCCGGGGCCTTCCGCACCGACGACTGCCGCAGGGACTACGAGGAGTTCCGGGCGAAGGGGGTGGAGTTCCTCCAGGAGCCGCAGGAGCGGCCGTACGGCGTCGAGGCGATCTTCCGCGACGACAACGGCAACTGGTACTCGCTGACCGAGCGCAACGAGGAGCTCGACTTCTCCAAGGACTTCGGGACCACCCCGGAGGCGACGACCCCGTAGGCGACCTCGTAGGCGACCCCGTAGGCGACCACCCCGGAGAACTGATCACACGCTGATCAGTCGGGCAGCCGCAGCACCGGGAAGCTGCCCGTGTTCGTCGGCGCGTGGTCCGGCAGCCACAGCACCGCGATCGCGCCGCCGGCCCCCTCCGGGGTGCCCTCGGGGGCCGCGTTGCGGAAGGTCAGCCGGGCGCCGAGGACCCGCGCCTGGCCGGCCGCGATCGTCAGGCCCAGGCCGTGGCCCTGGCCCGCGCGGTCGCTGCTGCCGGTGCGGAAGCGGCTCGGGCCGTCCTGGAGGAGCGCCTCGGGGAAGCCGGGCCCGTGGTCCCTGACCCGGACCACCCGGCCCTCGACGGTGACCTCCACCGGGCCCTTGCCGTGCTTCATGGCGTTGGCGAGCAGGTTGCCCAGGATCCGCTCCAGGCGGCGCGGGTCGGTGTTCACCCAGGACTCGTGGACGACCCGGACGACCGCGTCCGGGTCGAGCACCCGCACCCGGCGCACCACGAACTCGCCGAGGGCGATCTCCTGGAGCTCGGCCCGCTCCGACGCGCTGTCCAGCCGGGCGACCTCCAGGACGTCCTCGACCAGGGTCCGCATGGCCTGCGCCCGGTCCCGTACGAGCTCGCTCGGCCGTCCCGGCGGCAGCAGCTCGGCCGCCGTGAGCAGCCCCGTCACCGGGGTGCGCAGCTCGTGCGCGATGTCCGCGGTGACCCGGCGCTCGGCCTCGATCCGCTCGTGCAGGGCGTCGGTGAGGGCGTCGATCGCCCGGGCCAGCTCGTCGGTCTCGTCGCGTACGACTCCGCCGACGGCGTCCCGCACCCGGACGTCGGTGTTGCCCTGGGCGACCCGGCCGGCCGCCGCGGCCGCCTTGCGCAGCCGGCGCGACAGCTGGCCGCCGATGAGCACGCCGAGCGCGCAGCCGCCGAAGACGACGGACACCGAGCCGATGATCAGGGCCCGGTCGAGGTCCTTCATGATCGTGGCGCTGCGGTCGGCGAAGGGCACGTGCAGGGAGAGCACGTCGCCGTTGGCCAGCGGCACGGCCGCCCACACGTCCGGCGGGCCGCTGTGGTGCTCCTGCACGTAGGTGCCGCGCCGGCCGTCGCGCATCAGCCGGTCGAGCTGGGGCGGCAGTGCCGGGTCGTTGACCTTGGTGCCGAAGCGCGGCTCCTTCGGCTTGGACGTCTCGTACACGCGCTGCGCGAAGAGCAGCCGCCACATCTGCACGTCGCGCGCGTTGTCGAGCATGGAGACGCGGGCCGCGTTGTGGACGACCAGGCTGAGCGTGACCGCGATGAGCGCGCCGACCGCCGCGATGGCGACGGCGATCTTCCAGCGGACCCCCGTACGGAGGGCGAGCCCCTTCACCACGTGCTGACCTGCTTCACCGACCGACTCGCTTCACCGACTGACCGCTTCACCGACCGACCCGCTCCACCGACTGAACCGCTCATCCCTTGAGCTTGTATCCGAAGCCGCGGACCGTCTCGATCCGGTCCTGGCCGATCTTGGTGCGCAGCCGCTGCACATGGACGTCCACCACCCGCGTGTCGCCGCCCCAGCCGTAGTCCCAGACCCGCTCGAGGAGCTTGTCGCGGGACAGTACCGTGCCCGGCGCCGAGGAGAACTCCAGCAGCAGCCGCATCTCGGTCGGGGTGAGCGCGACCGGTGCCCCCGCCTTGCGGACCTCCATGCCCTCGGTGTCGACCTCGAGGTCGCCGAAGGCGAGCACCCCGCCGTCGGCCGCCGCCTCCCCGCCGTCCCCTGCGCCCGGGCCGCCCGCGTGCCCGAAGCGGCGCAGGACGGCGCGGATCCGGGCCATGAGCACGGCGCCGTCGAAGGGCTTGGTGACGTAGTCGTCCGCGCCGGCCTCCAGGCCGAGGACGACGTCGATGGAGTCGGCCCGCGCGGACAGCATGATCACCGGCACCGTCGACTCGTCCCGGATCCGCCGGCACAGGCTGACGCCGTCCATGCCGGGCAGCATCACGTCGAGCAGCGCGATGTCGGGCCGGTTCGCACGGAAGGCCTCCAGCCCGGACAGGCCGTCGGGCATGGCCGTCACCGCGAAGCCGTCCCGCTCCAGAGCGAGCTGGGTGGCCTCACGGATGACGTCGTCGTCCTCGACGAACAGGACATGGGTCTCGGCCATGGCGTGCGTGCCTTTCCGCGTAAGAGGAGCTCAGCGAGGGGAGCTCCGTAAGACTCAGGGGATCAGTTCGCGCCGGACGGGGTCGGCTCCGGCGTGGCGGCGTCGATGCCGCCGTCGCCGACCGCCCGGCTGTAGTCGTTGTGCACCCAGTCGTGCTGGGTGAACTTGTTCCCCTGCCAGCGGTAGGTGATCACGTCCTCGCCCGAGGGGTACGCCACCGGGTCGCCCTCGGCGTACACCTGCTTGGTGACGATCAGGTCCCCGCGGTCGATCGTCCCGTACACGGCGGCGTCCTCGGCCATGAAGACGTTCGTGTACTTGTCGTTCTCCTCGCGGTACACGTACGTGCCGATGCCCACGGCGTCCCCGCAGGTCATCACGTTGACCACGATGTCGGGCGAGGTCGAGTTGGTGAGGTTCCCGTACGAGGTGTCCACCGGGTAGGCGTCCGCGGTGCACGGCTTCAGGTCGGCCTTGAGCCGCTCGCCGATCTTCGGGTCGGCCTTGAGCAGCGCGATCGGGTCCACCCGCTTGGCCTCCCGCGCACCGTCGCCCGGCGAGGCCGAGGGCGTGGGGGTGGCCGCGGCCGTCGAGGCGACCTCGTCCGAACGGGCCGCGCCCTCGTCGCGCGAGCCGGTACCACCGGTCGAGCAGCCGACGAGCACTCCGGCGCCGAGCACGCCGACGGCGGCGAGCCCGGCCACCGCCGTGATGCTCGCCGCCCGTTCTCTGGCACCTAGGCCGCGCACCGCTCCTGCCCCCGTTCATAGGTCCGTACGGTCGTGGTCCGCTCCAGGACCCCCGCCTGCAGAGCGCGGGTGTCACCCTCGGCGGCCCGGCTCTCCAGTTCCTGCCGCAGCCGGGCCAGCGCGCGGTGGAGCGTGCTCTTCACCGTACCGGTCGACATGCCGAGCGCGGCGGCGGTCTCCTCGGTGCTCATCTGCTCCCAGTGGCGCAGCACGACCACGCTGCGCTGCTTGGGCGCGAGCACCTTGAGGATGTCCATGAGCAGCGCCCGGTCGGCGTGCTGCTCGGTGGCGTCGTCGACGCTGGCCTCGGGCAGCTGCTCGGTGGGGACCTCTTCGAGCTTGCGGGCGCGCCACCACTCGGTGCGGGTGTTGATCATCACCCGGCGGAGGTAGGCGTCGGCCAGCGACTTGTCGGCGATGCCGTCCCAGCGGCCGTACGTGCGGACCAGCGCGGTCTGGAGCAGGTCCTGCGCGTCCACCGGGTCGGGCACGAGACGGCGGGCACTGCGCAGCAGCGCGTCCTGCCGCGTGCGTACGTACTCCTCGAAATCGAGCACCTCGCCGTGCGCCATCCCGAACCGCCTCCGATCCCCGTGACCAGCCCTGTCTTGCTTACGTCGACGAAGTTACGGAGCGGTTGTCACGGGGCTGTGCGCGGCAGCCGTCGGCGGACGCACGGCTGCCCATCGGTTGTGTAACAGCGGATTCAAAGGTTCCGGATCGGGGTGCGGGTCGGGGCGCGGACGGGGCCTCCCGCGGGCGCTCGGCTCAGGCCAGCGGCAGCCGGTAGCGACCGCCGTCGAGCGGCTCGACCAGACCGTCGGCGACCAGGCCGTCCAGCGCCCGGGCCCGCTGCACCGGCTCGTCCCAGACCGCGTCCAGCGCGGCCTGTTCCACCGGATCCACGGCCTCCCTGAGCACCGCGAGCAGCTTGCCCCGCACCTGCCGGTCCGTGCCCGCGTACGTCTGGCCACGGCGTGGCGGTCCCTCGTGAGCCGGCTTCCCGGCCAGCAGCCAGGAGCACCGGTCGGCCAGCGGGCAGCGCCCGCAGTCCTCGTTCCGCGCCGTGCACACCAGCGCGCCCAGCTCCATCGAGGCCGCCGCCCAGCGCGCCGCCGTCGTCTCGTCCTCGGGCAGCAGGGCCCGGGCGAGCCGGCGCTCGGCGGCCGTGGTGGCGTTCGGCGGGTACTGCACACCGGCCGCCGCCCGCGCGAAGACCCGCCGCACGTTGGTGTCCAGGACCGGATGGCGCTGCCCGTACGCGAACGAGGCCACTGCTGCCGCCGTGTACTCGCCGATCCCCGGCAGCGCCAGCAGCTGCCCGTGATCGCTCGGTACGTCGCCGCCGTGCCGCTCCGTTATGGCCACGGCAGCCGCGTGCAGCCGCAGCGCGCGCCGCGGATAGCCGAGCCGGCCCCAGGCTCGGACGGCCTCGCCGGGCGCCTCGGCGGCCAGGTCGGCGGGGCGCGGCCAGCGCGCCAGCCACTGCTCGTAGACGGGCAGCACGCGTACGACGGGCGTCTGCTGCAGCATGAACTCGCTGACCATCACGCCCCACGCCCCCGCCTCGGGGCGGCGCCACGGCAGGTCGCGGGCGTGCCGGTCGAACCAGGCGAGGACGGGCCCGTGCAGTTCGGAGGGAAGGACGTCGCTGGGGGAGGTGTCGATGGAAGTCATGTCGCTTCCGATCCTGGCACGTTCCCCCCGCGATCAGTACGCGCCGTGGCGCACGCCCTCGGGGCGCGCGGAGGCGTGCGAGCGCACCCCGCGCCCCACGCACCACACCACCGCGCTGCTCCGACTGGAGCGGGCCGTCTCCACCAGCGCGCGGACGGGGCGCTTCGCCGCCTTGACGACGAGGAACGCGACCGCGCCGCCGACCAGCAGGCCGACCGTCACGTCGTGCGGGTAGTGGACGCCGACGAAGACCCGGGAGAAGGCCATCAGGAGCGCCATCGGGGCGGTCAGCCAGACCATCCCGCGCCAGGAGAGGGCGAGCGCCACGGCCGCAGCGCCCGCGATGGCAGAGTGGTTGCTGGGGAAGGACCAGTCGCCGTGCGGCGGGCAGGCGACGAGCGAGGCGGGCACCCCGGGGACCCGGCACGGGCGCTCTTCGTCCACGAGCGACTTCAGTGCCTCGCTCACCACGTAGCCGAAGGCCGTCGCGAGCGGGGCGAGCAGCGCGAGCGCCATCGCCTCGCCCGGCGCCCGCCGCGACCGCCACCAGCCGGCCACGAACAGCACCCCGAAGAGCAGTAGCCCGAGCTCGGTCCACACCTCCGCCACTTGCTGGAACCAGTGCGGGGTGGAGTGGGCGAACTCGGAGATGTCGAGATACAGGCCGTCGGAGAGGTCAGGGAGGTTGTCCATGGTCACCGACGTTAACCGGCGCCGGCAGCGGTCCACCCGAGCCGAAGGGCGACAGCCGACCCCGACGAAAGTAGGGGGTGGTGCGGGGGTTTCCGGAGAACCCTGCTCCGGCCCGGATGTGATCATCGGCAAAACTTGATGCTTGGGGCGGCATGTGGGGCGGGAGTTGGCCGCGATCTCTCGTAAGGTTCGTGGCGTGGGATCTCTGCGCAATCCGGTCGGGCCGCTTCCCTCCTCCATCTACTGGCGTCGGAGGGCCGTGGCGCTGTGCCTGGTTGCCCTGCTCGCGCTGATCGCCGTATGGGCCGTCAGCTCCGGTGGCGGACAGGGGAAGAAGCCCAGCGACTCCGCCAACGGCGCCTCTCCCGCGCCCTCGATCACTCCCGGGCCCTCGGGCACCGGCCCGGCGATCACCCAACAGCCGGGCGGTCGCGACGAGTCGGGCGACGGCGGCGGGACCGGCGGCGGTGACAGCGCCGGCGGCGACGGCGGTACGGACGCCGGCGCGGGTACGGACGCGGGGGCCTCGGGCGGCGGCAAGAACGGCGACACGGACGGCGCGGGCGGCGACGGGGGCGCCGGCACGGGCGCCGGACAGCAGGTTCCGGCCAATTCTCCGCTGCCGAACTGCGCCCCGGGAGCACTGCAGTTGACGCTGAAGAGCGCCAAGGTCAGTTACGAGCCCGGCGAGAAGCCCCGCTTCCACCTGGTCGTCAGGAACACCTCGGCCGCCGCCTGCAAGGCCGATCTCGGCCCGGCCGGCGCGGTGTTGACGATCAGCGACACCAAGAGCGACGAGATCTGGTCGTCCAAGGACTGCCCGCGCCCGGCCGGCCCGCTGCTCCTGAAGATCCCCGCCCAGTCGACGATCACGCACACCGTGGAATGGGACCGCAGGCAGAGCGCCCCGCAGTGCGCGACCGCCCCGGCGGCCCCGGTCGGCCCCGGCACCTACCTGGTGGAGGCGGCGATGCCCGGTGTGAAGGTGCTGCCGGCCTCGTTCACGCTGGCGAAGGACTGAGCTGCCCGAGGCGCTGCCACCCCAGGCGCCGCTGCCCGAGGCGCTGCCACCCCAGGCGCCGCTGCCCGAGGCGCTGCCACCCCAGGCGCCGCTGCCCGAGGCGCTGCCGCCCCAGGCGCCGCTGCCGAGCCCCGGGCTGGAGCCGGCAGGCGTTCAGACGTACCGCTCCAGGATCGAGGACTCCGCGAGCCGCGACAGGCCCTCGCGGACGCTGCGGGCACGCGCCTCGCCGACGCCGTCCACGGTCTGCAGGTCGTCCACGCTCGCCGCGAGCAGCTTCTGCAGCCCGCCGAAGTGCTCCACCAGCCGCTCGATGATCGCGCCCGGCAGCCGCGGCACCTTGGCGAGCAGCCGGTAGCCGCGCGGCGAGACCGCCGAGTCCAGCGTCTCGGGGGAACCGGTGTAGCCGAGCGCCCGCGCCACTATGGGCAGTTCGAGAAGCTCCGGGTGGGTCAGCGCGTCCAGCTCGGTGAGCGCCTCGGCGACCGTGCGGGAACGCTTGGCCGTGGGCTCGGGCACGTAGTCCCGGATGACCAGCTCGCGCTCCGGCTCCACGCCCGCGATCAGTTCGTCGAGCTGGAGCGAGAGCAGCCGGCCGTCGGTGCCGAGCTCCACCACGTACTCGGCGATCTCGGTGGCGATCCGGCGCACCATCTCCAGGCGCTGGGCGACGGCGGTGACGTCCCGGACGGTCACCAGGTCCTCGATCTCCAGGGCGGAGAGCGTGCCGGCCACCTCGTCGAGCCGGAGCTTGTACCGCTCCAGGGTCGCCAGCGCCTGGTTCGCGCGCGACAGGATCGCCGCCGACTCCTCCAGGACGCGGCGCTCGCCGTTGACGTACAGGGCGATCAGGCGCATCGACTGGGAGACCGAGACCACCGGGAAACCACACTGCTTGGAGACCCGGTCCGCGGTGCGGTGCCGGGTGCCGGTCTCCTCGGTGGGGATCGACGCGTCCGGGACCAGCTGCACGCCGGCCCGCAGGATCTTGGTGATGTCCTTGTCGAGGACGATCGCCCCGTCCAGCTTGCACAGCTCGCGCAGCCGGGTCGCGGTGAAGTCGACGTCGATGACGAAACCGCCGGTGCACATCGACTCGACGGTCTTGTCCATCCCGAGGACGATCAGTCCGCCGGTGTTGCCGCGGAGGATGCGCTCGAGCCCGTCACGGAGGGCGGTGCCGGGGGCGACGGCACTGAGCGACGCACGCATCAGTGCCTCGTTGTCCTTGGCTGCCACTGCACTCCTCCGGCTCGTACGGATGGGCGAGACCAGGGCAAAGTCTAGCGGTCTAGCCCTCCGCCTCCTGAGGTGCCGGGGCCCGGCGGCCCCGCGGCAGGACCCGCAGGGCGTCGCCCATGTCCGCGACCTCGGTCACCTTCATGCCCGGCGGGACCCTGCCAGGGTCGCCGGGAACCAGCGCGTGGGTGAACCCGAGCCGGTGCGCCTCGGCGAGCCTGCGCTGCACACCGGTCACCCGGCGGACCTCGCCCGCGAGGCCGACCTCGCCGATCGCGACCAGGTTCTTCGGCAGCGGGGTGTCACTGGCGGCTGAGGCGAGGGCGAGAGCGATGGCCAGGTCGGCGGCCGGCTCGGAGAGCTTCACCCCGCCGACGGTCGCGCTGTAGATGTCCCGCTTGCCCAGCGCGGTGATCCGGCCGCGCTGCTCCAGGACCGCCAGCATCATCGAGACCCGGGAGGTCTCCAGACCGGAGGTGGTGCGGCGCGGCGAGGGGATCTGCGAGTCCACCGTCAGCGCCTGGACCTCGGCGACCAGTGGCCTGCGGCCCTCCAGGGTCACCGTCAGACAGGTGCCGGGCACGGCCGTGTCGCGGCGGGTCAGGAAGAGCCCGGAGGGGTCGGCGAGCCCGGTGATGCCCTCGTCGTGCAGCTCGAAGCAACCGACCTCGTCCGTCGCCCCGTACCGGTTCTTCACGCCCCGGACCAGGCGCAGCCGCGCGTGCCGGTCGCCCTCGAAGTGCAGCACCACGTCGACCAGGTGCTCAAGGAGCCGGGGGCCCGCGATGGCGCCGTCCTTGGTGACATGGCCGACGAGCAGCGTGGACATGCCCCGCTCCTTGGAGGCCCGGATCAGCGCCCCGGCGACCTCGCGGACCTGCGCCATCCCGCCCGGGGCGCCGTCGATCTCGGGCGAGGCGACGGTCTGCACCGAGTCCAGGACGAGCAGCGAGGGCTTCACCGCGTCCAGGTGCCCGAGGACGGCGGACAGGTCGGTCTCGGCGGCCAGATAGAGGTGGTCGCTGAGCGCGTTGATCCGGTCGGCGCGCAGCCGGACCTGGCTGGCGGACTCCTCGCCCGTCACGTACAGCGTGCGGTGCTCCTCGCCCGCGGCCTTGGCGGCGACGTCGAGCAGCAGCGTCGACTTGCCGACGCCCGGCTCGCCCGCGAGCAGCACGACAGCGCCGGGCACGAGCCCCCCGCCGAGGACCCGGTCCAGCTCGTCGACGCCCGTGGTGCGGGCGGTCGCCTGCCGGCCGTCGACCTGCGCGATCGGCAGCGCGGCGGTGGACACCCGTCCGGCGGCGGTGGTCCGCACGGCGGGCGCGGCGCCGTACTCCTCGACCGTCCCCCACGCCTGGCACTCGGGGCAGCGGCCGAGCCACTTGGCCGTCTGCCAGCCGCACTCGGTGCAGCGGTAGGACGGACGGTCCTTGGTGGATTTCGTACGGGCAGCCATGGGCGACACCGTATAGGCCGCCACCGACAGCGGGGTTCCGCCGTTGAGGAACCGGCCGGAGCACCGGGTTCGCGCCCCCTTCAGGCGACCCTGGTGTCCCCCTTCGGGCGATAGCTTCACCCGTACGGATTAAATGTGGGCAAGGGGTGAGAAGACCCCCCACCCTCTTGCCTACGGTCGCCCAGTGACGAGCAGTCTGGAGCAACCCACCCGATCCACCGGCGGCCCCCGCACCCTGGGCCAGCGGCCCCCCGCCCGGTACGAGGAGTACCTGGACGGCCTGTTCACCTACTGCCTCTCGGTGCTCTGCGACCACGACACGGCCACCGCCGTCCTCGGCGACGTCCTTGCCATCGCCGAGCGCCAGCACGGCCGCTGCCCCTCCGACGAGGGCGGCCGCCGCGCCTGGCTGTACGCGCTGGCCCGCTGGGCCTGCCTGCGCAGCCTCGGCGAGCAGCGGCGCAAGCGGCCCGGCGCCCACACCGGCCGGCCGGCCGTCACCGCCCCCGAGCCGCCGCGGGTCTCGCCCGAGGCCGCCGAGCGCCGCCGCGCCGAGCTCGCCGCACTCGCCTGGCCGGAGGCCGCCGGCACCACGCCGGAGCAGCGCGAGGCCCTGGAGCTGGCCGTACGGCACGGTCTCGGACACCGCGAGGTCGCCGCCGTGCTGTCGCTCGACCCGGTCGCCGCCCGCGAGCTGCTCTCCGTCGCGCAGTGCGAGGTCGAGCGGACCCGCGCCGCGCTCGCCGTCGTCGAGACCGGCGACTGTCCGACCGTCGCCCGGCTCACCGGCGACCACCAGGTGCTGCTCTCCGCCGCCCTGCGCGCCGAGCTGGTGCGCCACGTCGACGACTGCCCGCGCTGTCGCCGGGCCGCAGAGCGGGCGGGGGCGGGCGGTCCCTGGCCTGGCGCCGCGGCCCCGCCGGCCGGCCGGCTGCCGCTGGTGGAGGCGCCGCGCGCCGCCGCGTACGTGGCGATGCTGCACGTCCCGCGCGCCCGGGCGGGCGCCCCCCGGTTCGGCCCGACCGGCTTCCCCGTGGACCCCAAGGACCACGCGGCCCGCCGCGACCGGATGCGGGCCCGCGCCGTCACCACCACCGTGGTCGCCGCGGTCGTCGCCGCCCCGGTGCTCGCGCTGTGGGCCTCGTACCGCGGCACCCCGGTCGTGGGGGAGGGCGCCCACGACGCCTCCCGGATCAGCGCCCGCGAGGCGGACGAGCCGGGCACCGGCTCGGAGGGGGACGCCGACGGCCGTCCGTACGACCGCTACGAGAACACGGGCAACGCCCGCACCACCCCCGACCCCCGCTTCACCCGCGGCAGTCGCTCCCCGGACGTCTCCGTCGAGGTGATCAGCCCCGGCGCGCCCGCCACCCCGACGCTGCCCGGGCAGCCGGCGCCCGCCCGGATCACCGTCGCCGCGCACGGCAGCGGCGCGACGACCTGGCTGACCCTCACCAACGAGGGAGGCTCGCCCGCCGCCTGGTCGCTCTGGTCCGACGCCCCCTGGCTCTACGTGAGCCAGGCCTCCGGCACCCTCCGCCCGGGCGAGTCGGTCACCGTCCGGATCTCCGTCGACCGCTCCCGCGAGCCGGCCGGCACCTGGAGCGCCCGGGTCGGCGTCGCCCCCTCGGGCGCGGTGATCCGCATCGACGGGCGCGGGGCGACGCCGCCGACCACCACGACGGAGCCCACGACGCCGCCGCCGACGACCGAGCCGACGACGGAGCCGCCCACGAGCGTGCCGACCACCGGGCCCCCGACGACCGAGCCGACCACCGAGCCCCCGACGACGGAACCGACCACCGAGCCCACCCCCACGGACTCGGCCACCGACACGCCGGGCCCGGAGTCCCCGAGCCCCTAGTTTCCGCGGGGTGTCTCGCCGATCACGCCGGGCCGGCGACGCGCGGCACCGCCAGGACTCGTTACGCCGGGTCCGCAGGGTGCGGCGCGACCAGCGGCAGCTGCGAGGCGAGCCGGGCCTCGCACAGGCCGACCAGGACGTCGTACGCCCCCTTGCCCATCATCTCGACGAGCTCGGGCCGGTACGAGACGTAGACAGGCTCCCCGCCCACGTGCGCAGAGGTCGCCGTCGTGCAGTACCAGTGCAGGTCGTGGCCGCCGGGACCCCAGCCGCGCCGGTCGTACTCGCCGATCGACACCTGGAGGACCTTGGTGTCGTCCGGGCGGTCGATCCAGTCGTACGTCCGCCGAACCGGCAGCTGCCAGCACACGTCCGGCTTGGTCTCGAGCGGCTCCCGGCCGTCCTTCATCGCCAGGATGTGCAGCGAGCAGCCCGCGCCGCCCGCGAAGCCGGGACGGTTCTGGAAGATGCAGGAGCCCTCCCAGCGGCGGGTCTGCCGGTCGCCGTCCTCGTCGAGCTGCACCCAGCCCGTCTCCGTGCCGACGTCGTGGAACTGCCACAGCTCGGGCGTGAGCCGGGCCACGTGCTCGGCGACCCGCTTCTCGTCGTCCTCGTCGGAGAAGTGCGCGCCCAGCGTGCAGCAGCCGTCGTCGGCCCGCCCCTCCTGGATGCCCTGGCAGCCGTTGCCGAAGATGCAGGTCCAGCGGGAGGTGAGCCAGGTCAGGTCGCAGCGGTAGACCTGCTCCTCGTCGTCCGGGTCGGCGAACTCCACCCAGGCGCGCGGGAAGTCCAGGCCCTTCTCGTCGGGCTCCTCGCCCTTGGCCCGCTTCCTGCCGACCTTCACGGCCTTGGCCGCGTGCGCGGTCCTGGCCGCCTTGGCGGCGCTGTCGCTGTCGCTGGCGTTCGCACCGGCATGCTCTTTGCCCGGCTTCGCCTTTTTCGTCTTTGGCACAACGACAAGCGTATGCGGGTGCGAGCAGTAGCGTTCCGTCCATGAGACTCGGAGTCCTCGACGTCGGTTCGAACACAGTGCACCTGCTGGTGGTGGACGCCCACCCCGGCGCCCGCCCCATCCCCGCCCACTCCCACAAGGCGGAGCTGCGGCTCGCGGAGCTCCTCGACGAGCGCGGGGCCATTGCGGACGCGGGGGTCGAGCGACTCATCGCGACGGTCCGCGAGGCCCTCGCGGCCGCCGAGGACAAGGGTTGCGAGGAGGTGCTGCCGTTCGCGACCTCCGCGGTGCGCGAGGCCAGCAACGCCGACGCGGTCCTCGCCCGCGTGTACGCGGAGACCGGCATCGCCCTGCAGGTCCTGACCGGCGAGGAGGAGGCCCGGCTCACCTTCCTGGCCGCCCGACGCTGGTTCGGCTGGTCCGCCGGCAAGCTGTTCCTGCTCGACATCGGCGGCGGCTCGCTCGAGGTCGCCTTCGGCATCGACGAGGAGCCCGACGCGGCCGTCTCGCTGCCGCTCGGCGCGGGCCGGCTCACCTCGGGCTGGCTGCCCGGGGACCCGGCGGAGCAGGCCGACGTGAAGGCGCTGCGCCGCCATGTGCGGGCGCAGATCGCCCGCACGGTCGGCGAGTTCAGCCGCTTCGGCCGCCCCGACCACGTCGTCGCCACCTCGAAGACCTTCAAGCAGCTGGCGCGGATCGCCGGCGCCCCCGGCTCGGGCTTCGGCCTGTACGTCCAGCGGAACCTGACCCGCAAGTCCCTGGAGGAGTGGGTGCCGCGGCTCGCCGCCATGACCGTCGCCGAGCGGGCCGCCCTCCCCGGTGTCTCCGAGGGCCGCGCCGGCCAGCTCCTCGCGGGCGCTCTGGTCGCGGAGGGGGCGATGGACCTGTTCGGCGTCGAGGAGCTGGAGATCTGCCCCTGGGCGCTGCGGGAGGGCGTCATCCTGCGGCGCCTGGACCACCTGCCGTAGGCGTGCGGGCCGGGCGTGCCGGGGGGGTGACCGGAACCACGCCCCGGTCCTCCGGCCCGCCCCGTACCCTGTCTCCGTGGCAGAACCAGTGGTGCGCATCCCGGATGCGAAGGTCGCCCTGTCGACGGCCTCGGTGTATCCGGAGTCGACGGCGACGGCCTTCGAGGTCGCCGCGCGCCTCGGTTACGACGGTGTCGAGATCATGGTGTGGACCGATCCGGTCAGCCAGGACATCGAGGCGCTGCGCCGGCTCTCCGACTACCACCAGGTGCCGATCCTCGCCGTCCACGCCCCCTGTCTGCTGATCACCCAGCGCGTCTGGTCCACCGACCCGTGGGTCAAGCTCCAGCGCGCCCAGGCGGCCGCCGAGAAGCTGGGCGCCTCGACGGTCGTCGTGCACCCGCCGTTCCGCTGGCAGCGCCAGTACGCGCGGGACTTCGTGACCGGCATCTGGCGGATGGCCGACGAGACGGACGTCCGGTTCGCCGTCGAGAACATGTACCCGTGGCGGTACAAGGACCGCGAGATGCTCGCGTACGCCCCCGAGTGGGACGTCACCAAGGACGACTACCGGCACTTCACCGTCGACCTCTCGCACACCGCGACCGCCCGCACCGACGCCCTCGCCATGGTCGACCGCATGGGCGACCGCCTCGGCCATGTGCACCTCGCCGACGGGCGCGGCTCCGCCAAGGACGAGCACCTCGTGCCGGGCCGCGGCACCCAGCCGTGCGCCGAGCTCCTGGAGGGCCTGGCCCGCAGCGGCTTCGACGGCCATGTCGTCATCGAGGTCAACACCCGCCGGGCGATGTCCTCCGCCGAACGCGAGGCCGACCTCGCCGAGGCCCTCGCCTTCACGCGCCTCCACCTGGCCGCCGCCTCGGCGACGGCCGCACCCGGCTCCCGGGGCCCCGCGGGCTCTCCGGGTTCTCGGGGCTCCGCAGGCTCCGCCGGCTCTTCGGGTTCCTCGGGTTCCTCGGGTTCCTCGGGTTCTTCGGTGGTCAAGGGCTCGCCCCGGGTGCCCGGCGCATGACCGGCCCGGCCGAGGAGCCGTCCGCCCCCCGGCGGCGCGGCCGCCCCTCCCGTACCGCCGCGGACGAGGGCGGACCCGGCGCGCGCGAGCGGATCCTCCAGGCGGCGCGGACGCAGTTCGCCGAGCGGGGCTACGACAAGACCTCCGTGCGCGGCATCGCCAAGGCCGCCGGGGTCGACCCCGCGCTCGTGCACCACTACTTCGGTACGAAGGACGAGGTCTTCGCCGCCGCGATCGAGGTGTCCTTCGAGCCGGCGAACGCGATCCCGCTGATCGTCGGCGGCCCCCGGGACGCCATCGGCGAGCGGCTCGCCCGCTTCTTCATCTCCGTGTGGGAGAACCCGGCGACCCGCGCCCCGCTCCTGGCCATCGTCCGCTCCGCGCTGACGCACGAGGCGGCGGCGAAGGTGCTGCGCGGCTTCGTGCTGCGGCGGCTGCTCGAACGGATCGCCGCCGACCTCGACGTACCGGAGCCGAAGTTCCGCGCGGAGCTGGCCGCCTCGCACATGATCGGGATCGCGATCCTGCGGTACGTGATCAAGGTCGAGCCGCTGGCCTCGGCGGACCCGGAGGAGATCGTGGCCCAGGTGTCGCCGACCCTCCAGCGCTATCTGACCCAGCCCTGACCGAAAGCTGAACTCCCCGTCCGCCATACGGACAGTGTGTCCAGATCTTGGAGTCGGAGCGTACGCTCGACTGCAGACAAACCCATCACGAGGAGCGAGCGACGATGCCCGAGCTGAGGTCCCGCACTGTCACCCACGGCCGCAACATGGCGGGCGCACGCGCCCTTATGCGCGCCTCCGGTGTACCGGGCGCCGACATCGGCCGGAAGCCGATCATCGCGGTGGCGAACTCCTTCACGGAGTTCGTCCCCGGCCACACCCACCTCCAGCCGGTGGGCCGGATCGTCTCCGAGGCCATCACGGCCGCCGGCGGCATCGCCCGCGAGTTCAACACCATCGCCGTCGACGACGGCATCGCCATGGGCCACGGCGGCATGCTCTACAGCCTGCCGTCGCGCGACCTGATCGCCGACAGCGTGGAGTACATGGTCGAGGCGCACTGCGCCGACGCCCTGATCTGCATCTCCAACTGCGACAAGATCACCCCCGGCATGCTGATGGCCGCCCTGCGCCTCAACATCCCGACCGTCTTCGTCTCCGGCGGCCCGATGGAGTCCGGCCGCGCGACCCTCGTCGACGGCACGGTCCGCACCCTCGACCTGGTCGACGCCATCTCCGAGGCGGTCAACGACAACGTCTCCGACGAGGACATCCTCCGCATCGAGGAGAACGCCTGTCCGACCTGCGGGTCCTGTTCCGGCATGTTCACCGCCAACTCGATGAACTGCCTGACCGAGGCCATCGGCCTCTCCCTGCCGGGCAACGGCACCGTCCTCGCCACCCACACCGCCCGGCGCGCGCTGTACGAGAACGCCGCCCGCACGGTCGTCGACCTCACCCGCCGCTACTACGACGAGGACGACGCCTCCGTCCTGCCGCGCAGCATCGCCACCCGCGGCGCCTTCGAGAACGCCATGGCCCTCGACATCGCCATGGGCGGCTCCACCAACACGATCCTGCACCTGCTCGCCGCCGCCCAGGAGGCCGGTCTCGACTACGGCCTGAGCGACATGGACGCCGTCTCGCGCCGTGTGCCCTGCCTGGCCAAGGTCGCCCCGAACGTCGCCCCGCGCGGCACGTACTACATGGAGGACGTGCACCGGGCCGGCGGCATCCCCGCCATCCTGGGCGAGCTGTACCGCGCCGGGCTCCTCGACGAGGACGTCCACGCGGTCCACTCCCGCTCCATCAAGGAGTGGCTGGACGCCTGGGACGTGCGCGGCGGCTCGCCCTCCGACGAGGCCGTCGAGCTGTTCCACGCGGCCCCCGGCTGCGTCCGCTCCGCGGAGGCCTTCTCCCAGTCGGAGCGCTGGGACACCCTCGACGTGGACGCGGCCGGCGGCTGCATCCGCGACGCGGGCCACGCCTACTCCAAGGACGGCGGCCTCGCCGTGCTGCGCGGCAACATCGCCGTCGACGGCTGCGTGGTGAAGACGGCCGGCGTCGACGAGTCGATCTGGACCTTCGAGGGCCCGGCCGTCGTGTGCGACTCGCAGGACGAGGCCGTCGAGAAGATCCTCAACAAGCAGGTCAAGCACGGCGACGTCGTCGTCATCCGCTACGAGGGCCCCAAGGGCGGCCCCGGCATGCAGGAGATGCTCTACCCGACCTCCTTCCTCAAGGGCCGGGGCCTGGGCAAGACCTGCGCGCTGGTGACGGACGGCCGCTTCTCCGGCGGCACCTCGGGCCTGTCCATCGGCCACGCCTCCCCGGAGGCGGCCTCGGGCGGCACCATCGCGCTCGTCGAGGACGGCGACCGGATCCGGATCGACATCCCGAGCCGCTCGATCGAGCTCCTGGTCGACGAGGCCACCCTCGCCGCCCGGCGTGCGGCGCTGGGCGGCGTGTACGCGCCGAAGAACCGTGAACGCAAGGTCTCGGCGGCCCTGCGCGCGTACGCCGCGATGGCGACGAGCGCGGACAAGGGCGCGGTGCGGGACGTCTCGAAGCTGGGCTGACGCCGAGCGCGTACGTGAGGAAAGGCGGGGCCTTGAGGGCCCGCCTTTCCGCGTTCACGGGCAGCAGGTCACCAGGCGCGTGCCATCAGCCGCAGGTCACCAACCCGGTGTCATCAGCCCGGTGTCACCGGCCCGGTGTCATCAGCCGCAGGTCACCAGCCCGCCGGATTCCCGGCGTCCACCGCGAAGACCGACCCGTCCGGCGCCGTCCCGAAGACCCGCCCGCCGACGACGACCGGGGCGGGCACCGACGGCGCGTAGGTGAGCCGCCCGTCCCGCAGCCGCGGCGGGGTCTGCCCGAGCAGTGCGCCGCGCCGGGTGTCGACGGCGAGCAGCCGCCCGTCGGACGAGGACAGGTACAGCCGGCCGCCGTCCTCGTCGACGACCGGCGGGGAGACGTTCGCGGCGGCCGTCTCCAGCTCCCACAGCACCCGCCCGCGCCCGTCGGAGGTGTCCACGGCGGTCAGCCGCCCGGTCGGCGTCAGCAGGTAGGCGACGTGCCCGCGCACGGCGATGTAGGGCTCGCTGAACAGGTACTCCAGGGGCACCCGCCGGACCGCCTGGCGCGCCGGTTCGTAGTGCACCAGGGCGTCCGCGCGCCCCGCCCGGTCGGTGGAGAGCAGGACCACCGTCCCGCCGTCACCGGTCCCCACCGGGGTGAGGACGCCGTTCAGCCGCTGCTGCCAGACGACCTCGCCGGTGCGCGGCCGGACGGCGCTGACCCGGGTGTGCGTGCCGTCGGCGAGGGTCTCGGACACGGTGAGCAGGCCGGTCGCCGGGTCGTACGGCCCGAGCACGGGCGAGGTGTGCCCGGCCGGCTGACCGTGCCACAGCTCCCGCCCGTCGGCCCCGTCGAGGGCCCTCAGGGTGGCGGTGCCGTTGGAGAGGACCAGCGTGTCGCCGGCCGGGTGGGCCCGCTCGGCGCGTGCGGCGGCCGGGCGGTGCCAGGCGGGGGCGCCGTCGGCGGCCGCGTACGCCCGCAGCTCTCCGGTCGCCGAGGCGGCGGCGAGCCGCCCGCCGCCGAGCGGCGCGGGCGCCTGCGGGCCGACCGAGTCCCCGGGGCCGGGGCGCGACCAGGCGATCTTGCCGGTGGCCGGGTCGAGCCGGGCGGCGGCGATCCCGCGGCCGGAGCAGAACAGGGCGCCCGCCGCATGGGTGCACGACGGCGCGCCGGGGTCGCCGTCCTTCCTCAGCGCGGTCTGCCAGCCGCTGAAGGTCTCGGCCGCCTCGACGGGCTGACGCGGTGTCCGGGGCGCGTCCCCGAGGCCGAGGCCCAGGGCGAGCGCGCCGCCGCCGCCCACCGCGAGCGCGAGCAGCGCGCCGAGCGCGATCGGCAGCTTCCTGCGCGGGCGCCGCGGGGGAGCGGGGACCCGTACGGGCGTCTCGGCGTCCCACGCGGGAGCGGCCGGAGTTGCCCCGGCCGGCGCCAGGGGCCGCCGCTGGGCGGGTATGAAGGCGGCCGCCTCGTACGAAGGGGGCAGCAGCGCCGCCATGATCTCGGCGGGCGTCGGCCGGTCGGCCGGCTCCTTGGCGAGGCAGCGGGCCACCAGCGGGGCGAGGTCGTCGGGGACGCCCGTCAGGTCGGGCTCGTCGTGCACGACCTGGTACGCCACGATGTACGGGCTGTCGGAGTCGAACGGCCCGTGCCCGGTCGCCGCGTGCACGAGCACGGAGCCCAGCGCGAACACGTCCGCCGCGGGCCCGACCTCCCTCGGCCGCTGGAACTGCTCGGGCGCCATGAACGGCGGCGAGCCGATCAGCTTCCCCGTCTCCGTGTGCAGGTCGCTGTCGACGGGCCGGGAGATCCCGAAGTCGATCACCTTCGGCCCGGTGTCCGTCAGCAGGACGTTGCTCGGCTTGAGGTCGCGGTGCACCACCCCGGCCCGGTGGATGTCGCGCAGCGCCTCCGCGAGCCCGGCGGTGAGCCGGCGCAGTTCGGCGGGGGACAGCGGCCCGCTCTGCTTCACCTGGTCGGCGAGCGTGGGCCCCGGCACGTAGAGCGTCGCCATCCACGGGCGTACGTCATCGGGATCGGCGTCCACGACCGGCGCGGTGAACGCCCCGCTCACCCGCCGTGCGGCGGCGACCTCCTGCCGGAACCGGGCCCTGAACTCGGGGTCCGCCGCGTACTGCGCGTGCACCACCTTGACCGCGAGCCGCAGCCCCGAGGCCGATCTGGCCAGATGCACCACACCCATGCCACCGGAGCCGAGACGGGCTTGCAGCCGGTACTCGCCCGCGTACTCGGGCTCTTCCGCTTCCCGGTCGGCACCGGTACTGCGCAACGGCGGCATCGCCGACCCCCGTGTGGTTCCCCGTCGAGTTTCGCGCGCGTGCGCGACGCACGGAGCCTAGTCGATGGTGCGGCCGAATCCGGTGGGGCTTGCTAGCCTGCGCGTCGCGGAGCGTGAGGCTCGGCGGAACACTTCTTTGCGTCAACGGGGGAGCATGCAATGAGCACGCAGGAATCCATGACGACGACCCGCTACCCGGTCGCCCCGGGCGTCCGGCTCAACGTCCGCTCGGGCCCGGGCACCCAGTACCCGATCGTCCGCGCGCTCAACGCCGGCACGACGGTGGCGATCTACTGCCAGGCGCCGGGCACCTGGGTCACCGGCCCGTACGGCACCACCAACATCTGGGACAACATCGCGCCGGGCGAGTACGTCTCCGACGCGTACGTGCGCACGGGCACCGACGGCTACGTGACCCGCCGCTGCGGCTGACCGGCTGTCGCGGCTGGCCGACTGTCGCGGTTGGCCCGGCCGCGGGGGCCGACCGGTTTTCGTCGCCACCGGGGATAATCGACCCTGTGAGCGACGAGAACCGCACCCCCGCCACTCCGGCCACCCCTGCCACTCCGGCCGGACCGCAGCCCGAGGAGATCCGCTTCTTCGGCACGACCTGGCTCGAGCACAGCGGCAACTACGCCCTGCGCCGCGTCGCCGTCGCCGCCGGTTCGCTCGCGGCCGCCGTCGCGGGCGGCTTCGTCCTGCGCTTCGGGTACCAGGGCCTGGAGATCGCGGAGGTCGGCGGCTTCGTCAACACGCTCGTCGTCGTGATGTTCGCGATCTGCAGCGCCATCGCCTTCCGCAAGACCTGGGAGGGCTTCTCCCGCCGCCCGGCCGACCAGGCCCGCGAGGACGCCCTGCGCAGCGTCAAGGCCATCGGCTTCATCGGTGTGCTCCTCGCCTACTTCTGCCGCTCCTTCACCGAGGCCCCCGGCGAGAAGCTCCACCGCGCGGAGTACGAGACGGCCCGCGCCCGGTACGACAAGCGCCGCTCGAACCGTACGGGCAACCCGTCGACCCGCAAGAAGAAGCGCGGCTGAACGCCGGCGCGCAGTCACCGCACCGCACCGCAACCATCACCGCATCCTTGACGCCCGGGCACCCCCAGGCCCATTATTCATCACATGGTGAATAAAACCGGTGGCGCCGCCCCCGCCGGCGCGATCGTCGCGGCGGGCCTCACCGTCGTACGCGGCGACCGCACCGTCCTGCGCGGCCTCGACTTCACGGTCCCGCCCGGCCGGATCACCGGCCTCCTCGGTCCCTCCGGCTGCGGCAAGACCACCCTCATGCGCGCGATCGTCGGCACCCAGGCCAAGGTCACCGGCACCCTCGACGTCCTCGGCCGCCCCGCCGGCGACCCGGCCCTGCGCCCCCGCATCGGCTACGTCACCCAGGCTCCGTCCGTCTACGACGACCTCACCGTCCGCCAGAACCTCGACTACTTCGCCGCCGTGCTCCTCCCCGGCCGCGCGCACCGCGCCGAGCGCCACGCCCTGGTCGACCAGGCCGTCGCCGACGTCGACCTCGCCTCGCACGCCGACGCCCTCGCGGGCCGGCTCTCCGGCGGCCAGCGCAGCCGGGCCTCGCTCGCCGTCGCCCTGCTCGGCACCCCCGAGCTCCTGGTCCTCGACGAACCGACCGTCGGCCTCGACCCCGTACTCCGCCGCGACCTGTGGGACCTGTTCCACCGCATCGCGGCCGACCGCGGCACCACGCTCCTGGTCTCCTCGCACGTCATGGACGAGGCCGAGCGCTGCCACAGCCTGCTCCTGCTCCGCGAGGGCGAACTCCTCGCCGACGACACCCCCGAAGCCCTCCGCCGCCGCAGCGACACGGCCACCGTCGAAGAAGCCTTCCTCCACCTGGTGGACGCCGCAACAGCCCGAGCCAACGCCGCCGCCGACCCAGCCGCCACCCCGGCCTCGGCCGCCACTCCGGCCCCGGCCCCGGTCGCCACCCCGGCCTCGGCCCCGGCCGCCACCCCGGCCTCAGACCCGGCCCCCACCCCGGCCTCGGCCGCCACCCTGGCCCTGGCTTCAGCCCCAGCCGCCACCCCGGCCCCGGCCTCGACCTCGACCCCGGCCCCGGCCCCGGCCTCGACCCAGGCCCCGGCCCCCGCCGCCACTCCGGCCTCGGCCCCGGCCGCCACCCCGGCCCCGGCCACGGCCTCAGACCCGGCCGTCGGCCCGGTCCCAGCCCCCGCCGACCCCGTCTCTCCCCCGGCCGCCCCCGATCCCGACCCCGCCTCCGCCGAGGAGTCCCGCCCATGAGCAGCGCCCGCACCCTCGCCACCGCCGCCCGCGTGCTGCGTCAGCTCCGGCACGACCCGCGGTCGATCGCCCTGATGCTGCTCGTGCCGTGCCTGATGCTGCTCCTGCTCCGCTACGTCTTCGACGGCAGCCCGCAGACCTTCGACAGCATCGGCGCCTCGCTGCTCGGCATCTTCCCGCTGATCACCATGTTCCTGGTGACCTCCATCGCCACCCTGCGCGAACGCACGTCCGGCACCCTGGAGCGCCTCCTCGCCATGCCCCTCGGCAAGGGCGACCTCATCGCCGGCTACGCCCTCGCCTTCGGCCTCCTCGCCGTCGTCCAGTCCGTCCTCGCCACCGGCCTCGCCCTGTGGGCCCTCGGCCTCGACGTCATCGGCTCCCCCTGGCTGCTGCTCCTGGTCGCCCTGCTCGACGCACTGCTCGGCACGGCCCTCGGCCTGTTCGTCTCCGCCTTCGCCGCCTCCGAGTTCCAGGCCGTCCAGTTCATGCCGGCCGTGATCTTCCCGCAGCTGCTGCTCTGCGGCCTGTTCACCCCGCGCGACCGCATGAACCCCGCACTCGAAGCCCTCTCCGACGTCCTGCCCATGTCGTACGCCGTCGACGGCATGAACCAGGTCCTGCGCCATACCGACGTCACCACCGACTTCGTCCGCGACGCCCTGGTCGTCGCCGGCTGCGCCGTCCTCGTCCTCGCCCTCGGCGCCGCGACCCTCCGCCGCCGCACCGCGTGACCGCCCCTCGGACACGTGCCGCACACCCCGCCCGCCGGTGCGAGGATGACGGCACGTAACCCCCTCCGGCGAGGTGAACAGAGCCATGACCCAGACCGTCGCAGTCCTCGGCACCGGCAAGATCGGTGAAGCGCTCCTCAGTGGCATGATCCGCGCCGGCTGGCGCCCCGCCAACCTCCTGGTCACCGCGCGCCGCACCGAACGCGCCGAAGAACTCCACGCCCGCTACGGAGTCGAGGCCGTCACCAACGCCGACGCCGCCAAGCGCGCCGACACCCTCATCCTCGCCGTGAAGCCCCAGGACATGGGCCGCCTCCTCGACGAACTCGCCCCGCACGTCGCCACCGACCGCCTGGTCATCAGCGCCGCCGCCGGCATCCCCACCGCCTTCATCGAGGAACGCCTGGCCGCCGGCACCCCCGTCGTGCGCGTCATGCCCAACACCCCCGTCCTCGTCGACGAGGGCATGTCCGTGATCTCCGCCGGCAGCCACGCCACCCCCGGGCACCTCGCCCACACCGAGGAGATCTTCGGCGGCGTCGGCAAGACCCTGCGCGTCCCCGAGTCCCAGCAGGACGCCGCCACCGCACTCTCCGGCTCCGGCCCGGCCTACTTCTACTACCTCGTCGAGGCCATGACCGACGCCGGCATCCTCCTCGGCCTGCCCCGCGCCCAGGCCCACGACCTGATCGTCCAGGCCGCCATCGGCGCCGCCGTCATGCTCCGCGACAGCGGCGAACACCCGGTCAAGCTCCGCGAGGCCGTCACCTCCCCGGCCGGCACCACCATCAGCGCCATCCGCGAGCTGGAGAACCACGGCGTACGGGCCGCCCTGATCGCCGCCCTGGAGGCCGCCCGCGACCGCAGCCGCGAGCTCGCCTCCGGTAACGGCTGAGAAACCTAGCGCGTGGCCGCGCCCTCCAGCACGTCCTCCGTGCTCACGACCCGGGCGAACCGCCCACCGTGCAGCGACACCGCCGTCGCCCGGGTCAGCTCCTCCGCCGTCTGCGTCCACCCGAACGGCCCGGCCAGGTCGAAGGTGTGCATCGCATCCAGCGGGAACACCACGTCGTACCCGAGGTTGCCGCCCATCCGCGCGGTCGTCTCGTTGCACATGTTCGTCTGGATCCCGACGATCACGATCTGCCCGATGCCCGACCCCTTCAGCCAGGCGTCCAGGTCCGGCTCCCCGTAGAACGCCGAGTTCACGCTCTTCGTGACCAGCAGCTCCGGCCCCGCCCCCTTCCCCCGCCGCTCCTCGACGAAGTCCTTGAACTCGTTGCCCACGTGCCCGGTCCGCAGCGGCGACCGCGAACCCTCCACCGAGTCGTGCCGCACGAACACGACCGGCCGCCCCGTCTCCTGCCACCGATCGATCAGGGCCGCGATGTTCCCCTCGGCCCCCGGGTTGTCCCGCCGCCCCCAGAACTCCTCCTCGAACCCCTTCTGTACGTCGATGACCACCAGCGCCGCGTTCTCGTTGATCTCCATGCCCACGATCCTGCAACCTGACGGTCCGCCGCCCCAGGGGTGGAAAAGCCAGCGATCGATGGTTTACTGCCAGCCATGTCGCCGCAGCGCATCGCCCTCATCGCCTTCCCCGGCATCCGCGCCTTCGGCGTCTCCGTGATCACCGAGGTCTGGGGCACCGACCGACGCCGCCGCGGCGTCCCTCCCTTCGCGCTCCACCGTGCCGCCGCCGACCCGGCCACCCCCGTGCCCCTCCGCGGCGGCCTCAGCCTCACCCCCGACCGACCGATCGACTGGCTCGACGACCTCGGCCCCACGGACCTCGCCGTCGTCCCCGGCATCGAGGACCCCGCCGCCGACTTCCCCGAACCCGTCCTCGACGCACTGCGCCGCGCCCACACCGCCGGCGTTCCCGTTGCCTCCCTGTGCGCGGGCGCCTTCGTCCTCGCCCGCGCCGGCCTTCTCGACGGCCGCCGCGCGGTCACCCACTGGTACCTGGCTCAGACCCTCGCCGACCGCCACCCGAAGGTCAGCGTCGAGCCCGAGGCGCTGTTCGTCGAGGACACGGGTATCTGGACCTCGGCCGGCACCGCCGCCGGTATCGACCTGTGCCTCCACCTCGTCCGCACCGCCCACGGCGCCGAGGTCGCCGCCACCATCGCCCGCTCCATGGTCACCGCCCCCTTCCGCACCGGCACCCAGGCCCAGTTCATCGAACACCCCACGCCGCGCGCCGACCGCGACGCCGACGCCCTGGCCGCCGTCCGCGCCCACGCCCTCGCCCACATCGACCAGCCCCACACCATCGCGAGCCTGGCCGCCCACGTCGGGATGTCCCCACGCTCCTTCGCCCGCCACTTCCAGGCCACCACCGGCACCACCCCCCTCCACTGGCTCATCACCCAGCGCGTCGCCGCCGCCCAGAAACTCCTCGAACTCACCGATCACCCCCTCCCCGAAGTGGCCCGCCGCGCGGGGTTCGGCAGCGAGGTCACGATGCGCCAGCACTTCGCCTCGCACCTCGCCACCAGCCCGCGCGACTACCGCAACGCCTTCCGTCACACGGCCGGCAGCAGCCCGATCGCCCGATAGGCCCGGTCGACCACCGGCCGCGCCATCCCCCGCGCCCGCTCGGCCCCCTTCCGCAGGACCCCGTCGACATACCCCTGGTCCGCCGCGAGCGCGGCATGCCGCTCCCGCACCGGCCGCAGCAGCTCGACGACCGCCTCCGCCGTGTCCTTCTTCAAAGATCCGTACGACTCGTATACACCGGAAAGCTCGATCGGGTTCCCACCCGTCGCCGCCGCAAGCAGATCGAGCAGGTTCGCCACCCCCGGACTGGCCTCCCGGTCGTACACGACCTCACGCCCGCTGTCCGTCACGGCCCGCATGACCTTCCGCCGCACCGCGTCCGCGTCGTCGAGCAGATAGACGATCCCCGCCCCGTTCTCGTGCGACTTCCCCATCATCGACCTCGGGTCCTGCAGGTCCATGACCCGCGCCGCCACCACAGGATGCGTCGCCTTCGGCACGGTGAAGACGTGCCCGTACCGCTGGTTGAACCGCACCGCGAGATCCCGCGTCAGCTCGACGTGCTGGGTCTGGTCGTCCCCCACCGGCACCTCGTCGGTCCCGTACGCGAGGATGTCCGCCGCCATCAGCACCGGATACGTCAGCAGCGACAGCCGCACGCTCTGCCCGGCCTCCCGTGCCCGGACGCTCTTCTCCCGGTACTGGATCATCCGCCGCAGCTCGCCGTCCGTGGCCGTGCACTCGAGCAGGTAGGACAGCCGCGCGTGCTCGTCCACATGACTCTGGACGAAGACGGTGCACCGCTCGGGATCCAGCCCCGCCGCGAGCAGCAGCGTCGCCGCCTGCCGGCTCAGCCGCCTCACCCGGGCCGGATCGTGCTCGACGGTCAGCGCGTGCAGGTCCACCACGCTGAACAGGGCGTCGGCCTGGTGCTGGTCCACCTCGACCCACCGCCGTACGGCCCCGAGGTAGTTGCCCAGCGTCAGATGCCCGGTCGGCTTGACCCCACTGAAGATGCGCTTCATCGCGTTCGTCCTCCCTCTCTCCGGAACGCCGCCGACCCGTCGGCCGGGCTCCCGGAGGGGGATACGCGAACGGCCGCCGAGTCGGCGGCCGTTGTCTGCATGCGTGAGTACGGGCCGCCGGTCAGGCGGCCCACCACTGGGTGGTGTGCGCATGCGTAGTCATACGCACAGAGTACGCACCAGGCCCGGGGTTGACACGGGTTTCCCCCGTCCGTAGTGTTCTCCGGGTTGTCCGACGTGAGCACCGACTCCGGTCGGCCCCGGACAGCCATTCCGCAAGAACCACTTCAGCACCTGACGGTGTCGATTCGTCGTCCCGTCATTGCTTTCCGTGCGTTTTTGCGAAATGAGGAATCTGCGTTCGAAGGTTTGAGCGCGAGCCCCCGATTAGCGTCGGAGGCGGGGAATCCGCTAAAGTCTCACTCGTCGGAACGGCCCAACAGCCGCGAAGACAACTCCCGCTGACCGGGAATCAGGCCCGAAAGGATCTGATAGAGTCGGAAACGCCGGAAGGGCCCGGAGCGAAAGCGAAAGGGACCGGAAAGCACCGAGGAAATCGGATCGAAAAGATCTGATAGAGTCGGAAACGAAGGAAGCGCCCGGAGGAAAGCCCGCGAGGGTGAGTACAAAGGAAGCGTCCGCACCTTGAGAACTCAACAG